>JASLPY010000339.1 GCA_030744755.1 Kiritimatiellia bacterium | reverse complement strand
GCGAGAAACTGGCAGCGAAATACGAGAAGGCGCTGAAGATGCTGACCCGGGAAGAGATTCCGCTGATCTTCAAATGCGCGAAGTGTGGCGCAGAGGCCGGGCGGATCACGGCAATCCCGGACGAGAAGCGACTCGTGGTCGAAGGCATTATCTGTGATTTCAGCACGCAGCCGGACTCAGAACGGTTTCCAAAGCAGCTCGAACAGGTCAGGTCTGGCGATACGGAGGCCTTTCTGGGTGAAGACGGCGGCTGGACCCAGTCTTACTGCCGCCACTGCGAGAAGTTCTATTGCCGCAAGCACTGGGATACGGGCGTTGTCTATGACGACGGTTTCTATGACTATACCGAAGGGACTTGTCCTGAGGGACATCGGATTAAACTTGATGACTGAGAGGGAAGTACCCACCCCGCCCTTCGGGCACCCCTCCAAGGAGGGGATCACATTGAACAGCCAGCGTTAGAGCGAAGAGGTCTCGAGGACGAGTGCGAGTACGAGGACGATGAGTAGTAGGTTCACGCTTGAGAGAGGGCAGTGGTACGCGGCGGAGATTCTTGGCGAGGAATTCGGCGGGAAGATTCGCAGTCACACGCGTATCCAGGTGTATGAAGTCAAGCCGCTGGGTGGGCGGAAGTTCGAGCTGAGCTTCTATCACGAGAACTATCCTGAAGGCGTCAGGGACAAGCGCTACACGCTACAGACAATCGAACTTACGCGCCTGATTCGGTAATATTGTGGCCTCGATTTTGTCTTCACTATTTCTCCACCTGTGCCGCTAGATGGCACACGTCCCTTTATACAATTGGCGGCATGGTGGAGCAAGTCTATCGTCCGCGCCGGCCCAGAGAGTCACCGCTGTGGCAGTGTCTCTGCGCGCATTTCTACGACTTCGTCCAGGCCTACCCGGAGAAATACGAGAAGAAGTACGGCTTTCTCAAGCCGGTGGTCGCGGACGTGGTCAACAACTACTTGGACTGCGGTGATCTCACAAAGGGGTTCGCGCGCA
>JASLPY010000338.1 GCA_030744755.1 Kiritimatiellia bacterium | reverse complement strand
CTTTGGCTTCCGTGGCACTTTCGGGGTCATCCTGTCACTGGTCACCGGGTCACACAACCACCCCGCGACTAGCGGGTTTTGGCCCGCTGCCGAGAGCCCGTCGTCACTCTCCCTGCCGCTCACGCCGGTAGGCCAGCCCAACTCTCGGGCCGTTCTGAACTCATCACTTGAGAATCGTGGCGGCAGCGCGTGTCACGGCGTAGTCCCGATGCGCTTGCGCGATCGGGACGAAGACGGAACCCGAGGGCGTGCAAAGGGCGAGCAATAGACGTGAATACACAGACCTTGCCGCTACACGTATGCGAGCACGGGGGCCGTGCTTCGTGCAGTAAGGCCTGCACGGTGCAAGCGCAGCCTCTCGACTTCCTGTAGCGTGTCTGCCGCAAAGTAACTCTCGCCACAATGAGGGCATACAGAGAGTGGTATTCCATCGATTACCACGACACGATCGCCCTTCCCAAAGCTACGGGTAATGTGCTTGTGCATCACACCGGCTTTGCCACAGCAGTCACATATGGGTTTCTTTTTCATAATGCATATGACGATCTGTCCATCTGTCGAATTTCCCTGCGAGGCCGATCCCTTGGATTAGGCCCTATTCACACGGCAGCCGCAGGTATTGGATTGACGTACCGCCCCAAGTCTTTGATAATTCGACGTACTGGGTGCAGTCTTTAGGGAGCTATGAATGCCAGAAGTGTTTCGCAATAGGGGTTACGTGTTCTTCTTCTACATGAACGAGGGACAGGAACCCATGCATATTCACGTGCGACACGCCGGTGGTTTTGCTAAGTTCTGGATGACCCCGCTGACCTTGGCGCACGCTGAAGGAATGAAAGTGCGCGAACTGGCAGCAGCAGAGAAGATGATTCGGGAACATTCTGGTCTGATTAGGAGTTCGTGGCATGAAGTCTTTGGTTTCTGAAGCGCGGACACACGCCAAAAGCGTTCGTGTCAGCCGCGGTTGGGTTATCGTGCGCCTGCAAGACGAGCGCGAAGTGCGTTT
>JASLPY010000337.1 GCA_030744755.1 Kiritimatiellia bacterium | reverse complement strand
CGCGACACCCGCAACGACCCCGCCGAAGCCCATATCCTCGAGGCTGCCGAGCGCGGCTTGAAGCAGGCCGGTTGAACCGGAATCAAATTTATCCTCTTTGTGAATTTTCGTGTTATTGCTCAACCAGTTCCTCACAAAACATTTGATACGTGTAGTCATTTTTATCGCTGCGCAGGGAAAAGCACAGATGCGAAAAACTTTTGTTCCGTATTGTTCCGTAAACCAGGTCGACAGCTTGACTGATTCGGTGGAGACGTTGGACAGGTATAGCCGACCGGTGTGATTTGCTGGGTTACTTACCAGCAGCTTTCAATTCTTCACCCGTCTTGCCGCCGTGTTTGCGGAGGAGGTCTCTGATTTCGGTTTTTTTGTTTATGATGGCAACATCCAATGGTGTCCAGCCAGGAAAGGCGGCTTGTGTGTTCACACTCGCACCTTCGGCGATAAGCAGTTCGACGATTTCCTTGTGACCGTTAATAGCCGCCATATGCAAAGGAGTCCTTCCAATAAGTTCATCCTTCGCATTCACATCCACACCTTCTGCCAAATGCTGTTTGACGGCTTCGATGTTACCTTTTCTGGCAGCATCGTTGAATTGAGATGTCTGGTGCTTTGACTGTCGGCGGTTCTGGTTTTGAAGCTTCGGCAACTGGTTCTGCGTTTTCCAATTCTTCACCCGTCTTGCCGCCGTGTTTGCGGAGGAGGTCGGCGATTTCGTCTCGGCCCACCAAGATGGCAAAATCTAGCGGTGTTTCGCCTTCATCATCCTTCGCGTTCACATCTGCACCTTCGTCGATCAGCAGTTCGGCGATTTCCTTGTGACCGTAAGCCGCATTGTGCAAAGGAGTCCCTTCACCATCATGGTTCGCATCCACCTCCGCGCCTTTGGCGATGAGTAGTTCGGCGATTTCCTTGTGACCTCCCCAAGCCGCATGATGCAAAGGAGTCCATAAGAGTGGCTCGCCATTATCATCCAACCCACCTCCCGCATTCACATCCGTACCAGCA
>JASLPY010000336.1:715-1032 GCA_030744755.1 Kiritimatiellia bacterium | reverse complement strand
ACGTACTTCTGGTTGCCCTGCTTCTGCTGCGCCTCGGCGCGCGCGGTTTCCTGCTGCGTCTTCCACGCGTCTATCGTGAGCAAGATGAGGGGCAGGACCTGCGTCGTGGAGAAGGTGCTGCCGAGGGCGATGACGCTGGTCGGCTTCGCGATCCAATAGAAGTTGTGACCGACGCCGATGGTGGCGGTGAGGAAGAAGAGCATGACCGCGATGTACGTCGCGCTCTCCGCCTGCTTGAGCGAGACCAAGCCCATCTCCGCGTACATGAACCCCACTATGACCGTCGTGAAGACCTCGAACGTCACCTCCACCCACAT
>JASLPY010000336.1:0-705 GCA_030744755.1 Kiritimatiellia bacterium | reverse complement strand
TCCATGCTCTTACTGTTACCCCCCCCCCCCGTAATAGAGGTCTGGCGGCCAGCCCAGAGGGGGGGGGGATGGTAGGTAACATGTGGTACCACCATCCAGCGGTAGAAGTCGGAGATGATGAAGTTCGTCGCCGGCGTCACCATGAGGCTGAAGAAGAGGAAACCAACCATCACCGTGCTCCCGTACAGGAGCCACGCGGGCGGCGACCACACGTTCCTCCACGTCAGGTACGGGAGGACGCCGCGCCCCATGATGATGATCCAGAGCACGAACCCGGCGAGGAGCAGGTCCTGGAAGGTCCGGCCGAGCTCCATGAACTCCCAGCCCTGGCTGCCGAAGTAGTACGCGGCCGCGCCCTTCAGGATGCCCATCTGGCCGAGCGGGATGCCGATGACGCCGCCGGCGGCGACGGCGGCGCAGCCCCAGAAGAGCACCTCGATCAGCAGCGCCTGCCCCCTTTGCACGGGCGAGAAGCGCGGGAGGAAGAAGATGGTGGTGCCGACCCACGCGACGAAGAACCAGTAGATCTGGAAGACGGCGTGCCAGCTGCGGAAGACGCTGAACGCGATGACGCTGCAGAACGAGAACCCGAGCGGGCGGACGAAGTCGATCGCGCACGCGATCCCGGCGAAGGTCTGGATCGCGAACGCGATCATCGCGAGCACGAAGAACTTGTAGCACGCGCGCTGCGTCGGGCGCACCACG
>JASLPY010000335.1 GCA_030744755.1 Kiritimatiellia bacterium | reverse complement strand
AATCTGGCAACATTTCTCTCATTCTGACTCCTAAATGCCGCCCCCTGCCTCCCTTTTTGGGGTAAAGACAATCTCGGCCCCTCTTTTCGTACTGCTATTATTCGCTCAGATCACAACGCAAAAGGCTCGGGGAGAGGATTTCCGTTGTTAGCGGCAATCCTATGGTTGATGGTTGATGGTTGATGAGGGAAGGCCGCCGACCCGCAATACTGTAAACACCCTTGGCACATGGAGGGGGACACGCTAGCATTGTTATAATTGCGCGTTTGTCACGCGAACCTGATCATCGTAAGAATGTGTGGAGTCCCAAGGGCTCACGCGGAGGATGGGTGCACATGTCTGATAACACGAACATATATCTTCTTGGGTTTATGGGAACCGGCAAGACGTCTGTCGGCAAGATCCTGGCAGCCAGGCTCGGCATGACCTTTGTCGACATGGACGACATCATCGTGGAACGCGCCGGGAAATCGATTCCCGAGATATTCGCCGAAGATGGGGAACCTCATTTCAGAAAGATAGAACGCGACGTGGCACAGGACCTGTCAGCCAGGACGGGATTGGTGGTTGCGACCGGGGGAGGAGTCGTTATGGACGCCGGCAACATGGAAGACTTCTACCGGTCGGGCACGGTTATCTGTCTTTCTGCGACACCGGAAGCAATTCTTGAAAGGGTTGCCGGCGATACAAACCGTCCCCTGCTGGCAGGTGACGCTGAAGAAAAGATGGCGAAGATGATGCCGCTACTCGAGAAACGGCGCCCGCTCTATGGGGCAATTCCAAACCAGGTAAATACATCGGGGCTTACCGTTGACGAAGTCGTGGAGCTTGCCGTCGAGCTATGCAGAAAGGGCTGAGGCGAAGGAGCTATTTCCTCTGTTGTTCTGATCAATGATAGTGGGGTGAATAGAGAGTGTGATTTTTCTTTTACCCCACAGCGCAAGGCGTTAGTAGCCAGGACTCTGGACAGCGCAAATCGACCCCACGGTTTTCAACGGGTTACGAGGCAGGCATGGCTCCGCGGACGGCGGAC
>JASLPY010000334.1 GCA_030744755.1 Kiritimatiellia bacterium | reverse complement strand
GGTTCGGATTGGCCAAAATGGGATCAGTCGTCCATTGTTTAGTATCAGTCGATCCAGAGGCTTGGGCCGGAAGGACCAAATCAGCGTTCCCTCATCCGCATTCACGCAGCGGACAGTTCCGTCATCGGAGCCAAAGTAGATGCGGTTGGCATGGAAAGTGGGCGCAATTCGTACAGGTCCATCGGTGTGGTGTATCCATCTTGTTTCGCCAGTAAGGGCATCAAGGCATCGAACAGAATCGTCCACCGTCGAACCAAAAAAAACTCTTCCCGAAGCCACGACGACATGAAAGACCGGATCGTAATTCCTCATGGACCGCAAGCCGCGGATGCCGGCGTAGGCGTCCCACTTTGCTGGGCCTGACCAAGCGGGCTGGGGGGGATGTGGAGACTGCCAGATCCAGGCAGGCTCAAGTAATTCTGCCTGGAGATTTTCCGTGGTCTTTGCACTCCGATAATTGTCGTGCTGAAAAACAGGCCAATCCTCTCCGGTTACATTAGGTTGGAGCACGACAGTCAAACAAGACGCCAGGATTAATAGTACTGCTGCGATTGTTGTGTTTAGTAGTTTCATTTCCCTTCAGCTTTCAATTCATCACCCGTCTTGCCGCCGTGTTTGCGAATAATCTTAATTGACTACTTTAACGCGGTAGAAATTCTTCCTGAAAGGGACAAGAGGTTGTCGAGGATCGATAAACTCCACATCACCAGAGGTATCTTTGATTTCTCCAAGTTTGCTCCATTGTTTAAGATCGTTAGAAACCTGAATCTCGTATTCTTTCCCCTCGGTCGCATTGAAAGCAACACCACCGAGGCTGACGTATGTGAGCTTGATCGCTTCTTGCTCAACTCCAGGTATTCCGTCCAGATAAAAAACCGTACCATCGCCATCTCCTTGAAAACGGAGCCCATCCAAATTCCCCCCCTTTCCGTTGTCTTCACTGGAAACACCCTCGTAAGTTTCTAATTCTGCTCCATTAACTGATATTGAATACTCTCCTGAGCCGTTAATGTACCGGATAAGAACTTGGTTCCACTGATTTTCAGTATA
>JASLPY010000333.1 GCA_030744755.1 Kiritimatiellia bacterium | reverse complement strand
GTACGTCTGCCACCACTGCTCGACCAGCACCTGTACTTCCTTCAGTGTGTAGAAGATCTCCCGGTCCAAGAACTCATCCCTGAACTTGCCATGAACTTGCCATTGAAGCTCTCGACATAGCCGTTCTCCCAAGGACTTCCGGGTTCTATGTACAACGTCCTCGCTCCCACTCTCCCGAGCCATTGCCTGACTGCTTTCGCCGTGAACTCGGGGCCGTTGTCAGACCTGATGTGCTCCGGCACTCCCCGCTGTACCATGAGCTCGCTAAGACAATCCAGGACGTCATCCGACCTGATGTGTCTTCCCGCCCGTATTGCCAGGCACTCTCTGGTGTACTCGTCGATCACCGCCAGCATCCTTACTGGTTTTCCATCGTGGGTCCTAGTCAGCACGAAGTCGTAGGCCCACACGTGGTTCTTCCTCGCGGGTCTGAGTCTTAGGCACGATCCGTCGTTGAGCCATAGTCTTGCTCTCTTGGGTTGCTTGCTGGGCACTTTCAGCCCTTCCCGCCGCCATATCCGCTCTACTCGCTTGTGGTTCACAGGCCATCCCTGGATCTGAAGGAGGGCGGTGATCCTGCGGTACCCGTACCGTCCGAACTTTGTGGCCAACCTGACGATATCTTCACTCAGAGCTTCTTCGTCATCGGGGACGGTAGCCTGGTAACGTTGCGTCGAACGCAGCTGGCCGACCACTCGACAGGTACGGCGTTCGCTCGTGCCGAACGCCTCCTGTACATGTTCGACGCACTTGCGGCGGCGGGTCGGGCTTAGAAGTTTCCCTCAGCGGCCTCCCTGAGTATCTGATTGTCCAGCGTCAGGTCCGCCACTGCTCTCTTGAGACGCGTGTTCTCTGTTTCCAGTTGTTTGAGGCGCTTTACCTGGTCGATCTTCAGCCCACCATACTCGTTCCGCCACCGGTAGAAGGTCTGCTCGCTCACGCCCATCCCTCTACTCACCTGGGCAACGGTCTGGCCCTGGGATAGACCAACCTCGGCCTCCCGCAACTTGTTGATTATCTGTTCCGCCGTGTGTCTGTTCCTTGCCATATGTCCCCCTCTTTGTGGT
>JASLPY010000332.1 GCA_030744755.1 Kiritimatiellia bacterium | reverse complement strand
AGGCGCTGCGAAGGAAGGTCAACCGGCCTGGTGCCAAGGGCAGTACATTGGATCAGCTAGTCGCTCTTGGCAAGCAACGTGAGCAATACCAAAAAGATCTGGATGCAGCCAAAGCCAAGGCCGAACAGGAGAAACGCAAGCGGGAGGCCGAGATGGCGACTCTACGCGCCCAGGAGTTGGCCAATCGCAAGAAGAAGTTCGATGCGGAATACGCCAAGTACAAGTGGGTCTTAGATAGCCAATACATGCAGCAGAGAGAGAAGAAGCAGGCTTGGACCCTGATCTGTAGTAATTGGGGCGTGACAGACGCGACGGATGGTCCGGGGGTGCTCTTCTGGGATGACGACACTGGGATCGTGTCGGCCAAGGCTGCAGGTCCGGCCCCTGGCCAGGATCTGGTCGTCGACCTCGGCGGCGGCGTGGACATGGAACTGGTCTGGATCGAGCCCGGTAGCTTCATGATGGGCAGTCCATCGGGTGAAGATGGACGTGACGATGACGAGAAACAGCACCGCGTCACGCTGACCAAAGGCTTTTGGATGGGTAAGTACGAGGTAACCCAGGCACAGTGGCAACAGGTCATGGGCAGCAACCCAAGCCATTTTAAGAACGCGGGGCAAAAGGCACCGGTAGAGAGCGTCAGTTGGGATGATTGCCAGGGCTTTGTGCGGAAACTCAATGGGACGGGCATTGAGGGGACTTTCTCTCTGCCCACAGAGGCCCAATGGGAATATGCGTGTCGAGCGGGGACAACAACACGTTTTGGATTTGGTGAAGGCGATGGCGACCTTTGGCGATACGGCAACTACTGTGAGCGGTCATGCAGTGAGGACTATTCATGGAAGGACAAGAGCCATACGGATGGGCACGACAAAACTGCCCCGGCAGGGAGCTTCAAGCCAAACGAATGGGGGCTGTATGACATGCACGGCAACGTGTGGGAGTGGTGTCAGGATTGGCATAGCAGCTACCCCTCCAGTAGTGTCAGAGATCCCACAGGTTCGTCGTCGGGGTCCTACCGTGTGCTTCGCGGCGGCTCCTGGTTCAGCCTCGCCAGGTACTGTCGGTCA
>JASLPY010000331.1:662-1081 GCA_030744755.1 Kiritimatiellia bacterium | reverse complement strand
GGAGGGAAAACCATTACGACGGCGGCGCAATTTGGGTATGATCGCCATGGATTTGAAGGCTATCTGGGAAATGTCGGTTAAGGGTGCGTGCAGTACGGCCCGATGGTCACCGGCGTCGTCGGCCGCATGTCTTCCTCCAGCGTCGGGAAGGGGCAGTTGACGAACAACACAGTGCCCGTCGGGTGCAGGTCGCGGGTCGAACCGAAGGCAACGGTATTGTCGGTGTTCTTTGCGGCGCGGTACACCCACTCCCGCTGCTCGCGGTTGAACGGCATCTCTTCGCGATCCATCGCAAAGAAGTACTGCCGGAAGAATTTGCCATATCGCTCGAAGACGTGGCGTAATCGGCCGATAACGGGATAGTTGCGGCGAACCGCGTATTTGGTCTGTATAGTGTCGACGACGAAAAAGACGACGAC
>JASLPY010000331.1:0-652 GCA_030744755.1 Kiritimatiellia bacterium | reverse complement strand
GGAGGTTCCACCTGGGGTGGGTTTCCCGTTCCGCCTTATGTCCTGACGATCATCCCATCGGCAAGCGACCGGTGGTAGGCGCGATAGGCAGGGAGGGTGCCGGCCAGGGTTCCGGCGGCAAAGACCAGGGCGACGATCGCGATTTCGCGGGCCGCCGGCGCGCCGATTTCCAGGAACAGCCCGAAGTGGGCGTCGATCAGCGGTTGGGCTGCCAGAAGGACGCCGTAGAGAAGCGCCAGCCCGGTGACAGCGCCGGCCGAGGTCAGGGTCGCCGCCTCGGCGACGAACAGGCCGAAGACGTGGACCGGCCGGCAGCCGATGGAGCGCAGGATCGCCATCTCGCGGCGGCGCTCGTTTAGGCTGGAGAGCAGCATGGTCAGCATGCCGAGCAGACCGGCGGCGACCACGAAGACCGAGACCACGCTCAAGGCCGCCTCTGCCGTCCCCATCAGGTCCCAGAGTTCCTGCAGCGCCACGCCCGGCAGGATGGCGAGTAGGGGCTCGCGCCGGTATTCGTTGGCGGAACGCTGGAAAGCGAACACGCCGAGGCGCGATTCCAACCCCACCAGGAAAGCGGTGATGGATCGGGGGCGCAGTTCCCTGGCGCGGATCTCGTCGACGGATTTGCCCATTCCGGGCACCCGGGCGCCGC
>JASLPY010000330.1 GCA_030744755.1 Kiritimatiellia bacterium | reverse complement strand
CAGAAACAGGCATCCACGCGATCCGCATGAACGAGTATCCGGGCGGCGCCGAACTGATCTCGGATGAGCATTTCACGCAGTTTGTCCTGCCCTATCTGAAGCAGTTGGTCGACGCCTTTCACGATGCGGGTCTGCTCGTGATACTGGAATTCCTGGGTTCGATAGAGCCGCGTCTCACGCATATCCGGGAGCTCGGGTTGGACATGCTCCAGCTTGAATCGTCGATGAAGGACTATCGCAACGACATCGGCGAGTGCCGCAAGGTGTTGGGTGATAGCATTTGCATTCTGGGCAATACTCCGATATTGGAGGTTCTTGAGCAAGGGGACCGAAGCGCCTGGCAGGCTGACGCCGAGGAACAGGCACGTGGCATCGGGAACGAGGGCAGGTTTGTGATTTGTGCGGGGAGTCCCACAACGCATGCCACACCGCCGAAGCGGTTGCTGGAATGGGCGCGGTTCATGCAGGAGTCTCTTCTGGCAGTATGCTCACCACCCGCTACGCTCGAGGCACGGAGACACTGAGCCGCCTTCGGGGGAGAACGGCGGTGGGCAGGCTGATTGCGGTGGACCCAGACGCGTAATAGCCTTGTGTTATTAAAGCGATAGAGCGTAATAACCATTGTAATATTAAATCCGATATGGTCTGTTAGGGTTCTGATCAGGACTCGCATAGCCCTCTATTACCTGGCCGTTCGCGACGGCAAGATATTTCCTGTTGAAGTAAAGAGTGGGCCTGCCGGGCGATTGAGGAGCATGCATCTCTGCCTCAATACCTACCCCAATTGCGAACAGGGCTGGATTCTTCAGGATGGGGCATATCAGGAACTACCCGAACAGAGGTTGGCTTTCTGGCCGTTGTATTCAACCCCGCACCTTGGCAACCGCGAGATCATGCCGCTATAAAGGGTTCTTCCGGACTAGCGGCGTTTGTGAAAAAGGGACTTTCACCCCGGCAGGGTCAGCCTGGGGTGGGAGGCAGTACAATCAACAGCTGATTACGATTAGGATTCACTAGCATCCCATAGGGGGAATTCATTATTGGGGAATGTCGACCAGCGGGCTACGCTCACCTGAAAGCTACAAAA
>JASLPY010000032.1 GCA_030744755.1 Kiritimatiellia bacterium | reverse complement strand
TTCTGAAATATCCTGTAAGCAATTCATGAGCAATGTGTTACAATCGAAATATCCAAATTTAACCGGACACTAGTGATGTGTCATATGTTATGGCCAATGACAAGTGGTATGATGTTGATGCGCCTCACCAGCCACTTCAATATGTATTGCCAATCGGATTCGGGTTATGCAAATATTGGCGGGGTAATCAGGCAGGTCAATAACACACAACACAGTTATCCCGGGAACTATGAAGTTCAAGCCCGACTTTGACGAGTGCATCAGCCGTATCTACGCGTGGTATGAGCAGAAGGTGCTCGACCGCGTACCGGTGCGTTTCCATCATCACAACATGCAGTATGAGTCCTGTCGTGTTGTCGTGGGGTCGTGGAAGAATAGAGAAGAACGCTGGCTCGATGTTGACTTTCAAGTGAAGGCATTCCTGGATTCGCTTGTGGGAACAGATTTCCTTGGTGAGACCTTTCCGGTATTCTGGCCTAACCTGAGCGCTATCGTCTACAACCTGTTTCTTGGCCAGGCGGGGGAGTTTGATGATGTGACTGCATGGACGCATCCCTGTATCAGCGATCTGAATGATTTGCCGGAGCTGCGTGTTCAGCGGGAGAATAAGTACTTCAAGACGATAGAGGCGCTTACTGCAAAGGCGCTTGAGCGCGCCGAAGGCCGGTTCATGGTCGGTTACACGGACATGTACGCAGGGGTCGATTGTGCGCTGGGACTGCGTGGAGCGGAGCAGTTGTGCATGGATCTGGTAATGGACCCCGATGGTATTCGGGCGCTCATAGAGTTGGAATTTGACGAGTACCCGGATGTATACCGCCATTTCGACAAGGTGTTGAAAGATCACAACCAGCTTTCCGTTACCTGGATGAACCTGCCGAGTTTCGAGACCTTCAATGTGCTGGCCTGCGATTTTGCGGTTAACATATCGCCTCAGCACTTCGATGAGTTTTGCATGCCGATAATTCGAAAAGAGGCCGAATTGTTTACCCTCAATGTATTCCACGTGGATGGACCAGGTGTGGCGAAAAATATTGACTCAATCCTCACGCTGCCCAACCTTGCCGGAGTTCAATGGGTCCAGGGCTACGGGCAGGACAAGCCCATCATGCAATGGATACCACTTGTCGAGAAAGTTCAGCAGGCAGGCAAGAGTATCATTGTGGACCTTCAGCTCGATGAGCTTGATGAGTTCATGTCCAAGGTGGATCCAACGGGAATCATGCTCTGGATACCTGCCAAACCAGAAGATCAGCGCGCCATCCTGGAAAAAGTGAGTAAGTGGTAGTTCTATGAGTGACGACCTGCCCACTGTTTTGACTGCAAGGGGAATCAGCAAAGAGTTTCCCGGTGTCAGGGCCCTGGATCGGGTGGATTTTGATCTGAACAAGGGCGAGGTACATGCTCTCGTCGGGGAGAACGGGGCCGGCAAGAGCACGCTGATGCAGATCCTCGCCGGCATCTGTGGAAGAGACGAGGGGAGAGTCTCGGTCGATGGTGTTGAATGCGAACTGGGCAGCAAGCGTGCCGCGGAAAACGCTGGTATCAGCATAGTCTTCCAGGAAAGCAGTCTTCTTCAGAACCTCACAGTCTGTGAGAACCTCTTCAGCGGAGAGCCACCGCGGGGCAAGATGGGGTTGATCAGCTGGAAGTCGATGCTCAGTGACGGCACGGCTCTCCTGAAAGAGCTCAACGTTGATGTAGATCTCAATGCCATTACCGGTTCGCTCTCCACGACCACCCAGAAAATGATAGAAATCGCCCGAGCCCTATCCGGGGATTTCAAGATACTTATCCTGGATGAACCGACGGCCGCCATTACGGTTGAGGAAACCGAGCAGCTCTTCGCGGTGATAAGGAAACTGAAAGCTGACGGGAAAAGTATCATCTATATCTCGCACCGAATCAAAGAGATCAAGGAGATCGCCGACAGGGTGACAATCCTGAAAGACGGCATCTTGGTTGATACCCACGATGTTGCCGATGTCACCGAGAGAGAAATATGTGAGTTGATGGTTGGCCGGGAGCTTCTGGATTTCAACTACGTGAGCCAGGTAAGGGAGAACATTGCGCTCGAAGTTGTGAGGCTCTCGGGCTCGGGTTTCAGCGATATCAGCTTCAAGCTCAGGCAAGGGGAGTTCTTTACCATTACAGGATTGGCAGGGGCCGGCCGTACCGAGCTGGCTCTATCCATTTTTGGCGCCCTTGCGATTGATGGCGGCACGATAAGCATCGACGGGCGGGCACGCAGGATACGATCTCCGTGGGATGCCATGAATGCCGGCATCGGTTACGTTACCGAGGATAGGAAGAAGCTGGGGCTTTTCATGGAAATGGGTGTCGCTGCAAATATGGAATCCAACAACATCGACAGTCTTACGCCTGGGCCGTTTTCTGTGAAGAAGAGCATCGAGATGATGGCTTCCGCGAACGTGGATGATTTCAACATAAGGTGTTCGGGTATTGACCAGAAGGTCAAGACCTTGAGCGGCGGCAACCAGCAGAAGGTTTGTCTTTCGCGGTGGACTTCCTACAAGCCAAGGATACTCATTGTCGACGAGCCGACACTGGGAGTGGACGTGGGTTCAAAGGAGGAGATCTACAGCATCCTCAACCGCTTGACCAGCGATGGTATATCCATCGTGATGATAAGCTCCGACATGATAGAGACGCTCTCGATGGGTGACCGAATCATGGTTATGTCAGCGGGGAGGGTGATGCGGATAATGGACAGGGAGAAGGCCAGCGAGGAAGATATCGTGAGTCTGGCATCGGGTTTGAAACTTAACGGGGTGGAAGCGTGAGTAGTAAAAGAAATTCAACGAGAGACAGGAGCGATCAGCTTCTCCTGATTATGACTATGATGCTCCTGGGCGCGACCCTTATTTTCGGTAGGCAGTTTGCAAACGCCAGCAACTTCAAGGCCTTGTTGATAAGTTTCGTTTCTATCGGTTTTGTCTCCGTAGGCATGATGTCTCTTCTTATCAGTGGCGTCTTTGATCTGTCTGTGGGCTCGGTTTTCGGCGTGGGCATGACGATGGTGGCGTATTTCATTGCCGACTTGCATTTTTCGTGGCCACTTGCCGCGGTTGCAGCGCTCGGAGTGTGTGCCCTTTGCGGCGCAGCTAATGGTTTCCTGGTGACCAAGATGAAGATCAATCCCCTGATTGCCACCCTGGGGACCATGGGGATTCTCAGGGGGGCAGCCATCATAATTGGCGGTGTCGGCAAAGCCGGGTTGCCTGAATCCTTTACTGAGCTGGGAAGCAAACCGCTACTGCTGGGTCTTGCTGCTCCCGTATGGCTGTTCCTTGTTACCGCATGCCTGTTCATGTTCATGTTTCGCCATCTGAAGTTCTTCCGCAAGTTCTACTTCGTGGGCGGGAATGCCGAGGCGGCCAGGCTTTGCGGGATTAACGGAGAGCGAATTCTCTTCAGCGGGTTCGTGATCATGAGTCTTCTGGCCGGATTCGCGGGCATCCTCTATTGCGCCCGACTGGGTGCTTCCACCGGTCAGGCGGGTGAAGGTATGGAATTGAGGGCCATTGCCGGCGTTGTCATCGGAGGTGCGAGTATCAAGGGTGGCAAGGGAACGATCCTGGGCGGGGTGTTGGGTGCACTGTTCATGGCTCTTGTCTTCAATATAATAGGGATGTCCCAGAGAATATCGGCGTACTGGCAGCCGGTCATAAATGGAACCATTCTGATTCTTGCCGTCTACACCGACGTGATCGCCGAGCAGGGCTACTTCGGTAAGATTTTCGGGAAGAACGACAAGCAATCATAAAGGAGTTATCTCATGAATAGAGCTTTTTCTGTTTTCATTTTCGTTATGACCGTGGCCGCCTTGTTGTACATAGGGTCAAGAGACGAGAAGAGGGCGGTCAAGCCACTCTCCCCGGACGGGGTTGCAGTGAGCGATGCCTATTCGGATGAACTGTACATCATGGCAACCATGTTCTCCGCGCATCCGGTATTGAAGCCGGACCTGTATTTCTTCAAAGAAAAGGGCAAAGCGCTCGGCGTCCAGACCAGGACCGTAGGTCCCCCGGACAACAACCTGGAACTCTACGTGGAAGCCATCGAACAGGCCATTGCCCAGAAACCGGACGGACTTGCCATCAACGGGCTCGATCCGGCCATCATCCGCCTTATTGACAAGGCGATGGATCAGGGGATTCCTGTCGTCCTGTGGGATGCCGACCTCCCGGAAAGCAAGAGGATCACTTTCATAGGCACCGACTGGCCTCAGCTCGGGGTACGCCTGGCGGAAGCAATGGTGCCCCTGATTGGCGGCAAGGGGAAAGTGGGGCGGCTGGGTAACCTGTCCCAGCCCCACATTCTTGCTGCAATGGACATGTTCAAGGTTCATATGGCGAAGATCGCACCGGATGTGGAAGTGCTTCCCATTTCGGATGACAAAGGCAAACTTGATGTGGCTGAAGCGGAAGCAAACATCCTGATTCAGCAACATTCTGACATTGCGGGCATCGCCGGGTTCGACGGCAGTTCAGGCGGTGGGATTTGTCCGGCAGTCAAGGCCCTGGGGAAGTCGGGCGAGATCAAGGTTGTGATCAACGATTTGACCACTACCCATATCGAGTTCCTGAAGGATGGCAGCGCCCAGTACGTATCGGGTCAGAAAAGAAATATATTCGGCCCCCTGGCGCTTGAGGTCCTCTTTGATATCAGGCACCAGGGCTACGCCTTCACTTCGAGTATCGAGACTGACGCCTCACTGGGTATCTACCAGGCACCCGAAAAGATCGATACAGGTTTTATTGATGTGACGGCCGAATCGGTTGTCGAGTTTCAGAAAGCACAGGAAGAGTTGTTGAAGCGTTAGGAAGAGTGAACGCAGAACGGGCTTCACAGGATCAGAACCGGTACTTGATATGAAACGATTTACCGCAATGTATTTGCTCTGCTTGTTGTGTGCCTGGTCTGTTTGCACTGTTGCTGCGGATCCTGACCTCGGTGTCGGGAATCTGCGCTGTGAGTACCGGGTTGACCCCGTGGGCGTTGACATCGTTAAGCCACGGTTCATCTGGGTCCTGGAATCGAGTATGCGCGGCCAGAAGCAAGCGGCACATCAGGTACTCGTTGCCGGCAGCAGGGATCTGCTGGATTCCGGCAAGGGGGATCTCTGGGACAGTGGCAAGGTTGAGTCCGATCAGACAATTCATGTTGAGTATGAAGGCAAGACGCTGAAATCGGGTACGCGCTATTGGTGGAAAGTTCGCGTCTGGCCTGCCCTGAGCGGACTCGAAGGGGACGCAGCGGGCAAAGCCTCCGAATGGAGCAAACCGGCTACCTGGACGATGGGCCCGCTGAAAGCGGAAGACTGGGGTGGGGCAAGGTGGATCGCTGATCCACGGGACAGGGACATGACTGATGCCGGAGCCTTACCCGCCACGATGCTCCGCAGGTCCTTCAAGGTGTCAGGCAAAGTTAAGCGTGCCGTTGTGTATGCGTCGGGCCTCGGCGCCTACGAGCTGCGACTCAACGGCAAGAGGGTTGGAGATCAATTACTCGCCCCGGAATTCACCTGTTACGATAGCCGGATCCAGTACCAGGGCCATGATGTCACAGACATGATCATGTCCGGTGTAAACTGTATTGGCGCCACGCTGGCTACCGGCTGGAACGGTGAACACTTTTTCGGTATGTCGATCGGAATAGGAAAGAATCCGTTTCAGGGGCGTCGCGGGTTCGTTATGAAGCTCGATATTGAACTGGAGAATGGAAAACGAGAGACGGTTGTTACCGACCCCTCGTGGAGGTCAACCCGTGATGGGCCAATCCGCGCCGGCAGTATCTACGATGGAGAAGCCTATGATGCGCGGCTTGAGTGGCAAGACTGGGACACTGGGGAGTTTAACGATGCTGTGTGGCGCCGGGCGATCATCGCAGACTACATAGAAAATCCGAAAGACTTCAAAGGCGAGAGATTGGCCCGGAAACCCGAGCTCCGTTGGCAGAGAAATGAGCCAATCCGCATCGTCAAGGAACTCAAGCCGGTGGGTATGACCGAGCCCGAGTCGGGTGTCTTCATCATCGACATGGGACAGAACATGGTCGGCTGGTGCAGGATCCAGGTGCATGGACGACAGGGGACTGAGATCAAGGCTCGTTACGGGGAAGTGCTTGACGAAGACGGCACGCTGTACACAGCGAACCTCCGCCGTGCCAGGCAAACCGATACGTATATCAAACGCTCCGATGCCATGGAGGTGTTCGAACCCCGCTTCACGTACCACGGCTTCAGGTACGTGGAGATCACCGGGAGGACGAATATACCGTGGCGTTACGAGCCCGAGCGCAGGATCTACAAGCCCGATCCGAAACATGTCACCGGGTGCGTCGTTCATTCGGCGTCTCCGGACGCGGGTACATTCAAATGTTCAAGTGACCACGTAAACAGGCTGATGGACATGATTGTGTGGACCCAGCGCGGAAACATGCACAGTGTTCCCACGGATTGTCCGCAGCGTGACGAGCGTGCGGGCTGGATGGGGGATATCCAGTCGTTTTCGCAGACAGCCATATTCAACATGGACATGGCGGGCTTTTTCAGTAAATGGCTGGGCGACGTCCGCGATTCACAGAGATCTGACGGCAGCTATGCAAACTTTTCTCCCATGGACCTTGAGCGATGGAAAGGCGGCACCCCCGCATGGGCGGACGCAGGAACGATTGTTCCATGGCGTGTGTACCAGAACTATGCCGACACCCGCCTGCTTGAAGAACACTACGAGTCCGCCAGGCGCTGGGTGGATTACGTGCACAACAAGAACCCAAACCTGCTCTGGGACAGAGACCTGGGCAACAGCTTCAACGACTGGTTGAACGGTGACAAGATCAAGAAGGACGGTTGGCCCACGAAGGGGGGCGAGGTCCCGGCGCGCCTTCTGGCCACTGCTTTTTTCGCACATTCAGCTGAGATAGTGGCAAAGATGGCATTTGTAACAGGCCGCAAGGATGATGCCCGGAAGTACGCGGAACTATCCAAGGGCATCAAGGCTGCCTTCAATAAGAAGTATGTCAAACCGGATGGAAGCCTCGAAGGCAACACGCAGGCCGGCTATGCACTTGCACTTCGTTTCAACCTGCTTCCAGCCGAATTGCGTCCGAAAGCGGCAAAACACATGGTGAACGAGTTTGCGCGCTATAACGGTCACATGTCCACGGGGATCCAGACCTCGCACAGGCTTATGCTTGAGCTCAGCAGGAATGGCTACAACGACGAGGCGTACCGATTGCTGAACTTGAAAGAGTTCCCTTCCTGGGGGTTTATGATGGAGCATGGGGCAACGACCATCTGGGAACGATGGGATGGTTATGTCAAGGGCCGGGGTTTCCAGGACCCCACGATGAATTCGTTCAACCATTGGGCTCTTGGTGCCGTGGGCGAGTGGATCTGGCGCAACATCGTGGGCCTCAATCCGGATGAGAGCAAACCTGGCTGGAAACACTTCGTAATCGCACCACGGCCGGGAGGCGACCTTACCTGGGCTCGCGGCAGGTACGAGTCCATACGCGGCACGATCACAAGTGACTGGCGTGTTGAAGACGGCAGTTTACACCTTGAAATCACCGTTCCTCCGAACACGACGGCGACGGTTCAGTTCCCTTCAGAGTACTCACGGGATGTCACAATCGACGGCAAGGCGGTGACTGAATCACGTTTTGTCCGGTCCTTGGGGATGAAAGAGACTGCGGTGACTTTCGCAGTGGCCCCTGGGCAGTATAGGTTCAGCGGAGATAAACGATGAACAGATATCAACGAATTCAACTACGAGCGTCTTGGCAACCGCTTACGAAGGAATCCATGTAAAGGAGATGATTATTCCGCTTTTACCTATGGTCACGCTTTTGATTATGCCATATCCTACAAGTTCAGAATGAATTTCAGTCTTGTTATTAAATGCTCAAAGGAGGCACGTATGAAGCTGAACAGACGCAAATTCCTGAAATACGGTGGCGCGGCCCTTGCGTTACCCAACATCATCACATCCAAAGCTCTCGGTGCCGCCGACGGAACACCACCGGCCAGTGAGCGTACCGTGCTTGCCCTTGTCGGTGCGGGCGGCCAGGGAAGCGGCGACCTCGGCCAGTTCAGGAGGGACAAGCGGGTACAGTTTGTCGCTGCATGCGATGTAAAGTTCAAGGAACTTGACCGGTATAAGAACGACAAGAACGTCAAGACCTACACCGACTACCGCGAGATCTGCGCTCGCGACGATATCGATTTCGTGCTCTGCGGAACTCCCGATCACTGGCACGCACAGGTGACGATTGACGCCATGAAGTCGGGCAAGGATGTCTTTTGCGAGAAGCCGCTTTCGCTGACGATCAAAGAGGGCCGCAAGATGTCTGACACCGCCAGGAAGTACGGGCGCGTTTTCTCGTGCGGGAGCCAGAGGGTTATCGGCGATTACGGATCGATAGCCGCCGCAGCGAACAGTGGACGGTACGGTGAAGTTCTGGCCGCGCATGCCAATCCGGGCGGGCCTCCGAGGCATTGCTACCTTGGCGCTCAAAGTGATCCCGAGACGGATAGAATCGACTGGGACCTGTGGCTTGGACCGGCGCCTTGGGTTCCATACAATCCGTTCCGCTGTGGCCGGGCATACGGCCTGGGAGGTCGGGGCTTCAGGACTTGGTACGACTATTCCGGAGGAATGATGACTGACTGGGGTGGCCACAAGTTCGGCGGAGCCATGCATGGTCTCAAGGTCGATCACACCGGGCCCCAGAATATCTATCATCCGGGTAAGGATCACCAATACCTCACCTATGAGTTCGCCAATGGGAAGAAGCTCTATGTTGGGGGCGGGCAGAAGTATATCTGTGAGAAGGGTGAAGCCAAACCGCTACGCAACTTCAAGGTGCCGGCGGGACTGCGCTGGTATGAGGAGGGAGCGAGATCACCGTACCAGGACGTGATTAACTGCGTCTACTCTCGGAAGCGCCCGTTCCGCCATGTGGAATACGCGCACAGAGTTGCCACGGTATGTCACCTGGGCAACATATGCTTGATGCTCAAACGCGATCTGAAGTGGGATCCGGTAAAGGAAGATTTCATTGGTGATGCGGAAGCTAGCCGATTGGTAGATCGTCCGAGGCGGGGTCCCTGGCAGATATAGTGGGAATGGTTGATGGCCCGCCTGCAACGCTATGCGTAGCATTGCGGGCAGGTTGATGGTTAATGGTTGATGGCTGAGAAGAGAGATACGTTATGATTAGAAGAATGTTAATGTTTGTGTTGGTGCTGGGGCTTGCCTGGCAGGTGGCCTGTGCGGACGTCTTTGAAGATCTGGCCGGTTACAAGTACGGGGCAGATCCGAATGTTGCCGAACAGGCCTTGAACGCGGTCATCGCGGCAAAGGACGCCGAGCATGCCGCAATAGAGCAGAAGCTCGTGGCTGTTATTTCGAGCGCAAAAGCTACCCAGGCAGGAAAAGCCTGGGCTTGCCGTTGCCTGCAACTCATAGGCAATGATGCCTCAGTTCCGGCCCTGAGCGTCCTTCTGCAAGATGAAATCTTGTCCGATTACGCTCGGCTTGCACTCCAGAGAATGGTTGGTTCAAAGGCTGCAAGCGCGGCGTTACTTAACGCGCTGAAGAAGGCTCCTGCTAAGGCACAGGTAGGTATCCTGGCCAGCCTCGGAGAAATTCGGGCTTCAGATGCGGTTAAGGAAATGAGTGCTCTTGCGAATAGCAATGACGCCGCCGTGGCCATTTCGGCGATTACAGCGCTGGGCAAGATTGGCGATAGCGAGTCCTCGAACGCGCTGCTGAAGATACAGCCGAAAGAAACGACGAAGCAGGCCTACTTTGATGCCTTGATACAGAGCGCGGGCACCAAGGGTAACAATGCCGCCGCCTCTCTGTATGAGAAGGCACTGGCCTCCGACAGCAGCCAGCACCGGGTTGCGGCTATGGTTGGAATGGCAGCCGTGAATCCTGACAAGGGTATCGAAATCCTGGTTGCTGCCATTGGGGGCGATGATCGCAAGATGAAAAAGGGAGCCCTCACGGCAGCCGCAAACATTCCCGGCGACAAGCTCACAAGCGCGCTCGTTAAGAGTCTTGGCGGTCTCAAAGGGGCCGCGAAAGCGGGCCTTGTCGAGGTCTTGGGAGCCCGCGGAGACCGGGCGGCACTGCCGGCGGTTCTCAGCAGCCTGGGTGATGAAGACAAGGCCGTCAGCGCGGCAGCAGGTAGGGCGGTAGCAAAGCTTGGTGATGCTGCAGCTGCGAAACAACTGTTGGGCATGGCCGCCGGCAGCCAGGACAATGCTGAGCTGGTCAAAGCATTGACCATGATACCCGGGAAAGAAGTCGATGCCGTGCTGGTTGCAGCACTTGCCGATAAGAAGCAGCGCGCTGTCGCGCTCGTGGCAGTGTCGGAACGCGGAATAGCAGAAGCCCGTCCCCAGCTGTTGATATGTCTGAAAGACGGGGATCCCGTGGTTCAGGAGGCTGCATTGAAAGCCCTGGGTACCCTGGGTGGCGTCGAGAGCATATCACCCCTGATGGCCGCAGTTGCCGGGATCAAGGATGAAGGAATGCAGGCCAAGGCGCTCGACGCGGTCGGTCGCGCGTTTGCGTCGGAAAGCGACAAGGGCAAGGCATTCGAGCTCATTCGCCCGAGCTACGATAAGGCGCCGTTAAAGGCAAAGCAGAAGATCCTGGAACTGGCAGCTCTTGCGGGGACGCCAAATGCCCTGGCATGCGCCGAAGCGGCTCTCAAATCCGGCAACGAAACATTGTATGATTCGGCTCTTCGCAGCCTCGCAAGCTGGCAGAACGAGAAGGCGGCCGACACGCTGTTGGCCCTGGCAAAGAGTGCTCCTTCGGAAACGCAGCGCATTGTTGCACTACGTGGTGTGATCAATATTGCTAACCATCGCCACATAAGACTGAACGACCAGCAGCGCGTAGCCCTGCTCAAGAGCGCAGGCGAACTTGCGAAACGCCGGGATGAGAAGCGGCAGATCATTGGTGCCCTGCAGCAACGCGGCACGGAGGCTTCGCTGGCAGTACTTCTTGGTTACCTGTCGGATAAGGAAGTCGCCAAGGATGCCGGCAATGCGCTGGTGAGTACAGCGGATCGCGCGCAGCGTCATCACAAGAAGGCCTCGGTCAAGGCGCTCGACACGCTGATCCAGAAGCTTGAAGCTCCCGGATCAGATGCCAATCTGAAGAAAAGGGCAACTGATCTGAGGAAACGGATCCAGCCTAAATAGAGCACACTATCTTCGGTTTTGCTTTAGATCCCGTGCTGTGGGCTTCCGCAGCACGGGGCAAGACTTGCGGCGCTTACTGCAAACAGTCTGTATCGGCCGCGTAAGGGGCGTTGCAGATTGCTCAAGAGCGGGCCGGCGGGATGGCCCGCCGACATGAGCTTTACGAATCTTTCCTCAATGTTCGGCCTGCGGCCTTATCGCAACTTGTTAATCACATGGTCGAGAGCTGAGCCAGCATACCTGAGTTTGCGTTTCTTTGCCGCCCGAACTTCTGCCAAGACAGGTTTGGCTTTTGGTCCTATGGCGAAGAGAGCTGTTGCTGCCTCTATAACGGTTGCATCATCACCGGTCTTCAGTTCTCCGGCGAGTACTGGTAGTGCTTCGTCGTCCATGTCGAGAATGCACAGCGCCTCCGCCGCCGCAATTCGAACATTTGGTGACGGATCCGACAGGGCTTCCTGGAGTTCCGCCCTGACCGGTCCGGCTTCCGCGCCCATTGCTGCAAAGCCCACGGCAGCCCAGTAGCGGACAGCACTATCTTCATGTGAAAGGGAGTTGATCAGCTGCCCCGAGTGCTCACTGCCCATCCCTACCAGTCTTGCAGCGTCGAGAATGGCCCCGTATTCCGATTCAGAAAGATCGCGTATACCTTCGTAAGGGCCTTGCGCATAACGCTTCCGCATCTCAGTTTCGGGGAGAATTCCGGTATCCCGTATTTCCTGCATGCGGGTGTACAGTATTTTACGCATGCGAATGACGGTATCTGCGTGATCTGCAGATTCCGACAGGTTGTTCATCTGGTGCGGGTCTGCCGACAAGTCATACAGTTCCTCAGCCGGTGTTCTTTCAGAGAGGAGCCACGCTTCATCGTTCTTGAGCTTGCCTTCGGAATTCAACCGGCGCAGCTCTGCTCGAATTGGCGTCTTCTCCGAGTACCAACTCAACGGCATGCGGGGGCGGTGGGGCAGAAAGTTGCGGATATACTGGTATTTGCCATCGGTCACGGTTCGGCTGCACAGTATGACCTCATCTACCCTGTCCCGGGATGCAAATACGAATTCTCGAGGCTTTTCCAGTTTCCCGCCAAGGAATGCACTGCCCTGCAGGTGGGCGGGCAGGGGAAGACCGGTCAAGCTGAGCATCGTCGGGGCGAGGTCAACAAAGCTCACAAGCCTGTCCGATTTCGTTCCGGGTGTGCCGGGCACAAGGTGTCGGTGTTTCTCCGGGCAGCGGATCATGAATGGTACGCGAATCCCGTTGTGATGCAGCCAGCGCTTGCCGCGGGGGATGCCCCCGCCATGGTCCGAGTAGAAGAAGACTATCGTATTCTCCGACAAGCCGTCATCAGTCAGTTCCTTAAGAAGCCTTCCGACTGCCCTGTCCATGACTGTTATCTGGGTGTGATAGGCTGCGACATTCTCCCTGATCACCTGCGTGTCAGGGTAATAGGGTGGCAATGGTGCCTTCGCCGGATCATGCCGCAGTTCCGCAGGGAGGCCGGCATTCACCGCTCTGAGTCGAGTTCCGGGATAGCGCGTCTGGCTCTGGTGAGTCATTGTCAGGTTGAACACGCTGAAGAACGGTTTGTTATCCGGCCGCTTTCGCCAATGCGCAGTCCTGCTCGATTCATCCCAAGCGTCCTTTGGCGTTCTGAACTGATAATCCTGTTTCGAGTTGTTTGTGCAGTAGTATCCGGCCTCGCGAAGGTGTTCGGTGAAGCAGCGGATTTGACCAGGCTTCGCGATTGTGCTCCTGAGGTGCTGCGTACCCAGGGAGCATGCATGAACTCCAGTAATGATGCAGGACCGAGCCGGGGAGCAGACCGGGGCCGTGGCGTATGCGTTCGTGTAGAGCGTACCTTCAGATGCCAGCTTGTCGATATTGGGCGTCCTGGCGTACGTGTCCCCGTAACAGCCCAGGTTGGCGCTGATGTCCTCGCAGGTGATCCAGAGAACGTTGGGGCGCTCGGAATCATCCGGGGCAGCTGTTGCGCGATGTGAGAGCATTGATGAGATGGAAACTGCACCAACGTTTTTCAGGAAACTTCGTCTGCTATGCATGTCCTTTACTCCTTCCAGCCCGAAAGCGTCATCGTCCAGCTACATTATTAGCCAGGCGCACCATCATGGTTCAATTCTTCTCTGCAATCTGTCTGTACATGTCCAGGCGCGGATTCTCTTTGAGTGTTTCGGCTCCGTGCTGCAAAGCAGTACGCATCAGTCCGTAGTCCGGATCATTCTTATCCTTGAAAACGGGACCTCCGTCTTTTTCTTCACACAGTTGCATACCACCGGCATTCTTTGCCAATGGCGCGGTGAGCATCTGGCTGTATTCGGGATGGGTCAGGTTTATCCTGTGGTCAGGTCCGTAGAGGGCTGTCTTGTAGCGCCCGAAGCCGAACTGCGAAAGTGCCAGGTCATTCCAGAGTTTGCTGCTTACCTGCAATCGTTCGCTGCCGTTGTAGTTGTACGTCTGGTGGGTGACTTCGCCCTTGTGACACTCCATGCAGCGGCGCTTAAAGACAGGTTCAAATTCCTTCTCGAACCATTCTCTGCCCAGCCACCTGTCACGGCCTCCAATACCACGTTTCTGGGCAACGTCGTGCGTGCTGTAATATGGAATCGCGGCGTCGATCCAACTGTAGATTCTCTGGCGGTCTTCCAAGGGCAATGGCTTCTCACAGCATATATCCGTTTCAATATGCTTTCTTATCCTGCTGATAATCGAGCCGCGGTCCTTTGCGGTGCTTTCCTCGTGTCCTGTACCTGCCAGGTTGATGTAATCAACGAAACCTCGGTCGAGCAGGGAGTCGTAGGACATGTTAAAAAACCGCGTTCTGTCGCCAGACAGGTCGAGCGCCTTGTCGGGGGTGGCCCCGCTGTGGCAACTGGTGCAATGCTTGTCAAATACAGGCTGTACGACTTTGACGTAATCAATGATTCCCTTGTTGCTCCATGCCGGGAAGCGGGGAGTGGAAGGTGGACGGCTTGCTGCGATCGGTGTTCTTGTCTTTGTTGGTGGCGGCATGCCGCGCGTTTCGTGACAACCCACGCAGCTTTGCTTTTCGCCCGGCATGATGTGCAAGGTCGATCCCATGCGCCGTATCACACGACCTTCAGCGTCCAGCGCGTTGAAAGAGATGTCCCTGATAGCCGGTGCCTCAAAATAGGCCGATCCATCCTTCTCGACGGGAACGGTGCCGAGGATGCGGCGTATGTACATTGTCCCGCGTCCGATTGTCGGACCATAGCCCTGGTGGTCGGGTGATATGTACTGCCATTTCGGTACCTGTTCGATTAGCTGGAGCGCCTTTATCTCCCCGCGCTTGACGTGCTTGCCGATTCCCTCGTAGACATCCTGAAGAAGGAACGTACCTTTCAGCTTTTCCTCGGGGTGCTGTATCGCGTTGATGGGATCGGTGTGTACCCATTCGGGATTGTTGCACTGGGAAGGAATTACGGGTGGCCGTTTGCGTGGGGTCAGCGGCAGAGGATAGTAACAGCCAAGCTTACCCTTGTCTTCATAGATCATTTTCCTGTTGCCGCAATCATCCATCAGGTAGAGGCGACCCTTGTTTCCACCATCGCCGCCATACGAGACCAGGAACAGGTGTTCGTGAATCGGGTAGGGGTCCGTATATCCCGTTTGGCGCATGAATATGTCGCCGAAAGACGGGATCTCACGAGTGATCCAGCGGTAGCCTTCGCCCCTGAAGTCTTTGCCGTGACCTACCGGCCGGTCCCAGACAAGGCCGATCATTCCGTTGTGGTCCTGGTGGTGGGATCCGAAAACGCATACGACCTCGGGCCTGCCGGGTATGGGACGTGCCTTCCAGAATGCGTTTGGGTCCTCTTTCGTATTCGAGCCAAAGAGGCGGAAGCCTGTCCCGTCCGGGTTGATCGTCCATAGGTTCTGCCTGCAGAAGACGTTCTTGTCCACGCCGTAATCCCAGCGGCTGAAAAGAACCCGCCCATCGTTCATTATCTGTGGCGAATGGTCACTGAGCGTGTTACCCGAAACACGGCGCACATTGCTCCCATCCCTGTTAGAGACATAGAGTACACCGGATGCCTGGTTCTGGCAGACGACTCTTGTCTTGGACCTGTCCGAGACAAACATGATCTCACCGCTTGGCAAAAGGAGGGGCATCTTGTCCGAACAGGGACCCCCTGTGATTTGCCTGAGGCCCTTTCCGTCAACCCCGATTTCGTAGACGTGTGTCCCGCCTTCTACTCCGGGACGCAAGAGCGAAAAGAAGATCGTTTTCGCATCGTAGGAGACGTTCATGTCAAAGATGGTTGCTTTCGGCTCGTGGAAAATCAGGCGTGGCGGGCTGTCCGCATCAGCCGGATCGAAGATGCAAATACTGGCAGGAGCAGCTCCGCGGTTACAAATCGGTGAGATAGCGTTAACGCGGAACCATGGCGATTTCACAAATGCGATTGGTGGCAGTGAATTGACCTGGTCCGCCCAGAAAGCGTCTATAGCCTGCGCCGCCTCGGTAACGCTTCCCTTCTCGAGACGTTCCTCGACCATGTTCTTGAGCGCCTCGATCGTCTCAGAATATGCCGCTCCCTGCTTCGTTTCGGAGATGCTCTTGAGCTTTGCATCCATCTTCAGAACGGCGGGGTCATACATGGGTATCGGGGCGGTGTCGAACAGGAAAGCCTGAGCCTTCCTGGCAGGATCCTCACTTGGCAGCGCGAGATTACGCCCACCTGGCAACAGGCTGTTTGACACCGTGTACGGGGGCATCGCAAAGGCAAATCCGTGCTTGCCATGCATGCTCGTAATCTTGACGAGTAGGCGGTTGTCGCCTTGTTTCAGATCCAGTGTCTGAACCAATGCCGCGGCAAAGCGGGAAGAACCGCGCCGGTTGGGATTGTGAGCTACTCCGATCTCTTTTCCATTGAGCCACGCCCTGATGTTGTCCAGGGCATAGATTCGAATCTCCGGCTTCATTGCCGTGGGTGCCTTGATCGTCCGATATATGTAGCAGGTCTCGTTTTGCATCGGGGCCGGACCATAGGGGAGGTAGTTCAGGTAGCCATCCGTCCAATCCTCGCGCTTCTGCCACTTTCGCATGACATTCTGTACGCCGGTGAAATGCTCGGCTTTCCAGGACTTGCCAAGGTCGACCAGTTCGGCAGCAGCATCGATTGCGTCCTTCTCGACCTCAAAGACGTGCCCGAACGACGTTCGATGCAAACCAATGGGCTTGTCCTTGAAGGGCCCTGCGCAGTGCCACGGCCCAAGTTGGGGGCCGTCCGCGGCGAAACAGCATGACCAAGCCATCGTTGCCAGAGCAAAGATTATGACTGCGGTTCTCATTGCATACTCCAACCTATGTAGGTCCTCCGCCGGCCGAGCAACGCCTGCGCATTTGCTTGCGACAGCTAGTACTTTGTTCAATCCTGTCACGTTTATGCACATTCCTTGCACCATGACGGCGGAGGCCCGCCGTGCTCCAGTTTTATCTCATGACGGCGAAGGTCGGCCTCGGCGTCCGCGGGCAGCGAGGCCGCTGCCCCTCCCATTGCACCACCTGCAACTGGCGTTGAGCGTCAACTGTCCCAGATAGACTTCAGCTTGCTCACTCTCAGTGAGCGCACCTTGGCGTTCCCGCCTTTTGTGTAGAGCTCCAGCCCTGTGTTCTGGTTCTTCGGAACGAAGCAACATGGCAATGCGGCTTCTCCATCATTCACAAATGTCTCGACCGATGCACGGTCTACAAGGATGCGCAGCTTGATACTGCCTTCCGTCGGTGTGGCATTTGCCACGGCACCGAGGCTGGTGACTTTGCCATTCGCGTAGACAATGGACGTTTCGTGCAGGCGGAGTCCGAACTCCGTAGCGGCACCGACTTCAACATCCATGGCAATGTCAAACAGATCGCCTGACAGCTCGGAAAGCGGATTCTCGCCGGGTTTGAGCGTGTGGTCCTTCAGTGTGAACGAGGTGCTGTATAGACTTTTGATCTCTTCGATGGGGTATATGTACAGTCGCATGCCCGCCGGGGTCGTTCTGAGAGTCAACTCACAGGGAAAAGTCTGCTGTTGGTTGAACGGCATTCCCGGGTATCTGCCGCCGTTCATCCAACCCATCTGGACCCGCTTCTTCTCCGGGGTTTTCCAGGACTGCGCTGCATGGAAGTTCTTTCCGAACTCGCAACGCAGGTCCGCAGTATCCGGTTTGAACGTTTTGCCGTCGAATTCGCCAATCCAGTATGCGAACCGGGCGTCGTACAGGACCCACTTCATTTTCTTATCATCGCCATCTGCAGGGAGCTGGAACATGTCGGGGCACTCGTGAAAACCGTTGAGAGGAACAACGGACGTGGCAGTCCATTTCTTCATGTCATCCGAGTTGAAGAAATGTGCCTGGCCACGTTTGACGTAGAGTATCATGATCCACTTCTTCGTCGGTTCGTGCCAGAACACCATGGGGTCACGGTTGCTGTCGGCGAGCTTATTGAGTACCGGGTTGCCGTCATACTTCTTCCAGGTCCTACCGCGATCGTTGCTGTAAACCAGGCTCTGGCCCCAAGAGCCGGCCGATGTGTAGGCCAGTACCAGGGGCGGCTCTTTTCCTGCCTTGAATCCCGTCGTGTTCTGCCAGTCAATGACACCCGATCCCGACCAGCAGGCGCCAAGCTTGTCCGGGTAGACCGCAACCGGCATGTGCTGCCAATGTATCAGGTCCCTGCTGATGGCGTGCGACCAGTGGGACTGCTCTCCATCAAATTTACCCCCGGGGAAGCGGGTCGACTTCACGTTGTGGTCATTGAAGAGGTGGTACTCACCCTCGTAGTAGATCAGACCGATCGGGTCATTGATCCAGCCCTTCACAGCGGTGTAGTGGAATTGGGGACGGTATCGTTCCGAGAACACCCTGAGTTTACCTGGTTCTTTCTGCGCGAACGCAGTTAAAGATGAAAGTGAAGAAACTATCAGAATGTTTCCTGTGGTTGTCTTTATATTCACCTCTCCCTCCATCGCCAAAAAGGCGTGCAACAGTTCGGCCACCCCAGTCGTCTGATGATAATAGCTCTCGTTACATATGCTGGCAATGCCTTATAGGGAAAGGATGCAGTCCCGTGAGATTGAGTCACTCAAGGTGCAGGGGATAGCCGCTATCCCGGACATGGAATCGCACAAGCAGAATAGAGTGGTTTGCAATGGCAGGGAACGCCTTGTATGCTGAACGAAGAAGAGTAATCTATGATCTGGCAGAAAAGAATGAACCCCGCTGTGGGTTCCTCGTGGCAAGTGGCAGTATCTTGAGCCGAATCGAGATGTTTCGCATCATGCGTTGAATGTGTGAAGGAGATTCTATGACAGAGCGGAACTCTGGTTCGATGGCTTACGTGGTTGGCATCTGCCTTGTGGCGACACTGGGTGGTCTGCTGTTCGGGTATGATACGGGTGTTATCAACGGATCGATCAAGTTTGTTCAGTTGAAATACGAGCTTACTGCCGCCATGAAAGGTTGGGCGGCATCCAGTGCGCTACTGGCTTGCATGTTCGGCGCGGCGTTCGCCGGGCCCGTGAGCGACAGGTTTGGCAGGAAGAAGGTCCTGATCCTGTCCGCAGTTCTCTTCCTCGTCTCGGCCATTGGCACGGCCCTCCCACGCAACATTACCGAATTCATTATCTTCCGGTTTATCGGGGGACTGGGGGTAGGAGCCGCGTCCATGACATCCCCCATGTACATTGCCGAAGTCAGTCCTGCGCGGATAAGGGGACGAATGGTCTCGGTCAACCAGATGGCGATCGTGTCCGGCATGCTGATTGTGTATTTCGTGAACTACTTTATTGCCAGGTATGGAGGCGATGAAGCATGGAACATAGAGCGTGGCTGGCGTTGGATGTTCGGATCGGAATCGATACCTGCCGTGATTCTTCTCGTTCTCGCTTTCACAGTCCCCGAGAGCCCGCGCTGGCTGACAAAGCAGGGTCGGAGGGATGAGGCGCTTGACATCCTCGGCAGGGTTGACGGGGCGGATTACGCGCGTGAGGAAATGGTTCAGATTGAAGATACCATTTCGCACGAAAGCGGGTCGCTGTCCCAGCTTCTTCAGCCCGGCATGCGAATCATACTTGTTATCGGTGTTGTGCTTGCCGTGCTTCAGCAAGTGACTGGCATAAATGTGTTTCTCTATTTCGGCAGTGATATATTCGAGAAGCTCGGGGGTGACAACATCGACGCGGCACTGCTCCAGCAGATAATCGTGGGAACGACTATGCTGCTGTTTACAACCATAGCGATCTGGTCGGTTGACAAGGTAGGCCGAAAGCCGCTGATGATAGTGGGTTCGATCGGCATGGGCATTTCTCTGCTGGCCATGGGAATGTACGGGTTCATGCGACTCGACGGCATGTGGCTTCTCATTTTTATACTCGGTTACATCGCGTCTTTCTCACTTTCCGTCGGACCGGTTGTCTGGGTCATCCTGTCAGAGATATTCCCGACCAAGATCCGCGGCCGGGCGATGGCTGTGGCTACCCTCTGCCTGTGGCTTGCCAATACCATTGTCTCGCAAACATTTCCGATGATGAACGAGAACGAGTACCTGGTGGAGAAGTTTAACCACGGTTTTCCGTTCTTCATCTATGGCGGCTTCTGCATCGTGCTTGTGCTGTTCATGGTGAAAGCCGTTCCGGAGACCAAGGGCAAGACGCTTGAAGAAATCGAGAAGTACTGGGCTGGGGCGCAGTAGGAGCCTTCTTTGCGCCTTAAACTCTATTCCGGTATCGCCAAGAGAGGAAATGAGACACAATATGTCTACTTCAAACATGACTTCGCGTGAACGTGTGCTGCGGGCTTATAATCACGAGGAACCGGACCGGGTTCCGGTCTGTGTGGGAGGTACGGCCCAGAAGTTCTGCAGCAGTGTTTATCTCGCGGTTAAGAAGCACCTGGGGATTGACGACGACTACCGGCTGGATCAATCCCTGGATGAGCTTGGCAACGTGATTCATTACCATCCCGGCGTGCTGGAGTTCTGCGGTTCCGATTTGCGGCACATCCAGATCAATCGCCTGCCGCCTGAAGGTCCGGATGAAGACGGCGTTATGCGGCACGAGCTCGGCTACGGCTTAAGGACGGATCCTGCCACAGGCATCACCAATATGGTGGGTCACCCCTGGAAAGGCGCGTCAGCGGAGGAGATCAAGGCGTGGAAGATGCCGGATCCCACAAATCCTGCCCGGTTCGCCGGGCTCCGGGAACAGGCCCGGGCAATGCGTGAGGAGACCGATTATGCTATCGCCTCCTACAAGGCAACGCTGCTGGGGGCGTTTGATCTGGCCTGTGTGATGCGGGGGATGGACGACTTCCTCATGGACATGATTGCCGAACCGGAAGTGGCTGAGACCATCCTTGATCGCACGCTCGAGTTCAACTGTGGCGTGTATTCAGAGATGCTGGATGCCGTGGGTCCGTTCCTGGACGTTGTAGAGTTCAACGATGACCTTGGGACGCAGGAGAACATGCTGTTCTCTCCGGACGTTTACCGGAGCCTTCTCAAGCCGCGTCATGCAGAGTTCGTGGCCTTGCTCCGCAAGAAAGCGCCGCAGGCCAAGATCTTTCTGCATTGCTGCGGTTCCATCCGACCCATCATTCCTGACCTGATTGATATCGGCGTCGACGTTCTCAATCCGATCCAGCCATTGGCCCGCGGGATGGAGCCGGCCGAGTTGAAATCGGAATTTGGCGCCGATATCTGTTTTCAGGGAGCCATCGACGTCCAAAAGGGGATGCTCGGAAGCATCGCGGAAGTGGAGCAGGAGGTGGCGTCCCGGATTGGTGCCCTTGCACCCGGGGGCGGCTATGTACTTGCCACGGCCAACAACATCACGGGCGACATCCCGCTACAGAATGTCCTGTGCCTGTACAATAGCGCCAGAGAGCTGGGACGTTACCATCTTGAGTGTTGAAACCAGTTCTGGTCAGATGCGCGGCCAGCGTGCGCTGACTTCCTGCAGCCAGTTTCTGGCGATCAGTTCGTGGCCCTGGGGTAGGGGGTGTACGCCGTCCCAGATCCATTGGGCCGGTCCGGCGCTCTTCGCCGCCGCATCGAAGACTTCCTGCGTCCTGATGTGAACGGCGTCGTAATCCTTTGCGAGGGCGGCAACGATTGTGCAGAGCCTGTCAACGATCGCGCGCTTTGCCTTGAACGCATTCTCGTCGGCCAGGCCGCCGGACGCCAATACAAAAGGATCGAGGAGAACCAGGCGCAGGTCCGGGTTGGCTTTGCGGCTTGCATCCAGGATGAATCGGTAGTTGGCTTCCCACTCATCAAACCCCTCGTCTCCGCGAAGAGTCCGGCCCACGTCGTTGATGCCGATCAGAATACTGAGAAGATCCGGCTTCATGTCGATCGCGTCCGCTTGCCAGCGGTTCCTGAGGTCCCCGACTTTGTGCCCGCTCATGCCTCGATTGTAGATGTCAAGCTGTGCCTCGGGCATGTCAACGCCGAGCCGGGCGGCAATCAAGTAGACGTAACTGTGGCCGAGATAATGATTACGGTCTCTCTGGTTGCGTCCCCATTTCATATCTGTAATGGAGTCGCCCTGAAAAAGCAGTCTACTGCCTTTTTTGAACGCAGGAAGGCGGTAGTTGTAGCCACCGACTCCGGAGGGGTTGGCGCGTGATTCCTTCGCGCGGGAAGTACTGCAGAGAACTGCAACCCCCGCCGCTGCGGCACTGCTCTTGATAAAAGTGCGTCGGTCTAACATGAGTATTTCCTTCTTCTTGATTAATCACTCCTTCAGCCAGACCGCCATCTCTCCGCCCTCGCGGTTGTCCCATGCGTAATATGGAATGGCGAGTAGTTCGTGCTCCCCGGCCTTTCCTCTGATGACCGTCACACCGTCCAGCAGATCAGGACTGTGTTCAGCGGTGAGCTTGGAAGCGGCAGGCAAGGACAGGTGACTGACGCGCCCACCATTATCGGCCGCCTCTACGCAGTAGACGATTGGACCACGCTGAAGCGCAACCATTCCCGCATCTTCTTTCACTTTCGGATGTGCCCGCATGCGGCGAATTGGCATAGGCAGATCCAGTTCCAGCCGGTCTCCAGGCTTCCATTCACGGGATACTCGAGAGTATCCCTTTTCAAGTGTTTCGAGTGATACGGCTTTGCCGTTGAGCTTCAGGGACGGCGTTGATTTCGCCCCTGATGCCCTGTAGAGCTCTCCCGGTGTCTTGTTCTCACGGCACCAGCCGGGTATGCGCAGGCATATGTCAAAGGTCTGCGCTTCAGGCGGGGTAACGGTCAGCAGCACACGGCCGTCCCATGGATAACGCGTCTCCTGCTTTAGAATGATCTCCTTGCCGCCAATGGAGAGCTTTCCGGTGCCCGCAGCGTAAAGATTCACGTAAACGACTGACTCGCCGAGAGCATATACGAACTGTCCCATTCGTGGGTAAACCCGGATTACGTTGCTGGGGCAGCAGGCGCAACCGTACCAGTGTTTACGACGATAATCACCCTTGCTAGCGAGGCGGTTCTGGTAGAAGAACTTGTTGCCGGAGAGGCTCAACCCGGAAAGAAACGAGTTGTAGAGGATCCGCTCCATGACATCGGCGTATTCGCCGTCGGGTTCGATCATGAACAATCGTCGGGCGAAATGTATCAGTCCGATCTGGGCACAGGTTTCGGCGTATGCCGTTGCGTTGGGCAGTTGATAATCCTTCCCGAACGCTTCTCCGTGACGGGTTGCGCCAACGCCGCCGGTCACGTACATCTTGCGGTGCGTAGCGCTTTGCCAGATCCGCTTGCATGCGCTCAACAGTTTCTCGTCCCCGGTTTCGCAGTAGAGATCAAGCATTCCCATGCAGTTGTACATTGCGCGAACGGAATGTCCTACGGCCTCGGACTGCTCTCTAACAGGCTTGTGATCCTGGGAATAAGGGCCATAGATCTTGTGACCATCGGCGTTTCCACGCTGGTCGATAAAGTGCTTTGCCAGGGCAAGATAGCGCTTTTCACCCGTCACGCGGAAGAGCTTGATCAGTGCGAGTTCTATCTCCTGGTGCTCGGGCACTTCCATTTTCTTGCCGGGACCGAACATCGAATCAACGTGGTCCGCCAGCTTCGCCGCAACATCGATGAAGTTACGCTTCCCCGTCATTTCGTAATGTACGGCGCCGGCTTCGATCAGGTGGCCCATCGTGTACAACTCGTGACGTGCCGGTCTGTGGATCTGCTTGAACCTCAGGGAGGCATCGCCGAGGATAAAAAAACAGAGTAGATAGCCGTCGTCCTGCTGGGCGGAGGCTATCTTGGCGATCACCTCATCGGTCGTTTTGTCGAGGACCGGGTCAGGATGGAGCCGCAAGGAATAGGCGGCGCCATCTATGACCTTGTGCACGTCGGAGTCGTTGAACCATATTCCCTCGAACTTCCCTTCCTTCTTTGCGGCTTTGACAAAATTCTCGATGCGGCCGGTCTTCTCACAAGTTTCAAAGCAGTAAGGGAGCGTTACCTCGCGGCAAATCTCTATTCGCGGTGCCCAGAACGCGTCGTTGAGCTTTACATTGCCCAGCGGTGGTTCATCAAGCAGGCGGAACGGTGGTTTGCCGGTGGGTTCCGCGGCAGTTACGAGACCCACCCCGGCAACAGATATGAGCAGCAGTATAAGCGCCTTAACAGCAAGTTCCATGTCTGTATCCCCCTGGTGGATACCATTCACTTTCCTATGCAATAGAGATTCTTCTCACCCCGCAGAAGGATCCTGTCGCGGAGCAGGACGGGCGTCGCAACAAAATGGTCGTCGAATTTTGTTTGATTCAAGATCTGCATCCCCGTTTCATTGACCTCAAACACGTAGAACGTCCCTCCTTCGCGGGCGAGGTACATTTTGTTCCCGGCGAGGGTAGGGGAGCTGTAAAACACTCCTTCTGCACGCGGTATCTCAGTCTGCCAGATTTCTTTGCCAGTCTGGATATCAAGGCACCATGCTTTACCCTTGAAGTTGACAAGGTATACCTTGCCTTCGCTGGCAACCGGAGTGGAAGCATCCGTACCGGCGCCCTTCTTTTCCCAGAGGCGGGCCGCCTTCGTGATGTCGCCGCTGCCGCCGACCTTTACGCCAGCCAGGTATTCTCCTCTTCCGTAAGGTACGACGGCGATGCCTTGCGACATGACCGGCGATGCGATCGTGCGCCAGAAAGCCTTGTGTCCCGGATTGAACCCTCCGCATTGCCAGGTGGTTTCACCGGTTGCAGCACTGTGTCCGGTGAGGTGGTCGGCGCCCCATACCACAAGCGTGGTGCGGTTGCCTTCCCTGGTTACCAAGGGCGTTGTGTAGCTCTGGTGGTTTTCTTTTTCTACGGGGTAGTTCCTGTCTATCTTCCAGCTCTCCTTGCCGGTCGCCTGGCTCAAGGCTACCATGTAGGAGTTGCCCTCGTGCATGACGGCAACGACCACATTGCCGTCTGCCAGCACAGGGCTTGTGCCTAGATCCCACCAGAGTGAGTTCGGGCCGTAACTGTTCTGGAGGTTGGTCTTCCACAGAACCTTGCCATCGAGATCTAGCGCCGCAAGCGTGCCGCTCTTGAAGTACGCAAACAGTCTTTCACCGTCGGTGACTACTGATGGGCAACTGCCGCTTCCCCTGCGGTGCTTTCCCGGACTCTGCTTGCCCAGTTTTACCTGCCAAATCAGTTTGCCCGCCCAGTCGAAGCAGAGCACGCCATCCTCCCCGCCACCACCCTCTCCTATGCCCGAGGTGAGCAGAATGCGATCTTTCCATACGATGGGGGTGGACCCGCCTTTGCCGGGAAGTTGCACCTTCCAGAGTATGTCATCTGTTGCCGAGAACTTGACCGGGTATTTCCCCGGGGCGGCTACGCCATCGCCGTTTGGACCGCGCCATTGCGGCCAATTCTGCGCGTGGGCGGTTAAGGCTACCAGGATCAATGCTGTGATTGCTGTCAGGGTGCGCTTCATCATCGTCTCGTTTCTCCTCGTTGTTTAGCTTCCGGGCAAGTGCTACGGTCTGGTCACGTATATTGCTTAACATATTCTGGTTGCAAGTTCAGTGCCTTATTGACAGCCCCGTTCTTTGGGCATCGCTATTTGCTCTTAGTCTATGGGACATATCACACGAAATCCTACATTGAAAACCCTGCGCCATGGAGGATAGCTGAGGCGGTAGGCTGACCGGCATGTGGTCGGTCGGTCGTGGAAGCTGCCGCCTCGGACTACCTTGTTGCCGCTTGTCAAAGGGTCGTTGCGCCCGTCGTCTGCTCTGTACGGATACTCCCGGTATGTCGAGAGCGTCCATTCGGCGGCATTGCCGTGCATGTCGTGCAGGCCCCACGCGTTCGGCATGTATCTGCCGACATCGGCACTCACGATTGCACCGTCGTTACCCTTGTCGCTGAAGGCTGGACGAAAGATTGTCATAAGGGCGGGGGTGGTGCGGATGAGGGATTTCTTCCGAAGAGCAGAACGGGCCTTGTTCAACGTTCCATCGGCGACACTGGCAAGCTTCGAGAAATCCGCTTGCGGTTCTCCATACCACAAGCGTGTGTCCGTTCCTGCGCGGCAGGCATATTCCCACTGTGCTTCGGTTGGCAGGGCGAATTCCTCGCCTGTCTTCGCAGAAAGCCAGCTGCAGAATGCCATTGCCTTCTGCCAAGATATTCTCACAACCGGCTGATTGGCGCCATTGACTCGCCAGCCTCGCTGCGCATCGGAGTACTGCTGTCCGGGTCCCTTGATCCAGCGGCTGTCATGCAGGGGGTCGAACTGGGCCAGTTGTTGGTTAGTGACCTCGAACTTCCCCATCCAGAATGGCTTTTCTATGTCAACCTTCACAAGTGGACGTTCGTCGCTGCAGCCTTCAGCGTCGCCCATAATGAACTTTCCGGAAGGAATATACATGAGGGTCATCTTTATGCCTTCGGTCAGAATGACCTCTCTCTCGATCTGCAGTGAAGCGGACTGCCGACGTCTGGCCTCGTTTGAGTCGAACGGCCAGCCATCCAGTGCCGGGTGATTGGCTATGACGTTCTCTTTCTCAGGTATAACCGGCTCGGGCATTGGGGGTTGTTCCGGGACCGCTTCCGGGTCGTCGCTGATACCCGCGTAGAGCTTCTGCATCTCCAGGCGGCGGGCACTTGATTTCCTGACAGAGTCCAGGCCGGCCAGTTCGTTCCACGTTCCGTAGAAAGGCACACACAGGTCGATCCAGGTGATCAATCTATCCCACGCTTCGGCGGAGAGCCTGACGCCGTGGTGTCCCTTGCGAAGCATTTGGATCACCTCGCTGTTGTCAGCGTGGAAATCGCCGGGCACCAGCATGTGCATGTCGCTTTCTAATGAAGGAGTGCGAGTGTAAGGATAGAGGTTTCTGTAAGGCGGCGAGTAGGTTTCGCCGGCAACGATACCAGGCACGTGGCGAAGGTCCGGTAGCGCCTTTTCGTCAGGACGTGATTTGCCATCGTGACAGCCCGCGCAGTGCCTTTGAAGAACTGGTTGGACTTCACGCACGAAGCTGAACCCACGGGTCGGTCCGTACCATGGCTTGATTTCTGAAGGTTTGCGTTTGGCCGCAATGGTTACTGCCACGGGTGGCACTTCGTTTTGTGGTTCATGGCAGCCTATACAGGATACGCTCTCTCCCGGCATCGCAGTGAACCAGCTTCGCATCAGCTGTAGGGCTGCGCCATTCTGATCGAGTGGTTGAATCGATATTGGAGTGTTGGCAGGGACGCGGAAAGATGCTGATCCGTCTGCCTCCACCGGCACCGTCCCAAGGACGCGCAACGGTTCCCAGGGGCCGTCACCACCAACCGAGTTTCTGACATTCGGCCGCATATCGAGATACTGAAAATGGTATGTGAACAGTCGAAGCTGCTTCACCGTGCCGCGCGGTACGCCGGTCAATCCATTACCCTTGTAGACATCGGCCAGGTAGACTACCGCGTCACCGCACTTTGGATCAACCATGTGAGGAACCACCGGCGGTGTTTTCGTTTTGCGGAGCGGAACGGGCTCAAGGAGAGCGCTTCCGGCTTCTTCATGCAGCAGCAGCATATTGTCGAACACGTCCAGGAGATAGATCCCCCAGAGGGAGTCCCGATTCGGCTTACAGGCGGCGATGAAGTACTTGTCCGACAAAGGCCATGGGTGCAGGAACTTGGGCCATGAGTTCCTTGAGATTGTGTCGGCAATAATGGGAACAACCTTTTTGCCGCGCCCGGGGATACGTTGAACGACTCCGTCTGCCTCGAACGTGCTTCGATTGCGGTCAAACAGGATTAGCTCGCCCATACGCGGCACGTCATGATTGCCGCTGACTACGCCCGTGAACATTCCCGCATGGCCGGGAACCGGCCGTGCGAAAAAAACGCAGTTGGGCCAGTGTGAGTTACTTCCATAGTATGCTGTCTGACCGGTGCCATCCGGATTCATGTTGAACAGAATTCGGGAAGCGCCGTGTGGAATACCGGAGTACTCCCAGCGAAGGTACATCACGCGCCCGTTCGGTAGTACGGTTGGGCACCAGTTATGATCCTGGTCGAATGTAAGCTGGCGTATGCCCGTCCCGTCCGCGTTCATTCGGTACATGAGGGTGATTGGGGTCTGCATCGTACTGCGGCAGGGAACACGCTGGAATGTGCGGGTGGAACCGAATATAATTCCTCCGTCCGGCAGGTAGCACGCGTCGTAGTTGTCGACGTCCTCGTGGAGACCCGGGGTTACCTGGCGCAAACCCTTTCCATCGGAACCTATTTCGAAAATCTGCCAGCGGCCCCTCTTGTCGAGCGACGAAAAAAGCATCCGATCGGCGTCCCAATGCAGGTCGACATCTCCGACGAACACCTTGTCATTGGGTCTGTAGAGCGTCGTGATGTCTCCGGCATGCCGAAGGGTAGAAACCAGGGCAATCTCGTTATCGAAACCGTTGCGCGGCAGGATTGTGTTGCCGGACCCCGTGTCGGGGATTCCAAGTGATTTGCTGTTGAAGCCCCACATTCCACCGTCGAACCGGTTGGCGTCTTTTCCAATGCGGCGTCGGATCACCAGCAGGCGTTCGAAATCCAGCAGCGGATTGGCCAGTAAAGCTTCTTTCTTGAGAGCCGCCAGTTCTTCCGGTTTCTGCGTACTCCTTAGGCGATCGAGGAAGTCGTTTCCCTGCACATACCCGTTCGGAAAAGACTTCTGCAGATCCTCGATAGCCATCCGGAGAGCCGCGACTTCCTCCTTTTTCGTGACCGCGCAGGTGGTTATGGCGGTCAGAAAGAGGGCCACTAATACAGTGGTGATAAGTCCAAGAAGCTTCATGTCGCTACTGTAGCGCATGCAGCAAGTTCTGACCATGTCGAACGGGTGTTTCCGGGCTTTACCTGTAGGCCAGTTCCGCGGATAGGTCCAGGTATCGCTTTACGCCTTCACCAGGAACATTGAAGGGGATATGGTTGCCGATGCACATCATGTAGCCGTCGGACATTCTTCCCGTTTCGACCATTGATTCAACCATGGCCCGGATCTCTTCGGGGTTATTCCTCATGAGGACACGGTTGTCGCCTTCGCCGGCAATAAAACAGTTCTCGTATCGCCGTGCTATAGCCTTGTAGTCGGTGAACGGCTCACTGATGATGCCGCGAGCGCCGCAGCCCATGACATCATCCACATAAGCGTCAACGCATCCGTCCACCATGAAGAGTACTTCTTTGCCGGCTTTCTTCAGGATGTCCCAGAATTCTTCGTAACGTGGAAAAATGTGCTTGTGCATCCAGTCAGGGCTGCAGACCGGTCCCGTTGACAGAACAATATCGTCGTGACACACCACAAAGTTGACGGGCAGCCTGGCAAATGCCCGGAACACGCGGCGGTTGATTTCGGCAAACTCCTCCATGATGCGATCGAATTCAGCTTCAAGGCACAATGACAGGAAGTTCTCGTACCCGAATACCAGGAGTGGCCACATAAACATCGTGTTGTAGAAGTAGACTGCGGCGGGTGATCCTTCAGGTGCCTTGTCACCCCATTCTGCAGGGAACCTCTTCCGGAAACGTTCGTAGATGACCTCCTCGCTTCTATAGTCTCCGTCGACTACGACATGCCAATCCGTGAAATCTCCCTGCTCAAGGGGGCTGAATCGAAGCATGTCTTCCCGCGATGCAAACCGTTGACTTGCCTCTTCCTGTTGCCAGTGATCGCGATACGAATCGCCCCATCGCCCCTTGCCCTGGTCCTCCTGGTCCTCGGGCCTGGGTTTGGGATCATCGGTCCCTGGAACATGGAGATTCAACTGGGGATAAAGGTCCTTGATTCTGAGACGGCAGAGCCGAGGGTGGGCGTAGTAGTCGATGCCGGTCAGATACGTTTCTGCATCCGGGTTAGACCAATGCTCCCAATGTACAATACGCTTGGGGCCCAGGCCCATGAAGCTCGCATACTGTGGGTCAACCATGTACTCAGTTTTCATTCATGGCACTTCAATCTCCCGCGGCCTTTTCCTTCAGGAGATGATATGATCCGCCGTTCACCACGTTCTCATATCCCATATCCTCCAACACTTTCCTGGCGACTCCTGCCCTCATTCCGCTGCGGCAGTACAAGACAATATCTTCTTTCTTGTCTTTCACATGATCCTTGATTCTAGCGCCTATTTCAACGTGCGGGATATTGATGGAGTTCTTCAAATGGCCTTTTCTGTACTCTGTTTGCGTTCGCACATCGATCAACGTTCCTTTGCCTTCATCCTTGCCGGTGGATCGTTTCCAATGTCCGTCCGCAAAATCCATGTAACGTTGCCAGTCATACTCGGTCATATCGTGCCTTCCTGATCGGATGTGATATCCGATATGGCCATCGTTGATTGGCTGGTCGGGTTGAGGCATGACTGCCGTATTCAATCCGGATAATCCGAATAGCTTGTAGACCGGTTCCGCATGGACGCATGCAAGGAACTCACCCTTGGGATCGGCCCAACCGTCTTTGGTGGCACTGGCGACATACGTTGCGCGTGGTGCCATCAACGCAATCAACATGTGTTGGTCGAGTGGCAATGTCTCTTCTTTTCCATTGTATCGCTTGTAATTGCCGCAGAACCAGTGCGGAAACCTGTTGTTTATCGCTGCGAGCGTTTCGCCCTGCTTGCGCTTTGCCAGGGCTGCGCCGGTGCAGCCGGAGTTGTTCGAGATCACGATGCGGAATCTCTCGTCCTGTGCCCCCGCCCACAACGAAGTCTTTCCGAGGCGGGAATGGCCAAGCAGCACTACCTTGCCGCGGTCAACGTTTTTGTCAGTTTCAAGATAGTCCATGCATCGACTCAGACCCCATGCCCATGCTCCAACTGATCCCCACGCGTCCGCCGCCCGCCCTTCGACCGGATCGAGCAGCGGGTGAATGCCGTTCTTGAAACCGTCATGGAAATCGGGGTCAATGTCCCCATAGTAGAGAGTGGCAATGCCGTAACCGCGAGAGAGTATCTTCTCGACTGGATAGCGGGATTCGTTGGCTCCGCGCGGGGTATCTCGCAACGGTTTCTTAGTTCGAGAGGGGCTTTCAGAGATGGCTATTGCGGGATCGGGATTGATCGTGTGGTTCCCGGAGAAGTTCAGCAGGAGAAGAACAGGAACAGGTTTCTGCTTTGCGGAGACTGGGAGATATATGAGCATTTCCATGCGGAGGCTTTTCTGAGCGGCGGTAGCGACTAATGCTACCTGCTTGCGTAGCGCCTTGCCACCCAGTGCCGTGGGATTCTCGTCAAAGACCTCAAAACTCAGCTTTGCCTGAGTGGCAGGTGTGCGGCCATATACATGCGTACGGAACAGTTCCAGGATCTCCGGCCGTCGCACTTGTTCCCAGGCTTTGCTTGAGTCAACCGTCTTCCCGTTGTTATTCGTCAGGGGATCGGGAAGATCGAGACGATCTTCGGCATGTGCCATCGTCGAGATTGCGATCAAAAGTAGAATAATGGTCCTTGTCATATTTCGCTTCTCCCATTTCCTGGCCTGTGCGGCCGCCATTCAATCTCTGCCATTCTAGCGCTTCTTTATGCTTCTTTAGCCCAGTCACGCGCCTTTGGACCCTTGCGCATACTGTTGGCATCATCGTCTTTCAGGAAGACCTCTTTCTTTGTGTCCCAGCTCAGTTTGCGGCCAAGGGTGATAGCAATGACACCCATGTGCAGTGTGGTCGATACCAGGTGCAAGTCCGAGGCCTGGTAGGTCGTAGGTTTTCGCGACTTTACGCAATCGAGGAAGTTGCGCTGCTCCCGGGGCGGAAGGGGCCAATGCCTGCTTGTTTCTGGTGTGTAGGTTTTGCGGAGTATCTCCGGGTTGCTGGCGTCCAATCCGGCAGACCATGTCTTGCGGCGAACCCAACCCTTGTCACCTTCGAATCGGATAAAGCAGCTATTTGGCTTCCAGCCACTCTGCGGTCCGTTCTTCACTGTCATCTCAACACCGTTGGCATAACGGTATCTCAGGTCAAATCTGATTGGCACATCTGTCTCCATGCCCTCGGGGATCTCTCCTGTTCCCTCAACTTCGACAGGAGAACCCCCGGGCGCGTTGACCCCGACCTGGGCGGTGTCTACAAGGTGTGCGCCCATATCGAGTATTGCCCCTTTCGCGTAATCGCTTATGTTCCGCCAGTGCCACCCGCCGGTGCGTCTGGGTGTGTACTCATGGAAGCGTGCCGGTCCCTGCCACAGGTTCCAGTCAAGGTCCTCCGGTGGTTTCACCGGCTTCTCCTTGGGGAAACTAAGACCTCCCGGAAGCGTCACGTCAACGCGTCCGAGTCTTCCTATTGCCCCGTTCTTTACCCATTCAACCATCTTGTGAAAATGAATGAGCGATCGGTCTTCGAGCCCCACCTGGAAGACTGCCTTGTGCTTTTTAACGGCTTCCATGAGTCTGCGACCCTCATCGATATAGAGTGTCGGTTTCTCGCAGAAGACGTCTTTGCCTGCTTGCAGGGCCATCATTGACATGGGAACATGCCAGTGGTCAGGTGTGGAGATCACTACCGCGTCGATTGATGGATCATCTATAATCTTCCGAAAATCCCGGTGAGCTTTACATCCGGTCGTGCCGTATCTTCTGTCCACCATCTGGCGAGTTCTCTCGGCCCTGCTTTGGTAGGCGTCACAGGTAGCAAGGATCTGGGCGTCTTTCTCATTCAAAAACGAATTCAGGTTCGCACCTACGCCCTGGCCGCCCATGCCGATACAGCCGAGGGTAATGCGCTTGGATGGCGCGTTTTCGCCCAGCACGCTTGAGGGGATAACTGTCGGAAATGCCGCGGCGGCACTGACCGCACCGGTACCTTTGAGAAAACCACGTCTAGTGAGATGCATATCGAATACTCCTGTCTGTTGTCGAACGCCGCAAACAATAAGTTGTCGCGTCCCTGCACCGTTCTAAAAATTGCGTTTTCCCTGTCTTACGTTCCAGGTAGACTAGCGCGTAGCCAGTGTCTGGGCAAACAGCCAGTCCATGAACCCTTCAGTGAAGTATGCAAAATCATCTATGACATGACCTTGCTTCTCATATTCATGATACTTGAGATTCCGGGCACCTGCTTCCTTCAACATCTGATAGCTCAGTCTAGAGCCGGCCACGCCTTTATCACCATCACCATTGAAGATCCAAATCGGCAGGTGTTTGAGCGCTTCGGCTTCCTTTACATTTTGAGGTCCATATGAAAAACCGGACAGGGGAGCCGCGGCTGCAAACTTGCGTGGATGATGTTTGATGAAATTCCACGTACCCATACCTCCCTGAGAGAAACCCGTCAGGTATAGTCGAGAGGTATCAATACCGGGTGACTGCCCGTTCCCATTGAATTCTTTTATGAGGTCATTCATCGTTTCGATCACCTTGGTTCTATACTTGTCCTGCACCCACATATCATCAAAGGTTCGATATCGAGGGACGAAGAGAATATGCGGATGGTCTGACTGCACCAGTGGCAATGACCAGACTCCTTTTGGGAAACCCTTGTGTGTGTCGATTGTGAGGTCTGAATAGCCGTGCAGGAACGTCACCAACGGGTACTGTGTGCCGGATTTCAGCTTGTCGGGAACATATAAGTGATAGGGCAGTCCATTGCGGTGCGTGCGGTCCTCATATATCGAGGCAAGATTAGGTATTGATCCGTAGGAATTCCGTATTGCCTTGAGCTTCTGGGCCTCTCGCCGGGTTATAACCTCATACGAAGTCTTCTGCGAGCTATTCCCTGTTGTCGGTTCATCCTTGCCGGCAGCCGTAACCGAGCGGCCAACCAGGAAAGTAGTCAGCAGCAAGCGCAGCATCCAGAAACATGGAGACTGACGATTAGTAGCATCATATCCCGAACTGTATCTGTGTTTCATATCCTCTCCCTTTTTAGACTCAGAACGATCTACGCTGAGGCGTGCGGTTTACAGCTGCGCATACCTGGAAGATCAGAAACTACTTCTTCAAAGTAAGCTCCAGGCAACTGATGCTGTGAGCTTTGACAATGTGTTTGATTTGTCGGCTTTCGGCCTTGATTTGTGACACGGTTTCTTCTCCGGGGCCTGACAGGACGGAGAGTCTGATAGTATTTGTAAATGTGAGTTTGCTGTTGAAAACGAGTTCGGCATCCATTTTCTCGCTCTTGTTAATCACGATGACCGAGAGTTTGTTCTTGTGATGGCGGATGGGGTAGACACTGATGTGCTCTGAAGTGCTGTTGGCTTTCAGTAATTGACTGCCTTCACGGGTATCATCGGTATGGCTGTGTTTCTTCAAGAACTTGAAAGTGTAAAACATGGGTTTGGGGCTTATCCGGCCTGTCTTCCTGTCGTAAAGAAGCAGGCCGTGGTAATCGCCTTCGACTTTCCAGTAAGCTGCAAGCCAGAAGTTGTTCTTCATAAAGTGGCCCATACAATCTGCCGACCACAGGGCTGTTGACCAATAGGTACCCAGTTCAGGGTTTGCTTTTGTCCTGTTGTAGTTGGCAAAACTCCATTCGCTCACGGCAATTTTGACGTCACCAGGTTCTCGGTTCCATTTCTTTATGCATTTTTCATCGATCCATTCCTGCAAGGCGGGCGCGATGTCATCCCATACAGCGGTATAAGACATAGGTTTGCCCTGCATGGTTTTGAAAACTCCTGGGTAACGGTGCACGGTAACAACGTCAATCAAGTCACCGCAACGCTCCAGTATGATGGGGTAGTAATCGTCTATTACATGAGCTTTCCTGGATATCTTCTTGCTGAAGTATGAAGAGGCGACTCCCCCTGGACCCATGATCTTGACTGCGGGATCTATTCTCTTCAAAGCCGTGGCGCATTCGCGAAACCATTTGCAATAGGCATCAAGGAACTGTTCACGGGTCCAGTCCAGTTCTTCCACTGATCTGAGCCAGTAGAATGTTTCGCTTCCCAGTTCGAACCATTTGACATTGTAGGAATCTTCGTGCTTCGGGTTGTATTGGTTAAATGCCTCGAAGCCATCGTTGTTCAGGTAGCGGAGTAAATCAGCCGTAAAGGTTACGCCATCAGGGACGTTTTTGTAGGGTCCGGCTGGAAAGAACTTCTCCCATTCTTCAAAGAAATGGGATTTGTCGTATAGCATGCCCAGGCGATCGTTAACTCCAATTATAGGTTCGGCGCCGATTCGTCTGGCTTGTTGAACCAGATATGGGGTGCTGCGTTCTTCTGAAAGTTGTCCATTTCTAAGGGTATTGACGTACCACAGGTAGAATCCTCTCGGATTACCTCCTGGGACAGCGAACACCGTAACCCCTGCTTCCTTCAATTTGTCGAACACGGCATCCTGTTCCAGGGCTTTGTTGTACAGAAAAGGGTTAATGCCAAAAATGTACTTGCTGATTCTCGGATTGATTACCTTTTGGCCGATGGTGATACGAACTTCCTGGGCTGCATCACTTTCATAGCCCTCGGCTGCCATTAGAGAAAGGCCTATTGCGATTAAGAGAATGCGGCGGCGGAGCACTGAAAGGGTGCGGAAGGGCGGATTCGCAACGAGCCTTTCTTTCATTTCACCTTTCTTCGCCATCTGACCAAACTCATCCTAGAATTCGTCATCGCCATGGTAGTATCCTTCGCCGGGCATCCATTGGAGCATGTCAAGTTGCTCAACAGTACAGAGGCTTCCAAGATGTTGCAGGGCATCCGGGCCGTCGAGGCGCGCTGTGAAGCGGCGCCTGGCACGCTTGACTATCTTTTCTGTCTCAGTCCAACCAGCCGCTTCCGCAGCTTGCTCAAGTCAGCCTGCAGGAGTTCTCTATCCTCTTTGGATTCAACTTTTGTCAGTTCGGATTCCGCCAGTGCCAGGTACTTCTCGGCTCCTTCGAGCTTGTCTTCCAGAATGAATGCGTGAACAAGCACTTCGTATCCGTATCCCAGGGAGAACGGTGACAGTTTGGCATCGAGTGAAATCTTGACGCATTTTCGGCCGTAGAGCTTCGCCAGGTCAGTATCCCCGGACAGACAGTTAACTCTTCCCAGTTGCCAGTAAGCGATGGCCAGATTTGTCGGCTTGCAATCTGTCCTCTGCTTCCAGTGCCAGAGCGATGCATTGGCGAGCAGCAACATGTTTTCAACATCCTCGTCTGTCCGCTTCGTCTTGTCGATGAAGGTCCAGCATTTGTTGAAGCAGCCTGCAGAGAACGCCTGGTGGACTATCTGCTTCGAGTCCTCGTTGGACAAGACGTCCCTGACCTTCCTCAGTGCGGTCTGCGGTGTCTTGGAAGCCTTGATGGGGCCTTCGGCGAAGCAGACCGTCGCAGTCATCAACGCCAGAGCTGTTATTTGCTGTCTCATAGTGCTCCTCCCGATTGAGATAACAAGCTTCAGCAGAGCTTTATTCGAAAGTAAGTGCTCTGCCATTCTTCTCGAACTCTTCTGCCAGCGTGTCGATTGAGACATTCTCAGACAAACCGATCCTCCCGATGTTCTCTTCCTCTGGCGAGCAAATGATAAGAAGACGGAGGTTTTTGTTGCCGGCGCTCACCTCTCGAATTAGACCGTGTCCGATGATATCCCAATTCCAAAACTCAGATGAGGAAATTCCGCCAATGGAAGCTCGATGAATGCCCTCCTTTGAAATGGTGATAGCGTGTAGCAGTCCAACCGAGGAGCCACCACCGAAATAGATGCCTGCTCCAAGACCAAGACCTATAAGAAAATTAATGGAGTAGCTCAGCACTGTATGGTTCTTGGCAAGAACGGCATGCAGTATGAGAAGAGCAATGGGGGAAAGCAGAAGGTAGGGTAGCCTCTTCCTGCGCCCCCCGGATTGTTGATCCTCCGTATCTTCCAAGGCGTGAATCAAGCCAGTCGGTTCATTCCATTTCACTATGGTTTCTCCTTCATGCTCTCTGTAACTCCCGTGTTTTCGTCCCGGAACGTCAGTGCCGATACCCTCAAGCCCTTTGTTGTCCCCCGATTCTCTACTCTTTCTGTTTGGTTCTACCCAGATCCACTTTCAGGATCCAAAAGCTGAATCCCGCGATGAAGATGGACAATGGAGCGAGATGCCAGCATATCTTTCGTTTATGATGCGAAAGCTCGAACCATGGCGCGGGGGTTAGCGCGCCGCCCTTGGAGGGGTATGGGGATCGAGGTCTTTCAACAGCCTTTGCCAATCCTGTCTCCGGCTCAACCACTCCATGTTGAACCTGGCCAGGGAGATACGTTCGTACAGTCCCTTTTCTCCGTTCTCGAAGAGAATGAAGATCATTCCGTTCTTACCTGCTGCCAACGAGGAGTACGCGCTTGGGCCTTCGTACACCACTCGTTTGACGGGCCATGTGTTTGCACCGTCAAAACTTGCCCACACTGTAATCTTGACCCGGTGTCCGCCGGGGTTGTCCAGGGTGCTGAAAAGCAGGACGTCTTTGCCACCGGTTGCCTCGTCGGGCATCCTTACGAGTCCCGCGTTACAGCCGTAGCTGGGCTTGCTTCCGTATTTGAAATAGAAGGGCTGGCCCACCTCGAAGAGATCTTCTGATACTTGCCAGTCAACCCACATATGCCCGCCATCATGACTCCATGCAAGCCGCCTTCGGTGGTCTACGGCCATGTGGCAGCGTGAGTTGTAGTAGATCCTGCCATCGCTCAGTTCGGCCAGCGTGCCTTCACCGGTACCACTTTGCACCGGGTAGCTTGTCTGCCATGTCTTGCCGCCGTCATCGCTGTAGATGGCGGTGTTGTAGTTGAACGGCCAGTATTCCTGCGCGTTGCTGTCCCTGGGGGGTTGGATTCGGGCAGGCATCAGTAGCCGGCCTTTATGTTTGCCGAACTTCAGCGTGATACCCGATTCTGAACAGTTGACGCTTGCCCCTATGCTGTCCGCGGGACCGTGCCCCGCATCATTGGGCTTGATGACTATATCTTCCTTCTTCCATGACCTGCCGTGGTCCTTGCTTCGCAACAGGAAGCCATTCTTAGGACAGACGATCATAATGTCACCGTTGCCCTGATCAACAATGGCATTGCCACCCTCTGTTTCGAGTTTCTCGGCGTTACTCCAGGTGTTTCCGCCGTCGGAACTGTAGCGGTAAAGACCGCAACCCTTGGCAAAGCAAAGAACCGTGCCGTCGGTTGCTACCGTTACTTTCGGGATTCTGACTTTTTCGAAGAGCGGCTTCTTCTCGAAGATTGGCTGTTGGCCAGCCCCGCCTTCGGCAGATACTGCAAAGGTTGCACTGAGCAGCAAGGCCAGCGTTCCGATCATAGTAGTCGTATTCATATCAACCCTTTTACTCATGCATTCCTGGAAAGCATATTTGCGAATTGGTCATTTTGCACTACTATAATTCTGTGTGTACCGCAGGATGCGAACTGAAGCTTCTGCGTTAGTGAGTTTCACAGGGACAGGAGTAGTGAAATGAAGAGGAATTCGCAGGTTTTGGCAGCATACACGATTTGCGCGTTGGTTGTTCTCATGGGCTGCGGACGGCAGGACACGGGTGATCAAACGGAAGGCGGGGAGGTTTCTTCCCGTTCGAAGCGTCTGAAGAAGCGGGCGATTCCAGCAGTAAGTACCAATTTTCCGGACGGGTCCACCTATGTTGGCGGGTGGCAGAACACGAACATGCACGGCGAGGGCAAGCTCTCATACATAGATGGTTCGGTCTATGATGGTGAATGGAAGAAGGGCATCTTGCATGGCAAGGGTACGCTTACGCTTACCAACGGCTATGTTTACGCTGGCGATTTCAAGGAAGGCGAACGGACAGGAAAAGCTTCGATCACGTTTCCGGACGGCGGAAGTTACGTGGGTGAGTTGAGCGATGGCACTCCGCATGGCAAAGGAGAGATTAAGTATGCGGATGGCGGTTCATATGAAGGCGATCTGCACAAGGGGAAAAGATACGGCAAGGGCACATTGCTGAACAAGGATGGGTCCAGCTACATCGGTGATTGGAGAAACGATCTTCAACACGGACTCGGCAAATGGACGTTTGCCAACGGTGACATCTTCGATGGTGAATTCAATAAAGGGTCGAGGTTGGGTCCCGGGAAGCTGGTCCAGGCTGACGGAACCACTTACACAGGGCAGTGGATGGATAGCGGGATGACGGGATCGGGAACGGTGTCGCGTGCCGACGGATATCTTTACCAGGGCTATTTCAAAGAAAGCAGGTACCAGGGTTTCGGTAAGCTGAATCATCCTAATGGCCAGAACTACCGGGGCGAATTCGTGAATGGAACACTTGAAGGAACCGGGGTGCTGAAATACGTCAGTGGAGTGATCTACAAAGGGCAGTTCAAGGGCGGGAAAAGGCATGGAAAAGGAATGACGATAGACCCGGACGGCTATGAACGACCAGGTGAATGGACGAACGGAGAATTCACGAAGCTGGCTATTCCGGAAAGGGACGACGCCCCCATCGACCCTGCGGATAAGTAGCTCGGAGCTGCACGCTAGTGCGTTCCACCTGATTGAGCAAAACGTTTGTCGTACAGTTTGTCGCCCTTGAGTATCGCTTTGCGATTGAGTTGTTCAATCTCCTGGCGTTTTGCGAGGTAATCGAGCCGTGCCTGGTCCGCCTCGCAGGGCCGGAAGTTGGGCATGTCGAGGCGCGGGTGAGCGGCCAGGTTTTCAGCCCCCTTTCTGATCAGTGCCAGGGCTGCCTGGTAGCCGGGGTCCTCATTACTGTCAAAACCCGTTAGGCAAAGGCTCTTCTCCGGTCGCGTGAAACTTACCGGGGATCCATGATTGACCATTAATCGACCAATCTGTCCACAGGTGTACTCGTTGACCCTACTCCAGCCGTACTGTTTACCGTTGGGAGATTTCAGGACGAGCTTGCCCAGTTCGGCGAGGTCTTTGTGATTCAGCGGGCTGCGACCGGCTGTGTTGCCTCCGTAGTAGGTAACGTGCGATGGATAGTATGGGCAGTTCAGGTCGATCCAGGTTGCAATGCGTTCAAGACTCTCCTTATCCAGTTTCACCCTGGCCTTGCCGTCATCCGCCGGGTGACCTTTCCTGAGTATGTCTATCAGGCGGCTCTGACTGGAACCCCAGGAGTAAGGTGGTATGACCTTGACCGGTCCCGCTCCGACGGAACTAATCAAATGTGCCTTTTCCTCTGCCTTCTGCCGCCTCCAATTGGCGGGTGATTCTCCCATGAGGGTCGTGTAAGAATGATTGAAGACGATACCCTTGTCTCCTGAAAGATTGAACTTCCCGGCTTTCTTCCCGTGATCGTGACACTTGATACAATGCTTATCGAGTACAGGCTGGGTTTCTACGGCATAACTGAACTTTCTCGGAGGACCATACCAGCCGGCGAGCTTGCGGGGTTTGCGCCCGAGGGCAATGGATGTACTTGTTCCCAGCTGCGGTGGGCTAAGGCGATCTTCGTGGCAACCTGTGCATCCCTTTACTTCTCCCGGCTGGAGCATGGTACCGCTACGCATACTGTGAATCATCATCTTGTCCTTGTCCAGGAGCTGGAAATAGACGAAGACACCTGCGGGAGCTTCAAAGTAGGCGGAGCCGTCTTTCTCAACGGGAACGGTGCCGAGGATTCGTTTGTTATTGTAATGATTCCAGTTCACGGCGACGGGGTGATGACTATCTCCGCTTCCGGGCGGTGTCCAGTCGCCGATGCCTTTTCTTGGAAACGCACGTTTCGGGGGAGCTTCAACGACACGCAGGTACTTGGCCGCGCCGCGTTCGACCTTATCCATGAACTCGCCAATGTACACATCCTGCACATAAAATGTTCCGTTTGATTTGGAAAGATCAGTCTTCGAAGGAATGACAGGCGGGCGATCCCTGCTTGCAAGCGGCATTGGGTCAAAGCAGCCGGGTTCTTCCTTGTGCAAGAGGATCTCGTTGCCGGCGCTGTCTACGGCGACGATTCCCATGCGCTTTCCCGGTCCGGTCTGCCGGGAGCACAGAAAGAGATCTTTGGAAAGAGGGTAGGGGTCCTCGTACTTGACCCTGATTCCCATGAAACTGTCGTACTTGTTGCCGATTCTCTCCTCAACATTCCAGCGTGACATGAATGAGCCAATATCCGCCGGCCAGCTCTTGAGTATCGGCTTGGTCCCGTCCAGCCCGAGCGACCGGTCTCCGATGACCACAGCGCCCCATCCAAGATCGTGCACGGAGGTAAACACGCTGATGAAGTACTCGGTGCCGGGGATAATCCGCGCGTCCACAATGGCCCCCGGTTGCCATGCGTAGTTGCCATAGTAAAGGGCGTGATCTGTCCCGTCCGGATCCACTGTCCACAGTCCGTATGCCGACGAGAAATGCTTGTCGACATATTCCCATCGCGTATAGAGGATACGTCCGTTGGGCATAAGGCTGGAGCGTCCCTCAAACTGCGTGTTGTAACCTATCTGGTGGATATTCGAGCCGTCACCATTCATCTTGAAGAGGTTGGCCATCAGGTGCCGTTGGCAGGGAATGTACTTGGGATCCCTTGTTGAGCTGAAGACGATTGTGTCGTCGGGCAGATAGATTGGCTGTATGTCGGAGACACGTGGGGCAAATGTGAGTTGCCTCAAGCCACTGCCGTCAACGTTGATCTCATAGAGGTGATAGTCGTCCTTAATGTCGTTGCGCATTGAGAAGAGGATCTTCTTGCCGTCGAAATGGACCTCCGGATCACGTATGACTCCCGACGGTGAGTCGAGTATAGTCGTTACTGTTTTGCCCGTGACGTCGAGGACTTTGAGTGCGCTTCCTCCACGGAAGCAGCCGGTGTTAACTTCACCGGTCTGGTACATCGTAGCTTCCGTGCCATGCTCGTTCCTGTATTGGTACCTGGTTACAAACAGAATCGGATTCGCCCTGACCAGTGGGTTGATGGAGATGTCTTCACGGTTGCTTTCTTCGGCCAGACAAATAGACGCCGCCAGGCACACAACAGCCGGCAGTAGGATATGAAGGCACTGTAGTCGGTTATGGCTCATTCTCGGACCCCATAGTCTGTTGCTTTTCGCTCACACGGGAGGACGCCGGCCTCGGCGTCCGCGGGCAGCTGCTCAGTTTCTCTCACCATTGCGATGTGCTCTATTCCTGCCTCCATGAAGAGGTCTCCGGTTCTTCGGAAACCAAGCTTCTCGTAAAACTCAACCGCCGAAACCTGCGCATTGAGGTACAGGCGACTCAATCCCTTGCGTTTTGCCGCGTCCGCCAGGAATTCCACCAGGGCACTGCCGATGCCTTGGCCCCTCCATGCCTTGAGTACTGCAACTCTGCCAATGTGTCCATCAGTCTGCACTCTTCCAGTTCCCACTACTTTGCTGCCTGAAAAAGCCAGGGCATGGCAGCAACTGGGATCTATTCCGTCGAAATCGAGCTCCTCTGGAACGCTTTGTTCAACAACAAAAACTGCGTGCCGTACTGACCGGATTGCCCGTTCATTCTCTGACCATGTAGCGGCCTTGATTGTGGGCCTATATTCGTTCATATCTGATCTTAACTAATTGCAGCTTGTCTGAAAAGGATGCTGGAGCCCGGCGGCCTGCCCTACATAGCCTTGGCGAAGTAGGGGCCTCCGCCGGCCGTGCAATGCCAGCGCATTTGCTTGCGGCACGTAGGAACTTCGTTCAATTCTGTCACGTTTATGCACATCCCTTGCTCCATAGCGGCGGAGGCCCGCCGCACTCCAGTGAGTGTTTCCAGGTATTTCAGCTCGTCACCCCTTTTCGGACAACGTCTAGTTAGCGTGGTGTTTAGTGTTTCTTCTTTCCCTTCGGGGCATAGAGCTGGAATTCCCAAATGGTTGGGACATCCGTAGCCTGCTGAATATCCAGCCGGATGTGCTGCGCGTGGATGGTTTTGACGCGCTTGTCAAAAGCGCCAATGGTTGTTCCCTCGTGGAATGTCTTCCAAGCATCTCCGTCCTTGTATTGGAGGCGGAATTTCTGCACGCGGTTCCATGGCTCTTCGGCAATCGTTACGCGGTCGAATGTTACCGGTTTGCCCAGGTCTACTGCCAGCCAGCCGCTCTTTGTGTCGGGGGCACCGCCCCAGCGTGTCGCTGGATCACCATCAAACGCCAGTTCAGGACCCAGTTTCGGGTTTGGCCATATGCCTGATGCAGTTGCTTTGCCACGCTGGGCAAGAGACTGTTTTCCTGTAACAAAAGGCTTAATATCGCCAACGGGTTTGTCGAATTCCAATCTTACAATCGTATCGAGACTGTCCCGTTTCTCTGCCGGAACAGAGACTTCAATGTGGCTGTCCACCTGTTTGATTGTGGCTTTACCACCTGTCAGCACCTTGTGGGAAATGAGTTTGCGTCCGGTGTCGGGGATGACGATAGCGTCGCCCGGCCAGCGCAGGATGTGCAGGTAGACGGTGGCGCCCTTATGGGTTGAGCCGCCCCACCAGCGTCCGCCGGGCAGGTTGAACCTGTCCCTTGCCGAATTGAAGCCCCGCTTGTTCATGTCCGGGGCAATGAACGGGCCGCCGCGAGTCTCATAGATTGACTCCCCGTATTTTTCCATCCATTTACCAATCTTTCTGAAGCTCTTGACCTGGCGCGGTTCCATAGGCCCATCGGGCATCGGGTTCGTATTCAATGCCAGGTTACCGTCACCTGAAGCACAGACAACCAGCATTCTCACGGCTTCTTCCCAGGATTTAAGACGGTCATCCGGCTTCCAGGCCCATTGTGTCCCCAGGGTTATGCAGCTCTCCCAGGGGCGAGTGCGATTGAAGCGGCCCACGTGCTGTTCCGGGGTGTCAAAGTCACCGGGCGCACCGGTGCGATTATTAACGAGAAGGTTCGGTTGCAGACTGCGCGCATAACGAATCACTCGTTCACCACGCTTCCTGTCAAAGTGCTGGGGAACGTCGTACCAGATTCCCAGTAAAGGACCGTAGTTGCTTATGAGCTCCCTTGTTTGCGCTTCCAGGTACTCGGTGTAACGGTCCAGATTGTGTTCCTTCCTCAATGTCCTGCCGGCGTGACCGGTACCCGGGAAGTCCGGATGATGCCAGTCGCAGGTCGAGTAGTAGGGAAAGAAAGCTATTCCTTCTTTCATGCAGGCATCGGCGAGTTCTTTTGTCACATCACGGCCCAATGGTGAATTCATGACGTTATACTCGGTTTGCTTCGTGTCCCAGAGACAGAAGCCATCGTGATGCTTTGTCAGGAAGACAATATAGCGAGCCCCCATATCCTTGACCACTTGGACCCATTCATCAGCATCGTATTTGCCAGGGTTCCAGCGCTTGTAGAGATTGTCATATTCGTCGATCGGCGTCTGTTTTCCGCGGGACCAGCCAATCTCATGCCCCGTCAGTGATACCGGCCCCCAGCATATGAACATCCCGAAGCGCATGTCCTTCCATCTCTCGATGCTCTCGGGATTTGCGTGCAGGAAATCACGGTCACTGGCCACGGGTTCGGCTGAATGAGTTTCACATATAGCGCAGGCAACAAGCAGGCCGGACAGAAGAGCCATTTGGGTGTGCCAGAGAACCCACCCCGCTCCCGCATTCGCGGGAGCACCCCTCCAAGGAGGGGATCTTAGAATTGTGCGTGCTTTCGGCCTGGACGTCGCATTCTTCTCGCGGGTGTTGGCTGGTGACCCCAGATCCCCTCCTCCGGAGGGGTGGATCGGCCGCAGGCCGAGACGGGGTGGGTTGCCCTGGAGTCCGATGGGTTGCGGTGTCCAATGCCGCTTCCTTTGGGCGCCGGTTTCCAGTAATCGACAGGCCGCCGAGATGAGGCTGCTCATCTGGTTCTTCCTTCTCATGCTGTTTCCGCAAGTAACTACTTAACGACTGTCAACAGCGTTGGCTTAGTGGCAATCTTCAGACTTGGAATGGTAATGACTCCCTCAGCATCGGCCTTAACCGTGCCTTTTGCACCGCCAAATGTCCATTTGAGTGCGTCCCCGGGCTTCACTCGCATGTTCTGGATTCTGCGCAGTGAAACATCCACGGTCGCTTCGCCGGGAATCTCGAACGTCGTCTTCAGCTCGGAGGAAGAAGTCAGGAAAAGCGACATCTGGAGTTTGTCTTTCGTGTCGCCAACGACCTTCCATCGGAAGAACGCGTTTACCTGGCCCGGGGCCTTCTCGCCCACGTTGTCAGGCCAGGGAAGCTTCTCGTTACAGGAAGCGTTGGTGAAAACCGCGTATGCTTCGTTCTTCTTAACGTTCAGCCAGTCGAAGGAATTGATCAGGTCGTTGATCTGCATGATTCTCGCATGATTATTGGCGTGGCCGAAGGGCCCCCAGTAGAAGTAGAGCGAGTACTTTCGGTCGTTCATGGCTTTCACGAAGCGATCATGGCCGAAGGACCAGCCGTCGTTCGGAGCGGAATAGTCAATAACTACGGGGGGGTCGGGCAGGTTGACGCCTTCCGGAACCGATTTCGGCGGGAAATACATGCGGTTGGAAACATGTTCGATTCCGGCCGGAACGTTTGCTTTGATCGCGGCGAAGATATCGCCATTACGCAGGCCGATGCCGAGCGTACCACTGCCACCCATGGAGTTTCCGCACAGGTACACGCGGTTTGGATCGATCCTGTACGTATCAATAACCCATTTGACCGTATCAATCGAACGCCGTTCTACGGGCATGGGATTGCCTCCGGAATTCTTCTTCGTGAGCTTAGCATCTCTCGCGTGCATCCCGCCCCACCACCAGTCGCCCCGGTTGGCGCGGCAGTCGAGATACAGCGCATAGAAATCACCGGGCGAGTGGTAGATGTCGTGGTTGCCCACTTGTCGCGTGCATTTCAGGCACGATATGACATCGTGTCCGGCCGAATGCAATACGACGTAGAGCGGTGCGTTCTCACGCTCTTTCTTGGGATGAACCACGATGAATGTGTCCTGCTGGGGTTTTTCGTATCCCCATTCCTTCTTCGTGCCGTGAGTGAACACTTCAAGTGTTCTGCCGCTGACTGCCAAGGCTTCTGCACGGGCTGCATCCCTGGTTGGATTCCAATTGTCTTCTGCTGCAAGAAGCGGAAGCGCTACAGCCACGAGAATCGAAAGAATAAGCCTTTTCATCTGTTTCTCCTCTTTCTTATTAGAAGTCTGATCGCTATGTACGAAAAGAAGAAGAACACGGTTACTACTGCCTTCGTCATGAGCATGCCTGCGTGGTGAATGAGGTCGAATTACACATATGTCACCTCCTCGGGGCTACTTTCGTCCCTTCCAGGAGCCACTTCCATTGAAGTCGTCGGGATCCCAGTTGCCCTCAAAGCTGGAGAAGTCGGGCGAGAAAGTCATGTTGAGATTGCCCACGCGCTGAGTGTAGTCGATCCACCTACACTTGAGTGTTCGTTTTCCTGTTACTGTGAACTCCTGCAGGTCGCCATCGATTCTATTGCCGTCAACCGTTAGTTCGTACCTGCCGCTCAATTTGCCTTCGTCGAGCTTGAAAGTGGTTTTCGCGGGAAATTCATCCGGATCATTTGATATTGTGCCCGTGTAGGTTCCCACGATCTTCGGTTGCCAGCTTCCCGGAGTCGCGCATCCTGCTACCAAGGCGAGCATAACCACGATAAGAATGGAAAACACAGGGTTAGTTCTCATCTCTGTCTCCTTTCTGGAGGATCTTCTTACCCGCGGATTACACGGATATAGATTGCGTTACGCAACAGGTTTCCCAATGTCCCCGTCCGTCTGCGCCTATCTGTAGTAAGACCCTCATTGTTATAGAACTTCTTACAGATCCAGTCCTGCCTGTCAAATGAGAACTGTACCATGGGCTACTGAGCCATTACCCGAAAAGAATATGTGCCTGAACTTCGAAGGGTGCAGGACACGAAAGTTACCATCGCCGATCTTGATCGCACTCTCTTAATCGCCTATCCCGGCGGAGCCGTAATCGGGGGTGACTGCAACCTCCCATTCTCTGCCTCCGGCAGGATTGGGGATGGGGAGGAGTGCGATTAGGATTGGCGAAGAATCATGTGGCGTGCAGCGATGTATGGGTTCACACTGTAGTATGAGAGCAAAACGCTGAGTAAACACGGAAAGGAATACATCATGAATATCGCGATTAGATCGATCTTTGCGATCCTGTTGTGCGGGGCAATGCTGGCCGTGACTGCCACGGCGAAGGACTACTGGCTTGATGAGACGCCCGCCCAGCGCGACGTAAGAATGCAATGGTGGCGTGATGCACGCCTGGGTATGTTCATCCACTGGGGCCTGTACGCCGTTCCCGCAGGTGAATGGAACGGCAACGGCAACCATGCGGAGTGGATTCGTCACACGGCCAAGATTCCGAAAGGGACGTACGACAAGTTCCTCGGACAGTTCAATCCCACCAGGTTCGACGCCGACCAATGGGTGTCTATGGCTAAGGGGGCGGGAATGAAGTACATTGTCATAACTTCAAAGCACCATGACGGCTTCTGCCTGTGGCCCAGCAAGCTTACCGAGTACGATATCGAATCGACACCCTTCAAGCGTGACATTCTTGGCGAGTTGACCGCAGCCTGCGAGAAGCACGGCGTAAAGATGTGTTTCTATCACTCGATCATGGACTGGGGTCATGAAGACTATCCGCCGCGCGGCTGGGAGAAGGACCGCTCGGGAGACAAGATCGATATGCCCAAGTACACCACGTACATGAAAGGTCAGCTCAAGGAGTTGATCGAGAGCTATGATCCGGCGGTGCTCTGGTTCGATGGTGAATGGGAAGGGTGTTGGGATCACGATATGGGAAAAGATCTCTACCAGTACGTACGGTCGCTCAAACCCGACATCATCATTAACAACCGCGTGGACAAGGGGCGCAAGGGCATGCAGGGCATGACGAAGGAACGTAAGTTCCGCGGTGATTTCGGAACGCCCGAGCAGGAAATTCCGCACACGGGGATTCCGGGCGTGGACTGGGAGTCCTGCATGACAATGAACAGGCATTGGGGCTGGAACAAGAGTGATAAAGACTGGAAAAGCACAGAAGACCTGCTTCACAAGACAATCGATATCGCGAGTAAAGGCGGAAACTACCTGCTCAACATAGGGCCGAAGGCCGATGGCACTTTCCCCGACGAGTCGATCGAAAGGCTGGCGAATATCGGAAAATGGATGGAGAAGAACGGTGAGGCAATTTACGGCACGAGTGCCAGTCCGACCAAGCAGCCGAGCTGGGGACGTGTCACCACAAAAACCGACGGCAAGAACACGACACTCTACCTGCACGTGTTTGAGTGGGCTGACGGTGAAAGCCTGCGCCTGGCGCTTGGGAACGAAGTCACGGAGTGTTTCCTCCTCACCGACCCAGGCCGAAAGTTCAAAGTCGACAGCGATCCCGCCGGAGGGATCAGGGTTCACACGGAAGGTGGTGCACCGGATGCAATCAGTTCCACCATTGTACTGAAGGTCAAAGGCGAGCCGCTTGCCGCCAGCATGCTCATCGTTCCCGGCAAGAACGGGGTGCTGACCCTGGAAGCCGCCGACGCCAATATTCACAACGTCCCCGGCTCGGAAGTGAAGCTGGAAAAGAAGGATGGAAGCCACATGAACATTGGTTTCTGGATGGATGCAGGAGTGAAGACTGACTGGAGTATCCGCGTTGACAGGCCCGGGCAGTACGAAGTGCAGGCTCGAATAGCTGCAGAGAAGGTGAGCAAGTTCACTCTTGAGGCAGGTACGCAGGAATTGAGCGTAAACACGGCATCAACCGGCTCGTACGATACGTTTAAGACGGTCCCATTTGGGAAGATCGCTCTTGAGAAGGGGAAGGCGACACTCGTGGTAGTGCCGGACAAAGCAGGTTGGCAGCCCATCAACCTGCGGCAGATCATTCTCAAACCGGTTGAGTGACGGGCAATGGTAATTAAGACAGGTCCACCTCGTAGCGATGGACGTACCAGGAAGTGGTTCCGATGCCTAGCTGCCTTCGTCAAGGCTCTGGTCGGTACGCCAGGTTACCCAAGCGGTAGAACTGGGCACCCACAGGTTTTAATGCTCCGAATAACCACTGGGCAGCTATATGCACGCGCCAACGTGAGCAGTTTTTCAGTCTCTATCGTTGAGTGGTCAACGACATAGACTGCTCCTTAACCGACCAATAACGGCCGGGGATGAAGCGACTTCCACTGAATCTGTCACCGAGGCCGACGGACGCGCAGCTTGGTGTCTGTGGCCACGACGAGGCAACCCAACCAAGCATCTACGTTTTCCATCTGGAATAACCCCGCGATTCTTGCCTTCAAGGCATGAAATCCGGGGTCACGCAGCCTGACCAGCAGAATACCATGGTGGGTTCCAGGGGTAAAACGACGGATGTCTGAGAAGTCGAGATCCTGAGTGATCAGAAACCGTCCCGCTTCAGTCGTGTGCTCCCAGACCACGTTGTCATCCTGACCAGCTATGCCCTCGGAGAGGACGGTATCAACATCATGACCGCGAGAGGCAATCACTCCTTGGAGAGAAGCCGGGATATTCTCGTCCAACTTGATTCTCATGCTACCACCGGCAGTGCCGGTACAGGAATGTCCTCTTCTGCAGCACGGGCCGCAAAGGCAATGACGGCACGAACCGCGTCCTCGCTGAGAGTGGGGAATTCCGCTAGAATATCCGTGATGGCGCACCCTTCAGCGAGACTGGCCAGAACCGTGCGCAGGGGCACACGCGTTCCCGCAATAACGGGTTCTCCCCCACATGTCGTTGGATCCCGCACAATATACTTTTCGTAGTTCATGGTGATAGTTTCTGTTCATGACCGTTTCCAGTCAAGATGATTCGATACAACATGTTGCGGGTAAGTAGTGTAGAAAGAAATGCACATCAGGCCAGGGCCTACGCAGCCGCTCACCGGTAAAGGAGCAATCACTGTAGTGGGCGCCCCGATTCCTCTGCTCGGGCAACGGTATCGAGCCTATTCTATGGGCTTTCCGAAGTGTGTCGCCAAGCCAATCTGTGCAACCGGCAGCTCAACCAAGAATCGGGGCTACGAAACGGCCCATTTTCGAGGGAGGCCAGCTAGGTGCTCGGCACAGGCTGGAGAGCGTCTCACAGGTTGTTCGGACCAATGGGGGATTCGGTTTGTCAACGTCATTCACCTATGAGCGTTCTGCGCTGCGCGCGCAGAACGCAGTGGCTAGGGGTTAGGCGCTAGGCGTTAGCGGGAAAGGTCCTCCGTCCGCGGAGCCATGCCTGCCTCGTAACCCGTTGAAAACCGTGGGGTCGATTTGCGCTGTCCAGAGTCCTAGCTACTAACGCCTAGCGCCTAACGCCTTGCGCTGTGGGGCAAACAGAATCTCATGCGATCAAATCACGCTGGCAGTGTTGACCGAAATCACAGCGCAATTGGCTCCCTATGGGTGTCAAATACGCTATAACGTCAGCACTATTGGGAGCCCTGTGCTGGTTGACCTTGCTCTGAAAGCTACCGAACCAACTCCTCAAACTTCACGCCAGTCGGAAGGCTTAAGAGTGGTTTGACGATTTCGCCTTTTGCCTGAGCTTCGGGCTGGACGTACGCGCCGTAGAAATTGCTGTTGCAGTCGATCCACAGCGTGATGCGGCGCATCTCTTCTGGGCTCAGTTTTACATCATGATGTCCCTTGGCCAGGTGCTGGTATAGCTTTGATACCCGTGCCCCATCCTTTCCCGGAAGTGAGTATGAACGACCATTGCTGCTGATCGCGCCGTTCCCTCCAGCCTTGCCCCAGGCAAGTTTTTGTAAACTGCTAAATGCCGCCGACCAGCCATTCTTGGCAAAAACATCGCCGCGCAGGCTGGGGCCCTTCTTTCCCTTGATGCCTTTCTCATGACATTCGACACAGTGCTTGTTGAGCACAGGCTGAACGAGACGCGGAAACGTCAGGGGGTATGACCCCTCGGCTTCGGGCTTGATCTTAGATGGAGCGCGTTTCATCGCAAGCGGTGTCCTGCGACCGACGTTCTTGGGTGTGTCACTCTTGGACTCATGACAACCGATGCAGCTCATGGACTCCCCGGGATGCAGGTACGTCGATGATTTCATGCTCATCACGCACAACCCATTCTCGTCGAGGGCCTGGAAGTAGACGGGGGCTTCCGTGGGCATCTTGAAATGAACACTTCCGTCCTCTTCGACAGGGACGGTTCCCAACACGCCGCGCGCAAGAGATTGCGCCGCCTTGCCGATATTCGGATAGTTGATCGTCAGGTTGGGCTTGGAGAAGATATTGATGATCCTGAGTTCTTTGATCTTTGTCCCTTCCGGCCAGTCGTATTCGCCCTCGTATATGTTCATCACCGTGACGGTCCCTTCAGAGAGGTCCTCGCCGGCACTGTCCCTGTCAGCTATGGCCTGCTTTGTCGCTACAGGTATTGAGGGTGGTCTTTTGCGAGACTTCAACGGGATTGGGTCAAGGCATGATATGCTCGGGTCGCGGTACAGCAGTTCCTTGTTGCCGAAGCTGTCGACAAGGTATACGCCGTAATTACGCTTGTTGTAGTCGTATACGGAAAGGTAATAATCTTCGCTCAGCGGCCATGGTTGACCGTATGCCTCGCCGTTGTTACGGTGCCTGCCCTTGCCCATGGCAACGCCGGGAGCACTTTCGCTCTCGGGAAGATGTGCTTCGGGGGTCACCCTTTTGACTTGCGACATGGCCTTGTCGTCTTCTTTCCGCAAGTCGATCATCACCATGGATCCATAGTTCTGCCCGTGGTGTGGCGTAGAGACTGAAATGTAGTTGGGAGAATCAGGTATGGCGCGAATGGCCATTTCCATCCATGGCCGCATCTCTCTCTTGTCAGGCCAGTTCCCGTGGTAGCTGCGCGGGTCGCGACCGTCAGGGAAGCAATGCCAGATGTGATGCGCGATGTCGGAATCGCGATCAACATAATCCCAGCGCGTGTAAACGATCATGCCGTCATTATCAACACTCGGATGCCATTCGTTTGTATCGTGATAGCTCAGGCGAATGATGTCACTTCCGTCCTGCATCATTCCATGCAATGTGTACGTGCTGCACATTCGGGTTCCACAACGCTGGTTACCGCCAGTTCGACCTGAAATGAACGCTATCCTGCCACTGGGAAGGAAGCATGGGTCAAAATCGTTGTAAGGACCAAAGGTCATCTGCTTAAGGTTTCTTCCAGCTACGAGGGCTGGGTCAATCTCCATCTTGAAAACGTGAAAAACACGCTCAGGAAGCCAGAGGTAGTGACCATGGCCTGCCTTCTTCTGTGTCACATGTCCGTTCTTGAGGCGTTCTACCTCATCAGTAATTGCCGACGGGTCGAAACCTTTTGGAATGTCGCGCTGTGCTTCGGTAAACGCGAACAGTATAGACTTGGCGTCGTAATCGAGATCGAGGGACATGAATGATCCGTTATCTTCAATGGTCTTGCCCTGGAGACGTCCGTTTGTGACAGGAGCTTCCTTCAGAAGGCTGACCGCCTCGGCCTTCTCGCCGAATGCATCTTTAAGCAGATAGACACCGCCCCTGGGATCCTGGTTAAACCCCAGGTACTGGTCGACCATATGATTGTCACCGCCACGCTGCTTGTTATGTTTGACGAAGAGTATATTGTCGAAATCAAGCAGAGGATTCTGGAAGGCGACCTTGCGCCGTAATGCGGTGGCCTTAGCGAAGATCTCGTCAAGGCTCAGCGCGCTGGAATCGTGTGCCGTTTTGAGTTCCAGGAGCGCCTTGGCTTCGTTGTCGAGCTTGGGCCCGTTCTTCATCTTGCGGAGGTCGTTTATGAGCGCGGCGGTTCTGCGCAGCACGATGTCCACGGGGTTCTTGTCAGTTTCAAGCACCAGGGCCTCTTTCCTCAGGGCCTCCTTCTCCAGTCGCGCGTTGTTCCATTTTGGGCGTTCCCGTATCTGGTTGGCAAGCTGGTTGAACTCTTCCGACTTGCCTGTGCCCCCACCTTGCTTCGGCGCTGCCTTGTTCTGGTCGGCCATTCTGGCTACAGACGAAGGACTGCATTTTGAAAGCCCGTCAATCTGTTTTGCCAAGACTATCGTGCCCCACTTGTTCACAGAGGGGATTGTCAGTTTCTGGCCTTTCGTGACCGACGTCTTGTAGAAGGAGCATTTGTAGGTTCCGAAGGCTTCGGTTGTAGATTCCCCTGCTTCCGTCCAATCGCCTTTCAACTTGAGATCTTTCGGTGAAAGCTTGCTGCCTTTTGCCTTCTCTTCCGGAATGACGCATATGTAAAACACCCCTGCCTCTTTCACTTCAACGCTGACACTGCCCGGCGCCTTGTGTTCGTGCAGGGCATACTGCAGTCCGGTAAGCTCCTTTGGGATTGCGCCAAAGACATACTCGCGGTTGGAATTGACAGGCGCCGCTGGTTTGAGTTCGTTGTACATCAGCGCCCTGTCGCAGTTCACCCGCAATGTCGCCGCAACGGATGAACCGACGGCCAACGCCAATATCGAGAGTATCAGTGCTGTTCTTCTCATTTCTGCGCTTCCTCTGTTTCTAGCCATGAGGCTGTTACGGTCTGAACCTGCAGTTCAAGCGAACTCTTCCTGCGAATAATAGCGCATGCAGAAAGAAAAGCCAATACGGAGCTTTCTGGAGGATTCTGCTCTGTTGCGTGTAGAACGGGTTTAGGTTGAATAGATCCAGCAGGCATTTGCGGATGAGAATGGGAG
>JASLPY010000329.1 GCA_030744755.1 Kiritimatiellia bacterium | reverse complement strand
TGTTCGCGACTTGGGTGCTATAGCGCTCACGTAAATTGACCCACCCATGCTCAGCTAAAGTGAGCCAGAGGTTGACAGCACACCGCACTTTTTTTTTTCCAAGTAGCAGGTGTGCGAGCTTGGCTTAGTAGCGGGAGAGGACACGGCAGCGATTGCTAAAAGGTGTTCGGCCGAGAGCTGATGCTTTGGCAAGGTGGGTCAATTATCCGAGCAATCCGCTAATTTCAGATGTTTGTCCCGGACGCGATTTGCTCAAAATTCTTTGTAACGAACTGCAACGCAAGGAGTTGTATTCGAAATCGTAAAAGTTCATGCGCATGAACTTTTCTCATTTGCGTTACTCATGTCGCCGCGCACCAACTTCACCAATTTCAATACTCAATGCGTATGATGCCAGTTGAACGCGCATGCGTCCAGTGAAGTCTCCAGCGCTGACGCATAACACGTTTTTGGCACCACGGAGGGCCGGGATGGCGGCCAACCGACGCCGAAGCTGCCAGAACAACGGCCTACGAGGCAAGAATCAGGCGGGGGACGGGGCGGCCATCGCCGCTGAGAGGAGCGAATAGCCGGCATCGGGCAGTCCTCTTGGCTGCTCAGGATTGCTGAGTGCCGATCAACGCGGTGAGAGGGACTCGTCCCGGCTGAATATCATTCCAGTCTGAGTTGAGAGGGCGCAGTGGCTATCTGCCGTAAATTCTCGGCATCGATCCAGGGGCTCGCAATGGTGTTTCGCACGAAGGCGATAAGACCACGTACACCCAAGTCGCGAACATATTTCGCCAGCGCATAGGAATGGCGGGCGAGGACATTGAGCGCATGGCCCAAGCGCATCAGGTAATGATAGCCACGCATGACCTTCCAGTCATACGAGAAGCAATGCTCATATTGGTAGCCCTGATGCTTCTCCACCAGAATGCCGGATTCAATGCCCCACCGGTGCCGAGCGCCCAGGTTGCAGCGCTCATGTACGTTACGCTTGTGTAAGGGTTCGGATGATATCCACACATGCCGTGATTTCTTTGTCAGAACTTCAGGGGTCTCGGGCGCGATTTCCTCCCAGCTTTCTTCGCAGATTACCGCATGC
>JASLPY010000328.1 GCA_030744755.1 Kiritimatiellia bacterium | reverse complement strand
CTTTTGACTTTGCGGGCCGAGGTGGCGAAGTGGCCGTGCCAGAAGTGGGCCATTTTTTCCTGCAAGGGCCGGGTAGTCGTCAGGGACTGTTTGAGCCACCAGATTTTGAGCCGTTCGACGGCCTGGCGCTGCTCATGCCGCATCATCCGCCGACGTTGCCGGCGCTGGTCTTCATCCAGGTCCTTAAGCTGCCGTCGCATTTGGCGAAAGGAATCCGCCTCGACCAGCCAATCCGGTTCCAGAATGTTATCGGCAACCCGCTGCGGGTGAGTGAGGTGATGCACGGCGCGTTGGAACCCCATCGCTTCCAATTCATCGATCCGCGCCAGCGGGCCGCCGAACCCGGCTCGGTTGAGCAGATGCCTGGCGGCCGTACGATTCCACTGGTTCTCATCTAATTTCTGGGTCAGGGGTATGTTCATGGTATTGAAATATCTCGCTACTTGTACAACGGTCCGAAGCCTCCTTTATTGCATAGCCCGGGTTTAAAAACGCCAATAGGAATTTACTTTCCTGAGCCACCGGACAACACGTCTACTGCACCACATGAAGCGCCGGCCAATAGGACTTTGCTTTTCGAGGCCCCCGTGCAGCATACCTGCCGCACCGTGTGGCGCCCCCGATTTCTGAGTGAACCATACGCGAAACCCAGGTCCAGGGTCAAGAATTGGGACGGCAATTCACCCCCAGTCGGCACCAGTTCTGAGCACACCCCTCACGCCGTAAAGGCTCAGCCGTGGGCTCAGGTCACTCCTGGCCGATAACCCTGTAGAAGGTTGCGTTGTTGCTGGTTGATATCTCGCCGGACCACGCATTCGTGGCCATGGGCCATGAGCCCGCGGCGGGAGACCACGCCGGGAAGAGCAGGCTGGTCGTCTCTTCCACGGTGTAGTTGAGACCGATGTCGCTCCACTCTATCGTCACCGTGCCACCGGGCGATGCCGACATCGACGTGACCATGAAACCCTCGTCAAAATTCAGCGCGTTGAAGTTGTCGAACTGGCCGGGAATGCTCCAGACCCCGTTGACGGACAGGCCGATGTGTCCGGCATCAACAACGGCGGCGATGCCGGAGTCCGTCCAGCTGAAGTCATGCGTGGTCTGGTTCGGCTCGGTGACGGTCACGCTGATCTTCACTTCGTC
>JASLPY010000327.1 GCA_030744755.1 Kiritimatiellia bacterium | reverse complement strand
CGATTTTAGCTTCATCAAGTTGCCCTCCACCTCCTCCTCCTCCACCTCCTATAGGCATACCATTCGCATCCATGCCATACCCTTCATAGTTGCCGTTTGAATTCATAGTGAAATGAAATATATTGTTAATAATTAACATAATGCATATTGTATATAACAGTATGACAAAAATCAATTAACCCATTATTGCATGTCTACACCGCCATCACCCTACTCTTTAAGAACCACAAAAGGAAAGGGGAATAAACGAGTGAGGAGAGGCGACACACCAAAATATATTCCTAAAGGTAGTCAGGCACGCAAACTACATACTACTCTCAATATGGACTCTTATTCTCCTTCTTCTTCTTCTTCTTCTTCTTCTTCTTCTTCTTCTGTTTCTAATATGAGTAGAAGACAAATTGAACAAAGCATTAAAGATTTGACTCGACAGAAGGCACAGGCAGCTGCGGATGAGGACTATGGTTACGCTAAGGCACTTAAAACCCGATTAAATGAGCTCACGAATGAATTAAGTACCCGTCCTGCTGCAACTTCCAATGCAACTCCCTTTGTATCCAAACATAGTGCAAAATTAAGAAAGAAAAAGATGCAGATAAAAAGTAAAGTGAAAAAGGTGAAGCAAAGGAAGCAAGCAAGATATGATGAAATTAAGAAATCAGGAGGAGGAACAGGGGGAGGAGGAACAGGAGGAGGAGGAATGGGGTTAGGATTTTTTCCTTCTTCTTCTTCTTCTGGGGTAGGAACGGGTTCTCCTTCTTCTTCTTCTTCTTCTTCTTCTTCTTCTTCTGTAACACCAAAGACTATGAATATGAGAGAAATTAAAGCTAGCATTAAATATATAGAACCAAAAATTTTAAAGGCAGAAGCGGATGGGGACCTTGATGTAGCTTTGGCACTTAAAAAACGATTAAAAGTTCTCACGAAAGTATTAAGTACCCATCCTACTGCTGTTCAAAAGTTATTAAAACAACAACCTCCCCTTTCTTCTTCTTCTTCTTCTTCTTCTTCGCTGGGACAATTAAGGGTTAGTTATATGGATCGCCAACAACTTGATAGAGCCATTGATCATCATTTTGAAATGATTGCAGAGGCAAAAGCGCAAAAGGACGAAGAAGGTCACCGTACTTATACAAATCAGTTAAAA
>JASLPY010000326.1 GCA_030744755.1 Kiritimatiellia bacterium | reverse complement strand
GACGATCGCGACCAGCTCGACGCAGGACGACATGTTCATACGCTGGTGCGACCAGGAAAACAACAACACGTGGACGCCGACTGCGACCAACACGGCCGGCTCACAGAGGCTGACGAGGGGAAGCAAGATCATGGCGGCGGTCAGGAGCAGGGGTGCTGTCCTTGTCTTCACTGACACGGCGCTTTACCAGATGCAGTTCATCGGACCCCCTTTCACGTTCGGATTCAAGCTCATCGCCGACAATTGCGGTGCGGTGGGAATGAACGCCGCGGTTGACGTTGGCGGAAGGGTGTTCTGGATGGGCAAGGAATCATTTTTCATGTTCGACGGGGCGGTCAAGAAACTGCCGTGCACCGTGCAGGATCACGTGTTTGACAGCATCGAGCCGAGCGCGCAGGAGGACGTCTTTTGCTCCTCCATTTCCGATTTTGGCGAAGTGATGTGGTTTTATCCATCAGGCACTTCCACGCAAATGGACAAGCAGGTTACATACAACTATCAGGAAAATTCCTGGCACGTCGGCACCCTGGCAAGAAGCGCCTGGGCGGACCGCACAGTATACGACTATCCGCACGCGGCCGAGTACGATTCGGATGACACGACGGCCGCTATCCCGACGTCATACGGCGTGACGGCGGGCAGGACGTTCGTCTACCAGCAGGAATACGGCAAGGACGCTGACGGCAGCGCCATGACCGCCTACGTGGAGTCGGCTGACATTGACATCGGTGACGGCGAAAAAATGATGTCAATACAAAGGTTCATACCCGACTTCAAGAACCTGGCGGGAAGCGTCGACGTGACGCTCAAGTTCAGGGACTACCCAACATCAACGCAAAGGACAAACGGACCGTACGAGATCACGACCTCTACGGACAAGATTGACACGCGCGCACGAGGACGACAGGGTGCGCTCAGGATTGAAAGCGACGCCACAGGCGACGACTGGAGGTTCGGAACTTTCCGCGCTGAAGTCAGGCCGGACGGGGGCAGATAATGGCAAAGATTAACCCACCAGTGTTGCCGATACATCCAGGCGCTAGATGGAGTGACAAATGGGCTGAATACGGAGAGTCCTATTATGAAAACAGGGGAGTGGTGACCGCTGACAAGTTTAACCAACTAGTTGACGCGCTTGATCAGACAATCAAGATTCTTAATTCTTC
>JASLPY010000325.1 GCA_030744755.1 Kiritimatiellia bacterium | reverse complement strand
AGCATGGCGAAGGAGAAGTTCGAGCGCACCAAGCCCCATGTGAATGTGGGGACGATTGGTCATGTGGATCACGGGAAGACGACGCTGACATCAGCGATGACGCTGGTTCTTTCGGCCAAGGGTCTTGCGGACTTCATGGACTTCGACTCGATCGACAAGGCTCCTGAAGAGCGCGAGCGCGGCATTACGATTGCGACGGCGCATGTGGAGTATGAGTCGAACGATCGTCATTACGCTCATGTGGACTGTCCCGGTCACGCGGACTATGTGAAGAACATGATTACGGGAGCGGCGCAGATGGACGGCGCCATTCTCGTGGTATCCGCAGCGGATGGTCCGATGCCCCAGACTCGGGAGCACATTCTTCTGGCCCGGCAGGTGGGAGTTCCGTACATCGTGGTTTTTCTGAACAAGGTGGACCAGGTGGATGATCCGGAGCTTTTGGATCTTGTGGAGCTTGAGGTTCGGGAACTTCTTTCGAAGTACGATTTTCCCGGAGATGACATTCCCGTGATTCGGGGTTCGGCTCTTCAGGCCGGCGAGAATCCGGAGGATGATGAGAAGTCGGGCTGCGTGATGGAACTTCTCGGCGCGCTGGACAGCTACATTCCGGTTCCTGAGCGAGATACGGACAAGCCTTTCCTGATGCCTGTGGAGGATGTGTTTTCGATTACGGGTCGCGGGACGGTGGGTACGGGTCGTATTGAGCGTGGCGTGGTGAATGTCGGCGACAAGGTGGAGCGCGTGGGCATTCGCGAGACGCGCGAGACGGTGGTGACGGGCGTTGAGATGTTCCGGAAGCTTCTGGATCGTGGGGAAGCCGGGGACAATGTGGGTCTTCTTCTTCGCGGTATGGAGAAGGAGGAGTTGGAGCGCGGGATGGTTCTCTCGGCTTCGGGTTCTGTGAAACCCCACACGAAGTTCACTTGCGAGGTTTACATTTTGACGAAGGATGAGGGGGGGCGTCACACGCCTTTCTTCAGCAACTATCGTCCGCAGTTTTATTTTCGCACCACGGATGTGACGGGGAGCATTGTTCTTCCTGAGGGTGTGGAGATGGTGATGCCGGGCGACAATGTGACGATGGAGGTTGATCTGGTCCAGCCGATCGCGATGGAGAAGGAACTTCGGTTCGCCATTCGCGAGGGCGGTCGGACGGTCGGTGCCGGTGTC
>JASLPY010000324.1 GCA_030744755.1 Kiritimatiellia bacterium | reverse complement strand
GACGATCTCAAAGGTGCCCTTGCCCATTTCCGGGACCTGCCCATCACCATGTTGCGCCACCAAACCCGCCAGGGAGCCGGTGCGGCCCGCAATACGGGGGTTAAGGCTTCCCGGGGGGATTATATCGCGCTACTGGATTCCGATGATGAATGGCTACCGGGAAAACTCGACCATCAGCTTGCCTTTCTGCGTTCCGGGAACTGTGAAACAAGACTGTTATGTTCCGGCTATATCCTGACCTGGGATAAAACCGGGAGACAGGAAACCCGCAACCCACGGCCCTGCACCACCTACAGGCGGCTGCTTATGGGCTGCGACCTCAGTCCCGGCTCCACGCTGTTTGCTGAACGCCGTGTCTTCGATGAGTGCGGCCTTTTCGACGAGGCGCTGGAGCGGCTGGAGGATTGGGACTGGCTGTTGAGATATCTGAGAACCAGCCGGATTGACGTCATCCCCGAACCCATGGTCCGGATTCACCTCTCTCCGCGGCCACCACTAGACATGGTTCAACACAGTACCAAGCACCTCTTCAAGAAACATCGCGCCTGGATCACACAAAACAGCATTGTCGATTCCCTGAAATTCCTTTCCAGCCTGTTTGTGGAGGGGTCGGCCTCCGCCTTTTATGAAAAAAAATATTTCCATGCCATGTGGTTCCTGAGCCGCGCCGTTATGGCCTGGCCCCTCAGGAACCTCGCTTTCTATAACAATGCCATTCGTAGAATGGTGCTGATCCCCTCCACTGAGACAACACCAGCGTCCCTGCCAGAGCGGCCAAGAATCATGCATGTGATCACCGGTTTCGATACCGGGGGCGCGGAGAAAATGCTCACCGATCTCGCCATCGCCAACCACCATGCCGGCGAGTCTCCGCTTTTGGTGAGCCTGCTGCCCGGGGGGGCGCATCATGACAGTCTGGTAGAGGCCGGGGTCTATGTGAAAGAGGTGGGGCTCGTCCGCGGCAGACCTGGCCTACGTGGGCTTTTCCGTCTTACAAATCTGATTCGCGCCGAGAAACCCAATATCATCCAGAGCTGGATGTACCATGCCGACCTCTACAGCCTGATCGCCCTCATGCTGTCCGGCCGGCAGCGCCAAACCCGCCTTTACTGGGGAATCCGCTGTTCAAACATGGACACCACCCAGTACGGCCTCACCCTGCGTCTGGTGATCCGTCTTTGT
>JASLPY010000323.1 GCA_030744755.1 Kiritimatiellia bacterium | reverse complement strand
TGCAGACCACCGACGAGGAAATCCTCAAGACCATAAAACGCAAAAACGTGCCCATGGACCAGATGGAGGAAATGGCGACGCTTGCCGCCGAGAAGGGAGGGCAGAGCGAGGCCGAAATCATCCTCTGCCTTCAGGGCGACACCAGAGAGAAACACTTCCGCTCGATCTTCGATATGCTTGATGCCGGCATGAGCTATATCCGCCTCTATCAGTTCATCATGCTTCCCGGCACAGAAGCCGCCAGCCGCAGGGAGCGCGAGGAATACGGCGTCAAGACAAAGTTCCGCGTTCTGCCGCGCTGTTTCGGCACATATACCTTCCGCGGCGAAACCTTCCCCGCAGCGGAAGTGGAGGAAATCGTGGTGGCCAACAAAACCCTGCCCTTCGAGGATTACCAGGCGTGCCGCGCTCTGCATCTGACGGTTGAGATTTTCAACAACGATTCCCTGTTTATCGATCTCATCCGTTTCCTCAATTTCAACGGTGTTAAACGTTCGAAATTCATCGCTGCGGTTCACGAGCGGATTGTGGAAGGCGGCGGCGAGCTGGCCAAGCTTTACGCCCAGTACAATGAGGAAGAAGACAGAAACATGTGGGCCGATTGCGTGGAAGTGGAAGACTTCGTGGTCAAGCCGGGCGTTATCCAGCGCTATATCGACGGCGAATACGGCACCAACGAGCTCTATAAATACCGCGCCACGGCCATTTTCGAACATCTCGACGTTCTCCACGAGACCGCCTATTCGGTGGCCCGGGAGCTTCTAGAAGATAAAATCGGCGGTAACGAGATGGCGGAATCCTATCTAGCAGAGCTTCTGGAATGCAGCCTGTTGCGTAAACGCGACGTGTTGGAGACGGACCGCCTTGAAAAACGGACCTTTCATTTCGATTTTGCCGCACTGGTGGAGGGAAAATTCCTTCAGGATCCGCTGTCGCTCGCCCAGCCCGAGGGAATCGAAATGGAAATGTTTCATAACGATCACCAGAGGGATCTCATCTCCGGATATGTCACTCAGTATGGATCCGACATGATCGGCAAGGGCCGGATTCTCATCCGCGCCAATATGGACAGGCTCTATCGCAGCGCCCGGCGACTGGACGACGTCCAGGGCATGCGGGCTATGCCGCCCGGCGATGAATCCCACTCGGGGGAGAGTGGGCCCAAATTCAACGTGGGGAACTAGAGCCGCCCGCCTGTCGCGTCTCACTGTACCTGCATTCATGCGTATCGGTGTCGAT
>JASLPY010000322.1 GCA_030744755.1 Kiritimatiellia bacterium | reverse complement strand
ACGCAGCCAGGCAGCGGAACGAATGACAAGGTAATGGTTCTCTCATAACAACTGGACCGAAGAACCGGGGCAAGCCACCAGAGCAAGTCGCCGATCAATCCGACCGATGTAAACAAAGACGGAATGGACCGGCGTCTGCGGGCGTTAAGCCGGTCCTCGGAGGAAAACGCCCACAAACGGAGAGAGTTGCTAAAAGGAAGGGAACTATGACCAGATGGCTTCCAGTATGCCTCGTCCCTGCGCTGCTACTGCTGATTTCTGCCGGTACAGGCCTCGCCGGACATAAGAAACTCAAGTGCGACGAATGCCACATCACCCACAGGTCAGACGCTGCTGCTTTCCAGGCGGGCGAGACCTGGAGCACCAGGCACGTTACCGACGGCTTGCCAACGTTCAAGCTCTACAGCAGTCCGTCATTCGACGCGTTGAACACCGACATCTCTCAGCCCGACGGGACCAGCAAACTCTGCCTGGGCTGCCACGACGGGAGTTATCCAAGCATCACCGGCAAACTGAGGTTCGGTGGCAGCGATCTGTCGCGAACCCATCCGGTTTCCTTTACATATGACAGTTCGCTGGCGGCGCGTGTCTCTCGAAACAGGCTGCGCGACCCGAACACAACGCTTTCGGGCCTGGGCGGGACTATCGCAAAAGATATGTTAGATGAGCGGAGTAAGCTGCAGTGCACCTCCTGCCACGACATGCACGGTAAGGGAACAATCCCCAAAATGTTGCGCTTCAGGTTCGGGCAGGGTACCAACGATCCCCTGTGTCGCGTCTGCCACAACATGTAGCGTATCGGTTCATCTGCTTCCCGAAGGCCCAGCCGGCTGCGTCGCCGGCTGCGTCAATGGCCTGGGCTGGGTCGCCGTCAGGGGTCTCTTGATCGTATAATCCCCCGTCTTTGACTTCCCAAACGCAAAGACGCATATCTTGTTCGGCCCGAACTGGTTGGTAACGAACAGCAGATACTCCGCTTTGAAATTCTTGTCTATGTACTTCTGGAAGGCGGGCAAACTCGTCCGGTCGGTCACAATACCGGCGGGCATGCCCATACCGTCAGGCCCGGGCTTTGCTCCCCCGAACGCCAGCAGCACTCGCCCTTCGGAATCGAAGATCTGAACGACCTCCCATTGCGCATCAACCACGTAGGTAATCCCGTTGGGATCAATCGCAATCCCCTTGGTGACCTGCCCCCATTTTCTGTACCACTGTGAATGAGAGTCAGGTTACCGCTTTGTCCGTGTATTCCGGAGGGTGAGG
>JASLPY010000321.1 GCA_030744755.1 Kiritimatiellia bacterium | reverse complement strand
CAGCAGGCTGCCTTCATGGAGGACGAGGATACGGTCTGCCATCCGAACCGTCGAAAAGCGGTGGGAGATGAGCACAGCACATTTGTCTTCGGTCAGTTCGACGAAGCGGCTGAAGATCTGGTGTTCCGCACGGGCGTCCAACGCAGCAGTCGGTTCATCGAGAATCAGCAACTCTGCATCCCGCATGTAAGCCCGGGCCAGCGCGATTTTCTGCCACTCCCCGCCTGAGAGGTTCGTGCCCTGACGGAACCAGCGTCCGATACGTTGTTGATAGCCGTCAGGAAGTCTTTCGATGACCCGATCGGCAAGGCTGCGTCGTGCCGCTTCGACGATCCGCTGATGGTCATCCAAGGCTTCAATCCGTCCAACCGCGATGTTTTCCGATGCGTTCAAGTGATAGCGCACGAAGTCCTGGAAGATCACCCCTACCGCATGACGCAGTTGGGAAAGGTCATAGTTTCGCAGGTCCTTCCCGTCGAGCAGGATCCGTCCTTCGCTAGGATCATACAGCCGGGTCAGCAGTTTAACGAGGGTCGTTTTGCCAGCGCCGTTTTCTCCCACCAGTGCCAGTTTTTCCCTCGGACCGAGTTGAAAGGAGACATCACGCAAAACACAGTCTTCACGGTTCGGGTAATGAAAACTGACGTTTTCGAAAACAAAACCTTCCCTGACAGGTTTGGGGAAGGCAATCGGGTTCGGTTTGGAAACAATTTCGGGTTCGAGGTTAAAGAAATCAAAAAGATCCTGGAGGTATAGTGCACTTTCCGCGATTGAGGAAAAACGGTTGAGGACACTTTCCATCATCGTCCTCATGCGTAGGAAGGACCCGGAAAGAAAAGTCAGGTCGCCGAGGCTGAGATGCCCCTGGACGGTCTGGTAGATGATGACGGCATACGCGGTGTAGTAGCCGATGCTGCCCAGCAGGGAAAGTCCTCCGCCCCAGGCGGCGCGGCGGAGGGTGAGGGAACGGTTGGCACGGTAATAGTCCCAGGCCAACTTGCGGTAACGCTGTTTGAGAAATTCGGCGAGTCCGAAAATCTTAACCTCTTTCGCGGTTTCATCGCTGGCTCCGGCGTAACGCAGGTAGTCCAGTTCACGCCGTTCCTCAGTCCATCCATACATCAGCGAATAACTTTGCCCGGTGAAATGAGTCTCGCCGAGAAATGCGGGAATCAGCGCCACCCCGAGTAAAAGGAGCAGCCAGGGATTGAATGCGATCAGCGCCAGCGAAAGAGTGACCACCGTCAACAGGTCCTGAACCTGGT
>JASLPY010000320.1 GCA_030744755.1 Kiritimatiellia bacterium | reverse complement strand
AATTCGATGGCTATGTCAAGAGGTGTCCATCCTTTAGACTTGGCATTTACATTCGCACCATTTCCGATCAGCAGTTCAACGACTTCCTTGTGGCCGCTATAAGTTGCAGGATGCAACGGAGTCGCTCCACCTCCCAGGTTCACATCCGTACCAGCGGTCAAGTGCTGTTTAACGGCTTCGATGTTTCCTGACTCGGCAGCATCGTGAATTGAGATGTCTGGCGCTTTGCCTTTCGGTGGTTCTGGTGTTGCAGCTTTGGGAACTGGTTCACCGCCTTTTAATTCTTCACCCGTCTTGCCTCCGTGTTTGCGGAGGAGGTCGGCCAATTCATTTTTGCCTCCTATGATGGCCCAGTCTAGCGGTGTTCTGCCAAGCAACCCCTTCGCATTCACATCCGCCCCCCCTGTTATCAGGAATTTTGCCACATCCTTTTGACCTTTGAGAATTGCCAATTGCAAGGTCACTTCACCTGCCTTGCCGCCATGCTTTCGTAGAATCTCCGCGATCGCGCTGTGACCTCTTTGCTCCGCACGCTGCAAGGGAGTCTCACCTGTTATGATCTGCGGATTAATGTCCGCGCCACTGTCAATCAGCAATTCGACCATCTCCTTGTGGCCTAGCAGAGCTGCACTGTCCAAAGGAGTCGTGCCAATTAATCGACCGCTTGTGTTTACATTCGCCCCTTTGGCGATCAACAGTTCAGCTACCTTATTATGGCCTTTCTGGGCCGCCACATGCAAGGGTGTGAATCCCTGCTGATTTCTGAAGTCCACTTCCGCACCGGCCACTAGGTGTTGTTTGATGGCTTCAATGTTTCCTATCTGGGCAGCATCGTGAATTGAGATGTCTGGTGCTTTGGCGGTTAACGGTTCTGGCGACTGCGTTGTAGCACACCCCACAACCAGCACGGCGGCGATTGTTGTGAGTAATAGTTTCATAGTCCTGATGTGCGCCAAACGCTAGCAGACCACCCATAACCGTCCAACACCAATTAGCCGCCATTGCCGGAACTGTGTCTATTGCAGGCACGGTTTTTTTGAACCGGGAAAGAATCCTAACTTGCAGGAATAAGCATGGCAGAAGACGTAGCAGAGGCAACGGAAAGCCTCCCTAAAGAAGCCGGACTAGTGGGACTTGATCGTCCCTTGGATCAACTGGACTTGACCAAGATGTTGGCCGAGTCGTTTGAGCCACAGGAACAGGAAAGGTCCGAGGAGACATCGCCGGGTGGCGATGCGGTGGAGGAAGCCGAGCCGGTTGAGGAATCAACCGA
>JASLPY010000031.1 GCA_030744755.1 Kiritimatiellia bacterium | reverse complement strand
TCAAATGAAGGTCTACTCAGGGTGCCGCACTTTTAAACCGACCGCCTTAATGCCGCACTTTTCGACCGGCGTTTACAGATCAGGATCGCTATTGATGATGCGGTCATGTACCTGCGCTCATGCCAGGCCAGCGATGGATCGATCGAAGAGACCATGACTCACTATTCGCATGGGGCCGGCACGGTAATGGCAACACTCGCAATGCTTGCAGCAGGGGCGGACCCGGCAAGTGACGATTCGGTTCAGAGAGCATTGGGTTGGCTTTCCGAGAATGACATTCAGAATACCTACTACCGCGCTGTGCGCGCCAATGTGTGGGAATATGCACTCCGTAAATCGCCATACGAGGAGCTGTATCGAGAAAAGCTCGAGGAGGATTTTGACTGGCTTCTCAAAGCTCTGAATAAGAAAGAAGGCTGGCGCTACCTCATGACATCACGCGACTGGGACAACTCGGTCACACAGTATGGCGTACTGGGTATCTGGGCTGCGGCAAGGGCCGGATTTGATCCTGGCAAAGACTTCTGGCTCAAGATGTCCAAGCACTTCAGAACATGTCAGAACAAGGACGGTGGCTGGAGCTATACGACGGGTGGCTCAACTGCAAACATGGCAACCGCAGGACTGGCCACGATGTTCCTCGTCTTTGATATGTCTTTTGGCAGGAGCTACTACACAAAAGAGAATCCGCGTGTGTTTACAGACGGTGAAACTGCCGACTGCCTGAATTCGATTGAGCGTGGCATGGAGTGGCTCGGCAAGGCTGGTGGCGACAACAATGACGGCTATTACCTATACGGCATGGAGCGAACCGGCGTTGCGAGCGGAAGGAAATACATTGGAGAGCGCGACTGGTTTTCAGAAGGGGCCTCAATTGTGCTCAAACGTCAGCAACGGAACGGGTCAATACCAATGTCCGGTTATGGTAAGACCCGCGTTAATACGGCATTCTGCACGCTTTTCCTTGTTTATGGAGGTGCGCCTGTTGCGTTTAACAAGCTCCAATACGCCGAGGACCAGGACTGGAATCTTAATCCGAGAGACCTTGCGAACCTGACTAAGTACATGTGGTCAGCGTATGAACGACCGCTGAACTGGCATTCGGTGAGCATCGACGCGCCGGTAACAGAATTTGAAGCGCCTATCCTCTTCATCAGCGGAAACAGAAACATAGCGTTCAGCAAGGAAGAAACCGGAAAGCTTCGTTCCTATATTGAACGGGGCGGAACTATATTCTGCGAACCAAGCGATCACAGCGAAGAATTCAGCAGGGCGATGGTCAAGCTGCTTCGTGACATGTATCCGGAAGAAGAGTACCCATCCTACAAGCTCCAGCCGCTTAAGAAACAGCATGGCGTCTATACCGCGCTCAAACAGGCGTGGGAAAAGACTCCGAAGCTGAGCGGTGTGTCCAACGGAACGCGTACCTTTTTTGTGATGTCACACGAATACCTGTCCGCTGACTGGCAGATGAACAGGACCTCTGCAGATTCATTCCGGCTGGCAATGAACATGCTCTTTTATGCAGTGGACATGGGTGACCTCAAACGTAAGTTCCACACCAACATTCCTAACACGGCACCGGTTGAGAGGCGCGATGCAGTTGCAAAGGTGGGGGCTGTCAAGTTCAGTGGCAGCGGCGCATATCCGTTAGACTGGCGGGCCGGTACAGGATACGGGGAAGCATTGGCCCCGTACTTTATGCATGTAACCGGGTGTGACCTCGAAGAGAAGATCGGTGTCGACCTGGTAGAGGACAAGCTCAACGAGTTGGATGTGCTGTCAATCAGCGGTGCTCATGTGCTTGAACTATCTGACGGGGAGAAAAAAAGGCTGCGCGATTATGCGAATAACGGAGGGATGATCCTGGTCAACGCCTATGCAGGGTCAGCAAGTTTTGCCGCTTCTGCCAGGAAAGAGATAGAATCGGTTTTCGGGGAACTCGAACAGCTCGACATTACCAGCGACCTGGCCATCGGCCATTTCCCCGGCGGCGCCAACCTGGCGGAAGGTGTCCGGTTTACATTGCCGGCAAGGCGCAGGCTACGGGCAATGGAACAGGCAACGCGCGGCCAGAAGCTGGAGACTATCTTGATCAACAGGAAACCTGCGGTTATCTTCTCTCAGTTCGACATAACAGCGGCAGCCACCGGTGTGGCCAACTACGGAGCCATAGGCTACCAGCCGGCATCGGCTAGAAAGATCATGGCCAACATCCTGGCCTACGCAGTGCAGGACTAGGGGAACAGCCCGACTGCTACAGTGACAGTACGAACTCCACCAGGTAGTCGATCTGCCGCGCCGTCAAGCCATCAACGCCGCCGTGTTCCCCCTTTACGAGGACATCCCTGATATTGGTGTAGCGGCCGTCATAAAGGTAGGGGGGGGTGCGCCAGACTTCGATCAGTGTCGGCGTGTCGATTTCATCGTGATCATAACTGACAGTCGTCTTTACCGCGTGCTTCCGCATATCGGTGTATAGAGGAGCGGGATGACACTTAGCGCATCCGGCTTTGTCGCTCTCAAAGACCCGCTTTCCACGCTGGGCCTTTGCGTTGAGTCGACCGTCTGACAGGTGAGGACTGGGGATGGGGCGCAGTGATTTCAGATAGGTGTCGATGGCCAGGGCTTCCTCCTCGAAGTCCTCGTAGACAAAAAGGATGTGCTCGAAACCGGCCCGAACAGCGACTTCAGCCGAGGCCCGTATGCCGGTGGCCATGGAAGGTGGAGTACGGTGAGCGTGGAGCAGGCTCTTGGTGTTCTTGAAAGTGCCTACGCTGTCGTTCATCAGGTCCCAGTTCAGGGCGTCGGACCGGCCTTGCGGATGACAGGTAGCGCAGCTCTGCCAGTGCTGATAGCAAAGCGTGGCATCGTGAAACAGCATTTCGCCGCGGCGTTCCTCGCTGATGAAGGGCTTTGGGCCGAGGTGGATCGTCTGCGGCTGGTAGTCCTCTTCCTGGGCGGCTTTAAGATCGATTACCGCGATGGTGTCGGAGAAGTACTCCGTCACGTAGGCCTTGGATCCTATTAACTCGATACCGCGCGGACCCCGACCGGGCAACTTGACACGGCGCCGGAATTCTGTGATGGGGTTGTCGCCTCCCATCGGTCCCAGGCTTTCACGAAAGTAACGGATTTCTTTCAACATTGGGGCGGTGTCGATGATGCTCATCTCGTGCGTTCCGGAATGCACCACGCATATCGTTTTGCCCTGGTCGACAAGATGTATCCCCCAGGGGTTGGCCGCACCCCGGTCGAAATCATCCAACAAAGAGTTGCTGTCGAAGGCCATTTTCTCCAGGTCGATAACGCTCAGGCTGGATGTGCTCATCCAGCCCAGCGTGACCTGGGATGTGACCAGGGAGTGGTTGCCAATTACGTGAGAAATAAAAGCGAGTCTGCCGTCGGGAGAAATACTTATTCTCTGGAGATTGATGGAGCCATCCGGAAGTAGAATAGACTTTGTCTCGAAGGTGTTTGCATCAATGATGGTGACCTCGGCCCGCACGAGGGGGGAGATGGCAGGCATCAGCGGCAGATGGTTGGCTACCACTATCCAGCGGCCGTCGGGTGTTGCCGCGGCGTCGACGGGGTGTCGGATGACCGCGACTGATGCCAGTTTCTTTCCCGATGACGAATCAAGCACCGACACGTTGTTATTGAACCGGTTGCAGATGTACAGGCGTTTGCCGCCGGGTGAGAGGGCGGGGCCACATGCAGTATGTCCGGCCGCAAAGGTTTGGACATTTTTGAGTGACGAGGTATTGATAACGGCAATGCTGCTATTGGGGGCGGCGCAGGTTACGTATAGGCGTTTGCCGTCGGGGGAAAGGACCATTCCCGTTGGCGATGCAGGCAGGGGGATCCTGTGAATGACACGACCTTCTCGCGGATCGATCACGGCAAGCTGGTTGGCGTCCTCGTTGGCGACGTACAGGTTCTTGCCATCGGGTGATGCGAGTATTGCAGACGGACCCAGGGTATCCGAGACCACGGCCTCCGCTTTCTGTGCACAGGTACCTTGGACGGCCAGGACGCAACCAAGGCCCAAGGCCAGGAGGGATTGCCCAAGCACTGTATTTCGGCATTTTTTCATCGCCTGTCTATTGTCCAAATCCGGCTGTTTCATGCAAGAGTAATGCGAGTGGTCAGAGCTTTGCCTGGAGTCGGGCTTCAATTCTCTCCAGGTCCGGACGGTTTTCCGGGATACCCTTGATGGCATGCCCGTCCGGGTAGATGGTCGACACTATGGCTGATTGGTCATTCGCCAGCCTGCTACGGTCCAGCCTCTTTGGATTCTGGGAATTCCACAGGTACGCTAACCTTGACTGTCGTTTCACCGTTGCGGGAAGTGACGGTGCAATTGCCTCCTATGGCTTCGGCTCTCTCTTTCATCAAATAGAGCCCCAGCGTGGTGCGTGGAACAGACTCAGTGTCAAACCCGATCCCGTCGTCACAAACGGCCATATCCAGTGTTGATCCCTTCTTCTCCAGTGAGATACTGAGATTGGACGCTTGGCTGTGTTTTAACGTGTTGCTGACTGCCTCCTGTGCGATCCGGAAAAGTGCTATTTCCTGTTCCCGGCTGTGTCGTGCCTCCATAAGCGGCTGCTCGCAGTTCATGGTGAAACAGATGGTCTGATCACATGACTGACCGAGGTGATTCAGCGCCTCGCCAAGCCCCATGGACTCCAGTGCAAGTGGGTAGAGACCGCAGCAGATGGTTCGGATCTCTCGAATGGTATCGGCGCATTGCCGGGATGCCTCGTGCAGAGTCTCGGCATGCGCTTTGAGATGCTCGTTGCCCTCGCAGACCGAAGCCACGGATTCCGCAAACATCCGTATTGCCACAAGCTTCTGGCCGACGGAATCGTGCAGCTCTGCGGCCAGTTTCTGACGTTCGTCTTCCCTGACAACCAGTAGTCTGCGATGGGCTTCTTGCAGAGCCTTGCCTGTCTCTGTCAATTCACGCGTACGTTCCGCGACTACTTCCTCAAGGTGATCACGATACATGGCCAGCTCGTTCTCGGCCTTCTTTCGTTCGGTTATATCGCGACCCTCAGGGATCAACAAAACGACGTTCCCTTCATCGTCTTTGACCGGCTTTATGGATACATCGACATAGCTGATCTCTCCATTGGGTTTTGGGTGCCATGCCTCGAAGCGTGCTAACTCGCCCTTGGCCGCCTCGCCTATTGCTTGCCGCAGTTGGTCCTGGATGTCCGGGGAATGCGTCCACCAAGGCGTCTCCCAAAATGGCTCGCCGATAACGTCCTGTTCTTCCAGTCCACCAAACTCGAGCGAGGGCTTATTGGCAGCCAGCAAGGTCCCATCGAGGTTCAGAAGACCGATGAATTCAAACGTCTGGTCGAAAATGGCTCGGAACTTCTGTTCGCTTTCCAAGAGCTTGTCCTCAGCCTTCTTCCGCTCGGTCACATCTCGTTGTATTCCCGCGAAAGCCAAGGTTTCTCCCCGTGCGTTGATTAAGGGCATAATCGTCATTTCGCAAGGAAATGTACTGCCGTCTTTTCTTCTGTTGAGGAGTTCACCTCGCCAGGATTTCCCCTGCGAAACACAGTCGTATATTTCCTTTTGGATGCGCTCGGTATCAGGTTCAGCGTTCAGGATGTCGGGACTCATCCCCAGGATCTCTTCGGGTGAGTAACCGAAGATGCGCTGAAACGACCGGTTGGCATAAGTGATGCAGTACTGAAGATCCGTGGTAAGAACGGAATCGGTCACCTGCTCGGCTATCAAGCCTAGCAGTTCCGATTCCTGGACCAGTTTCTCCAGTACTTCGTAGCTTGGCTTTGACTGCATGCGTGCAGTTTAGACCAAATTCCTCATTGAAGCAACCTCTGCGACGTTAGAGCATTTACCGCAGTGGCCCGTTTCAGATCCTATCAAGCCTGAAAACCTTGAGTATCGAGATGAATCGTGTGTGTGGGTATGTGAGTGTGGGAGTATGTGAGTCAAGAAAACCGATAAAACCAATGGGGTCAGTCTTGCATTCTTTCACCCACATACTCACACACTCACTCACCCACATACAATTTGCGGGGGTAAACAAAACTTCACACCTCTGTTTCTTCCCGCTAGCATTGATCAGAACGACTGGGGAAATAGCTCCGTTAGAGTTCTTGCCGTTGTGGGGCAATTTCAAACGATGATGGTCGCAGCGTGTAGGCGCCGGCGGCTCGACGGCGTCATGTGGGGTGCGAGTGCATGAATCAGTGCACTTGCAAGAGTTTTCGCCCGCTGTGCGCGTACAATGCGCGAGCATGTCACTTGGTCCCGTCGGGCCGCCGGGACCTACTCAGAAGCCATTAGTACGGTGTTAACGATCGAGAATAGGCGTTTCGCTGGGGTATGTACATTCTTGCGTCTCTGATTCGTGCCGCCATCATTGATCTGAATGACTGCGGTAATGGTTCGAGTGGCGTAATCTGCGCTATTGTGAGGACTGATCTGGGAGGGTTGATGGGGGATAAGCGTCAGCGGCTTGATGAACGCGGATGCCTGAAACTAAGGTCAATGCCTGATCGCAGAATAGGGGATTACCCGATATCGCGAACTGTCGGGCTGTGCTATCTTGCCCATATATAGAATGACACGAGGGGTGTCGATTGCGTGTGCGTTAAGAACCAGGAGGCGGAAGCCGCCCGGTGACTGTTCGCACAAGAACACATTATGGCAAACATTCTCTTAGTTGACGATGAACCGGACGTGCTCAAGATCTTGTCGAAGATCATGATCACGGCCGGCCATGACGTTCTCACCGTTAAGGAAGGCAGTGCCGCGGTCGCCAAGTTACGGGAAATGTCTTTTGACCTGATGGTGTCTGATGTGCGTATGAGTCCCGTGCATGGCATGGAGGTTCTCGCTGCTGCCAGCAGCCTTAAACCGGACATGCCCGTCATCATGCTGACCGCCTACGATTGCGATGCTACAAGGAAGAGGGCTGTTGAACTGGGTGCTTACGCCTATCTGACAAAACCGTTCAGGGTGAGCGAAGTGCTTGATATCGTTGACCGTGCACTGAGTGAACGCGGTGATGACGACGAGACGGATGAGTAGAAGATGAACAACAGGGAGTCCACCTGAGAATCATGATTGAAGGCCAAACCGTGCGCTATATTCTCGGGGCAATTGCAGCCGTCAGTGTGTTGCTGATGGTTGGTGGTGCCGTTCTAACAATGTTCGAGGTCGAAGGTGCCTGGGCGGTTCGCTGCGCGCTCGTCGGCGGCATCACCCTTGTGGCAACAATGATTATCGCACGATAGGGCTGCCTGGTACGGTGATTCTGGTATCTGGCATTCGAGTTACGGGAGAGTGTCGGAATCGTGAATGAATCTACCACTCTCCCCTGCTGATACCTCCCATCCTGTAGATTCTGTAGATCCTGTCAAAAAGCTCCCCATATCCGCGCCTACCCGCGGTTCAAATGGCTCACTGCGGAAAAGCTCCTCTCCTCCCGTTCTTGACGCGCGCGGTGGAAAGATCATAATAGCTGATTGACTTGAATGGCGCATTGGACGAGGGGACAGGGCCGGTGATCAGGGTAGAGCACTTAACAAAACGTTTTGGTGGAAGGGCCGCGGTTGACGACGTCTCTTTCCAGGTTAGAAGCGGGGAGATTGTGGGGTTTCTGGGTCCCAACGGCGCCGGAAAAACCACGACCATGCGGATTCTCTCGTGTTTTCTTCCCGCCAGCGGCGGAAAGGTGATGGTTGCGGGAAAGGATGTCTTTGCCCACTCCATGGAAGTACGCAGGCACGTCGGCTATATGCCCGAGAACGTACCGCTGTACCGGGATATGCGGGTGGCCGAGTACCTGGCTTTTCGCGCGCGACTGAAAGGGGTGCGTGGCAAGAACGTGCGCGTCAGGGTAGGGGACGTCATGCAAACCTGTGGCCTCTTCGATGCCCGTGATCGCATTATAGGACAACTGTCCAAGGGCTTTCAGCAGCGTGTGGGCCTCGCGGATGCACTTGTTCATGAACCCGAGGTCTTGATTCTCGACGAACCCTCTATCGGGCTGGACCCCAACCAGATTCGCCATATAAGGACCCTCATCAAGAGCCTGGCCCATCGATACACGGTGCTCCTTTCCAGCCACATTCTCCACGAGGTGGAGATGATTTGCGAAAGAGTTCTGATCATCAACGAGGGGCGGATAGTGGCTTCGGACACGCCGGACAACCTGGTTGGCTTGATGAAGGGGAACCTGCAGGTGGCCCTGGAGATTAAGGCGGACCTTGATGCGGCAAGAAAGCACCTGATGCAGGTCGATGGTGTCACCAGGGTCTCCGGCAGTTACGTTGGCCGATGGTGCAGGCTGCGCTGCGAATGTGGCAAGGGCTCGGATGTCAGGGACCAGATAGCCAAAACCGTTTTCGACAACGGGTGGCCGCTCAGGGAGTTGACGGCGCAGAAGCAGAATCTTGAAGACGTTTTTGTTGCCATGACGACGGAGGGAGAAAGGGAGTGAGAAAAACCCTCATAATATGGCAGAGAGAGCTTAGCTCGTCCTTTCTGTCTCCCATTGCCTACGTTGTGATCGCAGTCTTTCTCGTCGTGGCGGGATGGACTTTCCTGGAGGCGGCGGAATCCAATGCGGGATCGCAGGAATCACTCGAAGTACTTCTTTTCGTGTCGATATTCTTCTGGATGCCGTTTTTTGTTACGGCGATAACCATGCGCCTTTTCACCGAGGAGAAACGCTCAGGCACTCTGGAAACCCTGATGACGGCCCCGGTTTCCGATCTTGCCGTAGTAATGGGTAAGTTCCTCGGGGCATTTTCGTTCCTGTTTGTGGTTGTTGCTCCTGCGGTTGGCGTGATCTACATCCTGGCGGCATTCAGTCCAGGCGTGGAGGGAGTTGATTCCGGAAACATCCTTGGCGGGAGTGTGATTCTCGTTGTTATCTCCTCACTTTGCATATCGATAGGCTTGTTCGTGTCGCTTCTGACGAGAAACCAGATAGTCGCTGCAATCTGCTGCTTCACCGCCATATGCTTTCCTTTTCTTATCCGCACCGCGGTGTCGAACCTCCCGGTTGGTTCGGACCAGATGCTGGAGTATCTTTCGGCAGAAACGCACATTGTGGATTTCGCAAGAGGATCAATTGATACCCGGCCACTGGTAATGTACGTGTCGGGAACTGTCTTCATGCTTTTCGCCGCCGTAAAAGCGCTTGAAGCAAGGCGTTGGCGATGAGCACCGGTGAAGGTGACCCGGCAATGGCGCGTGGAAGACATGGCAAACAGATGACATGAGATTATGACGACCACCGAAACAAGCAAAATGGCTTTGCGCAGTATATGGCGCCGCCGTGGCAGGCGGTTGGCAACGGGTCTGAACGTTTTTGCCAGCCTGCTGCTCCTTGGTGCCGCTGTTGCGATGGTAAACTACCTGTCGAGAAACTACTTCCGCCGCTGGGATGTCACGTCCCGTGACTACTACCGCCTGTCCGACAAGACAATAGGGTTGCTGGCAAGCCTGAAAGACCCTGTTGACGTGGTGGCGTTTTTTCAGCGAAACGACGATCTTTTCGAAGACGTGAGGAACCTTCTGAAAGAATACGAGTACGAAGCAGCCGGCTCCGGGCCGAGGCGCCTCAATATCGAGATCGTTGACCCTGACCGCGACCTCGCCCGAACCAGGGAACTGGCCAAGGAATATTCGGTGGCAAATGCCAATGTCGTGGTTTTCCATTGCGCGGGGCGCAAGAAGTACGTTAAGCGCAAGGACCTTGCAGATTACCACTACGCGCTCGAGGAAGGGCGATCGGTCAAAAAAAGAAAGGTAGGCTTCAAAGGGGAACAAGCTTTCTCCTCGGCAATTCAGAGTGTCGCCCAGGAAACCAAGCCGGTCATCTACTTCCTGTCCGGTCACGGGGAGAGGTCGGTCAGCAATTTCGGCGAGCTGAACGGTTACTCCTCCCTGGCGAGGGCCATGGGGCGCGACAATATCGAGGTGAAGACTCTATTGCTGGCCGAACACAAGGGAGTCCCGGAAGACTGCAGTGCCATCGTGATTGCCGGTGCGGACAGATCTCTCTCTCGAGCGGAAGTCGACATGCTCGAGAACTACCTTGATCGCAGCGGCAGGCTGCTTGTGCTTCTTGAACCGGTGGTGGAAACGGGTCTCGAAGACCTGCTGACAAAGTGGGGCGTGAAGCTGGCGCGGGACGTGGTGATGGGACTCACCCTGACGGGGCGCGACCTGGTTGTAAAGGACTATGGTTCGCATGACATTACCCGGCAGCTCAAAGGTATAACCGCCATGTTCTACCTGCCCCGTTCAGTTGAACCACTGGAGCCGGTGGAGAAAGTTTCGGACCTGCCGGCGGACAGGCCGCATGTCTCCGTTCTGGCCATTACGACTCCCGAGGGCTGGGCGGAATATGACCTGGTGGAGTCGCCGCCCAGGTTTGATCCCGATGTGGACCGGCGCGGTCCTGTGTCCGTGGCAGTGGCTGTTGAGAAGGGCCCGGTTCCAGGCATAGACGTGGAAATAAGGCCCACGCGCATGGTGGTGGTTGGCGACTGCGACTTCGTCTCCAACAACGCCCTCGCCAGTGGCGTGGGAGGGAACATGGATATCTTTCTGAGCTCGATCAACTGGCTTATAGAAAGGGAAGCCCTCCTGGCCATATCTCCCAAGGCGCCGGGGGAATTGCGCATGGAGATGAGTCGCCGCCAATGGCGCTCGGCCTTTGTGGCCATCGTGGTAGGCATGCCGCTGGCGGTGGCCTTCCTGGGTTTAATGGTGAGGCTTGTCCGAAAGCGGTGATGTTCGGGGCTCGTTCTAGGAAGTAAACGTGAGATTAAGGACTACACTCTGGTTGATTGTCTTTGCCGGTCTGCTCCTGTGTGCCGTGTGGTTTACCATGCAACGCCGGGAAAAGGAAGACGCGGAGGGTCGCGACGTGGACCGTTTTCTTGCGTCCGTTGCGGAGGACGTGCAGCTCCTCAGTGTCCATACTGCCGACGTAGATATCGAAGCTTTCAGGAAGGGCTCGACATGGTTTCTGCGCCGGCCGTTGACTGCACGCGCCGACAAGGGTGAAATTGACCGGATTCTGAGTGTGCTGGAGACGCTTTCGGGGCGGGAGGTGGTGTCATCCAGCCAGAGGGAAGCCAGGGATTTGACGCTGGCGGATTACGGGCTCCTGGAGCCCCGGGCCAGGATTGTCATCGGTGACCGTATTCGAAGACGCACACTCCTGGTGGGCGATGATGCCCCCCTCGGGGATCTTGTCTACGTTCGCGTCGTGGGTGAGTCTGAAGTTGTGGCCGTTCCCAAGGTCTTGCTGAGTGTGATTCCCGCTGGTGCCGAGGTACTGCGAGACCGCGCCCTCTTTCATGGTGATGTTGCGCGCACGTCACGCCTGGAGATCCAGAGCGCGGAAACCGGCTTCATACAGTTGCTCCGAAACGCCGACGGGTGGTCGATTCAGCAGCCAATTTCCACGAGGGCTGATACCGGCAGGATCGAGGAGATGCTCGATACTCTTTTTTCATCAGTTGCACGGGAATTCGTCTGGGATCCTCCCGTTGAGGACACCGGCAACGTAATCACTCCAATGGCAGCGACGGAGGTAACCGCCGAATCCAGGATTGAACCTTACGGTTTGGGCGAAGACGAATCCGTAAGGGTTGCCGTATGGATCAACGGCAATGAAGTGGGCGAAGAACTTCTCCTGGGTAAACCGTTGGCCGAGAACGAAGAACTGGTATATGCGAAGAAGAAGGACGCCGATTCAATCTATGGCGTTCACAAGGAGCTTCTCAACGCTTTCAGTGTCTCTGTCAACGATATGCGGGAACGAACGGTCTTCAAGCTTGAACCGGAAAGGGTGGGGTATTTTGCGGTCGAGAAGGATGACCACAAGGTTGTGCTGGTCAAGAAGCCGGAAACAGGATGGTGGATCGTTGAGCCGCTGCAGGCACCGGCCGACAACCACGTTGTTTCGGATGCCATCGGGAAGCTGACCCGGTGGGAGGCAAGCGCATTCGTGGAAGGAGAAGCAACGGACCTCGCGGCGTTCGGTCTTGCTCCGCCCGCGTGGAGTATACAACTGGGAGGTGAGAGTCCGCTTTCGGGTGCACCCGTTACTGACGAGGAACCGAAAGAGGATGCACCCCCCCCGCGTGAGGCAGAAGTGGAAGTGCCTGAGAAGCTCTACATCAGTCTGCCCGTTGAAGACCGCAAGATCGTCTATGCATCTTATGCAGGCTCTGCAACAGTGCTTGAGATGCCGGTCGCCATGGTGGAAGACGTCCGAATGGACCCGCAGAACGCCCTGGTTTTCAGGGACAGGACAATGCTCGCGGTGCCCGTTGACAACGTGGTGCGGTTGACCCTCACCAGGGGCGACAAGGAGCAGACTGTATCCCGCGACGAAAAAGGGGCGTGGACAAAAACGGCCTCGCCGGATGAAATGGCAGCGGCCAAGGTTATAGACGATGCTCTGTTCATGGTTGCAAATCTCAGGGCGTTGCGGATCGAGGCCCAGGACATAGCCGACCTCGCGATCTACGGATTGGACCCCCCCGGCGTTATGCTTACCCTGGGTCTAACCGGGGATGAAGGCATCCAGAAATCTGTCCTGATAGGAAACAGCGCCGGGATGGACGGCGTGTATGCCATGGTTAAAGGTCAGGATATACTTTTCGTGCTCCCCGGGGGATTGGTGAAAGCACTGACCCGTGATATCACGGCACCCGTGCCGGCACCGGAAGAAGAATGACGACGCGCACCAAGAACCGCCCCTCTTTCTTACGATACATCCTCCGGATGTTGACTGTACTCCTGTTTTCTGTCGCACTTCTCGTAATCTACCTGGGCAGTTTCGGGTTTCCTGAATGGGCCACGCAGATCCTCATGAACCAACTCAACCGCGGTAGTTTCGTCATCGATCCCGCCCTCGTTCAGTTTCACCCGCTTGAAGGTGTTGTTCTCCGGGACGTCAAGGTCTACAGAAAGGGCGCCGTGGGCCCCGCGGCACTTGAAGCGGAGGAAATCGTAGGCGATGTCGATATCATGGCACCATTTACGGGTGCCCAGTTTGTCCAGGAACTCAAAATCAGCCGTGGTATCTATCGTCCCGGGATGATGAAAGGCAAACCGCGGAAAGCGCGGCCGGTGGAACGTGAAGACGTTGTTGCTATTGAGCTGTCGGATATGGATTTTAGGGGAGTTAGACTGAAGAAAGTCTACTTCAAGTTGCGGTCATTCGGCATGACCATGTACGCTGAAGACATCAGGGCTGTTGTAGGGGAGGAATCCGGCGCAGAGAACATGACCGGAAAGGCAAGCTACGAGAGGGATCAGAAAGTCCTCGACGTCAGCGTGGAGACAACATTTGACCCGCATATCCTGTTGCCTTTGATCTCCGCATGGAAAATGCGCTCAAGCGAGAAACTGATCAACAGGTTCGATTTTGCCGGTATGGCTCCGCGTTGTACGATCGACTTTCGAAGGTCCTTCAGGGAAGGACGTCGCCTCAGTCTTGATGGAAAGGTGTGGATGCAGGATTGTGCTTACAGGGGTGTTGACATTCTTCGCTTCGATGCGCAGACGCATCTCGAGATTACGGACAGGGCGTCCACTCTGAGCGTTGGTCCAATGCTGGTGGTGCGACCGGAAGGAATCACAAGCGGCAAGTTCACAGTTCGTCCGGAAAAGGGAACCGTCGATTTCGACGTTGAATCATCTTTTAGTCCGCGTGCTCTTGCGAGCATGATCGGGGTCTTTACCAACGAGGTCGCACAGAAGGTAAGACTGGAAGGGGCTTTCACAATATCCGCCAGGGGCGTGGCGGGACTGAAGGATCGCTCGCTCCATGATATCACTGGATCGGCCCATGGCAGGGGCGTGGGTTACCGTGACATTCTAACCGATCAGTATTCTTTCGACCTTGCAATCAAGGGAGCGACAAACACCCTGTCGAATGTCAAAGGTCGGCTGTTCGACGCGGATTTCGACGCGGGTCTTGAGCTCTTCGCTCCTTCAGGCAGTTCGACGACTTGCTGGTATACAGCGCATTTCAATACCCACAATGCCGATTTCGAGCAGATCGCCAAGATTCTAAGCTCCGACCCGGAGCGGGATTACGAGGGGATGTTCTCTACGCGTTTTAACCTGAAAGGGCCGCTGTCTACCAATCACTCGCAACTGGTTGAAGGAGATGTGCACCTGAAGATACGGGACGGGAGAGTTCTCCTGCTTCCGATTTTCGGAGGTCTTTCCCAGTACATGGCCAAGATCGTCCCGGGACTCGACTTCGTCCTTCGCCAGGGTGATGCGAAGGCTGACTTCGTGGTGGGTGCAGGGAAAATGCACTCTGATAATGTGGGCATAGAGGGTGACGTTCTGAGCCTGAAAGGGAAAGGGGATTACTATCTCAACCAGAACCTGGACTTCACAGTTCAGTTGACGCTGATGAAGAGCCATCCCCTGGTCGGTAAACTGCTCAGGGTTATTACCTGGCCTATCAGCAAGCTGTTCGAATTCAGGCTCCAGGGAACCACGACCGAACCCGAATGGTACCCGATCAATTTCTCCAGCGAACTTCTCGAGCGCCTGGGCCTGGGCAAACGCAATAACGGCACTGATAAACCGGACGAAACCGGGGCCCCCGTGGATCCGGACGAGCCGGGGGAGAGCGGTGATGCTCCGGATAGACCCAGAAGACCGTCCGACCTCCCCGGTGCTATCCTCAAGCGCGTGGGACTGGGTAATCTCACCAAAAGCAATGATTCACCGGCTAAATCCGCGGATACCGGCGAAAACGGTGAGCAGAAGGGTGACGATCAAGACGCGGAGATCACTCCGGGCGGAACGGGATCAGAGTAATGAAGTTTCACATAAGAACCTACGGATGCCAGATGAACAAGCGCGATTCGGAATCCGTATCGTCGCTGTTGCAGCGTCACGGCTGGACGCACTCCGTGGAAGACGATGCGGACCTTGTGCTGGTCAACACCTGCAGTGTTCGCGGAAAAGCAGAGGATAAGGCGCTTGGAAAACTGGGTCTCATGGTAGCGTCCAAGCGAACCCACGAGAACCGGATTGTAGGCGTTATCGGTTGCATGGTTCAACGCCGCAAGGATCAGCTTTTCGAAAAGGTTCCCGGATTGGATTTCGCCGTTGGAACCCATAGGTTGTCGGCCATCCCCGCAATTGTGGACTGCGTGCAGGCGGGCCAGGGCCCCGTCCTGGATGCCGATGAGGAAGGCGGTTTCTCCGAAGAGCTGTGTGGTCACGAGGAAGGCGGCATTTCTGCGTTCGTCAACATTCTTTTTGGCTGCGACAGGCGCTGCACTTACTGCATCGTTCCGTCTGTCAGGGGAGGGGAATGGAGCAGGCCTGCCGCGGGGATAATCTCGGAGGTGACCAGCCTTGCTGCTGCGGGGGTAAAGGAAGTTACTCTGCTGGGACAGAGCGTGACACTTTACGGGCGCAAGAACTCAGTCTGGCCGGATGACCATCACTCAGAGGCTGGTTTCAAGGATCCTCTTCCGAGATTGCTGGAAGCCGTGAACAATATCGACGGCATATCACGTGTCAGATTCACGTCAGGTCATCCGGAAGGTTGCTCGGACGAATTGGTCAGGGCCATGGCCGGACTTCCGGCTGTTTGCGAGCACCTGCACCTGCCTTTTCAGTCAGGATCAGACCGGATACTCAAGGCGATGCGTCGAGGCTACACATCGGACGGGTACAGTGATGCGGTTGCACGCCTCCGGTCGGCAATGCCGGGGATCGCACTGACAACGGATGTCATCGTTGGTTTTCCCGGAGAGACCCAGGAGGATTTTCAGAAGACCAGTTCCTTCATGCGGGAAATCGGATTCGACAACGCCTTCATTTTCAAGTACTCTCCGCGGCCTGGAACTCCGGCAGCGGATTGGGATGATGATGTACCGGATGACGAGAAGCAGCGCAGGAACCACGTTCTCCTGGCCGATCAGGACGTCACGGGCCTTGCCATCAACGAGAAGCTGATTGGGCACGATGTAGAGGTGCTGGTAGAGGGCGAAAGCCTAAGGAATTCCGATAGGTGGTCGGGACGAAGCAGGACGAACAAGATAGTGGTTTTCCCTCCCCGAGAAGGGGTCGAGCGCGGGAATGTAGTTACTGTACGCATTGAGCGGGCCATGGCTCAGACAATATACGGAACGGTTGTATGATAAACTTGGCAACGGTCTCTCTTGTTCTTGGGAGTGTCATTGGGGCATTCTGTATCTTCCTCGTTCTGAGTCCTGCCATGGCCAGAAACACACTTCTGGCGCTTCCCCGGAACAAGGTTGCCGGCTGGATGTTCTCGGGCGTGGGCCTGCTCTGGGCAGCGCGGTTGCTCTGGCTTACGCCGCTTGGCAGGTTTGAAAACCTTAAGCCGGTTCTGGTCGTTCTTGCGCCGGTTACGTTCCTTTTTATAGTGTTCTTCATGGACGAGCTTCTTGGTGCGCGGGCGCTTGGAGGTATGTTCGTCTTGATCCCTGCACCAGTGCTCGAGGCCACGCGCGGATCCGACAGTCCGTTCAGGCTGGTGATTGTGACTCTTGCCTATGTCATGGCAGTACAGGGTATTGCGCTGGTTCTAAGTCCCTACCTGCTCCGAAAAGAAGTTGGCGTTTTAATGGGATCCAACCCGCTTTGCCGCATCTGGGGAGTCATAGGTGCCTTACTCGGAGTGGCGCTCATCATCCTCGGCATCACCCTGTTCTAGACGTTGGACGTTGGGCGTTGGACGTTGGACGTTGGACTGTGATCCTCTCTCCCTTCCAGTGCTTTCACCTGCTCGAACAGTGATTCATTCACCGGTACGGGTATTCCAGCGGATCTTGCGGCCATCAGAATCTCACCCGTTATGGCGTCTATTTCTGTTCGCCGGCGGCTTCTGATGTCCTGGAGCATTGACGAGATGTTGGTGTGAGTATTCCGGCAGACACAGGCAGCTTCCTCTGCGGCGTCATCGTACAGCAATGCAATCCCGTTTGCTTCCGCCACGGCCTGGGCTTCCTGTGCAGCACTGGCCATCAGGTCCCGCAATTCCGGACGCGATACGACTTCGCCGTTGGGTACATTCGACACAGCGGTTATTGGGTTTATCGCGGCGTTCACAACTGCCTTGCTCCATATCGCAGCTTTTGGATTATCATGCCATCCGGCGGAAATCCCGCTTCGCTGAATCACTTCAGCAAGGCATTCCCCCGGTAGCTTGCAACAGCTGCCCCCGGTGATGATCGTGGGCCCCGAGCCTGCGTAGCGGACGTGCCCGTCACCCAGAAGAGTTGCCCCGATGCTGGTAAGCACCGCCGCAGTTCTGTCGTGCCCGGTTACACCGGTTATGCGCTCGATGTTTCCAATACCGTTCTGGAGGGAGGCAATCAGCGTGTGTGGCCCGATGAACGGCAGTATGCTTTTCGCGGCCTCCTCCGTGTCGTACGATTTCACGCAAACGAGGATTACATCTGCCTGCGGGGTATCGGCATGGGGGTGAAACAGAACGCTTACGGGGACCAGGTGGGTCTCATTTCCCCATTCCAGTGTGACTCCGTTTCTTTCTATGTATGCAGCTCTCTCGGGGCACCGGTCCAGAATCGTTATGCTGTTTTCGCCCCGGCCCAGCATAGACGCGAACAGGCAGCCTATTGCACCTGGCCCAACCACCACCACATCCGTCTTTTGACCTATGGAGTCAGATGACATACGTCGAATCGTAGAGCATCCCTGGTTCCGGGGTCAAGAAGGGCGTTGGCGACAGACTCAGCTCCAGCCTGACCAACGAAGAGCTCCCCGGGATCATGCCTCTCGGAGATAGGCATGTACTGCAGAAGTAGGGACCTTTCTCCGAGAGGTCCCTCCCGAGCGTAATGCAAGTCCAGCTACTCGTGTTCCACTGCCACCTTTGGCTCGTTCCCTTCTGTACGGCAGAAAACCGTCGTCATGGGTTGTTATGGCAAACCAGTTCTGGCGTTTCTGTGACGAAACTGACAGAATCCTGCTCTCAACCCTGCCTTGGTCTAGAGCGGGATGGCGTTGACTGGAGACAGATGACAATGCATGGAACGGTAAAGTGGTTGGCAAGCCTCGCTTGTCTGTGCGTGCTTTCTTTTGCTTGTGCCGATGAGCCGCAAGATGAAGGCCCCACGAAGTTCCTGATGAATTTCAGGGATGGATCCAGCATGATAGCCGCGCCTTCCCTGGTTTCTATTACGCTCAAAACGACGGATTCGGAGATCAAGATTCCCTTTAAGAAGATTTCCAATCTTAAATCGCAGAATGACGACAGTACAGTCCTTGTGGAACTTAAGAATGGTGACAAGCTGACCGGTGTGCTTGATGTGGGCGCGGACACATTGGAGCTCACCACGATCCTCGGCAAGGTGTCGGTTGGAATCAAGCATGTCGAACGCATGTCCTTTCAGCAAAACATGCCCTTACCCCCTTCGCTGAGCGAAGGAGTTGTTGCTTACTATTCGTTCGATGGGCACGCGAACGATCTGAGCGGGAGAAGACACCACGGGGTTGTCCACGGAGCCACGTCTGCTGAAGATCGCTTTGGAAGGGCCGGGCGATGTTACCGCATCACGGGTCTGAACTTCATCTCTCTCGACCATAAGGCAGTTCATGGACTTGATGAGTTCTCTGTATCTGCCTGGATTCTATTTGATGAGTTGAATACCGGGTCGACCTACCCTGGAAACACCATCTTATCCGTTGCGAACCGGTACACGACCGAAGAGCTTTTCTTTGGACAAGGGGTTGTTGGTACTGGCTTTGGAATGAATCTGAAAGGAACTAGAAGGGGCTGGAACAAATTCGAAGGTTGCCACCTTGAGAAGGGTCGATGGTGCCACACTGTTCTGACCAGGAAAGGAAGCGTGGTAAGGCTCTATCTTGACGGCAAACCCGTTGGCAGGACCTCTGTCCGTTCCAGCGGCCTCTCGGTTGCGCAAAACGGTGTTGTGGTTGGCCAGGAGCAGGATTCCATTGGCGGCGGTTTCAAGGCAAACCAGTCTCTGCAAGGTAGAGTAGACGAGCTTTGTATCCACAATCGCATGCTGTCCTCAGAAGAGATTGCAGCGTTATACTCCCTGCAAAACAAAGGACCCAAGCCCGAGCCAAAGCCCGAGCCGAAGCCAGAACCGAAGCCGGTGCCGAAGCCCGAGCCGAAGCCGGTGCCAAAGCCAGAACCCAAGCCAGAACCCAAGCCGGTGCCGAAGCCAGAACCCAAGCCGGTGCCCAAGCCAGAGCCGAAGCCAGAACCCAAGCCTGAGCCCAAGCCTGAGCCCAAGCCCAAGCCTGTGCCCAAGCCAGAACCCAAGCCGGTGCCGAAGCCAGAACCCAAGCCGGTGCCGAAGCCAGAGCCCAAGCCAGAACCGAAGCCTGAGCCAGTGCCGAAGGTGGCGCCCAAGCCTGTGCCCAAGCCTGTGCCGAAGCCTGAGCCGAAGCCAGAACCGAAGCCAGAACTGAAGCCTGAACCGAAGCCTGAGCCGAAGCCTGAGCCAGTGCCGAAGGTGGCGCCCAAGCCAGAACCGAAGCCAGAGCCCAAGCCTGAGCCCAAGCCTGAGCCCAAGCCTGTGCCGAAGCCTGCGCCCAAGCCTGAACCGAAGCCTGAACCGAAGCCTGTGCCGAAGCCTGAGCCGAAGCCTGAGCCGAAGCCTGAGCCAGTGCCGAAGCCAGTGCCGAAGCCTGAACCCAAGCCTGAACCGAAGCCTGTGCCGAAGCCTGTGCCGAAGCCTGAACCGAAGCCAGAACCGAAGCCTGAACCCAAGCCTGAACCCAAGCCTGAGCCCAAGCCTGTGCCGAAGGTGGAGCCTAAGCCGGTGCCTCCAAAGGTAGAAGTCAGAAAACCACCTGCCGAGAAAAAGGCGCCTCCTGCCCCAACAGAAGCAAAGGGCTAATCTCTTCTTTCAACTTTGTATTGACCCCTGGCGGGGGGCTGTTTTAGTATTCTGCGCGATTATTGGTCGTATAGAGCACCCGTGGTGAAATTGGCATACACGCATGGTTCAGGTCCATGTGCCCGTTGAGGGCGTGGAGGTTCGACTCCTCTCGGGTGCACCACTTCTTATCCAGTGCCCCCTGAAGATGGGGCAATTTTTTTGGAAAGAGGAGTGGAACAGTACCAGGCCAAAGAGGGGACCGGACGAATGAAGATCTACATGAACGGCAAACTGGTGCCGGAGCGAGCCGCCAAAGTATCCGTATTCGATCATGGATTGCTGTACGGGGACGGTGTTTTCGAAGGAATCCGTTCTTACAACGGCCGGGTCTTCATGCTCGATGAACACATCGACCGTCTTTACCGCTCGGCCAAGGCTATCGGACTTGAAATACCGATGACCAAGCGCGGCATGGCTCGAGCCGTTGTGAAGACCTGCAAGGCCAACAAGACAATGGATGGCTACATCAGGCTTGTTGTGACTCGCGGAGTAGGAACCCTGGGGCTCAATCCCTACCTGTGCAAGAGGCCGCAGATCATCATAATTGCCGCGAATATCCAACTCTACCCCAAGAAACTGTACAGTGAGGGATTAAGGATCGTAACGGTCGGAACCGTGAGAAACCTTCCTGAGGCGGTGAACCCGGGCATCAAGAGTCTTAACTATCTCAACAACATTCTTGCGAAGATCGAGGCCATCAACAATGGCGTAATGGAAGCAGTGATGTTGAACGGGCAAGGGTCGGTCGCAGAAGCCACGGGCGATAACATATTCGTTGTAAAGGGAAACCAGTTGCTCACCCCGCCGGTTCATGCGGGGATACTTGAGGGAATAACGCGCAACGTAGTTATGGACCTGGCAGCCCGTGAGGGTTACAATGTCTCTGAGACTACGATGAGCAGGTATGATCTCTATACCGCTGACGAGGTCTTTCTTACCGGAACGGCCGCCGAAGTAATCGGCGTGGTTGATATCGATAACAGGAAGATCGGTGATGGAACTCCGGGGAAGGTGACGCGAGGTCTGGAACGGCATTTCAGGAAGTTCGCCAAATCGACTGGTACGCCAATCGAGTAATACTGCTGACGCTGCACCGTGAATGTAGGAATCAACGGCAGCATTGGGAAGTCGATGGATTGGATTTGCCATCCCTGGCGATGTGATGTTTCTACCATCAGGCTGTTTCTCCCTGAATTCGACAGGCCCGTCGATGGCCGAGTGAGATGAATGCAGGTAAAGGGACGACAGAGGGTTCAATACAATGAAGTGTGAAGTATGTAACAGCGCTGAAGCAAGCGTTCACTTCAAACAGGTTGTAGACGGCGTGGTACGCGAACTGTACGTGTGCCAGGGCTGTGCCGCAAAGAACGGGTTTGATGTTCAATCACCTATGGCACTGACGGACTTCCTGTTCGGCATGGGTGTTCCGGAGAACCAGTTGGATCCATCTTCCGAGAAAACGTGTCCGTCCTGCAACATGACCCTGGGGCAGTTCAGAAAGCTGTCCAGGCTGGGGTGTGCAAGGTGCTACGAGACTTTCTCCGAGCAACTTGAACCTGTTCTCCACGCAATGCACAGGAGTACCAAGCATGTTGGCAAGATGCCCGCCGGCGAGAAGTTGACTTCGGAGATTGTTGCAATGCAGAGGGCAATGGAAAAAGCGGTTTCGTGTGAGGATTTTGAGGAGGCCGCCAAACTGCGCGACGTCCTTCATACCCTCAAGGCGGACAGCGTGCAAGGCAACGAAGGAGGGAACGACCAATGATCGTTGATGAACTCCTGAAGAAGCCCGGTGCATGGTTATCACGTGATGACGAGCCAGGGATCATTCTCAGCAGCCGGGTAAGATTGGCCAGGAATGTTCGCGGAGTTCCGTTCCCTGCACAGGCGCGAGCCGACGAGCGGATCCGGAGTTGTGCAACGCTGCGGGATGCCTGCAACAGTGTTCCGTCGCTGGTTCACCCGTTCTTCTTCGACATGGGAAGCCTGGACCCCCTCGACAAGGCTATCCTCAAGGAGCGGCGCCTCATAAGTCGCGAACTCGCCGAAAAGGGAGAAGGCAGCGGCCTGATTGTCGCAGAGAACGAGAATACAGCCATAATGATAAACGAAGAGGATCACCTCAGGCTGCAGGCGATAAGCCCCGGGGCTGATATTCTGTCAGTATGGAAGCGCGTTGATGCGGTAGATACAGAGCTTGAAAGCAAGATCGACTATGCCTTCTCGCCCCGCCTGGGGTACTTGACTTCATGTCCCAGTAACGTAGGCACCGGCTTGCGGGCCAGCGTAATGCTTCACCTTCCGGGCCTGCACCTGCAGGGAGAAGCCGAAGCCGTGGTCAGGGGACTTGGCAAGATAGGTTTGGCGGTCCGTGGACTTTTCGGCGAAGGCTCGCAGGCCTTCGGCAGCATGTTTCAGGTTTCCAACCAGGTGACCCTGGGACAGGATGAAGAAAGCATAATAAAGCACTTGGTTACAGTGATTGAGGAAGTAGTCGGCCACGAACGAAATGCCAGGATGCGGCTGCTTGAAAACAGGCGGGCCATCGTAATGGACAAGGTGGCGCGGGCAGTAGGAATCCTGGCCAAGGCGAGAATGCTGTCTTCGGGTGAGGCCGTCGAATTGTTGTCCATGCTGCGTATGGGAGTGGAGTTTGGCGTCGTAACCGGTGTCAGGCTGCCGGAGATCAACGAGATAATGCTCACCACCCAGCCGGGGCATCTTCAGAAAACCGAGAAACAGACGCTGGGGCCGATGGAACGAGACGAAGTAAGGGCAGAAATTGTGCGCCGGCGCATGTCCGATCTCGGCTTTACAGGAGATTGAAATGACTTGCCGATCCGGCGGCAGGCAGTTTTTGCTGAGTAATACGAATCAGAGTTCGCTAGAGAGCTATAAAAATGAATAACTTCTCCAATTTCACCCAAAGAGCAAAACGGGCCGTCCAGCTTGCACGTCGCGAGGCGGACAGGTTCAATCATCCGTATGTTGGCACAGAACACCTCCTCCTGGGAATCATTGCCCTGGGAGAGGGAGTGGCGGTGAACGTTCTGGAACGCCTTGGCGTTTCGCTTGAAAGCGTCCGCCGGGAAGTTGAGAAGGCCGTAGGCCAGGGCCCGGAGACGAAGACCGTGGGCAACATACCTTTCACCCCGCGCTCAAAAAAAGTTCTGCAGCTCGCCGCGGCCGAAGCCCAGGCGCTTAATCACTCGTACATAGGAACGGAGCACGTGCTTCTGGGGTTGCTCCGGGAGGGCGAAGGTGTTGCGGCCCAGGTACTTGCAAACCTGGAGATAGATCTTGAGTCCGCCGGCATAGAAGTGATGAAAGAACTGGACCCTGATTTTGAGGCCGAAGAAATGCCTCCCGAGGCCACAGAAAAGGGAGCCAAGAAAGGGCAAAAATCCAAGACTCCCGCCCTGAGTACTTTCGGGCGGGACCTCACTGAAATGGCTCTTAAAGGGGAACTGGACCCCGTCATAGGAAGATCAGAGGAACTGCAGCGCGTGATACAGATCCTGTGCCGCCGGAACAAGAACAACCCGGTACTGCTGGGGGAAGCAGGCGTCGGGAAGACAGCCGTAGTGGAAGGCCTGGCGCAGGCCATCGTGGCGGGGGATGTTCCCGAGTTAATGCGCGAGAGGCAGGTAATTACGCTGGATATGGCGCTGATGATTGCCGGTACCAAGTACCGTGGTCAGTTTGAAGAGCGCATTAAGGCCGTGATGGATGAGATCAGGCACGCGGGCAACATAGTTCTCTTTATAGACGAGCTCCACACGATTGTCGGTGCCGGTTCCGCCGAGGGCGCAATGGATGCCTCCAACATCATAAAGCCGGCTTTGGCCAGGGGAGAGCTCCAGTGTGTTGGAGCAACGACGATGGATGAGTACCGTAAGTTCATCGAGAAAGATTCGGCGCTCGAACGCAGGTTTCAGACGGTCCGCGTTGATGAGCCGAGTGTAGAGGAAACCATAGAGATTCTCAATGGTATCGCCGAAAGGTACGAGGCACATCACAACGCCAAGTACACCGAAGACGCCCTCGAGGCGGCAGCCAGCCTGTCTGATCGCTATATCACTGGGCGGTTCCTGCCTGACAAGGCCATTGATACGATCGACGAAGCCGGTGCCATGGTCAGGATACAGGCAACCACGCGTTCCCCGGAGATACGGGAAAAGGAACTCGAGATAGGGAATATGCGGCAGAGTAAGGAAGAGGCGATAAAGAAGCAGGATTTCGAAGAAGCCGCAAGGTTAAGGGATCTCGAAACGAAGCATAAAGAAGCCCTCCAGGAGGTCGTTGCGCAGTGGCGACGCGACAATGCAGAGCAGGCTCTATCGGTTACCGCCGAGGATATCATGGCGGTTATCTCTTCTTCAACGGGTGTTCCTTTGAAGAGAATGGAGGGCGAAGAGCTTACCCGGCTTCTGGAAATGGAGAAAACAATTTCCGCCAATGTTATCGGCCAGGGTGAAGCTGTCGGTACGATCTCCCGGGCGCTCCGACGCTCCTACGCCGATCTCAAGGATCCCCGACGCCCGATTGGTTCGTTCATCTTTCTCGGACCAACGGGCATAGGCAAGACACTCCTGGCCAAGGCCCTTGCCGAATTCATGTTCGGTAATTCGGACGCGCTCATCCAACTGGACATGTCGGAGTACATGGAGAAATTCACGGTTTCGCGCCTTATAGGTTCGCCCCCTGGATACGTGGGACATGACGAAGGCGGTCAGTTGACGGAGAAGGTAAGGCGGCGGCCATATTCGGTTGTTCTGTTCGACGAGGTGGAGAAGGCTCACCCTGACGTGATGCACATGCTCCTGCAGGTCCTCGAAGAGGGCAAACTCACAGACAGCCTCGGCAGGCAGGTGGACTTCCGTAACACGGTAGTGATACTCACCTCCAACCTCGGAGTGGACGCGGCGAAGAAGGGTAGTGGCCTTGGTTTCGCCGGTGGTTCAGAAGGCGACAATTACGAACGCATGAAGGAACGTATGCAGGATGAGGCTAAACGCGTCTTCAAACCCGAATTCCTGAACAGGTTCGACGATATCATCGTCTTCAGGCAGCTCAATCGCCGGGACGTCTCGAAGATCCTGGACCTGGAGCTTGCGAAAGTGACCGAAAGGCTGAAAGCCAAGGGGCAACGCCTGACCCTCAGTAGAACGGCAAGGTCGTTCCTTATAGACAAGGGCTTCAATATTGCCATGGGCGCCAGGCCGCTGAGGCGTGCGCTTGAGAAGCACATCGAAGACCCGCTGGCCGAGGAGATTCTGCGGGGGCATTTCTCGGACTGTAAGGCGATTGAAGTTGCCGTGCAGGGCGATAAACTGGTTTTTAAGGAGAAGGCAAAGAAGCGAAAAGCCACGGCGGCAAGTGAATCTGAATAGACTCTGACAGAAATGTGGTTAAGAAAGCTTGCAAATGGCAAGCCAACATGCAATTATCCGAGGCTTTTGTGAGTACCTCGTGGCCTTTTCCGGTGCGGGGAGATGCTACGATGACCCCTTGAGGACAATCTAATGGCAGTTAAGATCAGGATGACAAGGACCGGAGCGAAAAACGATGTGTGCTATCGCGTTGTTGCGGCAGATTCAGAATCGCCTCGTGATGGTCGCTTTCTCGAGATTCTGGGTTGGTACGATCCCAAGCTGGAAGGTGTAAACTTTAATCTGAAGATGGATCGCATTGAACACTGGATCGAAAAAGGTGTGCAGGTCAGCGATACAGTCAGAAGCCTTATTAGAAAGGCTGATAGTTTGCCGGAAGTAAAGCCGGCGCCGGTTGAAGAGCCTGCTGCTCCAGTTGCAGAGGAAGAACCTACTGCTCCAGTTGCAGAGGAAGAACCTGCTGCTCCAGTTGCAGAGGAAGAACCGGCGGCAGTCCTTCCGGAGGCCGAACCCGCCGGGTGACAGAATCATGTGCGAGCCACTCGCTATTGATGTCATCACGATATTCCCCGACATGCTGGGCGGCTTTCTTAATGAGAGCATGTTGAAACTGGCTGTGGAGCGGGGGGCGGTCCGGTTCGGGACCATCAACTTGCGTGATTTCACGTATGACGTGCACCGGACGACGGATGACAGGCCGTACGGAGGGGGCCCCGGAATGGTGATGCGTCCGGAGCCGCTCTTTGAAGCGGTGGAATCGGTCAGAACTCCGGAGTCGAGTGTTGTTCTGATGACGCCGCAGGGCCGCGTGTTCAATCAGGACGTGGCACACGAGCTGTCGGAGAAATCGCACCTCGTATTCGTGTGTGGACACTACGAGGGGGTGGACGAGCGTGTCAGGCAGAACCTCGTCACGGATGAGATTTCGATAGGCGATTTTGTTTTGACCAACGGCGTCCTCGCGGCGGCGGTGGTCATTGATGCAGTAGTTAGACTTCGGCCGGGCGTTTTGGGCGGTGCCGGTGCAACCTTGGAGGAATCATTCGCTTCCGGGAAGCTTGAGTATCCGCACTACACGCGTCCAGCGGAGTATCGGGGAATGAAGGTTCCCGACGTTCTTAGGTCGGGTGACCACGCGGCCATCGCACGATGGCGCGAGGAACAGTCTGAGATCAGGACAGAAACGAGACGTCCGGATCTCCTGGGCGAAGGTGCAGGGGAGGACGAGAGAAGCGGTCCTGGTAACGGGAACGGCTCTTTAGGAGAGGATCATGGTTGCTAACATCATTGAGAAGATAAACCGCGAGAACCTGCGAGACGACGCGGCATCCTTTGCTATCGGTGACACGGTGGTAGTTCACGTGAAGATCCGCGAAGGCGATAAGGAGCGTGTTCAGCTCTTCAAAGGAACGGTTATCGCAAGAGATGGCGGTGGGGCGACAGAGACGTTTACGGTGCGCAGAGTTTCGTACGGTGTTGGCGTCGAACGTGTGTTCCCCGTACATTCCCCCCACGTGGCGAAGATTGAGGTCGAACGTTCAGCCCATGTTCGCCGCGCCAAGCTGTACTTCCTTCGCCGCCGCGTCGGCAAGAAAGCCAGGCTCCGCGGTAGAATCAAAAGCTGATCTGGCGGGTGCGCTGCCGTGCTTGGCATCGAACGTAAGTACTGGGACGAAGGTCTGGTAAAGGTGGCCGGCGTTGACGAGGCCGGCCGCGGACCATTGGCCGGTCCGGTAGTTGCCTCTGCCGTTGTGCTTTCTGTGGAATTCGCCCAGTTGGAAGAGCACGGACTCCTTGAAGGCCTTACCGACTCCAAGAAACTTTCTGAATCGCGCCGGGAGGGATTTGCGGAGATACTGAGATCCAGCGCCTGCGTCGAGATAGGCATAGGTGTTTCCGGGGCCGCAGAAATCGACCGCCTGAATATTCTCAATGCCACCCACCTTGCCATGGCCCGGGCAGTCAGGGATCTTCCATCCCTTCCCGAACTGATACTTGTAGACGGCCTCGCCGTGAAGGGCTTACCCAGGCCTTCAGTTCCCATTGTGCGTGGCGATTCCAAGAGCCTGAGCATCGCGGCTGCAAGTATAATTGCGAAAACAACGCGTGACGCACGCATGAGAGAGCTCGATGCCGTCTACCCGCAGTACGGCTTCGCCGCCCACAAAGGGTATGGAACCAGGGCCCATATCCAGGCTCTCTACGAGCACGGGCCGAGTCCGGAACACCGCCGGTCTTTCAGTCCAGTACGTGAGGCCGAAGAGAATCTCTCTGGAGGAGAATCTCAGCAGACACTTTTTGACTGAGTTGAGGTGACGGACTGTTTGAGACTGGCACGTCCCCGCCTCTTGATCTGGTTGCAAACAAGCCGGTTGGGGTTTCATCATGAGCATCTTGCCATGGAAGCGTAATGCGGATTCAGATTCGAGGCCTGGCCACCTTCGTGCCGGAGAATGGGGAGAGGAATGTGCAGAAAGGCTTCTGGCCGGCAAGGGAATGAAGATTATCGGCAGCCGTGTGCGTGTCGGCGGGCGCGACGAGATAGACATTGTGGCCCGGGATGGTTCTACGCTCGTGTTCGTGGAGGTCAAAACACGCAAGAGTGAGGCCTTCGGCAGACCTGCGGCCGCTGTTGGCAGGAGAAAACGGCAAACCATATCCCGTGCGGCGGTACGCTACCTGAGAAAACTGAAGAGCTCGTCCGTGCTTTTTCGTTTTGACGTCGTCGAGGTGGTGGGGATCGAGGAGGATGGTGATCCTGTCCTGCGGCACATAGAGAACGCGTTCCCCCTGGACTCCCGGTATTCACTGCCCTGACCCCTTCCGAAAGTACCAAAACTCGTTACGGTCATTGACTGTTGGCCCAGTCGGTGACTATAGTCATGCAGGTAAATCTCAGCGCCTTTATAACACGGAAAAGGAGCATGCCTATGAAAGGCACTTATATTGCCATTGTTCTGTCGCTCGTCCTGTCTGCACAAGTGTCGCAGGCTCTCAAGTTCTCCGACCTGTCTCCGGAAGCTCAGTCGTTTGTAGGGGATCCACAAGTCGTAGTGGTTACTATGAAGGACGGGAAGAGTTATGAGGGCTGGAAAGAACAGGAATCGACGACCGTCCTGATGCTCAGGAAACGATGGCGCGATAAGGAACGCCCATGGCGTTTAGGCGATGCCAGAATAAGATACGTAAGCAAAATCAACAAGACGGACATCCGAAGGATTGAAGAAGCGGATGTTACGCCGGATTTTGCTATGAAGCTTCAGGACTTGCAGATCAACCCCCAGAAAAGCATGGAACTGGACGCGTATCGGCGGGTTGTCAGACTCTTCGACGAATTTATCAAGAGATGCTCTGACTATCCTGAAGCCAGCGAGATTGCTTCCGTGCGCGACGGTTTTCGAGCGGAGCAGGCCAGGGTTGAGGATGGGGAGGTGAAAGCTGGTGGCGAATGGCTGACCCCGGTGGCAGCGGCCGTAAGTAGATTCAATCATCTCACCGACGAGATGGCAGCAACTAAGAAGACCAGGGGCTACAATGGGGACGAAGGACTGCAGGAGAAATACCAGGGTTTGTGGTCAGAGCGTAATGAAGTTACGCGTAAGCTGCCGGAACTGGTGCGGGAACGTGTCTTAAAACTCGTTGCAGACAAGCGTTTCGATATCGCGCTGGAGGAAATCGTTGGCTTTCGGTATTTCTGGTACCGGCAGGTGGCGAAACTCGAGGAGACGCGTCGTCAGGAGATTGAAGAAGTTCTCTCAGGTATGGACTTCACCTTCATTCGCAATCTTGAACGCTCAGTCGTACAGGCATCCACGAAGTCAAAATCATCATCCGGCAAGCCTTCGGTTCTGAAGAAGACACCGGAAATGGTCTACGTTCCGGGTGGCTATTTCATGATGGGTAACGACGAAGCCGATCCAACCGGAGACTCATATCCAATACATCTTGTATATGTCTCCCCGTTCCTGATTGACAAGTGGGAGACCTCGAATGAGGAGTACCGTGAATTTCTCGAGGAGATAAAGGACAATCCGGCGCCCGGGATCGAACACTCCATGGCTCCTCCTCTGAAGAAACACGATCCGGCGGGCTGGGAGTTCCCGTCAATCAGTCGGGATAGGCAACCTGTTGTCGGCGTGGACTGGTTCGACGCCTATGCCTACGCGAAATGGGTAGGGAAGAGACTTCCCACGGAGGCCGAGTGGGAACTGGCCGCCCGGGGGATGGATGAGCGTAAGTACCCCTGGGGGGATGATATAGAAGGATGTTCAGTGAACTGGCTGTCTGGACAGTCGATGCTGGCGAAAGAGATGGACGAGCAGAATCCGCCACTGCCTCCCGAACCTGAGCCACGGTTCGGGTGCTCCTGTGTTGAACCTGAAGAATTGCCGCCCCCGCCTCCTACGAAGTTGCCACGTACCACATGGGACGTCGACAAGCATCTTCCGCCAGAGGTGCTCGAGGCCATTGAGAATGAGCTTTTCGAATGGGATAAGGAGTACTTTAGTCCTTATGGCGCCATGCACATGGCTGGGAACGCTGCCGAGTGGGTTCTGGATTGGTACGACCAATCCTACTATTGGTCGATGCCGGGAACGGACCCGCAAGGGCCGGAAGAGAAAGAGTGGTTGCGCAAATCTGGTAGCGAAAGATGGCACGTGCACCGTGGGGGCAGTTACCAGAGCAGCAAGGCAGAAGCACTTGCGACCTACCGCAGGGGACATTTTAAGAGACTGAGTGGCGCAAAATGGGATCGCTACATGAAGAAAGAGATTCGACTTGGCAGGAAGCCTTTTGTCGGTTTCAGGTGCGCAAAGTCCCTCGACATTGCCGTGCCCAGGTAGTTCCAATTCGGACCATTGTGCGCTATCGATGCCGACAGGCCAGGCTAATAACCTCCGTTCCGCAAACGTCTATTCAGTAGAAGCGCGCTTCCCGGGGCAACCCATTACAGATGCAGCCGGGAGGTCTTTAAAACACCTGTATACGTTGGCATGCAGCTGGACTGGGCTCTGCCTCCGGTGATTGTTAATCATCAATCGGAGGAGTGAGTCATGAGAACAGATGAAGCCGTTGCGGAGAGCCTTAATCCCAGACAGCGAATGCTGGAGCTGTTTGCCGATGTCCCGTTCAGTGTGACATTCCATCGGGTCATTGCGGGTCTCCATTCGCCAAAAGGCAGCGGGGAATACAAGTTTGCCAGGTTTCAGCTCCTGCGCCTGCTTTCTCCCCTGTCCGGGGTTCTAACTCCACTTCTGATTCTGCTTATCCTCTTTGTTTCGGCCTCATGCCTGCGGTCGGTGGTACGTCCCGTCATTTCCACTACGATAAAGCCGGCGGAACTCACCCCGATGCTTGATCCCATTCCCGTCCAACCGCCTGTGAAACCGGAAATGTCTGATATCAACGGAACTGCGGTAGGACCCATAGTTGAGACGGTTATGCCCAAGGTCAGCGGTCCCATAGTTGAAACTCCCTTCATTTCGCCACCGGTACAACTCACTCGCAGTCCTGTTCAACTACGCAATTTCTTTGCGGGAGGGCTTTCCGCGAAGCAGAAACAAGGGTTGCTGGATAAAGGCGGTTCGAATGCGACCGAACGAGCTGTCTTACTGGCTCTCAGGTGGCTCCAATTCGTGCAGGAAGCAGATGGTTCGTGGCGTCTGGAATCCGGTGGCGGCCCGGGAAAAGGAGCTGCGCCGGCAATGACTGGACTGGGGGTTCTCACCTTTCTTGCTCACGGCGAGACGACTTCATCGGAAGAATTCGGAATCACCGTGGAGGGTGCGCTCCGTTGGTTGGCCTACAACCAGGAGGCCGACGGCAGGTTTTTGGGAAGAGACAGCCACGACTATAGTCATCCAATAGCCACGTATGCTGTTTGTGAAGCGTTTGCCGCGAACAAGACACCTATGCTGAAGGAGGTGGCCGCAAAAGCGGTGGAAGTGATTCTGAATGGTCAGCACCCGGATGGGGGCTGGGATTACAACTGCAGGCAGAGCGAGCGGTGTGACACCTCCTATATGGGATGGTGCATCCAGGCATTGAAGGCCGCACAGATTGCCGGGATAGGCGGCAACCGGGTTGACTCCGCGATCAAGAGGTCGCACCGTGCTCTCAAGCGCAATTACCATTCGTCCGGGGCCTTTGGCTACACGGGCCCCCAACCAGGAAATCTCACGGGGGTAGGGGTTCTGTGCATGCAGCTCATAGGGGCTGCCGGCTCGGCCGAGGTCGAGGCCGGGTTGTTGTGGTTGGAGCGGGCAACATGCGATTGGAGCAAGCCCTGGGGCAAAGCGCCCCTGTACTACTGGTACTACATTACCCAGGCCAAGTTTCACGAGGGAGGGGCAACATGGAACAACTGGAACGACATGATGAAACCCGAGCTGATCGACAGCCAGACCGTGCTCGTAAACGGGGGAGGTGTCGGCAAGGACCTTGGTTACTGGCAGGCTTGCAGCAACACGGAGCAGTGCAAGAGCTACGTTTACAACACGACTCTCTGCGCGTTGACTCTGCAGGTCTATTACCGCACCCTCCGGACGTTTGGCAGCCCTGAACTGCTCGCAGAGAATGTGTTTGAAGACGAGAATGGAGACATACCTCTTGAAATAGAACTAAGGTGAATCCCGTAGGGAAAAGGATTATGCAAAAAAACGGGGATACCCCTATATACAGTCTTTTTCGTGTACGTTAAGCTTCTTCTTGATGAGAGCCACTTACCAGAGGTGGGCGGAAGTGAGTAGTCATTGAGGATAAGTGTATGCGGAACACGCCTGTAGGGGAGGGGAATTCAAGCGTTTGTGCGTTGGATTCCAATACAGGAGGGAAATCCTGTGGTTCTGTGCGGGCACGTTCTGGCCGCGGGGGAGGCGGGAAATACCTATTACCCGTTGCATCACTTCTGTGTAAGGGGGATGCGTCATGACCCGCAGGCCCATATCCGTCCTACTTGTCGAGGACGACCCGGAAGACGTGCAGATTCTCATGGCCCTCTTCAAAGATCCGACGCAATTGAGGGTGTCTTTTGAGCATGTCTCAAGTGTCTCCGAAGCGATAGAACGTCTCAAGACCAACAACGTTGAAGCAATCCTGTCAGACTTGGGCCTTCCCGATACCACGGGAGTCGAGGCCGTATCCAGGCTACACGCCGCCGCCCCGGACCTGCCGATAGTCGTCCTTACAAGCATCGACGATGAGACGATGGGTGACCAAGCCCTGCGGGAAGGTGCGCAGGACTATCTCGTCAAAGGCCGGGTGGACGGCGACCTCGTTTCAAGAACCATCCGGTACGCGGTCGAAAGAAAGCGTGCCGCCAGGTCCCTCAAGGATGCCGAGTTGAAGTACTCGACACTGTTTCAGCAGAGCAGGAATCCAATGGTGCTGGTTGACATGGACAGTGCGAGAATCATTGAGTTCAATCACAGCGCCCACGAAAGCCTGGGTTACACCAAGGCGGAATTCAAGAAACTCGGAATACCGGATTTCGAAGTCATAGAAGACGCCGAAGCGGTGGAAGGGCATTTGAAGAAGATCAGGGAGCAAGGCAGTGATTCGTTTGAGACGAAGCATATTACGAAAACTGGCGACATACATAACGTGGTGGTAAATGCCAAGGTCATTGAACTTGGCGGAAAGATGTACTGCCAGTCTATATACACGGATATAACCGAACGAAAACGTGCCGCCGAGAAACTTCATCTCTACAGTGATCGTCTCAGGGCTGCGAAACTGCAGAGGGAGATATCGGCCCGGAAGAGAATCCAGAAGGTGGCGCGCAAGAACGAGCAGTACCTGGATACTATTATCAGCACGTCACAGGACAGCATTATGGTTTTTGACAGCGACGGGCGGTTCGAGTTCGCAAATGATGCCACGTTCGAGATCTTCGGGTGGCCCAAAGACGAGCTCATGGGTGAGCATTTCCTCAAGGTCGTGTCGCCAGACCGGCACAATTTCATCAAGGACCAGTGGCGCAAGGTCAGGGATGGAGACGGTGCCCCTTACGAGATTGATATTGTAAGTAAGGACGGCAAAGGTCGAACTTTGCTTATTAGTCACAGGCGAATGAGGTTTGACCGAAGGCTTAAGCACTGCCTGGTGGTTAAAGACATCACTCCCCGCCGCCGCATGGAGGACGATCTTCGCGAAGTTATCAAGCGACTGGAGATGCATGACCGTGAGAAGACCGAATTTGTGTCCAACGTGTCGCACGAGCTGAGAACACCTCTTACCTCGATGACCTATGCTACGGACAACTTGCTGTCAGGTGTGCTCGGGCCACTTCCCCAGAGGATAAAGTCATACCTGGTGATGATCAGAGAGGACTGTGACAGACTCCTGAAAACAGTCACGGACATCCTTGATCTAACTCGTCTTGAGTCCAAGTCTCTCAAACTGAACGAATCGAAACTGCCTTTTTCGAGGTTGGTCAGGCACTGTTTTGACCAGTTCCGCTTCCAATGTGAGAAGAAGGGCCAGGAGATGTGCCTCGCCGTCGACCAGGCCTGTGGTTTTGTTTGTTGTGACCCGCTGAAGATGGATCGGGCGATTGCCAATGTCATACAGAACGCAATCAGGTACACTCCCGAAGGGGGGCGTATCAATGTTGTTCTGCATCCGGCGAGTAAGGACTCTGCCACGCTCGTACTCAGTGTTGTGGATAACGGGGTGGGCATCAGTGAGGAACACTTGCCGCACGTGACCGAGAGATTCTTCAGGGTCGGTGAACATGTAGTTGGCACCGGGTTGGGGCTTCCGTTGTGCAAGGAGATTGTTGAGATGCATGGCGGACATCTCGGCATAGTGAGTCCACCTCCCGGGGAAGAGAGTGGAACCATGGTGTCCATCACTATGCCGGAGTCTGATCCGCCTACCGTGACGGTTGTGAGTGAAGAACGGCGCGTTTGTGACAGGGCGTTTCACCACCTCGTCTCCGGCCGTTACTGCTGCACCATATGTGAGGACGCAACCAATGCCGTTACACAGATTTCCCGGAACCGTCCGGATGCAGTGGTCCTGGACCTCTCGGCCGGCGGTACCAGTGGCCTTGAAACGATAGCAGAGGTGAAATCCGATAACGAATTGCGACGCATCCCCATGATTGCTCTTACTGCAAAACAGGTGTCCGGGCCCAAGTTGGAAGTTCTGCACGGTTTCGGTATTCCTGTGCTGACTAGGCCCTGGGTCCAGGAAAGACTTGTTGCCATGGTCGAACAGTTGATATCGGGTGGACTATAGAATGAGTGATAATGATAAGACAGATAACGGAGATAAAGAGATCGTGAGAAAGAAACACATACTTCTGGTTGACGATGAAGAGCATCTTCTCGTCACGTTGAGGGATTTTCTGACCCATGAAGGGTATGAGGTCACCTTGGCGCGAACGGCGGAGAAGGCTCTTGCGAAATTGGAAAAGATGGAGCCCGACGTGGTGGTTCTGGATATCAGCATGCCGGGAATAGGGGGAATGGGTTTTCTCAGGCGTCGTGGTGAAGCGGATGGACCGTCAATCCCTGTCCTGGTGCTTACTGCAAGGGCCAACATGAAACAGTTCTTCGATGAGGTCGAAGTGAACGGATTCCTCTCTAAACCTTGTGCCAAAGAGGATCTCCTGAGTGAGATAAACCGTGTCATTGAGGAGACTGCAGACAGACGGGTCGAGCCGGCAAAGAAGGAGAATACCAGTCCGGTCATATTGTTGGGGGAGGACGATGACAAGCTGGCGGATGTCCTCAGACGAAACTTTGAACGCCATGGTTATGGAGTGACAGTTGTGCCAAGCGGACCCGAGGTGTTGGAGATAGCGCCGAAGGGCCAGGTGGACCTGGTGGTCATCAAGGAGATCTTCACGGGGATGAACGGTGACAAAGTCGTTTCTCTTCTGAAGGCAATGCCCAGCACGAAGGCCGTTCCGATTGTTCTTTACGGGGCAAGGATCAAGAACTTGACGAACGGTTCAGCCAATTATGACGAGAATGGACACGTCACCGGCCCGGACAAATCCATCCGGGAGACAGACAGCGTTTCGCTTCTGTCTGCAATAAAGAAGCTCCTTGAACCGGAACCTACAGCTGTCTGACGATTGCCGTGGTCCTGCGTTCTTAACGGCAGTTATGCCAGTAGCGAACAAGCAGACCCAGCACGAACAGCGCCAGAACCAACAACGCAGCTCTCTGCTCCCGGGCTGTCAGGCTGTACCACGAGGTGAGCGACAAAAATGCCGTCCTGCGCAGGAATGATGCAACTCTTGGCCCTGCTCGTCGCTCAGAATTAGTTCCTCTTTGAGTTGTGCTCACAAGATATTCCCTGGTACCCGGGCAGCACTTGAGGCAGGTCGCCGAATCCTTGCCGCTAGGCTGTATCAGGATGCCGCTACGTTGACGAGTTTGTTTGGCACGACTATCACCTTTCTCACGGTCTTTCCGTCCAGGTGAGCCTTGATCGATTCGTCAGCCATGACCAGTGATTCCAACTCGTCTTTTCCGATGTCAGTGGGAACCTTAATCCGTCCCCGGACCTTGCCGTTGACTTGAATCACTATCTCTACCTCGTCCCTTGCCAGTGCTGCGTCTTCTACTGAGGGCCATTCAGCGGCCATTATGCCCGGTTCGTTGCCCAACTCACACCACAGTTCTTCCGCAACATGAGGTGCAAAAGGGGACATCAGGATGATTATGGTTTCCACGGCTTTGCGATATACCGCCTTCTGCTGTTCCGGACTGTCCGTGGATGCATCACATCTGTCGATTTCATGGCTGAGTTCCATTATCTGGGCAATCGCTGCATTGAAGTGGAAGTCTCCTTCCATGTCATATGTGACGCTCTTGATTGTTTCGTGGACCTTCCTCCAAAGGTCTCGTTCCCGTGGAGCCATTGCATCCGTCTGGCAGATCAATCCTTTCGATTCGGCCAGGACGTCACGGTGCTCATAGATGCGCCGCCACAGTCTGCGGAGAAAACGGGAAGCACCCTCAATGCCCTGGTCATTCCACTCTGCGTCTTTCTCGGGAGGCCCGATGAAGAGGGTGTACATCCTGAGCGTGTCGGCGCCGTAGCGCTCAACGAGGGCATCCGGACTCACCACGTTGCCCTTTGACTTGGACATCTTGTAGAGCTGTCCGTCCTTCTCGCTGCGTTTGCAGATCATGCCCTGGGTGAAGAGCGCTTCAAAAGGCTCCTTGATTGAACAACAATCTGCGTCGTGCAGGGCCTTGACTATGAAACGCGAGTAGAGCAGGTGAAGCACGGCATGTTCGATGCCGCCTATGTATTGGTCGACAGGCAGCCATGAATCCACATCCTTACGGTCAAACGCTCTATCGGTCATCCTCGGGTTGACGTAGCGAAGGAAATACCAGCACGAACACAGCCATTGGGCGATAGTGTCGGTTTCGCGTTTTGCCGGCTCGCCGCATGCAGGGCAGGTTGTGTTAACGAAAGCTTCGTGTCTTTCGAGAGGATTACCACGCTCCGTGAGGAAATCCACATCTTCGGGAAGGGCGACCGGAAGGTCGCTATCCGGCACCGGGACGGTACCGCAGGCGGGGCAGTGCACTACCGGTATTGGCGCGCCCCAGTAACGCTGACGGCTGATAAGCCAGTCCCGTATCCTGAAATTGACCGTGAAATCGCCAAAACCGTTGTCTTTCGCGTACGTGGTTATGTCGGGTATGGCTTCGCGGTTGTTTCTTCCGTCGAACGGCCCCGAGTTTACCATGGCGCCGTCATCAACGTACGCCCCGGTCATTCCTTCTGCAACCAGCGCAGTCTCGGGATCCTGGATGACCACCTTGATCGGGATGTCATATTCCTTGGCGAACTCAAAATCTCTCTGGTCATGTGCCGGAACGGCCATGACCGCTCCCGTCCCGTATTCCATGAGGACATAGTTTGTGATCCATACCGGGGCCAGTTCGCCGTTGTACGGGTTGCGCACATGGAAGCCCGTAAAGACTCCCTCCTTCTTCGTTGCTTCGTTGGTACGCTCGGCGGTCGAGACCATCAGCTGCCTGTCTACGAACTGCCGGCAAGGATCCGCATTCTGGCTCTGCGCAATGATCTTCTCCACCAGTGGATGTTCGGGAGCCAGTGCCATGAATGTTACGCCGTAGATCGTGTCAGGTCGGGTTGTGAAGATAGGGCACGGGTCTCCGGTCTCTTCAAGCGTGAATTCAACCATTGCTCCTTCAGATCGGCCGATCCAGTTGGCCTGCATGTGTCTGACCTTATCCGGCCAGTTGTCGAGAAGAGAGAGATCGTCAAGCAACGGCTGGGCATACTCGGTGATGCGGAAGAACCACTGGGTCAGGTCCTTCTTTTTTGCCGGCTTTCCGCACCTTTCGCAGGTGCCGTCGGGGAGTACTTCCTCGTTCGCCAGGGTAGTGCAGAGGTCGCACCAGTTGACTGGTGCCTTTGCCTGGTAGGCGAGATCGCGCTCAAGGAGCTTGAGAAATATCCACTGGGTCCACTTGTAGTACTCCGGGTGGCACGTTGCTATCTCCCTGTCCCAGTCATATCCCACGCCCCATGATTTCAATTGCTGCTTCATATGTGCAATGTTTGATGTGGTAGACTCCTTTGGGTGAATGCCCCGCTCCTTGGCGGCGTTCTCGGCCGGCAGTCCGAATGCATCCCACCCCATGGGCGAGAGAACATTGAATCCCCGCATCATCTTGTAGCGGGTGACGACGTCGCCAATGATGTAGTTTCTTCCGTGCCCGACGTGCATCACGCCGGAAGGGTAGGGGAACATTGTCAGACAGTAGTACTTGTTCTCAGTTTCTGATGTGTCGGCCGAGAATGTGGCGTTGTCATCCCAGTACTTCTGCCACTTGCTCTCTATATCTGTGAAAGGGTACTTCTCTTGCATCTTCTGTCCAGCCGTGTCGGTGTGATTGTGTTCTGCCGCTAGAGATCTGTCATTGTCGCTTCCGGGTCTTCACTTCCGAGAAAACGGTTGTTATGCCAGAATCCAATCAGCTTGCTTTCTGTGGAACTCGTGTAAACGCCCCTGCCGTTCATTCGATCGTTGTCCCATTCGCCTTCGTAATGGTCACCATCCTCGAAAGTGTAGGTGCCTTTCCCCGAGACCAGCCGGTTCCTTCTCCATTCCCCCTGGATCTTGTCACCGGTCGAGAAAGAATAGACGCCATGCCCCCACATTCTCCCCTTGCGCCACTCACCATCGTATTTCTCGCCGTTGGGGTATGTATAGACGCCAAGGCCATGCTGGCGGCCATTCATCCACTGGCCACTGTACTTCTCGCCGTCGGGAAACGATAACGTTCCGAACCCGTGCATTGTCCCATTGAACCAGTAGCCCTGGTAAACGCTGCCGTCCTCGAAGGTGTTTGTCACGACCACCTCTTCCGGCAAGTCATCAGATTGATCAAGCTGGGAAACGTCAATGTCGCCGGCTGCCGCGAGCGAGGCCGGTCGCGAATCGGCACGATCCTTCATGAGGCGTTCCATGAGTTCCCTGGTCTGCTTGCTGTCAACCCAGTAGAGCGGCGTTGCCCCGTCGTTGGCTTTCGCCTGTGCGTCTGCCCCGGCCTTCATAAGAACTTCGATCGTTTTCATTGCGCGCTTCTGTACTGCCCAATGCAGAGGTGTTATCCCATCTTTTGCCTTCACGTTGACATTGGCGCCGTTCTTGATGAGGTAGCGTGAGAGATCGTCGGCGTCGCTTATGGCAGCCCAGTGCAACGGGGTGAAGCCTTGTCTGGATTCGGCTTCCACGTTGGCTCCGTTCTCGACAAGGACTTTCGCAATGTCGAGCTGCTTCTTGTTTGCCGCCCAGTGGAGCGGGGTGGAACCATTGTCTGTTGGCGTGTTCACGTTGGCGCCGTTCCTGAGCAGAAGCTCGGTGATGTCTTTGTGTCCATAGACTACCGCCCAGTGCAGGGCGGTAGATCCGCCTTTGGCTGTTGCCCTGACTGTTTCCGGTTTCTCCGCAAGAATGCGTTTTACATCCGCGAGTTTGCCCTGTCGCACGATTTCGTGAAGGTCTATTTCCTGGCCCAAGGCAGATGTAGCCACAATGAATGCCACACCAACGCTCAACATCTTAGCAATCGAATTCATCTTTCAGCTCCACGAGAGGTTACCGCATCCGGTCTTTACTCGGTCACATTGCAATCGTGCCACCGCTGGTCTGCGTTCGTTCGAACGCGTCGGGCGCGACTGCACTTAAACGCGCTCATACTATTTGAACGTCCGGGAAATGTCACACAAAAAGCGGGAATGCCGCGCTGGAAAAATGCTGGAAGGGCTATCAGTTCTCGGGGGGAGCGAGAAGATCCTCTGCATCATTGCTCATGCGGTCAAATAGCAAGTCCAGTCGTTCCCTGCATTCGTCGAAGGCGTCCACAATATCGGGGTCAAACTGTTTCCCGCTGTTCTTCCTGATTTCGTCGGCGACCTTATCTGGTGTCATGGCGTCACGATAGACGCGTTCAGACCGCATTGCATCGTATGCATCTATGACGCCGAAGATGCGTGCTCCCAGGCTTATTTCGTCGCCCTTGAGCTTGGCCGGATATCCTGAACCGTCATACTGCTCGTGATGCTCGTTGACTATGCGTGCGGCTTCCTTGAGGTACGGGCTGGAGGCCAGAATGCGGTATCCTATCTGCGAGTGGCTCTCCATGATGGCCCAGTCGTCCGTTGACAGGGGTCCGGCATGGAAGAGTATACTGTCTGGGATGCCGATCTTTCCAATGTCGTGAAGTAGTGCGCCGGTTGCCACGTCAAGAAGGTCCTGCCCCTTTATCCCCATGTGCCTTGCGAGGGCAATGGTCAGTTCGCGAACGCGAAGACTGTGCCTGCCTGTCTGCTGCTCACGTGCGTCGAGTATGGCCATGAAGGCCTCGAGGGTGAACTCGTAAGATGCCTTCACGTCTTCCAGGGACTTCGCGAGCTGTGCGCTTCGCTGCGCTACCATTCTTTCGAGCTGCGTCTGGTGGCGAACGTTCTCGATTTTCAGGCTCCTGTATTCCCGTGCCCGGTTCATCACTGCCTGGAAGTGCTGAGATTCAACTGGTTTCTGGATAAAGTCGTAGGCGCCTTCTCTAAGACAGCTCACGGCGTTATCCACCGTTGCATATCCCGTCATTACGATCTTAACTATCAGGTTGTCCGCCTCGGAAAGTTCGCTCAAGAGTTCAATGCCCGTTTTGTCCGGCATTGAGATATCCGTGAGAATGATGTCATAGAAACCTGGTTTAAGTTTAACGGCCTCTATGGCTTCATCTGCCGACGAGAATGCAGAAACGTTGCAGCCTTCGCGTTCCAGCATGGCCGCAAGCAGGCGCAGGATAGAGGGTTCGTCGTCTACAACTATCACATTTGCTACGGTTTTGAGCTCAGTATCGCTTGCGGCGCCTGCATCTGCATCGTCGTCTCCCTCGTGAAGCTCTTCGATGCCCTGTCCCTGCCAAACACTTATCCTGTTTCTCCCGGCACGCTTTGCCACGTATAGCGCGCGATCGGCCTGGGTCAGAAGTTCACCACTGCTTGAGGCCGGAGCCTCGCTGTTGCTCGTCGAGATGCCAAGGGAGATGGCTATGTTCAGACGGTGTGTGTTGGGGCAAAAGACATGTTCGCGGGTGGCCGTGAGAAGCCTGTCCGCAAATGCTCGCGAATCATCTTCGTCCGCCCGGGGCAGGATGGCAACGAACTCGTCACCACCGTACCTGGCCAGGATGTCGGATGCCCTGGCGACCTGACGCATAATTCCGGCCAGCGTCCTCAGGATCTCATCTCCTATCGCATGCCCGTAAGTGTCATTCAGAATCTTGAAGTGATCCACATCGATTACAACAACGCTGACCGCGGGGTCATACCTGCGAGCCAGCAACCAGGCCTGTTCGAGTTCTTCTTCCAGCCGAATCCTGTTGAAGAGGTTGGTGAGGGGGTCGCGAGTCGCCAGCTGGTGCATTCGCCTGAGTGCCATGAACACGCCTGCAATGTGGTTTGCCGCATGATAGAGAAGGGATACGTCGCTCCTTGTATAGGGGTTCTCGGCACCTGTCGCCAGGGTCAAGAGTCCGCAGACGTCGTGGGCAAGTATGACTGGTACCGAAAGAGTATGTCCCACGCTCGAATTTCCATCGGGGGTGAGAGGTTCGCCGTAGATTTGCGGATCAATTTGAAAGGCGTTGACCTTTTGGCCACTTATCACGCCGAAACGCTCAATCATTTCATCTTGGACTGACGTAACGAAATCTTCCGTGACCGGCTTCTGTGCCGTGAGTAGGATTGCCTGCTCGTCCCCTTCCACAACCATGATGCCGAACACATCCGAAGGCAGCATCGTCGTAAGTTCCTTGCCGAATTCCATCAGCGCGTTTGTGAGGGATTCCGTGCTCACGGTTGTCTGGTCGGGATTGCTCAATAACTTCAGATGGTCCTTCATCAGGGCCAGGACGTTTGCACCCACCTCGTCGTCGTACCGGTGTTTCTTCTCGTCAAACTCCTTCAGCACGTTCTCGTGAAGTTGTTTCAGTGTTACGGGTTTGTGCAGGATTCTCTCTACACCAAGTTCGTTGGCCTGTTGTATTACCGAGGGAGTGACATGACCGGAAACTACGATGACTCCTACCCATGGCCATATTTTGAGGGCTTCCTGGAGGAAGACAATGCCACTCATGCCTTCCATTCTTACGTCCACAACGAGGACGTCGAAACTGTGCTGCATCAGGATCTGTAGGGCCTCCCGTCCGTTGGAGGCGGTTGCGACATCGCACCCAAACTGAACAAGACCGGTTTCGTAGACACTGCGAATTGTGGGTTCGTCATCTAGAACAAGTACACGCAACGGTGTTTCCGGTGAGTCAGTTATTGCCACGGGCATTCTAGTCTGTCCCCCAAAGTTGCGCACACAGTGATGCATTTAGAAAACACTGCTGAAGATAGATACAAACCGCATTATCGATAGTTCGATGACCGGTTTGAGTTCCCTAAGCAACGGCAGCAGACATTATTGCCCCTGCGAGTTTCATTTGCAACGGTGAAAACACATTCAGCATCGTGAATGCACGGTTCCCCTGACAGGGACAGGTACAGCACAATCGGTGGGGACGGGGACAGGTACTGAATAGGAGATACACGATGGCCGCTCTACACTGACCTATTCACCAACTTGCAGCGGTGTGGCTGTGAATCCCCACGATTTCAGTTCCCCTGCAGAACAGGGGACAGGTAACAGTTGCAGAACAGGGGACAGGTACCGTGGTGAATGGTGGAGAATCTAGCCGGATGCGTCTCCTGTGGCGGCTTCTTCTTTGAGTTTGGAGATCTGGGCGGTAAGCTCCTCTATCTGTTTCCGGTAACCCGCCAACTCTTCTTCAAGGCGTTGTTTGTCGCTCTCCAGTTCGCTCGCTTGCTCGGCGGCATCATCCTGGGCTGTAGTCAGCGCGGTTTCCGTAATCTTGTGCTCGGTAATATCGGCAAACGAAAACACTATGTTTACGGGTTCACCGTCATCATCGCGGCTGCATACCGCAGAGATCTGTACAAACAGTTCTGCACCGTCTTGCCTTCGCATGGCCATTTCGTTCATCCAAGTCTGATCGTTTTCGAGAACGAGTCTGGTCAGGTCATCGGCCGCGGTGTGATCCACAAGAAGCTTGCGAAGATCTACACCTTCAAGGTCGGCGGACCGCGGATACCCCAGCATGCCGGCGAATGCCGGATTCACGTATTCAAGTGTAACGTCGAGATCGGAGATGGCTATTCCGGTTCCGGCGTTCTGAATCGCTACGTGCTCAGTTCTGAGTCGGTCTTCAGCCTTCTTCCTGACACTTATGTCTCTAATGAAGAAGCAAAGATACATCTGGCCGAAATGCAGCTTGTTGACTGCGATCTCTGCGGGAAAGAATGATCCGTCCCGTCTGCGGCAGTAGGCTTGAATAAGAGTGAACCGTTCGTGTTCGAGGCCCTGGCATAACGTCTGCATGAGAGAGCGGTCGGCGCCGGATATGATGTCGAAGACCTGCATTGCGCAGAGTTCCTCCCGGGAGAAGTGAAGAAACTCGACAGCTCTAACATTGGCATCCGTTATCTTGCCAAACACGTTAGTTACCAACGCGGCATCATACACACTCTGCAGAAGCTCCTGGTAGCGCGACCTGGATACCGCAGTGGGTTCAGCGGCACGCTTGGGCCATTTGACTCGCGTAAGTGGAGAGACTGGCGCTTTGGCCGGTGCCTCGGCAGGTTTCTGTGCGGTCTTTTCCTGCTGTGGCTCCGTCGTGCCGGGAATGAGATCAATCCGGATTGTCTCAGAAAGGTTCTTTCTTTCGTTCATCAGAAACGTCTCCAGCAGGGGCGCTGCTCAACACGCAATAACATGCCTTTCCCCCTCTTCCTGACAATTCTACAAAGCCCTCACCATCGATACCAGAGCTTTTTGCGATCCAAACAACAATTTGCTACCAGGGACAGGTACGGATTGCAAGGCACCCTTGGAGAACGGGACTCTGGGGACAGGTACAGCTTACATATCGCCTTCGACGCCTTTGGGGACAGGTCTAACATTAGATTCTCGGGACAGGTGCATGTCTTACCCCTGGCTGTCGATGCAGGCCTGGAGAGACAAAGCTGCCATGGTTGTGGTGTAGATTCGTCCTCCAGCTGTACTCCATCTTCCTGCCGGGGACCATGTCCCTTTGTGCGGCCCCTTCTGGACACGGGATCCAAGAAGGTACGCAGTCAAGGCTGACGTGAAAGCATTGTCTGAGGGCGTGTCGGTTGCTTGCCAGGCATGAGCGATGAAGTACCAGCGATAGAAGTCAACATCATCCCCCGATATTTCACCCAGCTCTTGCATCGCCCGACGAAGTGTCACTCTTGCATCAGATACGGCAGAATTGCCTGCCTCGGAGGTTAAGAGGCAGAATGCGCCCATGGCTGTCAGGGTCTCGGGCCCCTCCGGGAAATCCGTTGGACTCCGGTAACCGAACTGGCCTTTGGTGTCAATCATTCCCTTTAGCCAGAATAGACCTCTGCGTAAAGGCTGTTTGTCTGCAAGAAAACCACGTTGTTGTGCGAGGGCGAGCGCCCTCAGTTGCCACACGGAGATCCCGGTGTTTGGTTCACCGTCCTCGTCAATGTATCCCCATCCTCCTGATGGCAATTGCTCCTTGGCAATAAAGGTCAGGGCCTCGGCTATGGCGTCGGTGACAGGTGCGACGGGTTCGCTCTTTTTGTCCATGGCCTCAATCAGGGCTACGGTAGCTATTCCATGATTGTACATAACACCGCGAGAACGAGGGCCGAAATGCCCGGCCGTATTCTGGTTGGACACGATATAGTCAATCGCCTGACGTTCCGACTCGGCAGTCTTGCCGCTGCCGGCATCTTCGGGCAGTCCCAGCAACGTGAGCAGCGACATGCCCGTCAAAGCCACGCGATACTCCACTGATCCGTCCCAACGCTCGGGGCTCCAGGACCCGTCGTGCTCCTGGTTAGCCCGCAACCAATCAGCGGCCCCGGAGATAGCCGCATGCATTACCACGTCCGGACTCTCGTGCCTGTCCCCGGATACAGAATCTTCTCTCGGTTCTCTAACCCGCTGCAAGCGAAGCGTTAGCACAGTGATGGCGCCGCACATCACCAGGAATGAAGCAGCGATCCTGAGTGCTGGGAGAAGCTTGCGGGGCCAAAGCAGCGTTTCGGGGACAGGTTTCACCTTCGATTCATCACTGAGTCGACTAAGAATACTTGCAAATAGGTCTTCAGATAGCTCCGCGTCTGGTGCGGATTCCAACAGGCCTACAGTTCGTCGGAATTCTTCCAACTCTGACTGGACCCCGGGATCGATCTCGAGCCTGTTCCTGAACTCGCTTGCCTCGCTTTCAGTAAGCTCGCCGCGAAGAAAAGAAACAATTGCCTCGTTCCGCACATCGATATCTGGTGACAGGTTATTCAAGTCTCATCTCCTCACGCAGTTTTCTGAGTGCGTGAAACATCCTGGACTTCACCGTGCCTTCGGCAATGCCAAGAACATCTGCAATCTCTTTGTACCTCATTCCCTGGTAGATGTTGAGCACAACGACTGCCCGCATTGCCTCCGGCAAGCGTTGCAGCGCCTCAACTGCATCGGCGGCAGTAGAGACTGTTGCCGCACTGGCATCTCCTTTCGTCGCCTGTTCCTCCTTAAATGCTACCGAGAACTGTTGTTTACGCTTGTGTTTTCTCAGCGAATCTATCCATATCTGCCGCGCGATCATGTAAAGGAACGTTTTGAGTTTGGCACGTGGCTTGTACCTGTCCCTGTACTTGAACAGCCGGATGAACGTGTCCTGCACCAGATCCGACGCATCACAAGTATAAACGCCCATCTTCGAGAAAAAGTTCAGGAGCTGATGTTGATAACGGCGGACGATGACGGCAAACGCATCTTCATCACCAGTTTGGAAGAGACTCATCAGTTCTCTGTCGTCAAACTGTTCGTATCGGTCAGTTTCCGGCGAATCGTCCATGGGATGCCATTCTGCTTGCGCACCGCTGCTATGTCAACTCAAGGGACAGGTGCGAACAGCGCAGAATCATCAGCTCGTGGCGAATCGGTCAATTCTGTGAGGGCGGCGTGTTGTCTGGGTCCAGATTCCTTCCGCCTGAGGCGGATTCGGAATGACACCTTTCAGACAGTCCATGTGCGTAGGAGTGTGTCATGCTGATCCCGACGTATGTCGGGACGAAGCATCTCGCCGACTTGTCCTCCGTAGCTTCACAGCGAAGGAGGAAGGCGCTTTTTCGATCTGGGCAACAGGCCCTGGAGATTGAGCTACACCAGGTCGCAGGCGTAAGGGGGCATCCAGTGGGCATCCTCCCCTTCCCACTTGACGTTGCAGCCGATCGGGTTTGTCGCCCGGATGCTGACTTGCCGTCCTGACAACAGTTCATCCAATGTACGTTCCAGATCATTAACGGTTGCCTGGCTGGCGTCTCGAGGCGTGTCGACTCCTCTACCCGTGTACAGGAGACTGCGCTCGTGGTCGAAGACGTAGAAGTGGGGCGTTCTCAGGGCCCCATAGGCCTGGGCCACGTGCTGAGTCTCATCATGAAGGTAGATCCACGGGAAATTGTGCTCTGCCATACGTTTGACCATATTGTCGAAGCTATCTTCGGCATACGTATTCGCGCTGTTGGAGTTTATACCAACAAACTTAACTCCCTGCCCGGCGTATTTGTCTGCAGTCCGCCGGGTTGCCTCATCTGACCCGATTACGTAAGGGCAGTGATTACACGTAAAGAAGACTACAAGAATTGGCGCCTCCGCGAAGTCTGAGAGGCTGTAAGTGTTGCCGTCTGTTGCCGGAAGACTGAAGTCAGGGGCTTTCTTTCCGATCTGCAGTGTAAATGACATGCTATTACCCTCCATCTCGTTTAATCATGTCAGTCTAGTGTTGTGCTTGCCGCAGGACAATGGCACAAGGAGGATATGATGAAGTTTCTGTTCTTCAATGGCCTGGCTATGCACTGGGGACTAAGCAAGTTTTCTCAAGCGATAGGCTGACAAGCGCGTACCCCCCGGATCGAGCCTATCCGTTGATGCCAGTACTCTTTCCCTACCGGTTGTGGATGGCAAGAATGTGTCAAGGGTTGCGATCACGAAATCTCGACTGCCTATTACGATACCATCGATCCAGTATCTCACCTTTCGATCTACACGAGTTGTAAACGGCTCATAAACACGAGTGCGAACCTCTTCCTTGCTTTTCTCCCTTTCCTCGCAGTCTGCGGGTGGCTTCTGAGAGAACTGCCGCTGCAAGTGTTGACGCACGTCGCCTGCGTCCGCTGCCTTAAGCGGCCAAGGCAAAGCCTGGAGCAGATGTCGAGTGGCGCGATCTTTGAATGGATGGATTCCAGTTGCGCACCAGGCGCCCCACGATCCAAATCGGTATTTACCGGGATCTGAGACTATTTGCGCGCGAACGGGGTTCATCGTCACGTATTTCACACAATTCCATACCGCCAGGCCGGGCTCAAGGATTGTGTTTTTAAACCTGCCCGCCCAAAGGGACCCCAGCCGGTCGTGTTTACTGTTGAACCATGTTGAGAACTGCGCCTGGAGATCGTGCATGAATGCGCTTATGTCCCTGAGACGTTTCTGTACTGCCTTGCAACGCTTGCTCCCCGGCCGAAGACGGCGTTTACCGCAGTAGTACTTCTCATACCGTCGACAGGTCTCTTCGGGAGACGGTTCTTCGATTGGTACATGCAGGACCAGGTGAAAATGATTCGACATCACCTGGTAAGACACGACGTCGATTACGTAGTATCTCTCCAGCTTGTGAAGAAGACTCACGAAACGCCTCTTCTCCTTGCGACCAAAAGGGAAGAACCCTGGACTCCCCGCTGCCCTGTTGTAAGCATGCATATAACAGTCTGATGTTGGTTTGATCCTCGCCCTTCTCATTGCGATCTCCCAGTTGTCTTGGTTTCCGCCGATCCGCGATGTCATCAATGCCGGCCCTATAACCTCAAAGAAGACAAAGGGGGCACATTCCAAAAATTCTCGACAGTTTCTTTGATGTGGTGTTGTAAGGTGTTGAGTGTTAGGGGTTTAGATTTTCCAGCGCTGGTGCTTGTTCCTTTTATTGGACTGCACGTCATTTTGTTCTGGAAAAAGATTCTGGATAGGCGTAAAAGTTGTAGTACTGATCGTCTGCAACTTTGGAGAAATGCGCCGATATGACTGAGGCGACGCATTGGCTTTGGGTGCCTGCTGCGGACGGTAGAAGACTGCAGCGGGCACCGGGCCATTATTCAATCCCTAGTGTTTCACTCCCTGCGCTCTGTGCGTTCGCCGCCGCGGTGTGTCTGTACCTGTCCCCGCACTCCCATGGGGGAGAGGGCACGGAGTTTCGTCTGTGCGCGGAGCCAAAGGTTCCAGGGTCGACTCTAACATTGCGATACAAGCTTACGCTGCGGAACGGAACGGACTCTGTTCTATCGACGGTCTTGCACGCGGCGGCACCCGTGAGTCGCACGACTTCTCAACAGTGCCTGAGTGTGAAAACATCACACCCTTGCAGATTGGTTGCCGATGATTTGGGCAATCAGTCGCTTGCCTTTCGGTTCGCGCGTGTTCCGCCGTTCGGGTCCAAAGTTGTCACGATTACTGCCTTGGTTGATATGCTTGCGGGTTCCGGTGTCTCACGGGAAGTTGCGACGCTTCCCCGTACGCCGGTTCCTCGCAAGCAACATCCAGGAAGCAGAGCGAGTGACATAGAAAGCCTGGCAGCGCGGTTGAAAGGGCGGAACCAATACGAGACGGCCAGACGTATTCACAGGTGGGTGGCTTCAACTGTTCGTTACTCCGGTTGTTGGTGGGAAAGCCGAGGTGCTGCCTGGGCGCTGGCGAATCGGCGAGGAGATTGTTCGGACAGTTCCGCTCTTTTCCAGAGCTTGTGTTGCGCTGCTGGGGTGCCGGCCAGGAGAGCTGTTGGTTTCGTGTGCGAGGGGAACGCAGTTCTGAGAGAATCGCAGTTTCATGAGTGGGCTGAATTCTCTGATGGCACGAACTGGCGTCTCTCGGACCCTCAGAGGAGGTGCTTTGACAGGCGCGAGTCACACTATATCGCTTTCAGGGTTCATCCTGACAATGACACCAATAACTCGATGCTTTTCTTCTGTGATAGCGAGGGGATCAATGTGGAGCTTCACAGATGAAGAGAATTCTCACTATTGCCCTCGTTGCGATTGCCTCGTTCGCGAATGCTGAATTCGACGTGATCCTGACGGCCGACTGTACCGTGTCTGCCTCTGACTTTTCGTACGATTCTCTGAGCGTGCAGGTTGATGGGGCCACTGTAACTATAGATGGGGCTCACGATTTCAACAGTCTTAGCTTGGTGAACGGAGCCACCATCACACATTCAGCCTGCACGGAGAGCACTTCTTCGCATCTCGAGATCGATGTCGAAGGATGCCTGTCTCTGGATGCAGATAGCGAGATCAATGTTGACGGAAAGGGTTACATTCGAGGGAGAACAGTGGAAAACTCCACTGTTAACGCCAGCAAACGCCGATCGGGAGGCAGTTATGGTGGCGAAGGCGGCGACTACATGGGAGAGGCGGGTGTGGTACATGGTTTGCCGCATAATCCGGATAAACCAGGAAGTGGCGCAGGGCCGGATTCGCGAGGTGGAGCCGGAGGTGGCCTGGTTCTTATTACCGCTGGAGAACTTGACCTTGAAGGCAGCATCAGGGCGAACGGGCAGGATGGACGAGACTGGGGAGGGGGCGGCAGTGGTGGCGGAATATGCATCCGGGCTGGCGCTATTCGGGGCTCCGGTTCAGTTTCAGCCAGCGGGGGTGGTGTTGCATCTAACGGGAGAGCCGGAGGGGGTGGCGGTCGTGTTGCGGTCTTCTATGGGTCCTTGGACGGGTTGAGTCTGAGCAATACGGTGACCGCTGTCGGTGGTTCAGGCACGTACGCTGGGAGTGCTGGATCTGTCTTTCTGAAGCCTGACGGTGGGCCTGTTGTCATAATCTGGGACAACGGAAACATCAGCTCTGAGAAGTCAACTCCGTTTGATCCTTCAAGATATGACACGCGCGATGATTCGCTCATTGTAAAAGGTAAAGCTAAACTCGAGGTATTGCAGGGGCAATTTGCGGTTTCGAATCTGAGCGTGTCCGAAGTGTCTGTTCTGACTCATCCGCCCAGCACTGGTGGCGAGGAGTTCCTTTTAGAGATCGGTGCAATGGGATCTGTGTCTGTTGATGCGAGCAGCCTTATCGACGTATCCGGAAGAGGTTACATCCAGGATTACACAATAGGCAATACTGCAACAGGCGGAAGCAGCGGCAGGTCGGGTGGTAGCTATGGCGGACTCGGCGGCGCCTATCTGGGAGAAGCAAACCCCACGTATGGTAGCGTGTTGAACCCCAATGAACTCGGTAGTGGTGCGGGTGAGACTTCTTCGGGGGGAAGTGGTGGTGGTCTCGTGCGAATAACCGCAAGGGAACTGTTGTTGGATGGTGAAATCCGTGCCGATGGTGGAGACGGATCGAATCATGGCGGAGGGGGTAGCGGGGGCGGCATATATATTGATGTGCTTACTTTCACGGGAGATGGCCTTCTTTCCGCAAATGGCGGTGATTCTGGTTCTTCCTACAGCGGTGCTGGAGGAGGCGGGAGGATTGCTGTTTACAGGAACAATGGACCTGGAAACGATCCGCCTGACCAGATGTCGGTATCGGCTGGAGCCGGAGCAGGAAGCCCGGCTGATGGGAGTATTGCCGTTTCTTCAAATGGCGCCCCTTTACGGATAAAGGAAGTGTGGCCATCCGGCTATGTTTCTCAGAGTGTAAGCAACATCCTTGTCTCATTCTGTTCACCGCTCGCCTCGAGTTCAGCCGAGGCCGATGTCAGCCTGAGTGGACCGCAAGGAGATGTCCCTGTTGAGGTACTTGCTCCGAACCCGTTCTCCTGGTCACTTGATCTCGCTGTTCTGGGTGTCGCCGAGGGTGAGTATGCCCTCGTTGTTGGTACTAACGTTTCTACAATCAATGGGGGCGTGCTGGAACGCTCTTTCACTAACAGGTTCGTAATTGATGTTACCGCACCGAATGCTCCGTCGGTCACTGGATTCATTCCGCCGCCCGCGACTAATGCCTTAACCAACGCGTTCGTGACTCTATCCGGAAATCGAGATGACTTCACTTCGGTGTGGATTGGTAATTCAGAGGTTGTCACAAACGGATCCGGATTATGGACATATCAAGCAAACTTTGAAGAAGGGGCAAACCATCTTTCGTTTCTCTGCATGGATCTGGCGGGAAACAATTCACCAACGAGTTCTATTCTTCTTGTTGTTGATTCTGTGGCTCCGCAGATCATCTCCGAATTCCCTGCGGATGGCTCCGTAACCAACGGTGATCTTCAGGAAGTGGGCGTCTTTCTTGTAGAGCTGACAAGTGGTTTGGATCTTTCGAGATCCCAATTGACGTTGGCCAGGCTGGGTGTTGATGTGCCCGGTCAGGTTGTGGCCAGAACCAATTCTCTCCGTTTCATCTCATCAGGGGCGTTACTTGACGGATCTTACTCTGCTCAGACCCTATTGTTCGATAATTCGGGTCATTCGTCTCCTCTACACGAGTTCAGTTTCGAAATCGACCGTCTCCCTCCTCCTGTCCCCAAGGTTGAGCCCGTTGTCTCTCCTACCACAATCAATCACCAGCTGCTGCGCGGCACGAAAGAGGCCGGTGCATCCATTATGCTGGACGGACTTGAAGTTATACCTCCCTCTGGTTCAACCAACTGGCAGAAGGACGTATCGTTTGTCAACGGAAGAAACGAGCTGTTGTTCTCGGCGGTTGATTCGGCAGGCAACGAGAGTACGACAACAAATGTCCTCATAGTTTTTGACGATACTGTGCCTGGCCCCGTCACAGATATCGTTGTTTCTGACGCAGGGACAGGTACGGAGATCGGTCTCTCCTGGTCTGGGTATAGCGAAGAATCCAATGGAAGCGATCTTGCGCTATACAAAGTGTACCAGAGCGACAATTCGTTCACCAATGTTGCCGCGGCTTCGCTCGTCCTCGAGACAGAGGCCGAAACGCAGACATGCCTCATTACCGGCTTGGTGAGGTCTGTTACTAATTTCTATGCCGTTGTGCCTGTTGATTCGGGAGGGCTGTCGTATACCACCGTTATGTCCAAAGGCGCTGCGCCACAGGATATCGTACCTCCCGGCAATCCTTCTGGCCTCATCTTTGATTGCTCTCTTACGTACCTGTCCCTTTCCTGGGCATCGTCAGCAGATGCTCATGGCGACATAGCCGGCTATCGAGTTTATACGCCTGCTGATGTATTTGCCGGAGAAACGTCTGCCGGCGAACACTTGTACTTGGCGACGGACTTGGACCCGTCAGGTGCTTATGAATTCAGGATTACGTCATTTGACAATGACGGTAATGAAAGCTCAGGAGCTGTGGGGACAGGTCATACATTGCTGGCAAATCCGTCGGATCTGTCAGTCGACCCCTACGACACGATGATTACGGTGGCGTGGTCTCCCGTAATGTCGTCGGAACACCTGAGTTACTATTCCGTGTACGTATCTGATACTCCCGCGACAAACGCGCTTGATATGACGCGTAAGGCAACTGTCGCGACAACGGAAGCAACTGTAGTGGGCCTGGTAAACGGTGTAACAAACTATATCGCCGTTACCAGTGTCAACAAGTCCGGTGGAGAGAACACTACGGTAACCCCGATAGCGGCGGTTGCGAAGCCGGATACAGAAGGCCCTGTAATTGACGGAATTAACTGGGATGGTGGAATCTCAAACGGGAACATAACGTCTCCAGGTACCTGGTCTGTCCAGGTCACCGACCCTGCCGGAGTCAAAGAAGTCAGTTTTCAGGTGGATGATGACGACAAGTTCATCGCCGAAGGACTGGGACCTGTCTATTCATTTCCGTGGGATGTTCGAAAGGCCGCTGATGGTATTCATCTCTTGACTGTTTTGTCTAAAGACAACGCAGACAACGGTTCCCAAGTTGTCACCGGCGTGGTGGTGCAGCTTTCGATTCCAGGGATTCCCATGATTTCTGAGCCGCTGGACAACGCTGAATTCAACAGTCTGACTGTGGCTGTTTCAGGGCAGGCGGATGGGCTGGCGGACCGCGTTGGCTTCAGCGTCAACAGTGAGTCTTTTGGATCCTGGTCTTCCGTTTCCGACTCTGGCGGTTTCAACGTGAACTTGCTGCTGAATGAAGGCACGAACAGTCTCTCCGTGACCGCCACGAATAGGGCTGGTCAAAGTGCTCTTTCCGGCCCCATCACGCTGATAGTCGATACGTCCATACCCGATCCTCCTTCAGGCCTCGTTGCATCCTCCAGGGAAGGGGGTGTAATCAGGGTGTCATGGGCCCGGCCGCAGTTGGGTAGGGTGTCTGGCTACAATCTCTACAGATCTTCTTCCTCCTTCACCCGAACAGAAGGAGCGGATCTCGTTCTTCAGACTACAGCTTCGTCAACCACACACAGTGATCTGCCGCCCGATGACGGCACCTATTACTACCGTGTTACAACGGTCAACGGCGTGGGCACAGAGAGCTTTCCGTCGGAGCAAGTAACAGGCATATCTGACAGCGTTGCCCCCCATGTTGTAAGCATTGACTATGCGTCAACAGGTGCGTGCGACGGGGACAGGTACGGTCCGGGGAGAATTGATCTGAGAATGACGGTCAGCGAGCCGCTTGTAACAACCCCTTTCCTGAGTTTCGTCAGG
>JASLPY010000319.1 GCA_030744755.1 Kiritimatiellia bacterium | reverse complement strand
GAATCTCAGACCAAAACAACTCAGGCCTGATCGCGTAGATTCCACCGTTCGCCCCAAGGCAAGAATCCAAGCGGCTTTCGCTTTCCTTCATACGGGTTTCCCAGTCCCAGTAGAACCCTTCGGAGCTCGGATTCGCCATGTCAACTTCAGGCACAGAATGCGGATCCACTGACGTAAACACCAACCGCCCACAAACCCCGCCAACTCCCGGATCACGAAAATGACCAACGAGCCGTCGAAGGGCATCTTGCCTGAAGTGGGTATTCGCATCCGTAAACACCAGCAGTTCCGGACAAGCATCACCGCACTCAACACGTTGGGCGTCGGACGTTGGGCGTTGGGCGTTGGGCGTTGACTCCCCTCCCCCTTCTCCTTCTCCTCCCCCAACACAAAGCCAGACAAGATCCTTGAGCACCGCGATCTTCCCCCGGTTCTCTTCATACTCAACTAACTTGACACTTTCCTGATCTGCAGCGGATTCACGGGCGACACTGGCAGTCGCATCAGACGCACCGTCAACACCGATCAGCACCTGCATCCTCTCGGCTGGATAGTCCAATCCGAAAAGATTCTCCAGGCGCTGACGAATAACCGCCTCTTCATTGTGTGCGGCTATCAGCACGGCAACCCGTGGCACCTCGCCCGGAACCGCCGTGTCCGCGGATACCTTGTGGCATGATTTCGTCCGGGCAATCAGTGACAACACAGGCGGAAATATACACCACGCGTATACCATCACCAGGGCAAGAACGAGTATGATGTAGTCAAATGGAGTCATTGTTGGGAAGTGGAGATGAGAGATTGACGATTAACGATTAACGATTATTGATTGACGGAGTTAGTCGACATCCACTTGCATAACAATCATTTCTCTATCATCCCGAGCCTGTCGAAGGATCTTATGGTTCGCTCTGCAACTGAGATCCTTCGACTACGCTTCGCTTCGCTCAGGATGACATTCAGTTTGGCGGAGCACCGGTAAATGCATTCGGCGCTATGGTCAGAACATTTCATTGCAACCCCACAAATGTCTCCACGATACGCTCTGCGGTATGTCCATCCCAGAGCGCGGGGCGGTGGGGCTCCCTGGGTATGCCGAGGATTCCGGAGAAGGCTCTTGAAATTGCATCGACGTCGTTCCCCACAAGCTCCGAAAGGCCTCCCTGTTTCCGGAGGGTAACGGGACGTTCAGTATTCTCTCTCAGCGTGAGACATGGCGTTCCCAGAACACAGCATTCTTCCTGTAGCCCGCCACTGTCAGTCAACATAACCGAAGCACTCATGTTGA
>JASLPY010000318.1 GCA_030744755.1 Kiritimatiellia bacterium | reverse complement strand
AACGATTCATTGTGCGCGGCGCCCAGGAGCACTGCCTCTTGATACGCGTCGAGCGGGCTGCCAGCATTCACTGCCCCCACCGGCATCATCCACATCGCGACGCCGCAATTCACCTTGTTTCCCATCCCAGCGCTTCGCGGTTCGGCATTTGAAGACACAAGGCGAAACCATGGGTACTGCTCGGCAAACCAGAGCCGGTCCCAGAGAGGCGACTCTTTCTGCCACTCGGGAATCCAACGAGGGGAATCCTTGACCAGAGAAAGGAGATAATCGGCGTACCCATAGGCGTCCAGGTGGGATCGCGCCTCGGCGTATGCCTCCATCAGAACCTCTGTCATGAGCGTGTCATCGGTGATGCGCCCTGCGCCTTTGCCCTTTGCAGGATCCATCGTGTGGGTTGGCGGAATAAATGTGGCGAAATCATGATCCCCGAATTTCTCCATGATTGGCGGTGATGACCATCCTTCGACGGGCGCGCCCATGCCGTCGCCGATGGCAATACCGTAAAGTGCGCCTGCTAACCTATCTGCAAATTTCATCTTGTTCCTTCCTCATTGCCGAATCAGTGGGTGAGAAGTGTGTCTTCATATCTTCTCCAACTATTCGGTACTCAGCGAATCTACATGGACTTCTTCACAGTTCTCGGCGTCGACGAGAGGCCCTTCATATCCCTCTACACGAACCGACTGCAAATACAGCCCATTGATATGTCTGCAGAAGAAGGCGCGTTTGCTCATCTTCGGGATGGTGCTGGCCATGGCTGTTTCACCTTCATGCGCCTCGGGATTCATCTGAATATCGACGTCATGCATAACAATGTCTCGCACCGGCATTTCAGGGAGTCCATGGAAGACACCCGCTGCAAACTGAGCGTTGCGTGCGGTGATGTGACTGAAGCGCAAGCGTTCAATTCTCGGCGTGCTGTCGTCTACGGGATAGGCATGCGTATCCAGCACACGCGCCTCACCGTGAGCACCCCAATGATAGAACAGGTTTGCCACGAACGGGGTCTGGACATCTTCCATTATGATATTGGAAACGCGGATATTCTCGATGATGCCGCCACGGCCGCGGCGCGACTTGAAACGAATGCCACGCTCAGTGCCTTTAAACACGCAATTACTGATTGCCACATTCCTTACATTGCCGCTCATATCGCTGCCGCAGACAACGCCCCCATGTCCGTGCACCATCGTGCAGTTGGTGATGGTGATGTTTTCACAGGCTCTCTTTTCGCGCGGGCGAAGGCTGTCCTCCATGCCGGATTTGAGTGTGATGCAGTCGTCCCCGACGTCGAT
>JASLPY010000317.1:323-1306 GCA_030744755.1 Kiritimatiellia bacterium | reverse complement strand
CGCCTTTTTCTTTTCGTGTCGATGCGTTCTCCAGTGTACCCGAAGATGCCAAAATATTTATTAATCCAGGCGCAACTGGTTTTGGTGAAAAGTTTGCACACCTACCTGTAATAATTCTTAAAGAACTTAAGATTAACACCTTCAGCAAAATCGACTCTCGATTCACTATTAGCTTCGAAACTCAATCAGATTCTACATACAAAATCGAAGCTTCAGATGACTTAAGATGGGGTGAGATAGGCGAAGTCCAAGGCACTGGAAGCTCGGTTGAATTCACTGATCGGCGAAAAGCGATTTTTCAGCAGCAATACTATCGAGTGAAGTTGGCGGAGTAATCAAGGCAAATGAAACACCTCCTACTCACAATAATCGCAGCCGTGGTGCTGGTTGTGGGGTGTGGGCTGCAATAAACGCCTTACTTCAGACAATTTTAGCGTAGCTTTAACGTGATTAGGCATGGTTGGATTTCGGTTCAGCCAATGAAACGCACACTCCTAACACTCGCAGTCACCTCGCTACTGGCCACCACCGCCTTCGCTGATCCGATTCACCGTGCTGCCGCGAGAGGCGATCTTGCTGGCGTACAAGCGGAATTGGATAAAGGCGTGGATGTGAACGCGAAGGATGAACAAGGTGAGAACGAGTTCGGGCAGAGGGGACAGACTCCTTTGCATTATGCGGCAACCAAGGAAATCGCCGAACTACTTATCGCCGAGGGTGCGGACGTGAATGCGAAGGATAATAATGGCGTAACGCCGCTAACTAATGCCACCAATAACGGTTATACCGAACTCGGCAACCTCCTCCGCAAACACGGCGGCAAGACGGGTGAAGAATTGAAAGCTGAAGGAAAATGAAAACGAAACAAAGCCGAGGATTCACGCTAATTGAACTGCTGGTGGTGATCGCCATCATTGCCATCCTGGCCGCCCTGCTGCTACCCGCCCTGGCCAAGGCACAATATTCTGGCAAGCGAACCGTCT
>JASLPY010000317.1:0-313 GCA_030744755.1 Kiritimatiellia bacterium | reverse complement strand
ATTAAAAACTGAAGACAAATGAAACAACTACTAATCACAACAATCGCAGCCGTGGTTTTGGTGGGGTGTGGAGTCAGGGAGTCGGCTCCAGCACCAGAAGCGAAACCAGAACCGACGACAGCCAAAGCACCAGACATCTCAATTCACGATGCTGCCTATGAAGGAAACATCGAAGCCGTTAAACAGCACTTGGTTTCTGGTGCGGATGTGAACGCGAAGACTGGTGTTGGGGAGACACCTATGCAGATTGCGTATCAAAAAGGCCACACGGAAATCGTCGAACTGCTCATCGCCAACGGTGCGGATGGTAATG
>JASLPY010000316.1 GCA_030744755.1 Kiritimatiellia bacterium | reverse complement strand
CACTAGTGTCCGGTTAAATTTGGATATTTCGATTGTAACACATTGCTCATGAATTGCTTACAGGATATTTCAGAACGTATCGATATAGACACGCGATTGCCTATAGGGCATGACTTTCCTACCGATAGGAGGGAAAGAGATGCTTGTAAAGGAAAGTCGCACCGTGTTTTCCCAGTTGATGCACTGGCTCCCGAAGCGCAAGTTCGATGCATGTGTTCACCGGTATCGTGGCAACCATTGGGTAAAACGGTTCTCATGTTGGGAACAGTTTCTGACGATGGCATTTGCCCAGTTAACATACCGCGGAAGCCTTCGCGAGATAGAGACATGTTTGCGAGCGTTGCAACCGAAACTCTATCACGCCGGGTTTCGTACCAGGGCCTCACGCAGTACGATTGCCGACGCAAACGAGAATCGCAACTGGCAGATTTACAGAGATTTCGCACTGATACTTATCTCCAAAGCTCGACGCCTTTACGCCGACACCAATCTCGGGATTCAGATCGAAGGCGCAACCTATGCGCTGGATTCCACCACCATCGATCTTTGCCTCAAACTCTTTCCATGGGCTCAGTTCCGCAGACAGAAGTCAGCGGTCAAGCTTCACACGCTTCTCGATCTGCGAGGAAGCATCCCAACCCTTGTTATTATTACCTCAGGCCGCATTCACGACACCAAAATCATGGACCAGATTCCTATGGAACCCGGAGCCTTCTACATCATGGACAGGGGCTATCTCGACTTCGTCAGACTTCATCGTATGCACCTAGCATCAACGTTCTTCGTTACCCGTGCCATCAGCAGGCTCGCATGCCGCAGACTCTACTCGCACCCGATAGACAAAACCACCGGCCTGCGTTGCGATCAAACTGTTGTATTAACCGGCCCTCTCTCAAAACAGAAATACCCAGAGAAGCTCCGACGCATCCGTTTCTTCGATGCCCAAACCGGCAACACCTACGTATTTCTGACCAACAACTTTCAACTTCCCGCACTTACAATAGCCGAGCTCTATCGTTACCGTTGGCGCGTCGAGTTGTTCTTCAAATGGATCAAACAGCACCTTCGCATCAAAGCCTTTTTCGGAACTTCGCAGAACGCTGTGAAGACTCAGATCTGGATCGCTATCTCCGTTTATGTCTTAGTCGCCATTATCAAGAAGGAACTCAAACTAGATCACACCCTCTACACAATTCTACAGATTCTCAGCGTCACGCTCTTCGAGAAAACCCCCATTTTACAGGCACTTCAGACACACGATTGCATTTTCTCGGATGCCAATTCCCAAAATCATCAAAAACAACTGCAATTTCACGATTTTTAACCGGACACTAGTG
>JASLPY010000315.1 GCA_030744755.1 Kiritimatiellia bacterium | reverse complement strand
ATCGTCGAAAGCCGTGAGTTCCGAGATCGCGGGCTGTTCGACGTGGCGGAGGTGCGCCGGGCCTGGAAAAAATTCCGGGAGGGGGATTCAAAAAATGCCTTTTTCGTCTGGCAGTGGGTCAATACGGAATTGTGGTTCCGCCGTTTCGCCGACGGCAGGGCGGATATTCTCAATGTTGCTTAAGAAAGGAGATCGTCGTGTTTCTTAACAATCCGCTGAAAATGTATATTTACGCTTACGGGTTAAGGGCGGGCCTGTCCTTCCAGTTTCTAAAGGGCTGGGTGGATTTTCTCGATGCACTGAAACGGCCCTTGGACTGGTATCGCCGCCGCCGCATGGCGAAATCCGTGATTTCTGGTTCGAAATGGCGGGGGTTTTTCACCAAGGAAAAAGGCATGGCGGCCCTGGCTCCCGGTGAGATTCCGGGTCTCGAAAATGTCCATCTTCTCGGCCAGCGCATCTATGAGGAACGCAAGGACGAGATTCTCAAGAGCAGCCGTGGCCGCAATGAGTACAACCCGTTCCACGTTCTTCTCAACGACGAGGAGGTGAACGCCTATCCCGAACTGGTGGAAGCGGCGCTCTGTGATCCTCTGATGGAGATGCTGACCGACTATTTCAGTGCGGTGCCGCGGTTACAGCACATCAACCTGTGGATCGCCACCCCAGATGAGGCGAATATCGGCAGCAATCTGTTCCATCTTGACAAGCCCGACGTGCATTTCGTCACCGTGTTTATCAACGTCTTTCCGGTGGCTCTCGAAAATGGTCCGGTGACGGCGCTTCCCGCCGACCTGAGTCACCAGGCATGCCTCGAAACGCACTATGAATCTCTCTATTACAACGGCGATGGCCGCCTGCCCGACGTCAACATGCTCAACCATTGCAGCGAGGACAACCTGTTTCGTCTTATCGGTCCGGCGGGGACGGGGGCTATCTGCGACACCTCCACCTGCCTGCATTACGGAAGCCGTTGCCGCGAGGGTGAACGGGTCTCGATAGTGTTCCGCTACGCCCCGGCTCATAAGATAAAGGGAAAGGGCACGAAGATCCTGCCGCGCCCAGAAAAGATGACCCCGGTGCGGGAGATGTTTTTACAAGCGAATTAAATGATAGCTTCTCAGGCTTACGGTCGCGAAGACTCTCAATTTTTCAGGACATAATATTTGACTGTTTCCGGGTCACGGAAATACCTCGATAAACCCTGATTGAGTTTTGAATAATGTTTGGCTAGGTCATGGACTCATTAACGCGTAGCCATATTCGTATTGAGGCCAACTTTATCATGGCGAGGTAGTTTGCGGCATGTTTCTCGAAGCGCGTTGCGACACGACGGAAGTGTTTGATCCTGTTGAAGAAACGCTCGATGC
>JASLPY010000314.1 GCA_030744755.1 Kiritimatiellia bacterium | reverse complement strand
CTCCGTGGAAACGTCCATCTGGATGGCGTAAGGAATGACCATGTCAATACCATAATCGAAAGTCCCTTCGAAAAGAATTTCGTGATAATTGGTGAACCTGGCGTCGGCAAGACCGTTCTCCTGTTCGAGGTACTGGACTGCATGATGGAGGGAGGGCCTGTCGCCGTCATCACCAACGAAAACCTCGGAGACGCGCACGAAAAGTTCGGCATAAGGCTGTTCTATGACGACATTTCCGAGAAACCTGACGTCTACAATGCCATCGCAGCCAAGGAAAGTATTAGTGGCCTGGTTGTGTCATCCAGAGAGGCCGAGTGGTCTGAACTGCCAGTCGACTTCCGCAAGAAATTCACCAGGCTCACGGTCCCCCGCTTCGCGGACGACGAGATGGAACAGCTGATAACCAAGACGCTGGATGTTAACGTGATAAGGTATGACAGCAGGGCAGTCAGTACTCTGGTCTCATACGCTCAGGGCAGCCCCATATACGTTGGTTCTCTGATTAAGGAAATGGTCTACAACGACGTGAGACGCCTGAGCCAGACCTACCTGAAAGAGAATGCTAAGAAAGGCATGTCCGGCTATGTCACAATGATTCTCCAGAGAATTCTCAAGTCAGGAAATGAATACAGGCCCGGGGGGCTGCATACCCTGAGTTGCCTGATGTATCTGGCGAACCATGTTGTAGAAAGGAAATGTCACGAACAGTTGCTGAGAGCCTTCGCTGACGAAATTGATGGGCCGATGGAGGAGAAATTCAACGATGTGTATGACCGGCGCACCTTCAACAGGGCTGTTGACTATCTTTCGGGTGAAGGGAGCCTTGTCAGGTTCCCGCACGACACGTGGGTTGATGTCCTGCAGGGCCAGGGCGCGGCCAATCCGTTCAGGGCCGATATCCAGGAAATCAGGAAGGAGTTCGAGGACACAGGACGGTTCGAGAAACTGGGGAAGGATGCGATAGACGACGCCTGGGATGCTATCAAGCGGCGTTACGAACGGAACAATGTCCGGGAGAAGGACTCGTTCCTTGAACTCTGCAATACGTTTACGCGGAACTTCACGCTCAGTGACCTCAAGGAGATGGGAGTGGACATGGACCAAATTCGGGAAGTAGCCTCGAAGCACCGGGACGAGCCCGTTGCTGCATCAATACTGTCGAGGATAGAGGGAGCTGAACCAACCCAGGTCACGAACGTAATCAACATCCAGGATTCTGTTATCAGCCGGTCATCAATCGGCACGGGCGACGACGCAGATGTCAAGGACAGTGTCGTCCACAGGAGCAAGGCCGGCAAGGAGTAGGCGTGGCTTCGGCCCTATCGTTCCTGAGGCTCCAACACCGGTTTAAACGGCGAAGGTTTTGGGGGTCCGTGAAGGCGCACCTCCGGTTGCTGCCACTC
>JASLPY010000313.1 GCA_030744755.1 Kiritimatiellia bacterium | reverse complement strand
GCACCTCCAACCGCCAGGGAGCGCTCTCGGTGACGCAGCTGGAAATCCTCGCCAAGCCCCCGAGGATGGAAGACAAGGCGTTAACCTGGCCCGACTGGCCGTTGAAGCTACGCACCTCCTCCTCTCAGGAGGAAGGCTGCGAACGGGACTGGAGCGTTGCTACCAAACATTTCGAGGGAAAAGACTGCCGCGTTACCGGGATGGAAGTTGTGCGTCTGGAATGGGAAACGGACAAGGACGGGCGCATGGCCATGAAGGAAGTGGAAGACAGCGCCACCCGGCTTAAGGCCGATCTGGTTCTGCTGGCCATGGGATTTCTGCATCCCGTAGCTGAGGGGCTGTTGTCCGATCTTGGCGTAGGGCTGGACGGCCACGGCAATGTAGCCGCCGACACAAAGAGTTATCGCACCTCTATTGACAAGGTTTTCACTGCCGGCGACATGCGGCGCGGGCAATCGCTGGTGGTCTGGGCCATCCGCGAGGGGCGCCAGTGCGCGCGGGCAGTGGACGAATTCCTGATGGGACGTTCCGACCTGCCGCGCTAGAAATTCTCTCCCCGCCGCACTAGAGTTACGCTATCTTAAATGACCCGCCCTAGGTCTTTTCGCGCATTTCTTTAGCCGTGATACCCTCGGCGGTTCCGTCGGCATAGGGTGCATAGCGCGCAATGAAATAGTCGCGGGAGCGGGAGGTTTTCTTCACTGATTCCCGTCTCTCCAGCGCGGTTGTCCACTCCTTCAGGCGGGTGTGTTGGGGCGGAATAGTTACATCACGGTAATGTTCCAGCGCCACGAAGCGTTCGAAAAAAGGCGCGAAGCTAGCATCCACCAGAGAGAACGTCTTCCCCATCCAGTAGGGACCGGAACCATAGGTGCCGGATAGCATCTTCGTTTCCAGAAACAGGAGATGATCCAGCATACAGTTACGATATTCGTTTTGTTTGTCCTTATCCTGTTCCAGAAGCAGTTTGTAAAAGGTGACGGTAAAGCGGTTGTCGCAAAAATCGATCCAGATTCGCGCTTCGGCGCGTCTTTCCGGATCGCTTGGCATCAGTGGCGGCTTGGGAAACACCTCGTCGAGATATTCGTTGATGATGGCGCTTTCATAGATGCGCGTTTCCCCGTACCGCAGCACCGGCACCTTGCTATAGGGAGAAACCCGGAGGAACCAGTCGGGTTTGTTCTTGAGGTCGATTTCACTGAGGATAAAGTCCACCTCTTTTTCCAGCAACACGATGCGGCTTCGCTGGGCGAAGGGGCAGACATCGGCGCTGATGATTTCCACCTTCGATTGGCTCCGGTCCGTATCGGAATCGGACTCGGAGGGTATTTTTTTCGGCTTCTGGCCGTCGGTCATGGCGCGGTGTTCTCTTTAATTCCTGCCACGTGTTAGCATATATACAACTATCGAACATGAT
>JASLPY010000312.1 GCA_030744755.1 Kiritimatiellia bacterium | reverse complement strand
GTTCGGCTTGTTCGAGATCGCCCTTTTTCAGGGCCATAGCCAGTGACTGGTGGGCCTCATCCAGTTCAATGATTCGCTGTCTTGCTGAGACGGCCCTCTCGTCTGCCTTGGACTCTAATGCAGCAGCCTGGGCTTCCTGGGCATCACGATGTTTGGGCCATTCTTTTATGACCTTTATGCGTGCCGCTGCCCTTGCCGTCTCGTTGGCGAGTTCACCGCGCTGGACCTTGGTGACAACATCGACTGCCTCATCCAATCCAACATCGAGTTCATCCGCCAGATGGGCAAGGTGAAGTTGCTCAAAGTTATCGAGGAGTGTTTCAGCCTCTTCGAGCGTGATCCTCCCGGGATCTACCTCGTCGAGATCCGCCCGACCCTCTGCCGCTCTGGCTGCCCACATTTCGGCCTCTTCGGCCGCGGTTCGATCCGCCAGTTTTACATCCGCTTCTGCGATGCCTCTTCGTGTTGCAGAGCGCTCACTTTTCGGTTTCCAGAACTTGTATGGCAGGCCCGCACCCATGGCGCCGAAGCCGGCACCCATGCCCGCTCCAAGTCCGGCACCAGCAACGGTGGAAATTCCCGCCCGGAGAGGATCGAATTCGTCTTGGATGTCAAGTTCGATGTCTCGGCCCTGAAGTGCGACGTCTGCGCCCAGTGCTATCGGCGCATTGATCCCAGCCTCGACAACGGCGCCTCTCTTGGCGCCGGCTTTGATCCCCGCCCTGGTTGCCTCTCTGGCGCTTTGGCCGGCCATCCGGGCGCCGAACGCCACTCCACGACCCGCTATTGCCCCAGAACCAAATCCGATTAAGTTGACAGGATCAAGAAGGACGGACTTGGTGTTGCGCCACAGACCCTCCATGCCCTTGCCCCCTTCTTCGTAGAAGTTGGGGTACATCTCGTAGACTCTCTGGAGGCGGGAGAGCCGAGCCTTCTGGGATTCCTCCATCCCCTTGGACTTTGCCCACTCCTTCCCGATCCCCACTGTATTGAGGTTGCTCCACGAGCGGTCGTTCCAGTAATACTCCAGGGCTTCTTCTGCGGACTGAAAACTGACGCCATCACGCTCTTCGTAATAGGTCATTATGTCTTGGACGAATCGAGCGTCTTTCTCGATGTCCTTAACGGTTGCGGGGGTTAGGTCGCGGACATACCCGAGGTTATCTTGGTCAACGCCGAACTGACTACCAGGGGCAAACCCCTGAAAGTGGGAAGAATAACGGCCCATGCGGTTCTCCAGTTTCCGTCAAAAAAGGCTGACAACAAAATACTGGGAATCAGGTCGTGTGTCGTCCCGTCCGGTGTTTTGGGCGCCTGGTGTACTTGGTGCGGTCGGGGTGCCTCTTGGCTCGATTAAGTCGTCTACCGTACTTCGCCACAGGGTTGCGGCGTCTTCTATTCGGCATTAGTTCCTTTATAGATCAGGGGCCCAACATGGG
>JASLPY010000311.1 GCA_030744755.1 Kiritimatiellia bacterium | reverse complement strand
GTTCCGCGGGTTCCCCGCGCTGTAGAAAATTCCTGCCCCCGCCGTCTCTCCATTCCCCGTTTCAATCTTGCTGCCGTCCGTCCATGCTACCACCCATCCATCTTCATCTTTTGTTTCCCCTTGCGCTTTGAACTTGTGGTTCAGGTATCCGTAGTACCCTTCTCGCTCGGTCACGTCCTCGTCCTTCGGCGCTTTTCCTTGCTTGCGTATCCTCCGTGTTCCACCCCCCTCTTCTTCTTGGAATGTTCCTTCTTCGGGCTCTTCTCCATTCGCCAGGGACTCATTGTATACGCGCGGTCCCCATACCCGGAACGCCTTCTCTCCCGCCGAGAGCCTTGCGGCGGGCGTTTCCAGTTCTCCCCTTGTCTCGCCTCGCAAGGCCATGTCTCTTCTAATCTTCGGGGGGAGGAGCTCCCAAAGTACTTGTGGTTCCTTATCCAGCACAACTTTTGCGACCATTGCTTCTCTGGTTGCTTCGCGCCGCTTCTCCCAGCTTGCCCATCCTACTTTCTTCAATGATGGTTTGGTCCTTCCGAGTCCTGCCGCTACCCTCGCTGTTCGGTTGTACGCCCGCCGGACCAGGCTGTCTGCAGCCTCGGTCGTGTTGTACAGCGCGTTTTGGCAATAGTCGAGGTATGGGTGTGCCAAAGCTTCCAGTAGCGTAACTTTATCTTCTTTCCTGAGGTATCGTGTCGCGCGCTTTACTGCCGCCGTTGCCGCTGCCGCCTTGCCAGCCGCCTTTGCACAATGTTCTTCGCCGGATAGCCCTTCATCGAGGTGGAACCCCAGGATTTTGATCGCTTCCGTTACTTCCAGCTCTTGCCCCGCCATTTCGCACTTCGTCTTGATCTTCCCTTTATCCACTCCGGTGCAGTATAGTACCTGCGTCTTCGTCGGCTCGGGGGCCAGCCAGTTCCCGGCTGCGTACCGTTCAAATTGCTCCAGTGCTTCATTCATCTTCTGGACCGCCCGCTCCGGGTCCCTATCTGATGTTATCAACGTCACATCGTCCGCGAATTGAACTATCTTTGCGCCCGGCACCCACTCTTGTAGATCCTCGCAAAAGAGTGCAAAAAGTAGCGGCCCCATTACTGATCCCTGGGGGACCCCCCATGGTATCTCCACCCATCCGCTGCTTCCCCCGCTATTCTTCTTTGTCCTTTGTGACCTTCCTTTCAGATAATCTCCCAGCAATTCCAGTGCTGCCCCTTCGATTCCTGCTCGCTTCTGCAGTTTTCCCACCAACCTCTCGTGATCTACTGTATCGAAGGCACCCGCCAGGTCGGCGGATGCCACTACTACTGTGTTTCGTTGGTCACGTTGCGACGCGATCTCGTCAATCAGCTCAATTATTGCGCTTTCCGGGCTGTGCTTTGGTCTGAATCCGTGTTGCGATTTTGGCAGTACCCGTTGTTGCTTGATGTGCATCTTCAGCTGCTCTGCCAGGAC
>JASLPY010000310.1 GCA_030744755.1 Kiritimatiellia bacterium | reverse complement strand
ATGATGGCGTATGCGTTCATCTGGGAGGCGGGTTTCACCACGCTTTTCCTGACCATGGGGCTGGCTTCTGCCTGATCAACGACATCGCGGTCAGTATTCAAAAAGCTCTGAGTTCCAGAATGATCAACCGGGCGGCCGTCATTGACTGCGATCTTCATCAGGGAGATGGGACAGCACATATCTTCAAGGACGATCCGTCTGTCACTACGTTCTCCATTCATCAGCAAAGAACATTCCCGCACTTCAAGCAGCAGAGCACCATCGATCTGGAGCTGGAGGACGGAGCAGAAGATGAACAGTACCTCTCCTTACTATCCGGCGGGTTGGATGAAATCGCCAAGCATGGGCCCTTCGACCTGGTTCACTATCAGGCCGGCGCAGACCCCTATGTGAAGGATACACTGGGCGGATTGGCTCTGACGATCGAGGGACTGCACAAGAGAGATCGGATGGTCGTTGATTGGGCTGCGAATGAGGGCGTTCCGATAGTGATCACCCTGGGAGGCGGGTATCCTGAATCCATCACAGAGATCGGGAAGATCCACGCCAACACCGCTCTGGCCGCAATCGAGGCCGCTGCCAGGTTAAACAGACATAATGCATAGCTGAACGGGAGGATACCGTGGGTAACTCATACGGAGCGATTTGCAGGAAGTGCGGTGGCAGGTTCGAGGTAAGAGAGGGCGGCGGATTCGCATTCCATCTGCTGCACTGTACCAAGTGTGGGGAAGAGAAGACCGTCAGGTTTGACGAACTCGGAGAGATCCATGCCGCTTACCTGAAGGGATTGCAGGGCCCGTATGCGGTGGCAACGTCGGAGCATGATGCGGATGTTCGAAACACCTTCCCGGGAGAGGCGATCGGCGAGAAGGAGTATCACAAGCAGGTGGAGGCCTTCGCAGGCAACTGCCAGTGCAGCGGCCGCTATACATTCCGTGCAAAGCCAGCTTGCCCTGGATGTGGGGCCAAGGCTTTTGATAAGGACCCCGATGCGAACCACCGCTGCTATGACTGAAATATTGGCAGGGCAGGGGATGTGAGTAGCTGCGGCTCAACCTGACACGAATCCCACCATCTCAATGACCGTAAACCGGCCTTTATGGACATGGCTATGAAACTGGTTCGGGTCGTCAGAGCTCAAACACCTCAACAAGCAGTTGGCGTGCCTCGTTGGGATCGACAGCGTACTCCGCGCCAAGAACTTTCTGGACCGACCGATTGATGGCGTCCCAATCGCCGGACTCCATCGGTAACGAATCCAGGAAGGATGTGAGATCGTGCTTCAGTTCCTCTGGCAGTGAGTATCGGTCATCAGGGGTGAGTGTTTGCGCTAGAGCGAAGACATCGTTCCGATGTTTCCTCACGTCATCCCCTTTGACGCTTCTGTCGCCGGCGTCCCTACGTCCCTTCAGGTCGAGATGGGCTTTGGCCTTCAGGGGGATCAGGCATTGCGCGGGTACGGT
>JASLPY010000030.1 GCA_030744755.1 Kiritimatiellia bacterium | reverse complement strand
ATGGGCGAAGGCATGGGCGAAGGCATGGGCGAAGGCATGGGTATGGGCATGGGTATGGCTATGGGTATGGGTATGATGCCGGGGATGGGAGGAAAATGGGCTCCTGGACCTCCGGGCGATCCGCCGGACGACATGCCTATTGATTCGAGCGGCTTTTCTTCTACAGAAGCCAGTGGCGAGAAGGCACAGCGCACGCAAACAACGATCACCGCTCTTGAGAGAAGGCAACGCTCGGCCGCCATCCAGAAATATGTGCAGAAGATCTCACCTGAATTCAGGAAACAAGTTGCGGAATACTATGAGGTGATAGCAGAGTGAAGGCTTCAGATTTCAGGTTTCCACGTCGCCGTTTTGCGGCAAATGGCCACTTGGCGACAGAGTCGCCGATGTGGCAGGTTCCAGGCGCAGGATGGAGAGTTGTCCTGACACTTGCGTTGATCTTCGGATTCTCCCTCGCAGCTCTTTCCCAGGAGTCCCTTCCTGAACAGCGGGTGGGAACAGTCAAACTGCAACCTGAGGTAGTCGAGGCTGTCAACAGCGGGCTTGCATGGTTGGCAAAGAACCAGGCCGAGGACGGTCACTGGGGCAGCAATCACGCCTCTGCGGATACGGCCCTGGGGCTGATGGCTTTCCTGTTGCAGGGCCACATGTCGGAGACTGGTGTCTATGGCAGGAACATCGAGAACGCCATAGCGTACCTGTTGAATCTCGGCAAGAAACAGCAGGGCTACCTGGGTTCACCAAGCAACCACGCAGGAATGTACGAACACGGACTGGCCGTTTTGGCTCTTTCCGAAGCCTGGGGTCAGAGCAAGAACCGCAAAATCGGACCTGCACTCAAGAAGGCTGTCACCATCACACTTCGCGCACAGAACCCCAAGGGCGGCTGGCGATACAACCCGGACCCAAAAGATGCGGATATGTCGATGACAGGCATGCATATCGTCGCGCTGAACTCGGCAAAAGAAGCCGGCATCTACGTACCCGATGCCACGCTCGTCAAAGCGGCGAAGTACGTGCTTTCCTGCCAGGACGAAACCAGCGGCGGGTTCGGATACACGAGTTCGGGCGGGCCTGGTTTTGCCAGGACTGGCGCAGGCGTGTTATCGCTCATCCTGTGCGGTCAGCGTAAGCATCCATCCGTCAAGCGTGGGATGATGTTCCTGAGGGCCTACCCGGAGAACAAGTTCAAGAGTGCGGCGGGACGCCTCCTCTACGCGCAATACTATGCGATACAGTGCATGTACCAGTCGGGAAATGCAGACTTCAATTCATGGTACCCAAAGATCACGAGTACACTGCTTTCCAAGCAGCAGTCAGACGGTAGTTGGAACATGGAGGAAGGCGCTTCCTACTCAACGCCCATGGCAATTCTGATCATCGGAGTTCCTTACCGTTTTCTTCCGATCTACCAGAGGTAGAATGGTGAAAGTGTCGAGTGTCAGGGCGACAAGATGAATGCGGAAGAAGCAACTTGAACGCCCAACATCCAACGCCCAACGCCCAACGCCCATCTCGTATCCCGCATCCCGTATCCCGTATCATTTTAGCCTTTCTGCTTCTTGTTTCGCTCAGTTTTGCCTCCTCAGACGACAAAACCGCCGCTCTCTGGAAACAGGCGGAAGAAGCCTTTGAGAAAAGTGAGCCGGCAGAAGGGCGGCAGATTCTCGAGGCACTTATTGCCGCCAATCCCGGTGACGTATCGCTGGCCGCCAGGGTCCTGCACCGTCTTTGCTGTGACAGGATCATAGAGCGGCTGGACAAACGATATCTCGTTCTTAATCGTCACAAGAACTTTCTGCGGAAACATATATCGGGAAGCTACCGCGGGCGTATGCAGCATGGCTGTTCCATGGTCGTGTCATCGCTCCATGACGCCATGTTCTATTTCCCTCTTTCCATCGAAGAACTGCAACTTCCAATATCAGTCTCAAAGGGCTGGTCTGCGCGGGAAACGGTTCCCGTTGACGGTCATACCGCGGAGTCAGCAGCCAGGGCAGTTGCTCATTTCAAGCGCCACCACAACATATATAGGGTTGATTCGTATGACCCGGAGTTTGACCGGGCGGCAAAACGGCTCAGGGCATTGCGGGACGGGGGCTTCCTGCCGCGTAATGATCCGCTCCTGCGTGACCTCTATATCATGGAGCTGTTCATGTATATGTGCCAGGGAAGGCTTTACGACGCGGCAAAATCGTTTGATGATGTCGTCTCCGACAGCAATAACGACCCCGGCTGGATGTTCGCCAGGGCAAGGTTCTATGACTGGCTTGGTTCGGAACGCGCAGGCGATATGTTTCGTAAGCTCTTCCCATTATTGGAAAAAGGCAAAGCCAATTCCAGGCTTCAAGAATTATCGAACCTTGCCTTGCAGTATCAGCATTACCTTGCGGGTGGAGGCCAGCGTGAACCGCGTGTTCACTTGCCGGCAGGCATGGTGCCTGAAGACAAGGCGCACCTGTGGCGCGCAGTTCTTGACGGCAAGATCTCAGGCGTAGAACAGGATATCGACGGGTTGATTGGCATATCGCTCGCGAATGACTCTACCATGCCCGGAAGGAACGGAAAGAAGATAGCCGACTGCTGCGCGATTCTTGACTGGCAGCTGAGACAGCTGCCGGCTGCAAGTCTTAAGGGCCTGCGAGAATTACAGGAAAAGTCCTGCAGCAGGAGTATAGCGCAGAATGATCTCGAGATAATGAGTTCTTCTCAGCTGCTTGCCATGTACCGCCGTTATCCATGGTCGGCAACGGCGCACCGGGCTCTCTTGCTTGTCGGCAGGAGAGAATTGATGGCTGGCCGAGGGCAAGGCCCGCGGCGTTCGTTCCGGGACATCCTTGATCACTCTCTTGACACGAGGCTTCGCGCGCAGGCCCAGGCCGGATTATGGATGGCAATAGCCAGAAGCGGGGATAAGCATGCTCTCGTTGCCGCGTTCAAGAACATCAAGGACAGTGACAGATTTCCGTGGATGGGGGAGGAAGTTGCGGCAGGCGAGATAAGGAAACGGCTTCTGGAGGGAATAGAGAATTCGAACGCCCAACATCGAAGTAGAAACACCGTTGTTACTCGCCCCTTGACACTTTCTTCTCTTCGTCCGCAAGTGGTCGGCCTCCCCACAGCCCGATTCTGGCCTGCTTCCAACAAACGGTGTGATGCGGGAATAGGCCTTATGTCGATGCAGTTTGCAGATAAGAAGCTCCTGATAAGTTCGCAGAACGCCATGCTGTGTTATGACATTGGCGATGTCAGTCGTCCGGCATGGATTGCTCCATGCGGCGAGATAATGCAGGAACGCAAGAGTGACCCCGTAACATGCCGGCCAACCATCAACGATGGAACAATATACAGGCGATGGGGATACGCAGACATTCCAAGCCAGGTTGCTGCTTTTGATCTTCAGAGCGGCAGGGCGATCTGGGGATCAGGCAGGGGGCAGGCAGCACATACCGATACAGAAATACCCCTCATCGATTCAACGCTTTGCGAAGGCCTGCTGTATAACATCAGCTGGGACAGCGCGAGGGGCCGCAACAAGGTGACTGGCAGGAACGCAATGAGCATGAGTTGTATGGATTCGGCGACAGGATCAACAATATGGCAACGCCGGATGAGCAGGCTGCCGGAAAGATACGATTTCAAGCCTTCAAACAACATATCAGTGATATCAACCCTTGCGTCCCCGCCGGTTGTTCATGATGGAGCTGTTTACCTGTCCTCAGGGATGGGGTATGTCGCGCGTCATGACATTCGGGACGGCAGGATGGAATGGTGCCGGAAGTACAATTCTGAGAATAGAAGAAACATAGTACCGGCCTTATCTAATTCGCCCCTGATTATAAACGGAAATACCGTTATCTGCCGTCCCCGCGATTGCTCACAGGTAATGTGTATTGATATTCACACGGGTGGATTGATATGGGAAAACCCCATGCTTAATCCAATTCGTCTCCTGGCTATGTCCGGAGACAAGGTGATTGTACAAGGCGAATTCAATATGGCGGCTCTGGACGTTGAAACAGGGGCTGTGATATGGCTCATACCTTTGAAAGATATTGTTGTGGGCCAGCCGCAGTTGATTGGTACTGATGTTGTCATGGGTACAACCGATGGCCTGAGGCGGATTGATGTCAGCACCGGAAATGAACTTGAATTCATATCCTGGCCGAAATGCAGCGATTCTGTCAGGAACTTCGCCGTTAATGACGACAAGCTGTATGTTGTTACGGGTGAGCCGCGTGATAGCGTTCCGTCAACATTGAACAAGCCATTCAACAGTAAACTGTCCACGAGATCAAAACCGCTCAGGCTCCCTCTAGAAGCAGCCTGGAGCATTGATAGGCCCGGAGTGAGACTATATGTACCTCCAGATGACAGCTTGAACCGGGACAAGGCCATTTTGCATTCGCGAGAGGTGCTTGAATGTATTGATGTAACACCCCGCGGCGGCACCATCTGGCGCAAGCTGATCGGACCCGAGCCTGCACACGTGTTTTTTTATGACGGTAAGGTTGTCCTGTTCATGAAAAAGGGCAGCGACCATCGCGAAGGGTCACTGGTCGTGATATACGACATGAATACTGGCAAGCATATCAGGAACTACAGCATGCCGGTGGAGACGCGCTGGAGGCATGTCGACTGTAAAGGCCCGCTGCTGTTTATACGAAGACACAGCGGGGTCGGGGTCTTTGACATGATTGCCGGCAGGCGCCTCTGGGAGCGGGACGGACAAGAGTACAGCAACGCGTACATGGGCTTGAAGGACAATACCGTTCACATTATTCGCCAGTATTACTGGACGCCCGAGGTCCTCTGGCGGACCCATGATCTAAGGACAGGAGTTCCCAGGGAGGACAGTCCAGAGCGTGTAACGATACTGGATGGTGACAAGGAAGTGCCCTTGATTGGCACGGTTGGTATTGGCATGCTTCGTGAAGTCGTGTTTGGTTCAAAGGCCTTCTTCTTCAATGTAACCAACGTCAGAATAAAGCATGGCAGAAAAGGATCATTCAGGGTGGACTTTAAGAACCCTGCTGTTGCCCTGGACCGGGACGACATGGAAATTGTTTCTCATAACCCTCCATTTCTTGTTCTTGCGAATGACAGGAATTATCGGTCGACAGAACTCAAGCACAGGAAAGAGCCCTGCTCCATTGCCGTACTGCGTGACGATAATCCCGATTTTGAACGAAACATCGATCTTGAGGCCGACACAAGGCTGGCACATATCCAGGACAACGTGTTGATCAAAGAAAACATGAAAGAATCGATCCTTCATGCCATTGACCTGGACTCTGGAAAAGAGATGTTCTCTCACAAGTTTGCCGAGAAATCGTCCGTCCCGGTTTACGTGAGAGGTGAAGGTGATATTATGTATGTTCTGAGGCATAACAAGGAAGAACCAGGAACAAGCATTGCAGCTCACGACATCAAGAAGAGAAAACATCTTGGCTCCCAGGTTCTGGAGACTGTTGATATTCCGGACAGTAACCAGAGGAAGATCAATAACGTTGTCATGCCGCATTGCATACTTCGTAATGGACTTTTGCTGATACATGACCGTAATGGCATTTACGCTTATGTGAGTGGGAAATAGTTCTATTGAGAAAACAATCAGGCAGGTATTAATGACCATGACGTCCATCCGGCAACACTTAATTATCTTCATGGCACTTACCTTGATGTCAGCTTCTTCTTACGCGGAAAAAGAGCCCGCGCTCGCTCTCCAGGAAGCCCACAGGCTGACAATGCAGTTGTCGTCTGACGACTGGATACTCCAGGCCGAGGCCCTTGAACTGCTGGGCAGAAACAAGGTTGAACACGCTGTACCGGAAATAGAGAAAATTCTCAAGACAGGCAAAACCACGTGGATAAAGGGCCGCGCCCTGGTGGCCCTGTCCCGGATCGGCGGCAAAGAATTGTACGCCGCAGCATTGCAGCTTTCCAGGGATGAATCCGCAGTGATTCGCCGTGCCACCGTGGAAGCGCTTGAGCTCATTGGTACGAAGCAGGCGACGGAGGTTGCGCGCGAGCTCCTCAAAGACAAGGATGCTTCCGTCAGGGCCGAAGCGGCGCGTTTTTGCGCTAGACCTTATCCTGCCGAAGCATGGCCGGTAGTCAAGGAACTGACAGAGAAGCCGGATCCGCGGCTTACCAGCACCCTGGCACGGGCGCTTGCCGGTATCGGGACGACTGACGCTCTTCAAAGAATGGAAGGACTGTATGAAGCATTATCGAAGGACAAGGAAAGACAATATGAGGTCATCCAGGGCCTCCGCTACGCTAACGAGAAAGCAATACCTCTACTCGTAAGGCTCGTAGCCCGGCACCAGGATAAGTCCAGGGCGAAGATCCTGGGTCAGAACATTTTGAATTCGTTGAAGAAGGAAGACGTATCATCCGTACTGCAGTCGATGTTCATTTCCGACAAAACCGACCTTTACGAAACAGCAGCTTTCTTTGCGGCCACCGTCTGTCCGTCAAAGAAACTGGAAGACTCTATAACAGCCTTACTGAAGAAGGATGAAACGCTTAAATCGGCAGCAATCTGCGCATGTCTTCAGGCCCTTATTACAATTGAACCGGCGAGGCATACGGCCCTGTTTACAGGTTACCTTGCGCACACGGACAATAAGGTAAGGGAACAGGCTGTGCGCTCGCGCGCGCTTTGTGAAAAGAAAGACCTGTTTGAAGCATTTAGAGCACAGACGATTGACAAGAATAGAGATGTGGCCGTGGCCGCTCTTGAGAGCCTGGACCTGGTGCCGCTTGGAATTGCCCCGGGTGAAGACATAGCTGAATATCTGAAAGGGCCGCTCCAGAGTAATGACCGACATATCCTGTTCACCGCGCTTGCCCTTCTGGGGAAGCGAGGAAAGCCTGAAGAATTCGACAAGGCCCTGGCAATGCTCAGGCCCTATCTCGCGGGTAGGAATAGCGATTACCGGCAGAGAGCCGCGGAAGTGCTGGCAGAGCTTGGCGGTCATGAAGAGATGCCATTGATCGTAGCGGCACAGGGCTACATCGGTGAGTGGAAGATACTGGGCCCATTTCTGAACGACAAGGAGAACTCGGGTTTCAAGGAAGTGCACGAGCCGGAAACGGAGATAGACTTCAACGCGAAGTACACTGTCGAGATTCTGTGGGACCTGAAAGGGGGGAAGCTCAATGAGAAAAGGGAAGTGAAGACCGCGGAGATTGAATGGCAGCACGCACAGGCCACGAAAGAGGACGGCAAGCTCAACGTCGCCATGTTGATGCCGCCACCGGCTTATTACAACGTCGCCTACTGCGTGGCGGATATCCATTCTCCATCAAACCAGGTTGTCCAGACACTTATCGAGGCGGATAACTGTTTCAGGCTGTGGGTGAACGGGCAACAGGCATCCGAAAGAGATGACACTGAGGTCAAGACGCACCATCATCATTCCAGGGAATACCATGTCCCTGTTACGACCGGTAAGATAACCCTCAAGAAAGGCAGCAACAGGCTGCTGGTCAAGGTGGCAAACAGAGGCGGTCCATGGTGGTTTCGCGTGCGCCTGCTGGATGAGAAAGGAAAAGTGTTTGCGGTTGGGAAGTGAATCCTTTCTGAGCTATAGTGACAGGGACGACAGGTTAAACATATGGTACCAGACAATGAACACCGCATTCCATAAGAAGTGGCTCACTGCTCTCTCCGTCATTGCTCTGCTACTGGCCTGTAGAAGCGGTACAGCCGCGGGTGACATCCTAATCGCGGATTTCGAACAAGGGCGAGAATCGCAGCAGAAGGATTCAGGGGGACAATGGAGGTTCGATGGGACGACTTATGTCCTCGATGCCGAACAGCTATCGGTCTCCGGGTTGCAGGGCAAAAGATTCCTCTCAAGCATCGCTCCCCAGAAAGCGTGGGCGTCAAAGTCCATCAAGCCTGGTCCATTGATAGATCTTGGGACCGGGCGGGCTGGGTCACCGGAATTCACAATCGCCAGGAAATACATCAAGTTTCTAATCTCCGGCGGCCGTTATCCGGGACGGGCCTCCCTGAATCTTGTCGTCGATGGTGCAGTCGTCAGGTCGGCAACGGGCGACTTCTCCACAGCCATGAAAGCGGTGTCTTTCGATGTTTCCGCATATGCCGGCCGACGCGCACGGATCGAGGTCGTCGATGTAACGAACCATTTGTCGGGCCATGTCTGTGTCGACAACATCATCCAGAGTGATCAACCGGCGCCGCGGGTAATCAGCACCCTCCCCCAGGCACCCGTTGTCGACGGAACCGTACATACCACGGGGGTACCACTGTCTGGGGGCCTGGATGTGAGCGATGGACAGCTCAGCGTCAACGGTCGGACGGTCCCTTTGGAGGACATCGTATGTGTTGATTTCCGAAAGGGACTCAAGAAGTACGGGCCAACACCTTTCGTGCGTCTCGTGAACGGCGAGATCTTGAGAGCAGGATTCGTGTCCGGCAAACCGGGCAAGCTGAACATTGAAGGACCGTTAATCGGCAAACATGAGGTAGACACCAAGGCCGTTGCGTGCCTGGATTTCACTCCCCGGGCAGATGGAGGATCATTCAACAGAAGCGGAATTCTCTACCGCGAGGCAGGAGATCCGGTCGCGGGCACAGTGGTCAGTATCGGAACCGATTCTCTCGCCTTCGAATCCCGCTTCGGTATGCTGGAAATCCCACGGGCGGGGCTTGCCTGTTACCGCTTTGTGACAGAAGAAGACATCACATGGGACGGCGAAACGGATGAGATAGCACTGGTTGATGGGTCCATGCTTCGAGGGACGGTTGCACTCGCCGGCAAGAGCCTTGTTATCACCCATCCTGTTTTGAAATCGGTCTCCGTGGATTGGAATCTTGTGAGGTCTATTAGAAGAACACGCCCGGATGTTGTTTGGTTAAGCCAGGTCAATGATGTGAAGACGGAACTGAAGGGCGCCCTTTACCCCCCTCCCCCGCCACACGAGGTAGGCCCTGGTGGAGAGGAGAACAGTGTTTCACCGGGCACGATTCGGGTGTCTGCAGAAACCGTTGCCAGCTACAAACTGCCTTTTTCGGGCAGCAGGAGAAAACTGTGCGCGGTCCTGATGCCGGAACCCGGCTGTCGCGGAGACGTGGATATCAGCGTGGAGGTATCCGGTCGCAGCCTTTTCAACAAAGCGCTCGAATCCGACGCTGAACCGCAAGCTTTGGCCCTGGAGCTTCCAGCGGGCGACGCGTTGACTATCCGTGTTGAGTTCGGGGGGAGGATTGCGTACCCCTGCGGGGCTGACCTTGGCAACGCATACGTGGTGAAGGGGCAATAATGGCATCTGCTACGAACAAGCACGTCGAGGGGACGGGAATCTGACAACAGTGCGCCACAATTGTGCAATGGGAGGGGCAGCGGCCCCGCTGCCCGTGGACGCCGAGGCCGTCGTCCCTCCCGAAGAGCGCAACGGCATGGAGAACGAACCCTTATCCCGCCACAGGACAGGGGTTCGGAGGCGGCAATGAAACAGAGAATCAGAGACCATCTTCTGACGGCACTCCTGGTTCTACTCATGCCCATATGTTCCAGGGCTCAGAACGATGCGCCGAGTCGAGCGCCGAAGGCAATCGAGCGGATACGAATCGAGGAACGCAGACAGTCGAATGTTGGCCTGGACCTGGGGCGAACAGTCGACAGGATCGATTGGCTGCTGGCCGACCTGGAATCAAACCGTCTGGCGAAGGAAGGCGGCGGGGATACCGTTGCCAAGATGGGCGTCTCACTGGCCAAAGTACAGGGCGAGAATGTTCCCTCCGTGACCGGATTCCTTAGAAAGGCGCGAACCAGGACAGACAATGCGTATCCACATCTCGACAGTGCAGGAAAGGAGATTCAAACCATAATCACCGAGTTGGACCGGTTGCTGGATGAAACCGCTTCTTCCCTTAACCTGGATGATCTGCTTGCCGAGATCGCTGCCATAATCGAAGCCGAGGAGCTTCTCAGGGATAAGACCCTGGACTGGGGTAAGGCACTGCTTGTCGATCCTGCAGCCGCTGAAAAGGAGGAAGAAAAGATCGCAGACACACAGGAGCAGCTCGTAGAGAGACTTACGGGTTTCGGAGAGAAACTCGAAGAAACCGTCGATGGAGTAAGCGAAGGCGAAGTCCTGGAACAACTGCAGAAGGCACAGGGATCCATGGAGAAGAGCGATCCGCGGGCGTTGCTCGAGGATGCCGCTGCCAGCATACGGGAGAAAAGGGCCGCGGATGCGTTGGATCACCAGGACGAGGGACTGGATGCCCTTAAGGAATTGGAAAAGATTCTGTCTGCGCTCGAAGAAACAGCTCCCCCGCAAATGGCGGAGGCTCTCACGGACGGGATGGAAGAGCCACCCGTAGAGGCCGCAGGCATAGATGCCGTCGGAGAGTTGGAAGGCCTGCCCATGGAAGAGCTGATGGATATCGCACCACTGGAAGTGAAAGAGGTAATAGACGAGGAAGACAACGACGTGGCGCCGAGCATGGAGGAAGAACCGCCGGAAGAGGACCTGGAAGTGATAGAACTGGGACCCGGGAACCTGCCTGTCCTGTTAAAAGTGCCTATCGCGATGATGAGTCTTCCAGGGGGTGGCGGCGAGGGTGAGATGAAGCTGGACTCATCCAGTACACGACCCGCCGGGGAAAGAGTGAAACGGACGCAGACCACGATCACCGCGCTCGAAAAAAGACAACGGTCCGCCGCAATCCAGAAATACGTTCAACAGATCTCACCTGAATTCCGAAAGCAGGTCGCAGAGTATTACGAGGTAATAGCGGAGTAACGGGGGTTTTGCTGCCGATGTGGAGTCTAGCTTGGAATAGCGGTTACTGAAGGTAATTCTGGGACGCTTCCAAAGTAGGCGCCTATCTCCGAGAGGCGCAGGGCGGCAGGAATGTGGCGGCAGAGAGAATGGTCGGCGGAAGCGTCATTCATTCACAATACCGCCGCGGTACTGCCACTGGCGCCTCTCGGAGATAGGCGCCTACTCTGGGTGTTCCGAAGCTTATGTAAGTCCCACCACTGGCTGGATGCCGGTATAGAGTTGAACGATGAAAGCTGTGACGAAATCTTGTTCTGAAATTGATCGAGGCATCACCTGTCTGCTCGGCATAAGCTTAGCATTCCTGGTTCTGCCTCACGCTACCTGGGCCCAGGCTGACGTCGGTGCCGTTTGGGCACAGGTCGACCAGGCTTACGCGAGCGGCGACCACACCAGACGGCAGAGACTTCTTAACAAGCTTATTGCGGACCACCCCGGAGACCTGTCGTTGACGATTGAGGCACTGCACCGCCTGTGTAGTGACAGGGTCATCGAAGAGCTTGGGGTGAAAGGGCATATCTCGACAACTTACAGGGGGCGCATGGCAGATGGGCGCGCAAACGTTGCATCCCTTCTGAATGATGCGATCCTCCACTTCCCCTTTTCCAACATGTCCCCTCCCGTAGTGATCCCGCGTGGAGGGTTCGATGGAGAACAGGTCACCTCTGACACTACTCTGGCTGCAGCCGTAAACAGACAGATGGCTGCGCTTAGAATCCGGCCCGTTTTCTCTGGCTTCACTGCAGCGGACCTGGACTTTGACCGGTCAGCGAGACAGCTGAAGGTCCTTAGGGACGCCGGCTATGTTTCACTTGACCATCCGGTGCTTAGTGACCTCTATATCATGCAGTTGATCACCTACCTGCGCAGGGGAAGGATTTTCGAGGCGGCAGTAGCCTTCGACGAGGTCGTTGCGGGGAGCAAGAACGACCCCGGCTGGATGTTTGCCAGGGCAAGGTTTCACCATTGGATAGGCAGTTCGCTCCGAGCCGGGGAGCTGTTTCGCGAGCTCATAGGCATACTGGAGAAGAGTGGGAATGATCCCCGTGCAAGTGGGTTGTTGGAAGTGGCCCAGCGATTTCTGTTTAACCTGGCCGGCGAGCATCACGGCGATCAACAAGGAGGTTGGCTGGCACGGTTGGATCCCCGGAACAACAAGGAGACCTGGGAACTTCTTCTGCGCAGTCAAATTGCAGGCCAGGAAAAGAAGCTCGATGCCCTGATCGGCAGATCATTCGCGCATAACTCCACCATATCCGGAAAAGACGGAATGGACCTTGCCGATGCCTGCGCGGTTATTGACTGGCACCTGAAACGTCTTCCCGGCCATGATTTGCAGGGGCTTCGCGAGTTGCAGGAAAAGAAGTGCAGGAGAGATATTGGGCAGGACAGCCTGGCTGAACGTAGTCCCTCCGAATTGCTGGCCCTGTTCAGGCGCTACCCGTGGTCGGCAACGGCGCAGCAGGGACTGATGATTCTCGCGAGCAAGGAACTGGAAAGAGGCCGCGGCCAGGCCCCAAGACGCTTGTTCCAGGATATCTTTGCGCACTCGGTTGATGCGGAACTTAGGGCACGGGCACAGGTGGGAATGTGGATTGCCATATCGCGGGGCGATGATCCGAACGAGCTCGCGGCCGCCTTTGCGGATGTAAAGAGCGATGACAGGTTCCCCTGGATGGGAGGGGAAGCCACGGCAGGGGATATTCGAGAACTGCTGCAGGGAGTTGAGCGGGAGAACGCGAGACGCCCGAGGTCCAACGCCCAACGCCCGAGGTCCAACGCCCAACATCCAAGTTCAGATCCGCTGAAGCGGGGAACCGGACACCTGACGCTTCCCCCTGCCCTTTCCTCGCTTAGACATCAAGTCGTGAAACTCCCGCTGGCGCGGCTCTGGCCGATTGCGAAAGACGGATACGAAGAGAGCATCGGCCGGTTGTCCATTCAGTTCAGCGGCACGAACATCCTGCTCTCTTCCAGCGATTCCATGTGTTGGTATGACGGCCATGACACCGGTTCGCCGCTACGGACATGGACCCAGATCTTCCATGCTGATTCTACGAAGAGTCGGAAAGAGGGCACCGGGGGGAAGGATTCCGGAGGCGTTTGGAGAAAGGACAAACCTGGCAGATTGCGCCCTTCGATTGTCGGGAGGAACATTTACACAGGATGCGGGTATGGCCACTGGCCAACGTACATGGTATGTCTCGACGCGAACTCCGGAGCTTTCCGTTGGGGACGGGAAGCAGGAGAAGCCAGGATATGGGGAATACCCGTTGTCGGGCCGAAGATACTCGAAGGGCAGATCTTCACTCACAGCCTGGCGACCGAGAGGGTCAATCATGTCTGGACGAAAGACCGGCTTGGTTTCTCCACATCCCTTGTCTGCATGGACGCAGAAACAGGATCTGTCATCTGGCGCAGATCGCTTCCACAGCGAACTGACGCGAGATGCAGAATACTCTGCAATGGAGTAAGCGTCCATAACGGCGCAGTCTATTCTCCCGCTCCAGGGATGGTGGCAAAATGTGACATACGTGATGGCAGGATAGAATGGGTCCATAACTACAAATCTGCCGGTCCACCATGGGGTCCGGAGGATCCGTGGGACCCTATGGATCCCTGGGGACCAGGTGGATCTGCTCCGATTGTCGCCGACAAGTTGGTGATCTGTCATACTCGTGACGCCAAATCCGTTATCGGTCTGGATGCCGAAACCGGTGCCCTCGTCTGGCAGAACGCACAGATTAATCCAACCCGTGTTCTCGGGCAGTGCGGGGAGAAGGTCATCGTTCTTGGTGAGTACTTCCTGGCCGCCATGGATATTCATGACGGACAGGTGCTGTGGATTGCTCCGATCGCAGAGCCTGCGGTAGGCCGGCCGCAAGTAATAGGGACGGATCTCTTCCTCGGCACGAGCAGCGGGCTGCGCCACATCGACATGAACAGCGGCAACGAGCGCGAATTCATGCCTTGGCCGGAGAGTGCCGATCCGGTAAGGAACTTCGCCATTCACGCCGGCATGCTCTATCTTGTTCCCGGTCAGCGCCGCGACAAGCCTTCATCCCCGATCAGTAAGACGTGGATAGTGAACGCAACTGCAGAAACCGTGAAGGGGAGCCATCTCGCGGCCGTTGATGTCCAGCGCTCGGTGCAGCAACTGTCGTCTGAAGACTGGATAATGCAGGCCGGGGCTCTTGAGCGGCTGGGCAGACACAAGGTTGAGGCGGCTGCACCGCAAATAGAGCGACTCTTGAAAGAAGGCCAGAGCTCCTGGGTAAAGGGTCGTGCCCTGGTGGCCCTCTCGAGGATCCGGGGGGCGGACCTGTATGCCGGAGTGGAGCAAAGTTCCAGGGACAAGGATGCTGTGCTTCGCCGGGCTGCGCTGGAAGCGCTCGATATCATCGGAACCGAAGAGGCCTTCGCGGTCGTTCGCAAGCTTCTCAAGGACGAGGAACCGTCGGTACGCGCTGAGGCAGCGCATCTTTGCGCCAGAAGTCATCCGGAAGAAGCCTGGTTGGTAGTGAAGGCACTGACGGATAACCCCGCTCCACAACTTACGGCCACGACGGCTCACACCCTTGCCTTTCTTGGCACAGACGAAGCGCTTGCAAGGCTGGAAGAAATGTATGACGCGGTTTCGGGAAGTGAAAAAAGACAGTACCAGGTCATCGAGGGCCTGCTACATGCCGACAAGAGGGCCATCCCCCTGGTTGTACGACTCGTCGCCCGCCATAAGCCTGAAGGCCGGGCTCACAGCCTTGGCCAGAGCATTCTCAAGTCTTTCAACGCCGAAGATGTATCGTTACACCTTCAATCCGTATTCACATCGGGGAAGAGTGACTTGTTCAGGACAGCCGTGTTCTTTGCCACAACAGTCTGTCCATCAGGGCAGATGGCGGACGCGATTTCCGCTTCTTTGAAGAAAGACGACTCGCTCCCTCCGGAAACGGTCTACCCCTGCCTCCAGGCCATTGTCACACTCGGCGCGGAAAGACACACCGCTCTTTTCACGGATTTTCTGGGGCACGAGGACGACAGGATAAGGGCCTTGGCCGTTCGCTGTCGCTCGCTGTACGACAGGGCGGATCTGTTTGAAGTGTTTCGTCCGCTGATCATTGACAAGAACGCGGCCGTGGCCGTTACCGCCCTGAAGAGTCTCGCACTGATGCCTGATGACGTTGCCCCGCGCGAAGGGACGGTCGACTACCTGCGAGCACTGATTCACGACGACAATCCGATCATCCGCCTGGCCGCCTTCAAGCTTCTCGCAAGTCGCAGGGCACCCAGCGAATTCAACAAGGCACTTGATTTGCTGAAGCCCTATCTTGAAGGCGAAGATGTTGAATGCCGCTTACGTGCCGCCGAAAGCCTGGCCCAACTCGGGGGCGAAGAAAACATAGCGGCCGTCGCTGCCGCACAGGGGTATATTGGAAAGTGGAGAATACTGGGCTCCTTCTCGAACGATAAAGGGAACTCTGGCTTTGCGAAGGCATATCCTCCCGAAAAAGAGGTCGACTTCGACAAGAAGTACAGTGTCAAGATCGTCTGGGACATGGAGATTCTACCGCGCGGCGAGAAGCCGGAGGCGAAACTCCTGGATATTGGCTGGCAGGAGACAAGTGTTACGGAAGCGTCCGGCAAGCTCAACGTGGCCATGTTGATGCCCCCACCCGCGCACTTTGGCATTGCCTACGGGGTGGCGGACATTGAGTCTCCATCGGAACAGGTCGCACAGGCCTATATAGAGGCCGACAACAGCTACAAGTTGTGGGTAAATGACAAAAAAGTGTCCGAAAAAGTCAATGCCCTGGCGAACCTGTCTGCTTCGACGACCGTCCCGGTTCCGAGCACCAGGATCCCTCTCAAGCAGGGCAAGAACCGCTTCCTGATAAAGGTGGCAAATACAGGCGGCCCATGGTGGTTTCGCGTGCGTCTGCTGGACGAAAAGGGTAAAGTCTTTGTTGCTGAGAAATGACAGTCGGAACTTTTGGCAAGTTCCGCTACTTGCGGTGCCAGATGTAGCGGAAGTCGCAAAGACTTCCGAATCGTACGCCAGAGCTTGGCAGAACAGAAAATACACGGAGATAGAGATGCACAACACCTCAAGAATACAGACTGCCGTCGGGCTAGCAATATTGCTGGGTGGAATGCTGGTCTCGGGTAGCGCTCTTAGCGCAATAGACCCAACGCAAACGCAGGTCTCCGAGAAGAATGTGGGTTCCGAAGAAATCGTTTACGTGAAGCGCAAGCCTTATTCTTCGGATCATTACTACACCGACATAAACAACGGCACGAGTGGTGACCGCTTTCTTCCCGAGAACGGCATCTACGTTTTCAATCTAAAGACGCGCAAGGAGCGCCCTGTCGTTACCGCCGCGGATCTCCCGGGCGGAAAAGGATTTATCGGCTATATCAGCCTGTCGTTTGACGCAAAGAAGGTTCTGTTTGATTTCCGGGAGAATCCAGGTGCCGGTTTTCGGATATGGGAAGTAAAGGTGGATGGAACGGGCCTGCGACAGGTATCTTTTCCACCAGCGGACGAAGAGGAAAAGGCTGCACGCTGGAGGAAGGGCTGGCACACTGACGACATTCATCCATGCTATCTTCCCGACGGAAAGATAATCTTCTCCTCGACACGCTGCGAAAGGACAGTCCTGTGTGGTGGATCATCACACCTGGTAGTCCCAGTTCTCCACCGCATGGATCCCAATGGAAAGAACGTCGAGCAGCTTAACCACAGCCCCGTCAGCGAGTTCTGCCCGGTAGTCCTGGATGACGGACGCGTTATGTATCACCGCTGGGAATACATCGATAAGGGCGCGCGTGTCTGCAAGACGATATGGTCCATGAACCCCGACGGAAGCAGCCCGCAGGAGATCTATGGGATCGCTGACGACAGTACGACCGTCTACATGTACCCCAGGCCCGTTCCTGGCAGCGATCATATCGTGACTGTGGGCACATGCCACTTCCCGCAGGGAGGATGCCTGGGGGCAATCATGCTGATCAATACGAGGAGGGGCATTCGATCTCGAGGTCCCGACCCGGATGACGAAGGCTATGTACAAGGCGATGAGCGGTATGCGGTAGCAAATATCACGCCGCATGTGTTCATTGAACGAAGGACCGAACCGGGTTGGCATTTCCGCACGGAGCAGGGAAAGTACGTCCATAACAGGAATGGACAGGCCGGTCATCTTTACACACACCCCTACCCCGTCAGCGATCACGAGTTTCTCGTTTCCTACAAAGACAAACCTTCCGATCACTACAAGAACGTCGCAAACGCCTACTCGCTTCGTCTCATTGATCTGGAGGGCAACAATCGTATGCTACTCAATGACGATACTCTGTCTCTATGGCATGCCACCCCGGTTATCCCTCGAAAAGTGCCGCCTCTACTACAGATTGTTCGCGATCCTTCTTACAAAGGCGGTGATCATGCCCTCTGTATCCTTGCAAACGTTTACCAGGGCATGGAAGGCATTAAGCCAGGCGAAATCAAATGGCTGAGAATCAATGAAGCACTCCCCCGCTACTGGAGTACAGGAAGGAGATGGGGACCGGCCAACAGCAGCTCGTCGTGGAAGGGAGCCCTCTGGCCGCGAGTGCAGTGGGGAGTAGTGCCGGTTGAGAAGGATGGGTCGGCCTACTTCAAGGTACCGGCCAACCGGAACATCTTCTTCCAGGCACTGGATAAGGACTTCAGGGAAATCCAGAGGGAAAGAACGTATGTGAACTACAAACCCGGCGAGGTCCGTTCCTGCGCCGGATGCCATGGACAGGCAACCCACGCAGTATCCGTTGGGAAGACCGGGGCGCCACTTGCATTAAAGCGAGCTCCAAGTGAGCCGGCCCCCCAGCCATGTGACCTCGCCAGGAACGGTGGCGATGGAAAGGCGGGACAGGTCATCCATTACCCCACGGATATCCAGCCAATCTGGAACGCCAAGTGCGTCAAATGCCACGACAGCAAAAAGACAGAGGGAGGCTTGAAACTCACCGGTGAAGTAACCCGGATGTACAGCACCTCGTATGAACAGCTTGCGAGCAAGCAGCTGGCCGGCCCAATCATCCCGGAGTTCACATCCTTCAAGCAGGGCGACAAGGGCAACTACAACGGCTCTTTTCTTCCACCGAAACAGCTCGGGACATACAAGAGCTCCTTGTTTGATATCCTGACGGACCCGTCACACCCTAAGAACAAGAAAGACGACCACTCCAAAATGCTCACTCCGATGGAGATGATGCACGTGACCCGCTGGGTTGATGCAAACTATCAGTTCTACGGTTCATACTACGGCCGGCAGCATTCGAACTGGCAGAAACCGGATGGAAAGAAGCCGGCGTACAAGCCAGAAGACTTCCGGCGCCAGGCGACCTTCGAGGAGGCCGTCAGCATGATTGCCCCCGAGTGGCATCGGTAGGTTATTTGCGATCCATCAAGCGACTGATGAAACACGTGAACCCGCCTTGGGAGCATGCCTCTCGGAGATAGGCATGTACTGAAGAAGTAGGGACCTATCTCCGAGAGGTCCCTCCCAAGACCCAACGCCCCCCTACCTCTTCCTTGCAGACTTCCTTCGCCTGGTCACCTTTTTCTTCTTCTTTGCGGGCGGGGGCGGTTCCACCATCTTAGCACTGGCGGCTATCACCTCGTCCGGCACCTGCTTTCCCTTAAGCTCGTAAAGAAACCGCGATGGTATAGTAGCCGCACGCTGTCCATATCGTGCCCGGCTTCGCGTGTACGACAGCGTTAGCCCTTTCTGGGCTCGGGTTATGCCGACGTAAGCAAGTCGGCGCTCTTCCTCAATGTCTCCGTCTTCGATCGACCTCGCATGCGGCAGAAGACCTTCTTCAACACCCACAAGGTGTACATCTTTGAATTCCAGCCCCTTGGCGGAGTGAAGAGTCATCAGCGTCACTTTGTCATCGCCTGAATCGTCGTCATCAGAATCATCCGTGGCATTGATGGCAAGATCTTCCAGGAAGCTTATCAGCGAGGCGTCATTCCTTTGGCGGGCATGGATCTCCGCCATGTTTACGATCTCATTGATCGCGTCCCAGCGCGTGCTGCATGCACGTTCATCCTTGTAGCAACGCACGATTTCATCCTTGTACTTGACTTCGGAAACGAGACCCTTCACAAGGGAGACAAGCTCTGGACCCGATGTCCTGTGACTCATGCCTTCCAGCGATTCGATGAATGCCCTGGCCGATTTCACCGCGGTCGCCGACAGACTTGGAAAATCGGCCCCTCGCTTGAAGACATCTGCAAGACCCAACTGCTGCTCCGCCGCAACGGCCAGTGCCTTGTTGATTGTGCTGTCTCCGATACCACGCGGAGGAGTATTGATTACTCTCAGAAGAGACAATTCATCCGAGGGGTTTGCAATCAGACGCAGATACGAGAGTATGTCGCGCACCTCTTTGCGGTCGAAGAACGACATGCCTCCAACGAGTCGATATGGAATCTGCCGCCGGCGTAACTGCTGTTCGAATAGTCTGGGCTGGACCTGTGTTCTGAACAGTATCGCAAAGTCGCGCAGGGACGAACCAGGCTCCCAGGACTTGTCCTCAATGTCGTCAACCACGTGTAACGCTTCCTCTTCCTCGTCATCAAGCCTCACTATCTTGATCTCCGATCCGTTACCCGCAGCAGACTTGAGCTTCTTGTCGTGTCTTGACGAGTTGTTGCGAATCACGAGATTGGCACCTTTGATTATCTGCGTGGTCGAACGGTAATTGGTTTCCAGGCGCACGATAACTGATTCACCAAAATCCTTTTCGAAGTTGAGAATCTTGCTCACGTCCGCACCGCGCCAGCCGTAAATGGATTGGTCATCGTCCCCCACTGCACACACATTACGGTGCTTCTTTGCAATGCGCTGCACAATTTCGTATTGAGGTCCGTTCGTGTCCTGGTATTCATCGATGAGAAGGTATTGATAACGCTTGCGAAATAGCGAGAGCATCTTCTTGTCTTCGAGAAGTTTGACCATGTAGAGCAGTAGATCATCAAAATCCAGCAGTCCACTGGCCTGAAGCCCGCGGTCATAGTACTCGTAGGCCCGGCCAATAGTGGATTTCATCTCGTTGGCTGATTCCGAATACTCATGTGCGGTGACAAGGCGATTCTTAAGCAAGGACACCCGGGAAAGGCAAACCCTGGGCTGGATGACCGTTTCAGGGATCCGCAGCTGGCGCAAAGCCTGCTTCATTGCCACTAACTGATCGTCTGCATCGCAGATCCCGAAGTTCTTCCTGACACCGGCACTCTCAGAAAACTGCCGGAGTGCTTTCACACAGAAGGAATGAAATGTGCCGATCGTGAGATCTTCCACGGCTTTCTTCTTCTTCGTGAGCTTGGCCACACGCTCTTTCATTTCGGTGGCCGCTCTGTTTGTGAAAGTCATGGCAAGAATCGAGCGAGCGGGAATACCGTTGGCAATCATATGCGCTATGCGATGAGTAATTACCCGCGTTTTCCCCGTTCCAGCCCCGGCAAGTACCAGCAGTGGCCCCTTGACTGTCGAAACGGCTCTTTTCTGTTCTGAATTCAGGCCCGCAAGGAACTTACTCATGTTTGATATCGTACTTTCAGATGTTGAAGATGCTCTGTAAAATTGGGATGGGACTCTAGCAGAATCAGAAAAGGCGGACAACATTAACTGGAATCTGCGCCGTGAGAACAGCCCGATGGGCTCTAGAAAGAGGCTAACGCTATATCGTATATGATCTCTACCGCCCACAGTACCTACAGCGGACGCTTACAAATTGAGTTTTCCACTTGTCCAAATGCTCCAAACAACAGATTAAATAACCATTTTGCATGTTTCCGTTATACCTCCAGAGAAGAACTTTATAATAAGAGCCTAGATGTATATCATTTGTTCCTACTACCCCTCTCTCCATGAGTACAACGTTCTTCCTAGGTTTTCCAGTTGTTCCAAGCCGCATTATGCTGGTTTCATGGAGATAGCATGTTCCGGACAGATGATCTTGCAGTGTCCGCAGCCATTGCATTTTTCAGGGTTGATCGAGATCGTGTAGAGATACTTGTCCCTGTTAAAGACCTCCTCTATCGCTTCGCATGGGCATACGTACATGCATAGATCACATTTCGCATCCCATGCCAACCTGCAGGAAGGCTCGTCGATACGGGCAAGTCCGATTTTACGTTTGTTCTTCTCTATCAGGGGCAGGGGCTTAATCGCACCAGACGGACAACCCTGACCGCACAGGTTGCAGTCCTGTCTGCAGTAATCGGAATCGAAACTGACTTTCGGTGCAAGGATTCCAATTGTGTCTGGTGAGTTGCTGTCCTGAGCAATGATTCGTGAGGGACAGACTCGGACGCAGTTGCCGCACCGGACACAAAGTGTTTTGAATCTGTTACCGGGTACTGCGCCAGGAGGACGTAACCTCCTTCTAACCGGAGATATAATCCATCGTATGGCGAATCCGCCTGCAATCCCCGCGGCAAGTGACAAAAATGATCTTCTTGCCATCGCTGATTCTTTTTTATTGGGAGCTTCTTCTTTTGTTCTGCGTCTTATACCGATTGCAGGTGTTGCCAGAAGTTCCTGCATGCCGCCCAGAGGGCAGATTCTCCGGCACCAGATCCCGGGAAGAATGAAGCTTGCGATGATCACCACTGCAAGGATTCCAAGAAAGATATAGCCAGCCGTGCCGGACATGCCGAAGGCTCCGAATAAGATGACAATGGGATCGATCATCAGGAAAAAGGGAATGGATGCAATTGCTCCGCCTATTGTGATTGCAGCCAGGTGCCGGCCGATCCGGGGAATGGCGTTAAGTGAAGTTTGCCCTGATCGAACATGTCCGCAAAGCTCGCATGCCAATCCCAACGGGCAGAGCCATCGACAAAACCACCGTCTCCAGCATATGCAGATTACCAGGATAGAAAGCCCCGCCACGAAAGGCACTGTCGCTGTCCGCGTGGCAATAGCCGTGGATATGTTGAAGAAAGGACTGACCGAGGAAATAAATATCCGCAGCCATGTTGGACGGATCACCAGGATTATCACAATCATCAACGGTATGAGCAGACGCGTTACGTAGCTGACTCGAAGCCGCGATGATTCTTGAGTTCCGTTACTCATCAGCCCAGGAATGCCCCCTGTTTCTTCAAGAGTTCCTGGAGTTTCGGGACGGCTATGTTGCGAGGGCTCGTCTTCTGTGCTGCTGCAAGATATGCCGCTGCACCTGCAGCCTGACCTGTGACAAGACATGGTCCGATCAGGCGCGTAAAGTTCAGCATCAAATTGTCGGCCGCAACGCAACGCCCGGCGGTCAGGATGTTATCGACCTTCTCCGGAACAAGTATCCCGTAAGGTATCTGGCACATCACTTTGATGCCAAAGTAAGCTCCGCCTGCACCCACAGTGTCCTCGAATGTTTTGCCGAAGTCGCGTTCTTTCAATTCGTACCTGCCCTTTAACGTACGTGAGGCGCGAACGCCAAGTTGTGATGCCGTGTCGAGTAGAAACAGTTTTTCGTTGCCAGGCTGTTCCTGGAGGGCCTTGAGCTTGTTCCATATCGCCTCACGGCCGTCCACGTCGCATCTGGTCAGCGCCTCGACGTCAAGGCAGTCTCCCGGCGGGCCCTGCATGTTCACCCACTTAACACTGGGATGGGGCGTTGGCCCTCCCATACGCTTCTTGCTCTTGATGCGGTCGGTATTGCCCAGTCTGTGGACAAGCCCGATCTTATGAATGTGTCGGACGTGTTCAGCTCCAGCCGCTGCATAAACATCTCCGTCGCCTGTGGTGTCGACGATTACCTTGGCTGTTATCGCGCGGCATCCCGACTTGCTCTCAAAGATTGCGCCACGGATCGTCTCTTTTTCCATGATGGAATTAGTCACCCAGCTGTGCAGCAGCATATCTACTCCGGCTTCGCGCAGCATGCACGCCATTATGTATTTGGTTGCTTCGGGATCACTGGTCGGATCGCGTTTGCCCGGTGCCTGGTTGATAATCCCGCCGGGAATCTTCTTTAGCCTCTCAAGCATCTCATCGCCTATACCTCTGACGCACTTGGTAAGCCCCGTCTTCTCGTTGGAGTGGGTTGCCAGGACAATTAAAACCATGCCTCCGGTCCATAATCCTCCGAAACAGCCGTACCGCTCCACGATGGTAACCTTTGCGCCTGCCCGCGCGGCTGATAATGCGGCAACTACACCAGCGCAGCCTCCTCCAACGACCAGGACGTCTGTATCCCGTATGATCTTTATCTCGTGCTCTGGGCGGATTGCTTTACCGTTGATCAACTTCGCTGCGGGCCCGCGGCTTACCGCATCTCTTTCAACGATGCTGCTGCCCTTGTATATCGCATCTGCCCATAAGGTTTCCGAAGCTATGGTGGCGGCTGAAACCAGGCCAAGACTTTTTAGAAATCCGCGTCTGTTTAGATTGTCCATTGTTATTTCTTTCCGGAAGTGCAAAGCATTTCCTGTTAGTATATATTATTCAATTACAATATCGCGGGAGAGAGGGAGCATCAAGAGGGAGGTTGAGCTTTAAAGAAACTTATCCTGTACTGTAAATAAACTCATCCACCCCTGATTCCATTTCCTTCTTGCCTCTTCAGAACGTTCCACTGGTTATTTGGAGCATTAGAACCTGTGGGTACCCAGTCTCCAGAAGTTGGAAGAGGCCACGTGGACAGCGGTAGGTGAAGGCTCATCCTGAGCGAGGCGCAGCGATTTAGTGCACTAATGCCTACCAGGAAAGAGTGACCCTTCTCCAATTCTCACTATTTCCAGCACTGTACTTCACCGTTCTTCAGGGCCACGAACAACATGCCTTGTGCCGCGCTTAGTCCGTCAAATACCGGAGCCGACTCCAGCTTATGTTCACACACTGTTTTTCCATCTTCCCTCGAGACAACAAGCAAAACACCGCCCTTTCGGTCCTCGAAGGCCCCCCATGGGTCCTTTCTGTCTACGATGTCCGGCGCACCGGCGTAACACACGAAGTTATCAGTCAGCAGTATCGAGTCGGCCCTGACAGGTATCTTCCGTTGCCATTTCTTGTTGAAGCTCTTTTTTTCGCTCTTGGACTTGCTTCCCCGTCTATCCTTCCCTGCACCGCCTTGAGCGGCCAGGTCGACCGAGAATATCCCGTAGCCGCTCCCGACAGAGAGGATTCCGTGGGGATATGACTTAGCAATCAGTTTCTTCTGTGCCATAAGGCCGAACGCCGCCTTATCATCGAAGGACAGTAGCTGAGCCTGTACGCCTCCATAGGATCTGTACGAACTCATGAAAAGCGTGTTGTCCAGCAGCCCGCCATCCTGCGGGCGCAGGTAGCCACCACCCTTGCCCTTCGCAGCCGAAGTGATGCTCGTCCCGCGCATGAAAACGTCACTGCCATCACTGGAGAGGATGTCCGCGAGAATGGTTCCATCCAGTTCGCCTTTTGCCTTCTTATCAGCTGATATCACTTTCTGTTTCAGGATCTTACCTGTGACGCAGTCCAGCTCGTAGAAATGAATGCCTGAGTCAAGGTTTGCCGACCTGCCTGCCGTGCAATACAGCTTCCCATTCTGAACAAGCACCGAACCGTGCACGGGCCAGACCGATTCGAGTTGACCGTATGCCGTCAGCTTCATGCAGGTTGGGGCAACTCTGAATCTCCACGCCAACTCTCCGTCAGATGCACGCAGGCAATAGACCGATCCACTCCTTGTTCCAAAGAAAATTGAATCATTGTGACAGGTAGGCGCCGAATCAATCCGTCCATCAGCCATGAAACGCCATCTTTTCTCGCCATCTTTGACGGCCAGCGCATGAACAGCGTGAGAGTCTTTCTCCGCTACGTAAACCATATCGCCGACTACGACAGGTTGTGTCACCCTGCCCTGCAGCTGTACGGTCCATGCCTGCTTCACGTCAGCGGAGAGCTCTGTCTTAACAGAACCACTCCTCCGCACATTCCCCCTGAACATCGGCCAGTCAGCCCCATTGGATGTTGAGCGTTGTGCGTTGGGCGTTGGGCGTTGAGAATAGGCTCCTCCTTTGATCAGCCTTGTCGGCTCATTCCCTCTGTCATCCGTCCTCCGACCTCCGACCTCTGACCTCCGATCCGCCAGCGCAATGAACCCATGCAGCTTCTTGTTTGCATGGCACCCGCAAGCATGGGTCGGGAGGTAAATGAGTCCGTTGGCCGGCATAATACCGTAAGCACACGCGCCCCGCAGCCAGTGATGCACATCCACGTCACCGGTTTCGAAGTCTATGTATTCGATGCCTTCCTCGCCGTACAGGTACAGGTTCTTGCTGGCCCTGTTGCGGTAGCACCTGTGGTGGTGACCAACAAGAATCTCCTTTGCCGGGTATTCTTTCCTAACTTTGCCTGTTTTCGCGTCCAACCCAACCAACGACACGTCGCTCTTCTTCATCGTCCAGACCATGCCGTTGTTCACAAACAGGTCGGGCGGAGTGAAATGGGCAAGCGACATTCCCTTGTGCTCCCAGATCTTCCTTCCCGTTTTCTCATCCATGGCACAGATCATCATGTCCTTCTGCTGCCATCCGTTCAGGTTGGTCTTCGATGGTAACAGCTGGCCCAGGTAAACTATCCCATCATGATGGACCAGCGTGGCGTAGTTCCTGAACACCATCTTGTTTTGTCCTAACACTCCCTTCTCCATCATTGGACGCGGGCTTCGCCAGCTTTCGTTACCCGTCTCAACGTCAAGCGCCACAACATCTTCGTTATCGAAGAAGAACACCTTGTCTTTTCCCAGGGTCAGGTACGTATCCCTGAAGGCCATGAGTTCGTCGCCACGCGACGTGATTCCTGAGAAGCCTTTATGCTCCCACAGAACATTCCCCGTCCCGCAATCTACCGCCATGATATCTTTGCCGGGGTTCTCTCCGAGTACGTTTCTTGCCAGGTATAGAGCATTGCCCCTGTGCAGGATTGTCGAAGTGTTTTCTGTTCCCTTGTATTCCCTGACGACTGCACCGCTTTTGCCGTCAAGAGCCGTTACCGGCTCATTGAAACCAAGCGTCACAAAGATACGATCCTCGTCGGCAACCAGGCGCCTGAAGAGCTGGTCAGGTCTCTTGAAGCGCATGGAGCCTCCGACCTCCAGCTTCGACCACTTCTTCCATCCCCAGTTCGCTATGGATTTCTTCCAGAGAAGGAGACCGTTGAAAGCATCCCGGCAAACCAGTTGCCAGTTGTCCGAGGGCCCCCTAACGGCAATCGGCGCCTCGTCTACGATGTAGTAGATGCGCCCTCCGCCCGACACCATAACGCTCATACTGGGAACCAGGTTATGGTGCCTGCCCCAGCTCGGAGGCATTATCCACTGCAGGTTGCGCGAGATGCCGACTTCCACATCTTTAGAAACTGCGTTGTTCTCAGGGCCGTAGAGATAATGGGTCCAATCGTCAATCTCCGGAGGAATAGCCTTCTCGAGCAGAGTCCAGCCTTCAAGGCGAACCTGCGAGCGAGCGACGAGTTTCAAATGCCGAGTATCGGTTTTCCCTGCAACAATGGCCACTCCTCTCGGAGCGAGTACACGGGCAATCTCATCACCTGCAACCTGCCACCCTGGCCGATTTGAACCATCGGCTCGGGCTGGCTTGCCACTTGCCAATATCACGTTTACGAGGTTATCCACATAGGGAAGATGCTCGCCGTCAAACAAGCCAACCGTGATTCGACCATAAAGACCTTCAGTCTTCAGAACTGCCTTGGCCCCCTCAACCTTCTTGGCGTCCTTATCCAGGACCTGGACTACGCAGTTCTCATCTACAAGCAGGCCGGCCAAATCCCCGGGATCATCGATACCAATCTGTATTATCAATCCTCCTGTGACACCTGATTTCTCAAGAACATCGCTGACAGCATCTGCCGACAAAACCGGCGAGGCTGTGAGCAGGGTGAGAATAGAGAATAGAACCGCGCGCATTTTCATGTGAGATTGCCCCTCTTTGTACCTGCCGGTACGTACCCGGTGGCCCTTGCATTCACGTGAACAGACTCCCGCCGGCATCCTACTCCTCCTCAACGCCTATTCGTATGTAGAGAAGGTTGGCTTCGGGGGCTGGGTTGGTGTAGGTGAGGATTCCGTCGGCGCCGCTCAAGTTGAAGACGTTGGACCAGGCCGGAGGAAGGAGGTCGGTCGTGGTGTAGACCTTGTATAGTCTTCCTTCGTTACCATCCCAAGTTATCTCTACGGCGCCTGAATCCGAACCCTTCACGCTGCTCACGTGCAGGTAGTCACTCTCGTCGAGCATTCCTGTGCCCGCGATGGCTTCATCCCCGTCCGTGCTGCCATCACCATCGCTATCGGCATCCGGATGCAGGTATTCATAGGCTCCTATGTCGAGGGCAACAACACCGTTCGTATCTCCATCAAGCGGCCTCGGGGTACCGGCAATATCAACAACAACACCGGCAATGTTCGTTCCGGCATCTATGCACTTGGAAACCGGCTGCAGCCTGAAGTAATTTGCAGCGGCATCAACGAACATGGGGGCGTTGGTGATGCTGTCGGCGGACGCGGCGGAATCACTGCAGCAGTGCGAATAAGTTCCGCCTCCGGCGATGTGGTAGTTGTCGCTTCCAAGGTTGGCCGTATTTGAATAGATGATGCTGTTCACAACGTAGCCACCGTCGTTGTAGACGCCTCCTCCCGTCCCCTTGGTAGCACTCGCCGCAGTATTTCCGTAGAGAGTGGAATTCTCAACCGTGCCGCCACCCTTACAGTAGATGCCTCCGCCCTTGTCTCCCGTGAGATTGTCTCTTACCACGCAGCCACGCACCTCGCCGCCACCCAGGCAGTAGATCCCTCCCCCGTCATCGCCTGCACTATTACCATAAACGATACAGTTTGAGACCATTCCCCCACCGTCACACCTGATTCCACCAGCGTCCATGCTGCTGCTTGTTCCGGGGCCCGCGGTATTGCTCACAACCGTGCAGTTAATCACCGATCCTCCGCCTGACAGGGAAATACCCGAACCGGTGGTCGAGTACCCATTTCTTACGGTGAAACCATCGAGCACCGCCTCAGCATGCTCAAGGTAGAAACATCTCGTGGACTGGTTGCCATCAACAAAGGTAACACCGGGACCGTTGACGCTCCTCACGGTTACGGTGTCGGATATCGTCACCTGGGAGTCCAGGACGTAGGTTCCGTTAGTGACGAAAACCAGGCCTTTGGATGCATCTACCGCATCCTGGATGCTTCGAGCCGCTGTCTCCCAGCTTGCATATGGGTACAAGTTCGAACCCGTAGGCGAGACGTATGTTGCGATGACAGTGACAGTCACTTGAATGTAGTCGTCCTTTGCCATCATTGCCGACTCGCCCGCGGCATTGCTCACCACGAGTGCCACCGCGTAGAAACCCAGGTCAGTATACGTGTTGGTTACAACCGCATACCCGGGACCCTTGAGCTCGTAGACACCGTCATCATCAAGATCCCAGCAGTAGACCGGTGCAGCGGTATTGGTGCCGCCTATGGTTGCCGTCAGGACGGACTCCAGCGGTGCCTCACCTTCACGCGGACTTGCGACGAAATCACAGACCAGGGCACTCTGTTCGTAAGCACCCATATCTATCCTTTCGCCGAGTAGCCGAAGATTGCCATCAAGGTCCAGCAGTCCGGCCAGTCCGGCCACATTCGTGCCGGCGTCAACGCACGGTGAAAGCGCCTGAAAGCGGTAGTTCTGTTCCCCACCGTTTATGAACATCGGGTCAGAGGAGATGTTGCCGGTTCCGGGCCAGGGCTCGCCGACATTGGAGTAGTGGATTACTATGTTGGTCGGATCGTAGTCCGTGTGCACCGGGTCAGAGCCGGTATTGTCCGCTTCAATGATTGAGTTCGTAATGAAGAAGAGAATCGTGACGTTCGGCTCCCCGTACTTGTCTTCAGCCTGGATGCCCACGTCGTTCCCTTCGATGGTTGCCGACGAGATGTTGACCCGGGCCGTACCGTAATCCGTTTGCTTGGCGGAGACACCGATCCCGTTGTCTGTGATGAGCACCCGGTTCAGAGTTACCTCCGCACCAAAAACCGTCACGCCTTTGTCAAAGAAATCGCGGATAATGTAATCCTCCACCGTTACCTCAGCGCGTAGCGTGTCGATGGCATCGTCATCACCGTCGGCGACGACTCCGCCTCTAAAAAGGATGGTCTGGCCTTCCTCTTGACTGTGACAGTACATCCCGTCGTTGTCGTCGACCCCGTTCATTTTAGTAATCCACGTGTTAACGACCAGGGCGGCCGTGTCATTGATTTCCGGGCCCATAACAGCTCGCGCGAGGTGGCAATTCGTAAAAGTCAGGTCCGATCCCGATGAAGCTTGCATGATCTTCCCCGCAAGATCGCTGATAGTGCAATCCTCGAAGACGATCGAAGAACCACTCACACGCAGCGCCGGACCGCTCCCGGTATGCCCGCCACCCGGCGCGTTTCCTCCGCGCGTTATCGCGGTGTGGCGATATAGTGACGGAGAGGCATCGTCATGATGGATCTCACCCCATTCCTGTGAGGTGTCGAACGCGGTAAAGGTTACAGGCTGCGTGGCCGTCCCGAGGCTGTTGATGGTCCCTCTCACGTCAATATCCACGCCGTTGGTACCACTGGGCTCTGCATCCAGCAACACCAGTGTACCGGGATCAATGGTCAACGTGTGGTTTGTATCGACAAGAACGTCGCCGGTGACATGAACAACACCGGTCCAAGAGGTATTCGTACCCGGCAGTGTGCCGGCTACATTTGTCATAGGCGCGTCGACCAGGGTCACAAGTGCCCTACTCACCTCCTGTGTGCCTACCGTTACGGTGACAGCCATGTTGCTGCCGCCCGAAAAAGTGATAAGACCGCTGCCCACCCCGTTGCGCAGGGCGAAGCTCTCCGGGGAAACCGTAACATTGGCGTCATCGACGCTGATCTCGGCCACGGCGTCCCAGATATCGCGACGGACCCGACCCGATTCATCTCGAAGGTTCATTCGCACCAGGACCGGCACGGCCGGAAGATAGCTGTCGCGCATCTGAAAGTCCAGCACTGTCTCGGCGGTCGTGGTGCAGGTGCTGATAAGCAAGCACAGGCCGAACAGGAACGTGAAATTGTCTCTTGTTAGCTTCATGTCTATCATAGGGATGGTAACACAATTCTATCATTCCGACGACACATGAAGCAGGGGCGGCCAGCGGTTAAGGGGAGGGACCTCTCGGAGATAGGTCCCTACTTCTGGAGTACATGCCTATCTCCGAGAGGCATGCCGCCGGCGCCAAGCCGGTGTCTCTCCACTGATATTCCCCTTGCCTACTCTTTTCCCACCGGCAGCACCACAATATCGTCGAACAGGGCGGTTGTCTTCCAGGAGGCAACGCCGATGGCCCCGGAGAGGATCGGGTCTTCTTTGTCGGTGTAGTCGATCCGAAGGCCCTTTTCCGGGTCGCCGTGCGTGCGGTTGAACCATACGCGTATCCTGGGGCCAATCGCCTCAACGCGAATTCCATTCCACTCATTCAAGCGCGATTTCGTTTTGAGCCTGGTGAGATCATACGCGGCCAGCTCTTTCCATTCCTTGTTATAGAACTTGCCGAGCATCAACTTCGGGCCGGTGTGGGAAACGGTATAGCAGCGCACTTCTTCAAAGGCATCGCCCGGTTCGTTCACTCTGACCAGCAAGCCCGCGGTGGGATCACCCTTTTCGTCGGCGTAATCCGGCTGTTTTCCTTTCAACCAGTGGATCTTGAGCAGGGCCTTGCCTTCAACTATATAATCTTTCCATTTCGGATTGCCGGCAACAGCCTTCTGCCCGTGCCCGACGTAGAGGCCATGATTGGATCCCATGTGCTTAGTGCCATAGGGCTTCCAGCCCTTGGAACCGCTCTCGAAATACTCGAGAAGGAGCGCCTCCGACTTGCCGGTGACGTAACGCTTGACCGCCTCGGCCTCTGCAAGCGAAACAGGTGTCGCATCCGGCCACATAAGTCCGCACCACGGGATTTCAGGCTCGGGATCGGGGTTGCCATTCTTATGGCCGTTGTCCACCCAGTGCCAGCGGCAGTTGGAGTTGCCGACCATCAGTTCCCAGCAGAGATAGACGCCAGGCGTCGATTGACCGCTGGCGCGACGCTTCTCAAGCCAGGATATGACATCGGTTGGTCCACCGTGGATTCGTCGTGTCGCTTTCCAACGTGCTCCGGCCTCCGTGAAGACGCATCCCTTTTCAGGATTCTGCTTCGAGAAACCGTCCCAGAATCCCCATGCGTTGTTGTAGACGTGAGAATCGACAATGTCGGTAACTTCACAATCGCCCCAGCCGCCGTTGTGCTCGCAGTTAAGGACAGGCTGGATTGGCTCGAGTTCTTTTGCCCACTTATAGCCGGCACGCTTGAGCTTGTCGCGATATTCATTGCCCTTCGGCGGTTCGTTGTGGATCTCCCAGAAAAGCACACGCTTGTCCGCACGGTAAGGCTTGATGATCTCCTGAACGTACGGTTTGAACTTCTCAAGATTCTCCTGATCGATGTCACGCTCCTGGGGGCATTGCGCCCATCGGCTGTTGTGATAGCCGTAAACCGGTTCGGTCGGCTTATCCAGGAAGATCCCCTCGTGCCGGTGGCAGCCGTCGAAGAAGACGAAGCCGGGACGAATGCCGTGTTTTTCACAGATCACCAGGAACTTCTCGATGTTGGACATGAAGTTCTTTCTGTCCTCGTCGAAGTTGATGTTGTGCAGGTAGACGCGCAGGGTCGAGACGCCAAAGTACTTCTTCGCGGCGGCGAGTTCCTTTTCGATAACATCAGCGCGAAAGTCATGCCATAACTGTACCTGGTTGACAGCGTAGGCCGGCGTGTAGTTAGAACCTACAAGCCCGTCGGTGGGAGGATTCGGGTTGATCTTGTACCCGCCGGCCTTTGCGGCAACCGCCACCAGTAGAAGGGCCAGTACAGCACTTAAGATCAAACCCTGCGACTTCTTGTTCATTTAGGCTCTCCCATATTGGTTCAGATGGTTCTATGAAACGCGCTATCTTAAAGGGAAGAGCCACCAACGCGCCATAGCCAAAACAGGAATTGCCATATGCAAGACCGGAATCAGCGTACGTGGGGACATACGTGGGGACAGGTACCTGAGTTTGGCAACAGAAGCACTTCAATGTGCGGTCCGCGAGGCCGCGGACCCTCCCTTCCCCATGCAAAAGTCACGTCCAACGGCGGGAGGGACGCCGGCCTCGGCGTCCGTAGTGCAAATCGAGCCAAACTCCGTCCATGTTGTTCGTGAAAGCACCAAAACCATGGAGAGGTCCCGGAAACAGCCCCTACCTATATCCGACAGCCTTACTTGGAGGATACCCTCGATGCTTCTTGTAAAGGCGCGAGAAGTAATACGGGTCCTTGAAGCCCAGTTCGAACGCTGCCTCCCTGACAGTAATTCCATCGCGCGTCTTGAAGAGTTCATCCGCTATGTCCAGTTTCATATCAATCTGGTACTGGAGGAAGCTCTTGTTCACCGTCTGTTTAAACACATGCGACAAGCTTGAGGTGCTGCGATGCAGCAGGCGCGCAGCTTCAGAGGTCGTCAGCGTCTGATCCGGATGCTCGGACATGTACCTCAGGAGGGGCTCGATGGGATTAGGGCCCCGCACTGAAATCAATCTCTGTGAGACGATGAAGTCCACGAGTACCGAGAACAGCCCCATGAGATCCTGGACTTGTTGCCTCTTGTAAAGCGGCGTTTCGAGAAAGGCCTTTTGTAAGTCATCATTCCCGATCTCATCCTGCCATTTCTTCCTGAGCGAAGCCGGACATGTGTTCCTGCTACGGAATTGTCCTATCATCATGTAGCCGATAATCCTGTCCCCGCTTCGAACAGCCATGCAGCCGTCAGTCAAGCCGGCATGACATTTGTACCATACAGCCTCACCCGAGTTGGCCGCTCGCTGCCACCCCTGGTGATCACAGGCAAGGCATTTGTCTACATGACCCATCTGATTCCTGACCAAACTGCAATACCGGCAATGAGACTTGCCTTCACCGACCTGCAGTTCCCTCCCGTCCGGAGCCAGGAAACAGAAACGTACCTGCAGCAAACGGGAGAAATGATCCAGGACAGGACGTATGTCCCCCTGGAAAATGAAATGCAGTTCATGTTTAGACATGGCACTACAGTATTGACAAATTGCAGGAATGTCCATTATTTGTGCAGTTATGTCCATTCCCAGAATGATGCTTTGCGACTACGCTGTTCAAACAGTGAACCCAATCTCCGCCTGTGCGGAGGGCCAACAACGAGGAGATGTTGATGAAACGCAGTGCTAGATCCAATGTTGCTATATCAATCTTATGCATAGCAGTGACACTGTGCTTCGTGCTGGACCTTCGCGCCGCCGACACATCTGACCCCACCGACTGGATTTCACTGTTCAACGGCAAGGACCTCACAGGCTGGACCAAAACGGGCGACGCAGTCTTTAAGGTAAGGGATGGCGCCCTGGTCGGCACACAAACGACGGGCAAGGGCGGCGACCTGTGGACCGAGCAGGAATATGACAGCTTCGAGTTGCGTTTCACCTATCGCGTGAAGTGGCCTGCAAACAGCGGGATCTGGTTCCGGCACAGCGGCGGCAAGGGTTACCAGTACGACATCCTCAAGTACAAACGGCCTGTAGCTTTCAGCGGCACTCTGTACTGCCCCGGCAAGATGTTCATTACAAAGAACCTGGATGAATCGCTGGAAAAACGCGATGACTGGAATGAGGCACGAGTTATTGCCAACGGCGAGAATCTTGCCCTATGGCTGAACGGCACAAAGGTTGGCGAGTGCAAAGACAATACGTTAAGCAAAGGCAAGATCGGAATCCAGGTTCACGGCGGCAACAAATTCAAGGGCATGGAGATCGTCCTGAAAAGGATGGAGATCAGGCCCATCGGAAAATGAAAATCTGCGCATGCCTGGACATGGGGCCACGGCAATGCAAAGATTCACGCTTAGGCTGCTTAACCAACAGCGAGGAGATGATGATGAAACAGAAGTCTGGATTCAATCCAAGCATCTCAATCCTGTGTATAGCGATGATGCTTAGCTGTGTGGCAGCTCTTCGCGCCGCACCCCAGGAAAAAGAGACGGCCGTATCGTTTACCATGCACCGCGTAGGCAGCTACAGGAGCGAAGCGTGCGAGGTCGGCGATTTCAACAACGACGGCAAGCTCGACATCATTGCGGGGCCCTACCTCTACCTTGCCCCGGAATGGAAGAAGGTAAAAGTCCGTACGCTCAAGGGCAAGGTTGACGGCAAGGGCAAGGGCTACATGCATGACTTCATGAACGCGCCCATTGATGCCGACGGTGACGGCCTGCTCGATGTTGTCTATGTCGGGTGGCACGAGAAGGCGATTGCATGGTTTCGCAACACGGGAAAAGATGGCGGCGAATGGCCCGAAACAATTGTCGAGGTAAAGGACAACTTCGAGTGCGGAGACCTCTTTGATGTAGACAACGATGGGAAACGCCTCGAAATAGTCCCTCACACCAGGGAAACCGTCTGGTTCGAAGCAGGAACGCTGCCTGACGGAAAGCGCGGGATCATCAAGCACCTCGTATCGGCGAAGAAACACACTTTCGGTGCAGGCGTTGGTGACGTCAACGGGGATGGGCGCGCGGACATTCTTCGGCCAGGGGCATGGTACGAAGCCCCTGCAGATCCTCGCAAAGGAACCTGGAAGGAACACCCGTTGTCCCTGGGCGGCAAGAATGGCAAGAAAGACCACACTCCACAGATTCTGGTTCTCGACGTGAACAGTGACAAGCTCAACGACATCATTACCAGCTCCGCACACCGCCACGGAATATTCTGGTACCAGCAGATTGACAACGGGACTGGCAAATCAGGGTGGAAGCAGCACACAATCGACGACAGTTGGTCGCAGGCTCACAGCCTCACGCTGGCGGACCTTGATGAAGACGGTGACCTTGACCTGGTTACCGGAAAGAGGTTCCTCGCACATAACGGTGGCGATCCCGGGGCGAAAGATCCTGTATGTCTCTATTGGTATGAGTTCATGCCCGGAAAAACGCCTCTCTGGCAGAAACACACTATTTCGCTGAACAAGGGTATCGGCGCCGGCCTGAACATCCCCGTGGTTGACATGGACGGTGATGGTGATCTTGACATTGTAGTAACCGGCAAATGGGGTGGCCCTGTTTACTTTGAAAATCAATTGAAATCTGCGAAATAGCGAGGAGGCAACAGTGAGTAGTAAGGCAATTGCGGAACGGGCTTTAGAGCAAGGCAACGGGATCGCGCGACTCACCCCCACATGGGTGCCGCGTGTTTTCTGCGTACCGGGACGGCGCATCAAACTGCACCCGGACGACTACTACGCCCTCGGCGGAAACCGGGGCGGGATAGACGAGCGATGGTTCTCATCGACAACCCCGGCCGACAATGGTCCGTTGACCAGCAAGAACGAGGGATTGAGCCACATCGTCGTCGAGGATAACGGCAAGGCTGAGACCGTGCTGCTGCGGGATGCGGTGTCGGAGCTGAAAGGGCAACTCATAGGGGACAAGCTCTGGGATGCTCATCAACGCTGGCCAATGTATTCGAAGTTCTTTGATAACCAGGCCGCTCTCCCCCTCCACATCCATCACGACGACGAACATGCTGCTCGCGTGAACACTCTTGGCAAGCCCGAGGCATACTACTTCCCTCCCCAGGCCAACAATCATGGCGGCGACTTCCCATATACCTTCTTCGGTCTTACACCGGGAGTAACAAAAGGACAGGTCAAGGAAGCACTGGAGAACTTCACAAAGGGCGACAATTGCATCAGCGATCTGTCCGCAGCCTACCAACTCAGGCCGGGCACAGGATGGAACGTGCCGCCGGGAGTGCTTCACGCACCGGGAAGTCTCTGCACCTACGAACCGCAGAAAGCATCCGATGTCTTCGCGATGTATGAATCGCTGACGGGTGACCTGGTAATCCCCGAAGAATTACTCTGGAAGGACACACCCGAGAGCGAGAAGGGCAACTTCGACTACCTCATTGATGTGATCGACTGGGAACAAAACGTGGACCCCGAGTTCAAGGCAAAGCACTTCATGGCACCAATTCCCGTGGAGGACATGGCACAGATGCAGGCGCAGGGATATGAAGAGCGATGGATCTGCTATCTCTCGCCGGACTTCAGTGCGAAGGAACTGACCGTACTGCCCGGCAGCACGGCAACCATCAAGGACGGTGGCGCTTACGGGTTGATCGTAATGCAGGGCCACGGTAAGATGGGCATTTGGGACATCGAAACGCCGGCGTTGATTCGTTTCGGCCAGCTGACGAACGACGAGTTCTTTGTTTCTGAATCCGCAGCAAAGGAAGGTGTGACAATCACGAACCCCAGCGACACAGACCCGATCGTAATACTGAAGCATTTTGGGCCGGACGCGCACGACAACATGCCGGACGGCAGCATTTCGTAACATCATCAAAGGAGGTGTAGACATGACCGAGAGTCAAAACAACTATCCCAAACTGCACAATGCAACATGGCCGGGCGTGGTAGGCAAAGGGCCCGACACGCCCGAACCGATAATTGAACTGAACCAGATGATTGAAATGACCGCGGCAGCCGAGGTGGATGGCGTCAAGTTTGACGGTGTCGACCTGTTCCTGATGTCGCCACACGTCGACATCGACTCGACGGACGCTGATCTGGAGCAGCTTGCCGAGAACCTTCGCGCGAAGAACCTGGATGCCGGGTCGCTGGTGGCGCCGGTGTGGGGCAACGCGACCACGGGCGATGAAACCGAACGGGCTGGGTTCGTCACGCAGGTCAAGAAAGCCTGCGGTATCGGCAAGAAGCTGCGAGAGCTGGGCGTACGGCCGACCGGGATCATCCGCATCGATTCCTGCATAGATCCTGCCACGTGGGCCCAGGACCCCGAGGGGAACACGGCTCTTATCGCTGACACGTTCCGTCGCGCCTGCGACGTGGCCGAAGAGCACGGCGAGCGCCTGGCGGCCGAGGGCGAAATTTGCTGGGGCGGCATGCACAGCTGGAAGGAAATGGTCAAGCTCCTCGAGGCCGTGGACCGTCCGCAGACACTCGGGTTCCAGGCCGACATGGCGCACAGCATGTTGTATATGCTCGGCTACAACGCGCCCGACGACGCACTTCTCCCTCCGGACTTCGACTGGAATGACAAGCCTGCCTTTGAGGCGGCCTACAATCAACTGGCGACAGCGCTCCGTCCCTGGACCACGGACTTCCATGTGGCGCAGAACGACGGCACTGTCAAGGGCCAGGGTTCGCACGACAAGACGGGCAAACACTGCCTGCCGACCGACCCCAACGGCAAACTGAACATTCCGCACCACGCAGGATACTGGCTGAGAGGAGATGACGGCGAGCCGACAAAAGCGATTCGCCACCTTTGTTGGGATGGCTGTATGTTCTCGAACGAGATCATGATGGCTCCACAGACTTGGAACGATGTGCTTGGGGCCATGATCGCCGTGCGCGACGCTCACGGTTGGCAGGAAGCATAAACGGTTTTTGCGACTGTCAAAAGTTCTATAAAGACGAAGAACTGACCGCGGATGGGCGCGGATATCGGGGAAGTTGCGGCACAGCAACAATCTATGTCCGTGTAATCCGCGCAATCCGTGGTTAAAACTGAAGGAGAAACTATGAAGACACTCAACGTCGGCGTGATTGGTTACGGTTTCATGGGCCGGGCACATTCCAATGCCTATCGCACGGTAGGCAATTTCTTTGACATCGCTCACCAACCCGTCCTTAAGGCCGCCTGCGGCCGCAACGAGGAAAACGTCAAGGCGTTTGCCGAGAAGTGGGGATACGAGTCAGTAGAGACCGATTGGAGGAAACTGCTCGAACGCGACGATATCGATGCGATCGATATCTGCACGCAGAACAACTTTCACTGCGAAATCGCCATTGCTGCGGCCAAAGCCGGTAAAATGATTCTTTGCGAGAAGCCGCTGGCCATGAACGTGGCTGAGGGCGAACAAATGGTGGCTGCGGTCGAGGAAGCCGGTGTGCCCAACATCGTGTGGTACAACTACAGGCGCGTTCCTGCCGTGACCATGGCCAAGCAATTGATTGACGAAGGCAGGCTGGGGAAGATCTATCATTACCGCGCCCAGTTCCTGCAGGACTGGACGATCGCCGAAGATCTGCCGCAGGGCGGCGCCGGCCTTTGGCGACTGGATGTCAATGAGGCCGGCAGCGGTGTGACCGGCGACCTGCTTGCTCACTGCATAGACACGGCTATCTGGCTCAACGGCAGCATCGACAAAGTAAGCGCCATGACAGAGACCTTTGTCAAAGAACGCATGCACAACATAAGCGGCCAAGTCGAGAAGGTCGGCATTGACGATGCCTGCGCTTTTCTTGCCAGGTTTGCCAACGGGTCACTGGCCGTATTTGAGTCCACGCGCTATGCTCGCGGCCACAAGGCGCTTTACACGTTCGAGATCAACGGCGAGCACGCGTCAATTGCCTGGGACCTCCACGATCTCCACAGGCTTTCGTACTTCGACCACAAGGATGACAGCAACCTGCGCGGTTGGCGCTCCATTCATGTCACGGACGGTGAACATCCTTACATGGATAAGTGGTGGGTGCCGGGTCTGCAGATTGGATATGAGCATAGCTTTGTGCACCAGGTTGCCGATTTCCTGCAGGGCCTTGAAGAGGGCAAACCGGTGAGCCCCACATTCCGTGAAGCGCTCGAAACCCAGAAGATCTGCGAAGCAGTGTTGGAGTCCGGAAAAAGCGGGGCGTGGGTGAATGTTGAGTGTTGACGATTCGCATCCCGGCTGGCGCGTAGCAAGCGACAAAGTCGACCTGTTCATCACCGAGAACGGCGGCCACATGGCGCCGGTCACGTTTGATGTTGATACAGATAAGAGCATTCAGCCGTACTACATCAGCCCTTGGCAGAATGAGGATCTGACGGATTTCGCAGATCCCGTTCTGGCACCTTTGCGAGGTGACTTCTTCTGCATGCCATTCGGCGGCAACGCGGAGGAAGTCGACGGGGAACAGCATTCCGGGCATGGCGAAGCGGCATCAGCCAGGTGGCAGCGTGTTGACGAATCAACAAACGCTGGTATCACAACGCTCACGCTTCAACTCCCGACCACCGTCCGCAAGGGAAAGATCACGAAGAAGATCCACCTTCGCGATGGACAGAACGCCGTCTACACGACTCACACGCTCGAAGGTTATTCAGGCCGCATGCCCATCGGGCACCACTGCACTTTGGCTGTACCGGAAGAAGAGAGCAGCTTGCGGGTTGCCGTGAGCGATTTCGAGCTCGGCATGACGCCTCCGTGCACCTTCAGCAATCCCGCCAATGCAGAATACCAGTCGCTGGCTATCGGCGCACGCTTCACCGACCTGACCAAGGTGCCCGTAATGTGGAAGGATGCGGCTCCTGCGGATTGCTCGCGGTTCCCTCAGCGCCCGGGCTTCACGGACCTGCTGCAGCTTCTCAAGAAACCGTCCGCGACACCCGCATGGACCGTTGCCGTCTGCCCGAGCCGGGGCTACCTCTGGTTCTCGCTTAAGGAGGCAGCCATCTTGCCGGGCACTGTCTTCTGGATCTCCAACAAGGGACGGTACGGTTCGCCGTGGAATGGACGTAACCGATGCCTGGGACTGGAAGAAACCTGTTCACATTTTGCCGATGGACTGAGCGCATCGATCACGCCCAATGACATCACCGACGCGGGATTCCCGACGGCAATTCAGCTTTCTGCCGACAACCCGACCGCCGTGAACTTCATCCAGGGAGCCGCGGGCATACCACCAGATTTCGACGGCGTGACAGATGTGACATTCGGCGACGAAACTGTAACGTTCATCTCGGAAACAGGGAGCTCGGTGGTCGTGAACGTGAATCACAGTTTCCTTAAGAATTCGACTTTTGATGATTAGAGTAGTTTGAGCGCGAGAAAGTTCTCCCCCGCGCAGTAAAAGAAAGAAAGGTACACCTATGGACCAGATTCGAAAATCCAATAGCCGTAAAACCGCAACGGAACTATCCCGGCGGAAGTTTCTGACGAAAGCAACGAAAGCCGGAGCGCTGCTGGCGTTTCCAACAATCATTCCCGCATCGGCCCTGGGCAAGAACGGCAGCGTACCCCCGAGCGAACGAATAGTACTCGGCGGTATCGGCATCGGGAACCGGGGATCGTATGTCCTGGGCTGCTTCCTGGCGGAAGAGGACGTACAGTTTGTTGCCATCTGCGATGTCAAGGCAGTTCGCCGCAAGAGCATCAAGGCCCGGGCTGACAGCAAGTATGGAAACAAGGACTGCTCGATGTATCGCGATTTTCGTGACCTGCTAGCCCGTGAAGACATTGATGCGGTGTTGTGTGCGACCGGACCCAACTCACACACGCTGGTCTCGATTACTGCAGCCAAGGCCGGCAAGGATGTGTATTGCGAGAAACCCTGCACGAAGAACATTTCTCAAAGCCTGATACTTGCGGACGTGTTCCGCCGCACCGGCCGTGTCTTTCAGTGTGGAACCCAGCGGCGCAGCCTTCCCAATTTCGGATACGCGGTCGACCTGGCCCGCCTTGGAAGACTGGGAAAGCTCCAGACCGTGTACGCACATCCTGGTGGGCTGGGAACCAAGATGAGTGGGTGGGCAAAGGCGGACCCCGAACCGGACAAGGAGGTCGCCGATTGGGATATGTATCTGGGAACAGCTGCCTGGCGTCCGTTCAACAACGGCTTGCTACGTAACGGGTTTGGCTTTGAAAAGGGTGGTGGCCTTACCGGCGGAGGATGTCTGGAGTGGGGCTCACATTGTGTGGACCTCTGCCAGTGGGCAAACGATGCCGATGACACCTCCCCTATCGAGTACGAACCGGTGAACGGGGAGTTGCATGCGCGCTACGCCAACGGCGTGAAACTGGTCATGCGAAACAAGGGATGGATGGCAATGGGTTCATGCCCGGTACGCTTCGAAGGTGAGACCGATTGGGTCGAGACCGGGGATAACGCCAACATGGCTTCGAGCTCACCTGAGCTGCTTCTTGACCGTGGTGCCAAGATAGGCGGTTACCCGGCCAACTTCCATGTGCGCGACTTCCTTGATGCTGTCAAGTCCCGGGGCCAGACACGGGCCAATGCCGATGCGGCCTGCCATGCCCATATCACTTGCCACGCGGCCAACATCGCGCTGTATCTCAATCGTAAGGTTCACTATGACCCGGCGAAACGCGAGTTCATAAACGATGACGAAGCCAATCGATTCCGTTCTGAAGCACTGCGTGAACCCTGGCGGATTTAGCATGCGTCCAACTGTAATTTTCACCCAATAAACAACAGGATGAATTGATGATGACATTTAGTACTCCAATCATAAGACGGTTCACATTCCCTCTGGCAGCGATGCTGCTGGCCATGGCACTTGGACTGAGGCCAGCTCACTGCGTGGCCGCAGCCGCGTATAAACAGGCCGATCTGATCGCAGTTCTCCAATCGGATTCCCCTCCCTCAGAGAAGGCGATCACCTGCAAACGATTGGCCATTTACGGCGACGGAAAAGCCGTGCCGGCTCTGGCTCCGCTGCTGGCGGATATACAACTGGCGTCCTGGGCGCGGATTGCCCTCGAAGCAATTCCCGACCCCGCCGCAGACGCGGCTCTACGTGAAGCAGCCGGGAAGCTGAAGGGGCGTCTGTTGATAGGAACGATCAACTCGATCGGAGTGAGACGCGATGAAAAGGCAATTCCAGTGCTCGCCGGCAAACTGGCAGACGCCGATGCCGATGTCGCATCGGCTGCAGCCGTTGCGCTGGGACATATCGGGAGCGATGCAGCAGTCAAGCCGTTGCCTCCCCTCTTAACCAAGGCACCGGCGAAAGTACGACCGGCAGTTGCAGAAGGCTGTATTCTGGCTGCAGAGAAACGTCTTTCCGAAAAGAACTTTTCCGAAGCCCTGGTCCTGTACAATGCAGTACGCAGTGCAAAGGTCTCCAAGCAGAAGAGCCTTGAAGCGATACGCGGGGCTATCCTGGCCATGCAATCTGAAGGCATTCCGCTTCTGGCAGAGCAGCTGAAATCGAAAGACAAAGACATCTTCAGTATCGGCCTGCGTACTGCGAGAGAGATCCCGGGGCCGGCGACGGCCAAGGCCCTGCTGGCCGAGCTTAAGCAATCCGATCCACAACGGCAGGCTAAGCTGCTCCTGGCGCTGGCGGAACGTGGCGATCCCGAGGCCCTGCCCGTAGCTATACAAATGGCCGAGGAGGGTGAACAGAAAGCGCGTCTCATGGCTGTCAACATCCTGAGAAAACTGGGCAACCCGGCCGCTGCCGGCACACTGATGAAACTCATGACCAAGGACGACGCGGAACTTGCCCTTGCCGCAAAGAGAGTGTTGATGCGGCTGCCCGGCAAAGAAATCGATTCGGCTATTGCTGTCATGCTGAAAGATCAAAAACCAGAGGCCCGTTCCCAGGCTATCAACATGATTATGCAACGCAAGACTGCCGGCATGGTCCCGACTTTGATTAAGGTGGCACAGACCGACTCCGAACAGGTGCGTGTAGCCGCGATCAAGGCCCTGGGGAAGCTATGCGGCGTTGACCAGCTCCAGGCCCTACTGGGTCTGCTGGCGAAAGGCAAGTCTGCTGATGACATACAGGCGGCCGAACGAGCTGTAACCAGTGTTTGCATGCGCAGCGCCAAGATCGCAACCGGCAACGTGGTCATCCTCAAGGCGATGTACGGGGATCTGCCCAAGGGAAAGAAAGCGGACGTCACACGCAAGGTCCTCAAGATGGTCGGTGACGGAAAGCTGGAAATCGAGGCATCCAACAACAACTTTGGCGATCCTGCTCCGAGCACATTCAAGAGCCTTCAAATCGATTACAAGGTAGCAGGAAGGGTGGACAGCAAGACGGCAAAGGAAGGCGAGACAATCACCATAGCGGCCCGTGCGGTCGACCCTGCCTGTACTGAAGCAGTTCTCGCAGCTCTACCAGGAGCGCCCCTGGAGCCCAAGAAGGCCTTGCTGCGAATCCTGCGCGCGTTCGGCGGGCAGAGCGCGCTCAAAGCAATTCGTATAGCTTCCACCGACGCCAACAGTGAGATCCGCGAAAGTGCCTTGCGAGCTCTCTTCGAATGGCCGAGCGCGGACGCCTTGCCCGACCTGGCCAAACTCGCGAGAAATGCACCAAGCGAAACCTTCAAGATTCTTGCGCTACGCGGCTATATCCGCCTGATCCAGGAACAGGATGCTCCGGTCGGCAAGAAAGTCACAGCACTCAAAGACGCATCCTCGCTGGCCAAACGCACCGAAGAGAAGAAGATCCTCCTCGCCGCACTGGGGACTGTTCCCGCGGTCGAGGCGCTAACGCTCGTTATGCCCCACCTGGAGAATCCGGCACTCAAGGAAGAAGCCGCTGCTGCGGTAGTCGGCATCGCCGAGAAGATCCGGGCACCGCGCCCCCCCGCAGTCACCGAAGCCCTCGGAGCTGCTGCCAAGGCAACGCGTAACCAGCAGACTGCAAAACGCGCCAAGGCCCTGTTGAAGTAGCGAGGACAAGGCGGGATTACATAATCCGGGACAGGTACCGGAATTCGGCGCTACAGCCGCTTTAATGTGCGGTCCGCGAGGCCGCGGACCCTCCCTGGCGCGTTGCACGTCCAACGACGGGAGGGGCACCGGCCTCGGTGCCCGTTGTGCATGTTGGCACAATACACGTGTCAATCCTCCCTACCCTCGTTAGAACGTCAACGACCAGGCAACATCAGTGTCTTTAGGCGAATCGATCGTCACGCGCAAGCCATTTGCCGCCGCTTCACCGATCTTGATCTCAGCGCCCTGGGCCGAAACGCTTTTGGCTTTCCACGATCCACCGGACGGCAAAGCTATACGCAGTTCATACAGATCTCTGGCAACGATCTGGCTCTTACCGGAAAGCGTCTTCTTGCCGGCATCCCATTTCTCGTCTAGGACGTCGATGAGACCCTGAGTGATGTGGCGGGATGTGCTCAATAGCTGCGGGTGATCCGCCTGGGGCTTGAGTGCCAGGATGCGGCATGTTCCACCCGGCAGTGTTTGTTTCATCGTGCCCTGGACTGGACCAACGAACTTGTTCGCCCAGAAATCGAACGCCGTATAGGTTGTCTTGCCATCCAAGCCCAGCTTCGCCATGTCATAGTCGAATTCGGCATTCTGCTTTTCCTTCCAGTTAAAGAGCCCTACAACGTTGATCCTGTCGTTCTGAACAAGCCAGATACGCGGTTGGTTGGTCTCGAACAAGTCCACCGGGCGGGCGGACAACCCGTGCCCCGGCAGGCAGCGTCTGAGGAGATCAAGCCTGTCTGCGGGAAGCTTTGAATACTGTTCGCTTGATGTGTGCATCGCTCCGGAGACAGCCAGCCATGAGCACATCCAGCGCGCCTTTTCGCTGGGATTGCTTGCACGCACGTAGACCGGATCCGGGTCGTTGTGCCAGATCCGGCCATTCAGGAAGTAAAGGTTGCTGCCGTGCCAGGCGCCTTTGGTCACCGCCCCCCAGCTTCCTCCTCCCGCTCCTCCATTATCAGGCCCTATTCTCATCGCATCGATCAAACCGAAAGCAGGCCCCATGCTGATCATGTTCTGGGACACATTGCAGCCCAGAACGAAAGTGTCCGGCGCGGTTTCGCGCAATACCTCCAGTCCCTTTCGATATGCCTGCACGAGGGTCGTATCCGGATCATGAAGTTTGGCCTTGCCCATGTTCTGCTTCTTGTAACCCGTGTGCACGTAGATGTTGTACGAAGGAATCCCGGTATGCATTCCGTCGATCTTGAAATAGCGGTAGCCCCAGTCGTAGATTCGCTTCACCCTCTCGCGCACGAACTTCTGTGCCCTGGGGTTGCTCATATCAATGCAGGTACCCGACCAGCGTTTGTCATGGAAGGGTGTGCCGTCAGCGTTCTTCGCAAAAATCTCCTTGTCGAAATAGGGGTTGTTGAGATTGCCGGCAAACGGCATGAACCATATTCCCGCCACCATGCCATGCGAGGTAATCTTCTTTGCCGTGTGAGCCATACCCTTCGAGTAATTACTCTTAGTGTCGACGAAGACCTTGATGGGGCCGGTTGTAGGGATCTTGCCTTCGTGCTTGAAGCCCTTTGGCAGTATGGCCTGCCACTTGTCGTCGATCTGCATAACGTCCAGGCCGAACGGCTTCAGGTTCTTCTCCGCGAACTCCGTATTCTCCCCGATCTGTCCCTCGCTGGATGCACCACTGTGGTACCAGGTGCAGTAGACACCGGGCTTGGGCTTCAGCTTAATCTTGTAATGGGCGGCCACTGCATCCGCGTATCCTTCCAGACCCAGACGTGCATCGTCGAAATAGCCGATGAGCAGCGTGTCCGTATTACGGGTTTCACCCGGTTTAACCCTGAGAAGGCCGAAATCCAGTTGCGCTTTGAGCGCAGCAGCATCCCCATCGGAACGCGGAAAGAATACTCCGACACCCACATCATGGGTCAGCCACGCCGTGACAACGCCATTCCGCGTCTCCGGATCTGCAAAGGCATGGAACGCGTAGCTCCCGGCAGCGCTGGACACCGGCTTCAGGCCTGCAGTCCCATAACTCATCAGCTTTCTGCCGTCGAGCCCTAGCTTCATGTCAAGAATCTCGAGGGAATCGACATCCAATGGTTCCTTGCCCGGGTTGCGCACGGAAGTGTGAAACTGGGCGAACGGACTGGAATCAAACAGGCGTATCGACGTGCTGGAGCCCTTCTCGTGTTGGACTACGATCTCGGCACCTTTGCCTAGAACCGGGTCGTTTACCTGCTTCTTCTCGGCAGACTTTGTCTTGAGGGAGAAAGTAGCCTTTGAGATTACGAACTCACCGGTTCTTGCCGACTTGATTACGAGGTCGTTCTTGTCCGCGTCAACGCTCACATCCAAAAACGAATTGTTAATGGAAACGGTAGCTCCCTTGATGGTCGTTGCCATCGCACAGAAACCTGCCAGAAGCAATATGCCCACTGTCCTGAGCCGCATTTGATATCCCCCTTTGACTTGCTTGTGTTGTTGCAGACTACCTCGTTACAGACCCCGGCCTCGCATCTGCTTCCGCGAGCCGACGCTCGCGGGAGATCTGAATTCTAACGAATTCAGCTACGGGATACCCAACTCTTACCGTAGCTGAATCCGTGAGGATTCAGACATGGTCATCTGCGAGTCGCCGGTGGTGCATTTTCAGGGGTTCGGCTGTCCCCTAGTTCCCATCAATAGGAATCAACCGCACCGTACGAAAAGTGACCTCGCCACCTTCCGATTGCAGTCCGACCTTTCCTTCTACAACGTCAAGACCGGTAGCTTCATTGACCTTTTCACCGTTGAGCATAATAGTAAGATCACCGCCCTTGAGCGTGATTTCGTACTTGTTCCACTCCCCAGGTTTGTTCTCGTTGCCCTTCATTTTGGACACACCCGAGAGCTTCCCGACAAACGCGTTCTGGGCGGATATAGCCCGGGCTGCCTCGCCTTTCACATTAAATCCGTGGAAACCATAAATATCGCCGGCTTTGCGATCCTGGAGCTGCGCCTCCGCGCACTTCGGCAGGGCTTGGGGCTTCCCGGTGATCCGCATCAGCACGCCGCTGTTTCCTCCCGAGGTCCCTACTCCCCAGCGCCATTCAACAATCAACCGGTAGTTGGTGTATTCCTTCTTCGTAGCGATATACCCCATGGGTTCGCCCTTGCAGACAAGCAAGCCTTCGCGAACGCTCCATACGTCGGAGATCTTCAGTTCGGGTTTCACCAGGTAGTGTTCCCACCCATCCAGGCTTTTGCCGTCGAACAGATCGATGGCCCCTTCCGGCTTGTCGGCCGCCCAAATGATGGATGGCAAGACGGTGATAAGTGTTAGACCGACTGCAAGAACCGATACCTTCCTCATACTTCGCTCTCCTCTCTTCTGCCTTTGCTGTTCCAATCGCTACTTCACGATCGCCTCGTATATCAGCGGCTTAACCGCATCCTTCAATTGCTTTGAAAACGGCATGAACTGGGTCAATGCAATGCCCACCAGTTCGTCTTTCGGTGAGATCCAGAAATGCGTGCTGGCTGCGCCATCCCAGTTGTATTCACCTACGTGCCCATACAGACCCCAATCCTTCATCACTACCTGGAAGCCCAGCCCGAATCCGGACCCATCCACACCCCAGCAATAGATATCCTTCGGAAGCTGGTTCTTTGTCATCATCTCGACGGTCCCGGACTTCAACAGGCGTTTGCCCTGTAGTTCTCCCTTGTTGATCAACATCTGGCAGAACCGCATGTAGTCACGCGCCGTCGAAACGAGCCCCCCTCCACCGGACAGGTTAGTTGGGCGCGTCAGGTACCGGCTGGATCTATAACTGTCCTTCGTTCGCAGTTCAGGGCCGTAGCAGGAAGCGAATCTCTTCACCTTTGGTCCTGGAACAAAGAAAGCCGTATCCTTCATATCCAGCGGATTGAAGATGTGTTTCTGCATGAAAGCATCCAGCTTATGATGTGATGCCCTTTCAACCACGTAGCCAAGCATGTCGGTAGAGACACTATACTGCCATTTGCTTCCCGGTTGATAGTCCAGCGGAATCTTCCCCAGCTTGCCTGCCATCTCGGCCAAATCTCTCGACCCCAGAATATTCGCCTTCCTATACATCTGGTCGACGGGTGAATTACCGAAGATGCCGTACGTTAGACCGGAGGAATGCCGCATGAGGTCCCGTACGGTCATTTTGCGACTTGTCGCCACCGGCTGCTTGGCGTCATACACCTTCAGACCTTTGAACTCCGGAATGAATTTCTCAACCGGGTCATCCAACTTCAGTTTGCCTTGCTCAAACAGGATCATCGCAGCCACTGTTGTGATCGGCTTGCTCATCGAGTAGATCCGCATGATCGTATCTTTTGCAATGGGCGACTTCTCTTCGATGTCACGCATTCCGTGAGCTTCGAAATGAACGATCCTGCCCTTGCGCGCCACTATCGTTATCGCCCCGGCAATCTTGCTATCGTTGACCAACTTCTGAACTTCGCTTTTGACCTTCTCCAACTTGCCCGCGGACATGCCAACCGTTTCCGGCTTTGCCCGCGGAAGCTCGGCGGCGCAAGAATAGCGGGTGAGAACAGCCAGAAGAATTGCGATTGGTATATATCGGCGTTTTGTCACCCTAACCCCCTGCTTGCGACTTCATCTGTCCAGCCTTGTAGATTCCCTTGAGTCGGGCTCCCAGTAGGCACCTATCTCCGAGAGGTGCCTCCCTCAGCGGCCAAGCTGAGCTGCAACGACCGCGCTTCGCGCGGGGTGCCTCTCGGAGATAGGCACCTACTTGGAATACACATCCGGTTAACGCAACTGCACGTTCTCCCGCTCACTCCGCATTGATTTCACCGACAGGGCTTTCGAACTTGAACCCCCGTATGAGCTCGATCTCCTTTGGATCATAAGGCCTTCCATCCCGCCAGAGCAGGGCCCAGTGCCATGGATCCTTTATCGTCTGGCCCTTCTTTCCCCATGGTAGATAAGTTTGCTGCTTTCCTGCAACCAGCCCCCAGTTGTACCAGCTCACCTGGTGATTGGAGAAGACTGGGAGTACGGCCTTGAAGTCCTGGTTGGGGAGACGGCGAATGGTCTCCGTGCAGAAAAGCGGACGTCCGTATTCCTTGTAGAGCATGGTGGTGCGTTCGACGGCATGCGCGGCACCGTAGTGGTGATAGCTCACTACATCCGACAGATCTGCCATTGTCTTCGCCATCTCACTGCCATGACCTCTCCATGGTCCCATCGTCAAAGGCTGAACCGGTTTCATAGCCCTGGCCCACTTGAACGTGGCCCTCACGAGCGGAGCACTCCTGTTGCCCAGCCCACCGTTGCCCGGCTCGTTATATAGATCCCACACGAGAACACGCTTGTCCTGCTTGAACTCGCCAACGATGTCCTTAACGTATTTTTCAAGCGCCGGCCAGGCCGCCTTGTCGGTCACCTTCGCAGGTGCCGGACTTGGAACCCAGCGGCTGTTATGGACCCCGGGGACAGGAAGGGGCTGTTTGCCCACTACCGGGTTGGCCCTTGCGAAGTTAACGTCATCGAACAGGCACAACATGACTCCTATCTCGTGCTTTGCGGCGATGCCAAGGAAGCGGCCCAATCGTTCTTTCAAACCTGCCGGATCAATCTCCCAGACTTCGAAAGACAGGTTACATCGAACGCTGTTGTAGCCGGACTCGTGGGCCCATTTCAATTCACGGTCAATAGTTGCAGGGTCGAAAGTCTCCTTCTGCCACCATTCAAGCATGTTGACAGCTGAGCTGGGAACGTAATTGACTCCGCGTACGGGTGCAATCTTGCCATACCATTCCCATGCCTTCTCTTTAGGCCAAACCCGGGGGGCATCTTCGGCAGCGCTAATACATGAACACCCAACAATCAATGCACATACGGCAGCAACAGATTTCATCATCTCACTCACCTCTTCTGCTTCTCCAAGAAAGCCAGGACTTCCTTGCTGTCCTTGCCTGCCTGGACGCTCGTGTTTTTGTAGGCAATCTTGCCCTTCTTATCTATGACGAACGTCCAGCGGGCGGTTGTCACCCCGCGAACAAGTTTCTCATCCTTGCCGGCAACTTTGCGAACGATCTCCCCTCCCCTTCCAAACGGAACTCCGAACGCTTTCGCGATCGAGCCATCGGGATCGGCGAGAAGCGGAATCTTCAAGTCGTGAGCCTGTTTGAACCAGGCCAGGTTCTGGACCGGATCGCCGCTCAGCGCGACGACTATCGTATCGAGATCCTGGAACTGCTTCTTGCCTGCGCTATAAGAACAGGCCTGTGCCGTGCAGCCTCCCGTCATTGCTGCCGGATAGAAATAGACTACGAGATTCTGTTTTCCAAGGTAAACCCTCGAATCGAAGTCCTTATCCGCATCATCCCTGGCCTGGAACAGGGGGGCCTTGTCCCCAACCCCAAGCTCAACCTTCGCCGGCTCTCCTGAAGACATGAACGCCGGTATCACAACTATCGCTGCTGCAATGATAATCTGTTTCATCGTGGAACTACCTCCAAGTAGATCGGCCGTCTCGGCTGATCCTTTTTGAGAAAGCAGGCCAGAGGCCAGCTCTATTTCTTGTGCTGCTCTTTTGCCGTTTCGTAAACTCCCTTGTGGGCTTCGGCCAGGAACTTGGCAGAGAGCTTGGGCACCTCGCGGTCATATGTGATCAAACCATTTACCTCGGCCTCTATGTCCGTTGTTTGAGTATAAACACCCCCCGCAACGCCCTTTGTGACAAGATCTTTAAGGCGCTTTATGGATTCCAGGTAGCGGCCTTCCAGTTCTTCACGGGTCTTAGGCAGGCCTCCGTAACCCCAGTTCTTGGCATTGGGGTTCCACAGATGCTTCTTGTCCACGACGAACCCATGGCCACCGAATTCGCCGACGATCTTGATGTAGTCATTGAAGCGCGGATCACCCGTCGGAAAACCCGGGTGCGGGTAACTGTGATGATCGGCAACATGGCCAACGGGCCAGAAGTTGCCGCCGCTGGCAACGTTCACAAGGCGGCTTGGGTCATATTCAACGTTCCACTTTCCGATTTCCATCGTCTTGTGCTGCCCCCACGCCTCGTTAAACGGTATCCACATCACGATGCATGGCGCGTTGTAAAGAGCATCGATCATCTCTTTAAATTCAGCCATGAACTGCTTGTGCGCCTCTTCCGGCCATTCGCCATCCTTGGGGTTCGGGCGCATCCTGGTCCAACCGGGGCCCTTGAACCGGGTCGAAACCTGGTCCTGCCAAACCATCATGCCGGTCTTATCGCAGTGATAGTAATAGCGGCGCGGGCAAACCTTGATGTGGTTTCTTATCATATTGAAGCCGGCATCCTTGAGGTACCGGATGTCGGAGAACATGGCCTCATCGGATGCAGGAGTCAGCAAACCGTCCGGGAACCAACCCTGGTCGAGCGGGCCGAGATGGAATATCATTTCGCCATTGAGTGTCATACGCCAATTACCCGCGGCATCTTTCACCTTCCCTACCGTGCGGATCCCTGCATAAGCGTCCACAGTATCAACGGCCTTTCCTCCGTCCAGGAGGTCGACCTTCAGGTCATACAGGTTGGGCTCCGACGGCGTCCATAGCTTCGCGTTCGCGATCTTAAGAACGGTCTCGTCGAGACTGCCCTTCGCAGACGCGACTTCTTTCCCATCCAAGGAAGCTGTTACCTGTACGGTTCCGGCTTTGACACTTTCACCGGCCGCCGTGGTCCTGATCTTGATAACCGCGGGATCATGCTCGGTGTCTATCTTGATGCGCTTGATGTATTTTGCGGGCACCGTTTCCAGCCAGACGGTCTGCCAGATTCCGGACACGCGTGTATAGAAGATTCCTCCCGGTCTCCTGACCTGTTTGCCGGAGAGCTGCACGCCCACGGTCTCATCCCACACGCGTACCACGAGTTCGTTCTTGCCGTCTTTGACGGCATCCGTGGCATCAAAGGTGAACGGGTTGTTTCCGCCCTTGTGGCTTCCGACACTCTTACCATTGATCCACGCCGTACATTCGTAGTCCAATGCTTCGAAATGCAGGAGGACTCGATTGCTCTTTTTGGCGACGGTCACTTCGCGGCGGTACCAGAGTTCCTCGTGCGGTAGCAATATGTGGCCCACGCCGGAAAGGCTGGATTCTATGCAGAAAGGAACCAGGATCTTGCCGGCCCAATCTTCAGGTGCCTTCGCTTCTGGTGACTTGTCCTTGGGGCGGACCTTGTAATCCCAGAGACCGTTCAGATTCTGCCAGGATTTGCGCACCATCTGCGGACGCGGGTACTCCTGCCACGCGTTGTCGGGAGTAACCTTGGCCGCCCAGCGTGTCTTGATCTTGTCGCCAACCGGTTTCCATTCCGCAAACACGTTCCCAACGATTGCCATGCATGCAACAACCACAATTGCTATCTCTACTGTCTGTCTCATCTCTGCCTCCATGTACGTACTGCTCACGCTTAGCAGACCATTATAGAGTCAGTCCAAATGAACATCAATTATGGAGAATGGCCTGAATATGAGAAATATGCATATATCGAATATCCAAGTGGACGAGAATCACATCAAGCAGCTGCATCAGCACCTTTTGCAGTATGTCGCCAAAGATGCACAGCACCGGGGCGAGTATAAGAAGCTATTAAACAACGTTGAGGCGTTCGATCAGAACGGAAAGAGCGTCGGTATCGTGTTTGAGACCGCGGCAACTTGACTGTTCGCGACGCTGTGGCACTCACCGATGCAAACCGCAACACCGTAAAACTTCACTTTCGAAAGCTAGTTGCCCGAGGACTCTTACGCCAAGAGCGGAAAGGCAAAGGAACACGGTACAGGCCTGCTTAGCCAGAGAGGGTACCTCTCTTCTCAGTGTTGATCCTTGAGCCAGCCGTTGGTTCGAACTCGCCTTTGGCACCCCATTCGCTATCCAGTTGGCACCACCTGCCCCGGTGGTTGCGGTGTATTGAGGCAATTGAGGACGTGCTTCAGGCCGCGTGAACATTCCGGCACGATGCCTGATAACCCCGTTTTCCGCCCCGTTCTCGGGGTGTGAACCGGCCGTTCAAAATCTGGACGTTTCGTAGCCTTCATTCTTCGTAGCCCCCACCGGCGACTCAGATTGCTCGGACAATCCATCACGAAAGGCCCGTTAGATGGGCATGACCTCACTACCAGGGCATGAATCAGATATGCCCACTACAGGTACTGCTCCCTGAGTCCAAGTGGGGTGAGTCCCGGCGCAGGAATCCTTGCATCCCCCGCGTCGAAAAGAAAGAATCCTTTACTTGCGCGACCCGTTGATAAAGAATGTCTTCGTAGCAACGGAGACGGCGATGAAACGCACAACGGGTGAGTACGAGCATACAGCGGTTGCCGGTGAAGAGGTAGCGGCTTTCATCCCGTATCCACTGCCTCCTGTGAACCCGCCCCTCACTCTAGGCTCTGAGCATGGGGTACTGCTGCGAACAGCCGAGGAAGGTCTGCGCCGGCTTGAGTTGGCGGCAGCGATGGTGCCGTCTCTGGAGTGGTTCATCTATGGTTTCGTGCGGAAGGAAGCCGTCGTCTCCTCGCAGATCGAGGGCACGCAGGCCACCCTCATCGATCTGCTGGCATACGAAGCAGCTGGAGAGGACTCAGCCGACGACAGCGGTGACGTGCAAGAGATCTGCAACTACCTGGACGCCCTCACTTTCGCTCGTTCTGAGGTGGCGCGGGAAGGCGGGCTCCCCCTGTCCATGCGACTGCTCAACCAGGCTCATGCGCGCCTGATGGCCGGAGCGCGTGGGGCAGATCGGCTGCCGGGCGAGATCAGGCGCAGCCAGAATTGGATCGGAGGAACGCGTCCGGGCAATGCGGCCTTCGTCCCGCCTCCTCCTCACCGAGTCCAGGATACCCTCTCGGGGTTGGAGAACTACCTGCATGCCCCGGATGATCTCGCGCCTCTGATCCGCACCGGACTGCTGCATGTGCAGTTCGAGAGTATCCATCCCTATCTCGATGGCAACGGCCGGGTCGGCCGCCTCTTGATCGCTCTCCTCCTTGAGCACTGGGGGCTCCTGTCTGCGCCGCTGCTCTACCTGAGCCTGTTCTTCAAACGGCATCGGGATGAGTACTACCGTAGGCTCTCAGCCGTCCGCACCGAAGGTGATTGGGAGGGTTGGATTGCCTACTTCCTTGAGGGCGTGGGGACCATCGCCGAAGAAGCCGTTGACAGTGCCCGTGAGCTGTTCGACCTCGTCACAACAGACCGCGCGGCTGTGCTGTCAGCGCCTGCAGGCTCGATGATGGCAGCGCGACTGTTCGAACTGCTCCCCCAGCACCCGATGCTGACCATCGCACGTGCCGTTGAGCTTCTCGAGACGACGCGTCCCACAGCCACGAAGGCAATCCAGACGCTAGAAGACACCGGTGTGCTCGTCGAGAATTCGGGGAAGAAGCGTGATCGTGTCTTCATCTACGCTGCCTATCTCGATGTGCTGAAAGCAGGTACGGAGTTGTAGCCGTACGACCCATCTGTCGGCCGCGGTCGCCTTGCGCTTCAATAATCCAGCCTCCGCCCGTGAGGGTGGTTGCGTCGGATTCGGCGGCAAGCGCCGCGCACGAACCCACCGCAAAAAGCAGGGAGCATCCGGTGATCATGTTCATGTTGTGTTTCAACTGACAGGAATTTGCTTTTTGTCTTATCACTTATATACAACTCAATTAGCCGTTAAACACGCTTGATGTTCAAATGATAGGCTTGAAGAGGAGGTGTTTCAAGACCGAGGATTCTTGTATGTAGCTCAGAAGAGCCATTACCGTAGTGATTTCGATCAATGATAGCTGGCAGAAACTGAGGTGGAAGAATCTCTTTACCCCGCAAAAGACAACAGGGGTCAGCAGGCAGGAGGAAGAAACAGAGAGATTCCGAAACATTGACCCCACGAAAAATGGCGGTTTAGGTA
>JASLPY010000309.1 GCA_030744755.1 Kiritimatiellia bacterium | reverse complement strand
TCTTGGGGCGGAGAAGCTCAGCCACCCCAATTTTATCAGGCGTTAATCAAAAATTAAGAAATAACGACAATTAAGTTTATTCATAATTATCTAGTTATGAGAAGGTAAAATAGCTACACCTTATGGATCACAGACTGGAAGCAGCCTGCTCCAGTGCTGGCAACTTCGCCTGCGCCCTTTCCATCGCCGCATTTGCTTCCCGAACGATCAGTTCCAGCCTTTCCGGGGGAGGCAATGATTCCTTCGAATTGCTTAGCGGGATGTAAACGGATATATTGTATGAGTTCATTATCCATAAAATACGCATACTGGACCAAGGTGAAGGGGAGTCAGTAGGGCCCCACTCAGAGGGCCATGATTGCCAGTATGAGTACACCCACCCGGCTGAATGAACAGCTTTCAGCACTTTCGCTTCGGTTTCCGGATTTCTGCACCATAATCCCATTACGTAGGGGAGAGTCAGTTCCAGCAGAACCATATAATCCTCTGGAACATCCAGCCCGCCCAGTACGTCCTCAATCTCCTCTGTGGTCAGAGGACTGCCGAAACTCTTCATGCCGTGGGTCCATTCCTCACGGTACTCAGGCATCCAGTCAAACCTGTATTCCGGCAGCATCGCTTTGGTTATGTAGCTTCCTCCAATATCCATAAAATTGCCCTCTTTGACCTTGCGGACAGACAGTTTCTGAAGTTCACATACAGACCCCTGCGAGCACAAAGGGCAGCAAAAATGGAACATGGGTAGCCCCGTCTCTGGATTTTCGGGTAATGGTAAACGTCCGGGTTTGAAGACGTCTTCCGGGCTTACAAGAAGGTGAAATGTACCCGCGCAACTATCGGACGTGCATACATCAGGATGGGAGTTCAGCGCCCTGACAACTCCCCGGATTCCCTCATCCAGGATGCCTTCACCCTCCTCTATCAGTTGTTCCAGAAGAGCCTGCTTGAAAGGGTCAAACGGTTTAAGGCGCGTTTCGTCGTGTTCCCAAATTGGGAACAGTGTGTCTTCTCCCATCCCTAAACAAACACCCGCGGCTCCTGCTTCACCGTGTTGAGCACCAGCGAGGTGTTCGTCCGTTCAATGTGCGGTTGCGAAAGTGTGGACTTGATGAACGCGTCCATCTCGGCACGGTCGCGGAACCGCGCCAGCACCAGCGAGTCCCACTCACCCGTCACGTCGTAGACGCCGAAGACGCGCGGATGCTCGGCGACGGACGCCTGCACGGCGATAATCTGCCCCTTGGCGATGCGCATCTGCATCACGGCGGTGAGCGTGAAGCCCGCTTGCTCGGCGTCAATGTCGGGCAGGAAGCCGCGCAGGACGCCCGTCTTGTGGAGCCGGCGCAGCCGGTTGCTGACGGTCCCCAGCGCAACGCCAATGGCGGCCGCCAGCTCGCGCTGCGAGGCGCGACCGTCGGCGTTCAGCGCTGCCAGTAGCGCGGAGTCGGTCCTGTCCAGCATGAATTGAACATT
>JASLPY010000308.1 GCA_030744755.1 Kiritimatiellia bacterium | reverse complement strand
TCCCGGCCGAGTGCTTTCACAAGGTCGGGAGGCGTGAAACCTAACTGGTTTGTATCTTCTCCGGAGAGTTCGGGGATATTCTTTGCTGCCTCGACCATTTCACCGCTTCCAATGGCGGCCACGAGATGCATGACCGTGTTCCCTTTCACATCGATCCCCATCAGTGCCTGACGTTCCTTTGGCTTGGGGACATCCTTTTCTGCTTCGCCTTGCATGCCTGGCATCCCGAATGGATTGCCCATGCCATAAGGATTCAAACCGGGCATCATTCCCGGCGACATCCCCGGTAATCCACCAAAGTCCGGCATCGCCGCCTCCTCCTCTTCGGGTTCCATCTCGCTTTCGTTGGAGGATTCATCTTCACCTGATATTTTTGCCGCATCATCTTCTACTATCTCAGCTGCATCTTTTTCAGTTTGTGCCGTGTCCACCTGTTCCTGCGTTGGAGCATCGTCCGGATTGTCCGGATCGGTTCCAACTAGGTTTTCATCATAATCGTCGAATCCATCCTCGTCACTGTCGACCCCAATTCCCTCAAATTCTTCCTCCTCGAATTCTGACATTCCCATGCCGCCCATTCCCATCATGCCATATGGATTCATGCCCACGCCCGGCATCCCCATTCCGAAAGGCATCATTCCCATCATGCCCATGCCGCCGAAGAGGTTCATCTGCTCTTCGAAGCGTTCAAAATACTCGACATCGTCCGCCAGTACTTTTGCATACAATTCTCCCAGTTCCACATTGTCTCCGGCCTTGATCTCGGCCTTGTGCGTCAACAACAGCGAGACTGTCCGCGAGTTGCCGTTGATGGCCGCGTGGTACAGCGGCGTGAACCGGTCGCCGTCCGGGAGGTTGGCCAGGGTAGCATCCTGCTCGAGCATCCAGTTCACCAGGCCGACCTGGCCAGTGGCGCAGGCCAGGTGGATCGCCGCTTGGCCAAGCGTGTTGAGTTGTTTCAGGTCGGCGCCGGCATCGATCAGCAGCTTAACCAAGCCGGCTCGCCCGTGGATCACCGCCATGTGCATCGGCGTATTGCCGTTGCCGTCGGGAGTGGATGCTTTTTGCCCCTGGTCAAGAAGCCACTCGACGGTTTCCGTCTGGCCGGCAGCACAGGCCAGGTGCAGTGGTCCTTGGCCAAGCGTAGTTTTTGTGTCCAGTTCGAGTCCCTCGGCGACCAGTTTTTTCAGCAATTCGACTTGGCCTCCGGCGGCAGCAGCGTGAACCACGGCCCGACCGTCGTTGGCCTTGGCCTGCAGATCGGCACCTTGGTTGATGAGCCATTCCGCGATCATGATTTCGCCCAGGCCCAGCGCGAGATGCAACGGAGTGTTGCCAACCTCATCCGGTGCATTGATGTCTGCATTCGCAGCTACTTGCGCCTGGGTGTCGTCTAGGTCACCGCGCAGCACGGCCAGGTGGATTTTTTTGATGCCATAATTGCCCTGCAGGTTGGAGGGATCATGCCCCGGAAG
>JASLPY010000307.1 GCA_030744755.1 Kiritimatiellia bacterium | reverse complement strand
CAGGTACGCAATCGTCTGGTTGAAGGTGGAAGTTGACTGCTTGTCGCTGAACTGTTCCTCAATATCTGCATCAATAACGTCAGCGAACGAGCGGTAGAGCAGCTCATGGCACTTGCGGTCCTTCATGTAGTCCGAGAGGAAGATCATGCATGCCAGAGAATGCATCCCGCCAGGCTTGTAGCTAGGACCGTCCTTGAGCAGTTTCTGCAGGATTAGCGAAACGTAATTCTCCATTCCCTTGCGGGAGTTCTCCTTCACGTAGCGTGCGGTCAGCAGAGCCACCGCGTTGAACTGCATCTCTCGAATCAGCAGCCAGACAAATATCGGGCTGCCCTGGGCGTAGGTTGAGAGGCACTCCACCGCCGGATCGTCATACCGGATGTTGGAGAACTTCAACATCCGGTGACAGAGCGATACGACATCCTCGTCCGAGAAGAGCGGGACGCTGAGCCGCTTGAACATATGCTGGAATTTCTCCGGTAGCTTCTGCCAGTCCGCCTCTCGCGCAGTTACAATGAGCCCCTCTGCATCGTTTTCCAGAATTCCATTTACCAATGCAATATTCTCGGGAATATCGTCATAGAACAGCCTCATCCCGTATCCGAGGTGAGCGTCACCGAGGCCCGCCGTAGTCAGAATTCCCGTTGGAATCTTGTCCATGAACGAGTCGAATACCTCAAACAGGAGAGTTGTCTTTCCAACCCCAGGTTCGCCGATGATTACGTAGTTCTGCTCCGGCGAGCTCGCCAGCACTTCCGTGATGTGCGCCTTGCGGTCATCATCCAGGAAAACATTCTTGCGAAGGCTTTCAGGCAATGCCCACTCGCTCAGAACCATGGAAGGGTCGGTCGGAATCTCGAAGTATGATGAGACAGCCAGCCGCTCATGGTTATTGTGGAGATAGTCCAGCTTGGCCTGGTTTTCCGGCCAGGTAGAATAGCATTCCCATCGAGTCGTAAAGAGTTCCAGCAGGATTTCAGCATCGCCCGAGAGGCCTGAAGGCGGGGACCAGTCCGGTACCATCTTGCGATGTTCCAGTTCGGCTTTGGCGGCAATTGGTGCGGGTTCCTGAATCGCTGGCCTGGCCTCGGCAGTGCCCGGCCTGGCAATCTGCAACCAGTCCTCGATAGTCGATTCGAACTGTTGTCCATCATGCACACGATTGCTGGTTACGGTAGCCTTGACCTGCAGGCTGCCCGGTGCGTCAGGCATCAGGGCACCTACCATCTCGACTGCCTGCCCGGCCGGGAGTGATTCAACAGAAAAGTCGCCCTGCTGCTCGAGCCCCTCGAAAGAGATTCCTACGGACTGAACGTGTGTCTTGCCGGAATTGGTGACCTCAAGTGATACCTTGTTCCATTCCGTGGCCACGAGCCCTTGTGGCAGCTTAAACGTCAGGTCTGGTTCCCAGCCGGTAAGGGCGGTGTGAATTGCCTCCATGGCAGAATTAGCCCCGGACAACGCCTTCTGCGCCTGGTTCTTGTCAACCAGCCCACGGCATTTGCTGGCTTCGGCCTGAAACTCGTCAGTGATAATCGAAGCTGA
>JASLPY010000306.1 GCA_030744755.1 Kiritimatiellia bacterium | reverse complement strand
CGCTCTCGGTGAGGCCAGGGGCATCTACTGACCGGGGTAACCTCCACAGGCACGTTCATGAAATTCCAACAAGCCTTGTTTTTGGTCCGCCTGATTCGCGATACCGTTTCAATGCTCACGGGTTCTTTTCAACCGGGGTGGCCCCTTGAAGACAATTTGTCTATTATTCTGGCTGAGACCGATGTTTGGGTTAGTGGACGAAGATGGATTGGCAACTGCACTAGTATGTGCTTACCTATCAGTCGGCTGGCCTTGCAGTTTTGAGCCGAACCGTAATTGCGGCCCATTGGCGCCTCAAACTTAGATCACTAGTCAAAAAAGGAGGAACTCCACATGTATCACGGTGATATCGGAAGTAGTAATGACACAGTCGGTACAGCCGTCGTTAACTACAAGATGCCTCGGTTACATACCAAGGCAGATGTAATTGAGAACTGCCATAAGATTGCAGAAATGCTGGAGGGGATGAAGGTAGGCCTTCCAGGGCTGGATCTCGTCATCTTCCCGGAGTATTCGACCCACGGGATCATGTACGACGAGAAGGAAATGTATGAGACCGCCTCTGCCTGCCCCGGGGAAGAAACAGAGATCTTCGGACAGGCTTGCCGCAATGCCAAGGTATGGGGGGTTTTCTCCTTGACTGGGGAGCGCCATGAAGATCATCCCAACAAGGCCCCCTACAACACCCTGATACTCATGAATGACCAGGGTGAGGTGGTGCAAAAGTACCGCAAGATCATGCCATGGGTTCCAATTGAAGGCTGGTACCCCGGCAACTGCACCTATGTCTCAGATGGCCCCAAAGGCCTGAAAGTCAGTCTGATCATTTGTGATGACGGCAACTATCCCGAGATCTGGCGCGACTGCGCGATGAAGGGGGCGGAGTTGATTGTGCGCTGCCAGGGATACATGTATCCGGCCAAGGAACAGCAGGTGACCATGGCCAAGGCCATGGCCTGGGCCAACAACTCCTATGTGGCCGTTGCCAACGCGACCGGGTTCGACGGGGTCTATTCCTACTTTGGCTACTCCGCCATCATCGGTTTTGATGGCCGGGTGCTGGGTTCGTGTGCTGAAGAAGAAATGGGACTCCAGTTCTCCCAGTTGTCTGTGTCCGCAATTCGGGATGCACGCAAAAATAGCCAGTCCAATAACCATCTGTTTAAACTTGTACATCGTGGCTACACCGGCATGATCAACTCCGGTGATGGTGACCGCGGTGTCGCGGAATGCCCGTATGAGTTTTACAGCAAATGGGTGAACGATCCTGAAGGTACCCGTGAGATGGTGGAAGCACTGACCCGGGAAACGGTCGGTACCGAGGAATGCCCGATTGAGGGAATTCCGAATAAAGCTGCGGCCCACCGCTGATTGAGAATGTCAAATCGGGGGGCGGTTTGGTATAGCCAGGCTGTCCCCCTTTATTTTTCCCGCACCCGAGGCGCTGGTACCGTCGCACTGCAGCCCTTTGTTTGTTTACGGCGGCGTCTACACATATGTGAATTTATTTATGAAACTTGACCACTATCTCATCTCCTCTGAACCC
>JASLPY010000305.1 GCA_030744755.1 Kiritimatiellia bacterium | reverse complement strand
ACGGGGAGCCGCCTTGGGGAATTCGTTAGCTATGTGGGAGACGCGGAAAACACTGGCCCCACACAGCGCATTCCGGTCATCGGCTATGCCCATGCCGGCGTGGAAGGGTTTTTCGACCATGCCGGTTATCCGGTGGGAAACGGCTGGGACGAAATTTCCTTTCCTGAAATCGGCGATCCCAACGCCTTCGCCCTGGAGATCAGCGGCAACAGCATGGAACCCCTCTATCGCGATGGTGACACCATTGTTGTCTCCCCCGCAGCCGGTATCCGCAAAGGGGACCGGGTAGTGATCAAGACCAGTCAGGGAGAGGTCATGGCCAAACAGCTCCAGCGCCGCACCGCCCACAAGGTGGAGCTACAATCCTTGAATCCGGATCACGCCATTCGTGATATAGACCTTGAAGACGTTGCCTGGATCGCGCGCGTCATCTGGGCCAGCCAGTAATTAAGCGCCTCTACGCCTAATGCATAACCCCGGGAGAGTCAGCCTGATTAATCCGGCGGCTTAATCTGTGGTCAGGTCTTCGCCGGCAAGCGCCCTTTTAATCAGATCAATGGTTTCCGAAATCCCATACAGGGCGATAAAGGAACCCATGCGCGGCCCCTGCTCCTGGCCAAGCAAAATCTGGTACAGCGCACCGAACCAAGATTTGAGGTCGGCAAAGGGGTAGCGTTTTCCCACCTCATAGATGCGTGTCTGGATGGCCTCGGAATCAGCATCACCGTCCAGGCCTTCCAATTCGCCCACCAGGTCTTCCAAAGCCTGGCGTTCCATATCGCCGGGCGTTTTATAGCGTTTGGTGGGTTTGACGAAGTCATTGAAATAGGCAATGGCATGATCCACCAGCGCGTCGAGGATGGGGTCGTTCTCCGGGGTTGCCTCGGGCGCGTAACGGGCAATAAATCCCCACAACACATCCTTGTCATGGGCATGACAGACCCCAGCTAGGTTGAGAAGGATGCTGAAGCTCAGATGCGCGTTTTCCCGGGGCGGGGTTCCGTTATGGATATGCCAGGCGGGGTTTTCGAGATGGGCGGCATCATCCTCTTTTTCAAACTTACCAAGGAAGGTCAGATATTCATCCACATTTTTCGGGATGACATCTAAATAAAGCCGCTTCGCCTTGCGTGGCTTGTTATACATGAACAGGGACAGGCTTTCCTGCGGTGCATATTTCAGCCAGTCCTCCACCGCCAGGCCATTGCCTCGGGACTTGGATATCTTCTCCCCGTTCTCATCTAGAAACAGCTCATAAGTGTAGGATTCCGGGGGATGTGCCCCCAGCAGCCGGGCGATCTTTCCCGACAGATGAACCGAATCGATCAGGTCCTTGCCCGACATCTCGTAGTCCACACCCAGCGCCATCCAACGCATGGCCCAGTCGGCCTTCCATTGCATCTTGCAGTGGCCGCCCGTGACCGGCGTTTCCACCATCTCGCCCGTTTCCTCGTCGCGATAGGTGATGGTTCCGGCATCCACGTCGGTAGATACCACCGGCGCCTGAAGCACCTTGCCAGTCTTTTCGCATATGGGAAGGAAGGGGCTATAGGTGGCCTGCCGTTCC
>JASLPY010000304.1 GCA_030744755.1 Kiritimatiellia bacterium | reverse complement strand
CGCGCCGCCCGTCAACTGGATGCCGCCCTCGGCCAACCGGTCCGGGTGGACCCGGCGTATGTCGAGGTCATCACTCTCTACCGCGCCCTCAACGGCCTGGACCTTCCTGTCAACGCGCCGTCGCAGATGCGAGCCCTTGGACGCCGGCTCGGTGAAGCGCGGAGCGCCAGCGTTCAAACCAAGGGATAACTGTCATGATCCAGATTCAAAATCGCCTCGTCGCAGCTCTCGCCGCCGCCATCACGCTGGTTGCCCTGGGCTTTGCCCCGGCGGCGGCAGGCGCCAAGCAGACCTCGCTCGACCACCGCATCTTCGAAACTTTCAAGAACGTCGACGGCCGCACCAGCGCCCACGAGCAGAACGTCACCGAGTGTCTGACGTCAGCGCCTTTGGGACACATTGAGGTGTTTTCATAAGGGAGGATTTCTGGCTCATCGTAGTGACCGAAGGGAACGAAGATGAGGCAGAAATCCATGAGTAAGAAAGACTCGGCTGAGAAAACGATCCGGAATATCCGTCGCAAGACGCGCCGGCTTCATTCGTCGGAAGAGAAAATACGTATCGTGCTTGAAGGTCTGCGTGGCGAGGAGAGTATTGCCGCGCTGTGCCGTCGCGAGGGCATTGCGGATAGCCTGTATTACAGTTGGTCGAAGGAGTTTCTGGAAGCTGGCAAGAAGCGCCTGGCCGGCGATACGGCACGCCAAGCCACCTCCAATGAAGTGAAATCGCTTCGTGCCGAGGCGCGTGATCTGAAGGAGGCACTAGCCGAGCAGATGTTGGAAAACCGGCTGCTTAAAAAAAGCATGGCCGGGCATGGGGACGACCAAGAATGAGGTATCCCGCATCAGAGAAACTAGAAATCATCCGTCTGGTGGAGCAGTCCCATCAGGGTGTGAGGTGGACCCTGAACAAACTGGGCATCCCGAAGACGACATTTTACCGCTGGTACGACCGTTATCTGGCTTTTGGCGAGGCGGGCCTCGAGGATCGCAACAGCAACCCTGGCCGGGTGTGGAACCGCATCCCGGACGCCGTCCGCCAGGAGATCATCGATCTTGCCCTGGAAGAAACCGACCTCTCGCCCCGGGAACTGGCCGTCAGGTTCACGGATGCCAAGCGCTACTTCGTCTCGGAAGCCTCAGTTTACCGCCTTCTCAAGGCCCAGGACCTGATTACAAGCCCGGCCTTTGTGGTCATCAAGGCGGCCGACGAGTTTGCCGTCAAGACGACGGCACCGAACCAGCTTTGGCAGACCGACTTCACCTATCTCAAGGTTATCGGCTGGGGGTGGTTTTATCTATCGACTATTCTCGACGACTATTCTCGCTACATCATTGCCTGGAAGCTCTGCACCAACATGAAGGCGGACGACGTGACGGCAACACTAACGTTGGCGTTGGAAGCGTCAGGCTGCAATCGGGCCAATGTTGTTCACAAGCCTCGCCTGCTCAGCGACAATGGCTCGTCGTATGTCTCCGGCGACCTGGCCGAATGGCTCGAGGACCAGGGTATGGGCCACGTCCGTGGTGCACCCTATCACCCGCAGACCCAGGGCAAGATCGAGCGTTG
>JASLPY010000303.1:1053-1576 GCA_030744755.1 Kiritimatiellia bacterium | reverse complement strand
GGTAAATAAGGCCGCCGAGGCTCCCCAAGACCAGCCAATAACGCCAATACTATCTCGTTTGACGAAATCCTTCCCCATGAGGACGCTATACGCGCCCAGGGCATCCATGACCCGCTGGGGAACTGAGACCTGTTGCCAATCCCGCATGATTTCCCCACGGCGTGCATCATCGTCACCGCTTTCATGTTCGCATATGAAACCCCTTGCGCAATAGCTATCGACAAAAAGAACCACGTAGCCGTTCTCGCGAAGGAATCTCGCCCAATCCAGTTGATAAGGAAAAATACCCCCGGCTCCGTGTAACGCGATAAGGGCAGGAAACGGTCCCTCGCCGTTAGGTTTAAACAACAATCCTTTGATTTCAGCCCCATCGGCGCGTCCCATTTTGGGTGTCGCGAAACTGACAACACTTACATCATCTGAATCCGCGAGCGTTCCAGCTGGTAACGGCGGCGCCAAAAGGGCGACTAAAACGAGCGTGATAAAGGCAACACCAAAAAGCCGGTACATCCCTACTCCCCAA
>JASLPY010000303.1:0-1043 GCA_030744755.1 Kiritimatiellia bacterium | reverse complement strand
TCATCGCCGCCGTAGCCGTGGCGGCGTTCCTACTTGGCCCGACGACGAGCCCGGCGCTCGCCGATTGCAAGGCCGAGATTTCCGACATACGCGGCGGCTTGGTCCGGGCTCCCGCCGGCCATGGTGTCGTTGAGGTCATCGAAAGATTGCTGGCGAAGGCGGAGCAGGCGCTGGCTGTCAACGGCGGAGCAAAACCAGTCCAGAGGGCGGCGTAAAATTAGTCCACTTGACGTGATGCCGTACACGGTGTTGCGGGTTGTCCCGGTAGTCCATAGGAGGGACCCGCGCTGCTTCGTGTAGCGCTTTGCGTTACGCGAAGCGAAGCAGCGTGGGAGGTCCCTGTGGGCCCACCGGGTCAACCTCGGGCTCGGTGGTCAAGCAGGCGTATTTGGGGATTTGCGCCGTTTTCGGCTTTGGTTGAGACGATAGCTCTCGCCGTTCATTTCCAGGATATGGACATGGTGGGTGAGGCGGTCCAGCAACGCCCCGGTCAGACGTTCCGAGCCGAATATCTCGGTCCATTCATCGAACGGCAAGTTGGAGGTCACCAGGATCGAGCCCCGCTCGTAGCGCTGGCTGAAGATCTCGAACAGCAGCTCGGCTCCGGTCTTGGACAGCGGGACGAAGCCGAGTTCGTCGATGATCAGCAGCTTGTACCTGGCCAGCTGTTTTTGGTAACGCAGCAGGCGTTTCTCGTCCCTGGCCTCCATCAGTTCGTGGACCAGGGCGGCGGCCGTGACGAACCCCACCGAGAGCCCCTTCTGGCATGCGGCCAGCCCCAGACCGAGGGCGATATGGGTCTTGCCGGTGCCTGAGTTGCCAAGCGCGATGACATTCTCGTGGCGTTCGATGTATTCGCCCCGCGCCAGTTCCAGGACCAGCATCTTGTTGAGTGACGCGATGGCCTTGAAATCGAAGGCATCCAGGCTTTTGACGGTGGGGAACTTGGCCTGGCGGATCCGCCGCTCGATCATGCGGCGCTCGCGGTCGATCAGTTCCATCTCGACCAGACGGACAAGATACCGCACATGGTCGACGCCCTC
>JASLPY010000302.1 GCA_030744755.1 Kiritimatiellia bacterium | reverse complement strand
CTGGATGGCTCACAAATACATCGCTTACTCGCATCAAAAGTATGGTGCAATTTTTGATAATACGACTAGCTTCGGGTTTGACACCCACGCGGTTCCGCCTACGTTTCCTGATTGGATTGACGCGGAAGTCTATGGCGGCTTTGAGGGCTTGATGGCGATATTTGGAGAAAAGCTATAGCTATCAAATGGTCTTAGTTCGGCTCTATCTTCGTAACCTGCCTAACCCGGCAAGGCAGTGCAGGTCGTGGGCCACAGTTCCGTAACCGGCGGAATAGCGTTAAGCTGATGCCCACATGATGAAACGACTGCTCATCATTCTCTGCATACCTGTCCTCCTTCTGCTGGGGGTGGCGGAGGCCGGTGGTGGCTGACTTTCAGAAGGGTGAGGAAGCCTATGAAGCCGGCGATTACGCCACCGCCCTGCGTGAATTGAGACCGCTTGCCGAGCAGGGGCATGCCGAGTCCCAGCACGTCCTCGCCGAAATGTATGCCGGGGGCGACGGCGTGGCTCAGGATTCTGTGCAGATGGTGGAGTGGTACCGCAAGGCCGCCGAGCAGGGGACTGCCAGGGCCCAGAATAACATCGGTAACATGTATGACAAGGGCCAAGGCGTGGCCCAGGACGATGCGCAGGCGGCGGAGTGGTTCCTCAAGATGATGCTGCCGATCTTCTGAACGTATCCCGCCGCACCCTTCAATCCGCCCGCAAGATTAAGGAAAACGGAGCACCCGCCCTGTATGAAGCCGTTGCCAGAAACCTTGCCCTAAACTTGCCCCTATATGGCCCTTATTTCATTAACGTCCACCCCTTAATATCCCCGTTATTTTCCCGGCACCTTGCCGGTTATTTTTCCGTTTTATGGGGTATCTCTTGGGCCGGTGGGTCCAGAGGGGGCAACCAGCGAACGGGCAGTTTTCGACCTGATTTCGCCACGTTATAGCGGAGTTCTTGGTTTTTCCGCGAAGCGAAGTGAAATTTTCTACCGCTAGAGATGCATCGGGGTCGCGCGTTACCCCCGACGCTTACCCCAGGAAGGACCCGTTATCTCTGTGTGGACAGTGCCCGCTGGATGGACCTGTCCCAGTTGGCCTTTTGCCCAGCCCGCCCGCTAAGGTTAGTCCCGATACCGGCAGGCACCAGCACGGCTGGCCACAGTTCCGTAACAGGCGGAATAGCGCTAAGCTGTTGTTCTCAGGCTACAGCTACACGGAGAGGGTTTTGTGGAAAATAAATTATTGGCCCATTTGAGTTTCAGACTGACAAGTCAACACGAAGTCATTGCTACTGAGGGGCTGACTTATATTCTTCAACAATCTGACGTATGCCGTCGCGCCATGGAGCTCCTGGCCGGAAGCGTCGGATGCAATTTGCCTGAGATCGTTTCTTATCGTGCAGAGGTCGCTGGAGAGGACTTGGAGAGACCAGACGTTGTTGGGCGCGTGGATACTGGCCAGGAAGTATTAATTATAGAGGGGAAGTTCGACGCTGGTTTGACGGACAACCAACCGAACAATTACCTTTCCCGCCTGCCGAAGGGCTCAGAGGGCTTATTGATTTTCGTTGTTTCTGAGTTGC
>JASLPY010000301.1 GCA_030744755.1 Kiritimatiellia bacterium | reverse complement strand
GTTTTTAAATCAAAATCAGAGTTTCTGTGCTTCTTTAAGGACATTAAAGGAGTGCCCATTAATGAGTAAGGACCATCTGCAGACGAAGGTGCGCCTTGAGGGTCCGCCGCGCGGGTGGTGCGGCCCCTGAAAACTGTAGTGCTTGAGATGTTAGTCCTTCCGGGTAAATTGGACAACCCAGGAGGGCAAGATGAAGCGCAAGCGATACAGCGAAGAGCAGATCATAGGGATCTTGAAGCAACATGAAGCGGGCACGCCGGTCAAGGATCTGATCCGGCAGGCCGGGGTCACGGAGCAGACCTTTTACCGCTGGAAGTCGAAGTTTGGCGGGATGGAGGTCTCTGATGCCAAGAAGCTGCGTCAACTCGAAGAGGAGAATCGCCAACTGAAGACACTGGTGGCGGACCTGACTCTGGACAACAAGATTCTCAAGGACGTGAACTCAAAAAAGTGGTAAAGCCCACAGCGAAGCGGGAGCTGGTCGCGTATGCACGCAAGACCTACAAGATCAGCGCCCGTCGGGCCTGTGGGCTGTTCGGGCTTTGGGAGAGCAGTTTGTACTACCAGCCGAGAGCACGGGATGATGCGGCACTGAGAGCGGCCTTGAACAGGCATGCTACGGCCAACCAGGGATGGGGTTATCGCGGACTGATGGATTGGCTGATCCGAGATGGACTCAACGACAACCACAAACGGGTATATCGGGTGTACGCGGAGGAAGGATTGCAATTGGGACAGCGTAAACGCCGTCAAAAATCACGCTATCGGGGAAGTAAGCTGGAGGAGCCCAAGGAACTGAACGAACTATGGACAATGGATTTTCTAAGCGACCAGCTGGCCGATCGTCGGGTCTTTCGGATGCTGGTGATCATGGATGTCTACAGCCGGGAATGCCTGGCGGTGGAGGCAGATACTTCAATTGGAGGGCGGCGGGTCGCACGGGTGCTTGAGCGCCTGAAAGAAGAACGCGGCTTACCCAAGGTGCTGGGGTCAGATAACGGTCCGGAGTTTCGCAGCCGGCACATGGATCAATGGGCCTATGACAACGGCGTGAAGCTGCACTTCATCAAACCGGGAAAGCCGACACAGAATGCGTACATTGAAAGCTTGAATGCACAGATCAGAAAAAGGCTACTCAATGTACATTGGTTTGCCAGCCTGGCTGAGGCCAGATACCGAGCCGAGGACTGGAGAACGACGTACAACACGATCCAGCGACATGGATCATTGAACAGGAAAACGCCTGAAGAGTTCGCCGCTCATGCACGGCTCCGGTCGGCTACGCCGCCCTACGCCGAGCATGAGCACAACAACGAGGAAACACTGGCCGGACTAACACTGAAAGTCCTACAGTGAAGGGGGCAGCACCAGTTAGGTGTCTCGAGAACTAGCCACTAGCGCCTAATGCCTAATTGGCTGCGGCCGCAGGCCGCCTTAGGGATCTGTCTGCTAATACGGGGAAGTCGGAATCATGTCGACAATATCGGGTTCCAGCCCTTTGCTGAAAGTCGGGGGTCGGGGATAGTCTATAGGGGGCGCACGAGAGCGAAGTGCTTGGCTGCAAATGGAAAAAGGACA
>JASLPY010000300.1 GCA_030744755.1 Kiritimatiellia bacterium | reverse complement strand
ACTCTCGATCGACACTGAGCCAAAGACGCTTGCATTGAACGAACTGAACGATCGCTTCAGCGCCTCCGCCGCGGTGGTCGGCAACTCCCTTTTTTTGCGCGGAGAAAAATTCCTATACCGCATCGCAAAACCGGGAAAATGAGCGACCGGAGAGGAAGATTTCCTAAGCGCAGGCCGGATGAGAGTGAAATCGTGAATGTTTTTTTGCTGATAATCTCGCGGATTCCGAGGCAAAAGTGACTCGATTGAATTTAAACGACCGCGTTCTCCTTATCCCCAACCCTCTCCCGCTCGGAGAAGGGGCCAGGCTTAGAGCTTAAAGCGGGATTTCCGGGATGGCGTCGTAAATGCGGCCGAGGTCGCGATCCTTGCCGTACACGCCTGTGTAGCCCTGAATCCAGCCATTCATGTTTGAAATCTCCAGGGTGCGCTGTTCCTGCCATTTCCAAAGCTCGGAGTGGCCGTCGGCAAAACTGAGCACGCAGCCGTTGTTGTGGCGCGTGGCGGCAAAATCGATCCAGCGCCACTCGTGACGCTGCGTGACGGTGAATCGGGCGTTGTCGATGCTGCCCTCGTGTTCGTCGATAAACACGAACGCCTCGGACGGCGACGGGTCAACGATCTCGGAATACTTGTGCCAACTGGTGCGGTCGCGTGGGTCGGGGATATGGTTCATGTGCATGTTCATCGCCACGCTACGGAAGCGCGGAACTTCCCCCTTGTCGAACACGGTCGAACGGTCGGATGGGCATTTGTAAATCTTGACCGAGTCATTGTACTTGAAGAGAACCCCGGCCCGGATGTTTTTGTCGGTGGTGTCAGAGAAGGCGTTGCCCTTGATCCAGGTTTGTGCGGTGGCGGCCCAGCTCCCGCGCGAGCTGCCCCGGACGGTGGCGTTGGGCGGCAGGTGACCGTCGTTGTCGTTGATGTACATATGCCAGCAAAACTGAAGCTGCCGGTAGTTGTTCATGCAGGAAATCTGGTGAGCCTTGCCCTTGGCGTTGGACAATGCTGGGAGCAGCAGACTCGCAAGGATGGCGATGATCGCGATGACGACCAGTAACTCAATCAGCGTAAAGCCACGCTTGGCCAAGTGGCGGTTCGCATTTGCGTGAAGTAACATTTTCATCGGGCGGACAACTTGAGAACAGGGGCAAAATGCGATGTTACTCCGGGATCATCAACCAAAAACTGAATTAAAGTGGACAGGGCAGGGGGAGAGCCAATAGATTTGCCCCTCGAATGGCAACTGCCCCCGAAGACAGAAAAAGCCCGCGTCCTAAAAGCCCTCCCCTTCGGACGGGAGCGGGAGAGTACAAGGCTTTTGCTGCGGAACAGTCGAACGGTTTCACCCTCATCCGGCCTGCGATCACCTTCTCCCTGAGGGAGAAGGAATCCAACCACGCGCGCTTGGGCAAGCGGGGCTTTCCAGCGGCTTCTATGGAGGCATTCAGATTTGGACATTCCTTGTTCGATATTCATCATTCAAACGACGAAAACGAAACCAATATTCAACACCGAACAAGGAATGTCCAAGGACGACTGAATTGTCCCCCTCTCCCAGCGGGAGAGGGCCGGGGAGAGGGAGAGTGCAAGCGATTCCT
>JASLPY010000002.1 GCA_030744755.1 Kiritimatiellia bacterium | reverse complement strand
GCTACGCGGACGGCGGACCTTTCCCGCTAACGCCTAGCGCCTAACCACTAACCACTGCGTTCTGCGCTCACAGCGCAAGAACGCTCCTACAGTGCGACAGTTGCTAAATGCTGCCGACTGCCGTAATATGTCGACACGGCTGAAAAAATGCGGATGCGGTGCCGGACAGCTATGAGTCCCAGGCAGAGCTGTGGCGCCGCGGAGGAGATGGTCTTGCTGACAAAACTGTTTGTTCTTATCAGGTGGTATCCTTTGAGATTTCTTGTGAGAATACTGCCCCGCAGATTAACGTACCTGATGGCACTGGCCGGCGGCCGCTTACTGAACGCTGCCTCACGGAGAAAGAGCGAAATCCTCTCCGGGGAGTTTCGTCGCTCATTCCCTGATCTCACGGAAAAAGAAGTGGCGGCACTCGTGAGGGAGTCTTTTGAGAACTTCTGTGTCTCAGAGATCAACGTCATGCTTTATCCGATCATGGACGAGGAGTTCGTGAGAAGAACCATCACAATTCGCGGGGAGGGATACCTCCGTGATGCCTTGAAAAAAGGCAATGGAGTTCTGTTGTTTCAAGCCCATTTCGGAGCCTTCCAGATGATGCTGCCGGCCATAGGTTACAGCGGGTTCACTATTAACCAGGTTGCGGCGCCGGCGACGGTTTGGAAGGACAGGGCCGCATCATCGGTTCAGAAGAAAGCGTTTGACATCAAGAGTGAACACGAACGTTCGCTTCCCGTGCAGTTCGTATCTATCGAATCCAGCATGAGGCCCGTTTTCGAGGCCCTGAAACGGAAGGAACTCGTCGGGATAACAGTTGACGGCCCCGCTGGTACGAAGACGTTTAAGACCCAGTTTCTTGGCAGGACAGCATCTTTTCAGACCGGTGCCGCCAGGCTTGCCTTCAAGACGGGAGCCGAGGTGGTACCGGCCTTCGTCATTACCAGGAAGGGCCTTGCTCACGAGATCGTAATTCACCCCCCGATAGGAACGGACAGATCACTTGCCGAGGAGGAATTCGTCCGGGAGACAATGACGCAGTTCATAGCGCACTTGAATGACCACGCCCGAGAACACCCGGACCATTTTGGATATTCATTGATGATGCGGCGAGAGCATGCCGTACACGATCCCTATCCATTTTTCGATGATTACGAGTGCTAATGCTCTCCGTGAGACGGGAGGCTTTCTGGAAGCACTCAGCCGGGTGGTTAGCCTTTCAGATGAGCATTTGCCCGGAGCTATGTCGAAGAAAGGGGAGGCATCTGCTCCCTGGCGGGTATTTCGACTGGAATGACTTTGACATGCAAGGCGAGGAAGCTATGCTGAGGCCTTTTAACGGGGTGAAATCACTCTTGAATCTGTTGTTTGTAGTCGTTTACGGGAGGTAGAGTGAATCTGCTGAATCATTTACCTGAACCTGTCTTTGTCGTTGGAATGAATGGTTCGGGCACAACAATGCTGTTGGACTGCCTGGACAACCACCCGGAGATTTACGGTTTTCCTGAAGAGACCAAGCTTCTTGGCCACCTTTTAACGGTTCTGCCGAAATTCGGCGATTTGGCCATAGACGATAATTTCCATGCGCTTATCCAGACTGTCGGAAGATCGCCGGCCTTCAGGCATGAGAACGATTTCCGCCCTCCACCAGTTCCCGAAGAGTGGCGCAATATGCCGCGCAATGTGTCTGTCGTACTCGACTGGTTCTTCCGCTATTTTGCGGAGAAGAAAGGGAAGGAGCGATGGTGCGAGAAGACCCCGATGAATGCACACCATATCGCGGCGCTTGGAAAAGTGTTTCCAAAAGCGAAGTTTATCCACATCATTCGAGACGCCCGTTCATGCGCCGCATCCTGTCGGCGCCGGTTCTTCACGACCCCCCAGATGGCGGCCTTGCGCTGGAAACAGACTTTGAGGACCGCGCGCCGGCAGGGCGAAGGCGTTCCCGGTCGGTATCTTGAAATCCGGTACGAGGACCTGGTTGGTGAACCGGAGCGTTGGATGCGCGAGATCTGTGGTTTTCTTGATGTACCTTTTGATGTGAAAGTGCTGTCGACAAGCCGTGCAAGAACACTTACCGCATCATCGCCCGAGACAGAGATCGCCAAGGCAGAGGAGAAGTGGCGCCAGGAACTTTCCGACACGTGCGTCGCACGGATTGAGAAGATCTGTGGCGCTCTTCTGAGTGAGTGTGGCTACAGGGTCAAACTCGAGTCCGGGGACACCGACCCTAACCGCTTGATGCGTAAATTCTGGTACATTAAGGATCACCTGCGCGTCAACTTCTCCAGGCTGTCGAGGCTGTTCTCAAATGAAGACGATTGTCCGTTCTCTGAGAAAGCTGCGCGTCTTCTGGCCAATACGTTCAGAGATTTCATGCATGTGCTAAGGAAGAGATACTGATTGGGGAAAGCCCTTTCCGCACAGGAGCAAACGCGAAACCCGGAGCTTTCCGTGATCAGCCTGCTTCAACGGCAACAGGCGCCTTGACGTGCCGTAGTTTGCCAAGTCTCATGAAGAGGTGAGTGGCGCGGATGAACTGCCTGAGAGAGAAGAATGACAATTCGATCAGCCATTTCATGCACTGACTGTCCAGCGCCGCTACCACGGGCTTGCGGATCAGCAGCTTGATAAGCCAGGAAGGGAAATTCCCGCCTCGTGTCAACACCAGCAGCAGGTTGAGGTAGTTGTGCTGTAAGTCGTCAAAGTCCTTCTCGTAGACTTCTGACCTGTCGTCAATGATAAAGCCATCCATCATGGCCATATCATGGATCTCGGTGCCGGGGAACATAACCAGGGAGAAAGGCTTCACGCGATACGGTTTGGGAATCTCTGCGATCAGTTTCAGGTTGTCTATACCGTCTTCCCTGGTCTGATATGGTACGTCGGTGATGAAATCGTAACCCGGAGGGAGCAGTCGGTCCTTGAACTTGTTGATTACCTTCATGGCTTCAAGAACGCAGTCATTGCCCATCTTTTCCCGTTTGAATACCTGTTGGATTCTCGGGCTGCCACTTTCGACCCCCATGTGGACTTCTGTAAGGCCGGCGTCGACCATGAGGCCAAGCTTCTCTTCTGTCGAGGTGATGGGGCTGCAGTAGCAGAAAAACGGCAATCCGATCTTTTCTTTGTATTCCTTACAGAACTCGCGGATCTGTGCTACAGGACGCCCGAGGAAAGTATCGTCAGAGAGCAGGATTCCCCCGATGAAGGGCATTTTCTCCTTTGCAAACTCCAACTCGCGAATCAGGTGCTGAACGGAACGCCATCTGAAGAATTTCTGTCCCTTGTACAGGGTCCGCATCTTGTCATTCATACAATAGGTACAGCAGTGCGGGCATCCCCTGCCGGTCATGGTCAGGTAGTCGATTCCGCCATGATGGCGATGAGAGGAAGCTTCAAAAAGGAAACGACTCATAATCTCGACGGTCAGGGGTTGGACGCTGGTGCCCATAGCCACGTAATGATCTTCGAAGGAGTAATCGGGCGCCGGGAACTCGTCGAGTTCACGACGTAACGGCGCCAGTGGGTTGCGCTGGATCTCTCCGTTCGACTTGTGCCAGAAGCTGGGGGTCTGCGAAACGTCCCCGCCTTGTTCCAGAGTGTTGACAAACTCCAGAAGCGGATCTTCACCATCACCGACACAGATCCAGTCGGCGTAGTCCAGAGATTCTTCCGGTCGGATCGTGGGATGTATGCCACCCCACACGATAGGTACGTCTAACTTTTTGCGGATTACTTCCGTGAGCTTTACGGCATGGGACAGGTAGTTTGTCATCAGCGATATGCCGACCATGCCGGATCCCTCGCACAACGAGACTACATCGGAGAGGACGCGGTCGTCGTATTCCCGACTGCGCCGTTCGGGACTGCCGTGCCGGGGGGGCAACAGGATCACACGGGTATCGTGCCCGTTCTCTCTGAGAAATGATGAAAGGCTTCGTACGCCAAACGCGGTAACATCATCGTAGGGTGAAATCAGGGTTACTTTCACGTTTCTTCCTCCGAAACCGTCCGTTGATATTCAGCCGGTTCGAGATCCGGCGGCATCCGCCAGTGCCAAAACCAGCGAATACCTATATACTACACCGCAGTGCCTGCACAAGAACAAACGTCGCCGTCATTCATTCTCACGCTTGGCCCTGTTTTGGGATCTATTCGATGCTTCTGGTTCGGCATCTAACGTTTTGCTTCGCATCGTAACCGCCGCAACCATGGCAATGACCATCCAGAAAAACGGGAACGTGAACTCCTGGTAAACAAGGCCCATTATCAAGACAGAAATGAGAGCGCCCAGCAAGCAGACCATCGTGTCTCTAAGGAAAAGGTTGTGCCGGTGCTTGATGTTGATCAAGAGCTCGATGAGGCCCTTTGCTGAAATAGTCATGAAAAGGGAGAAGCCGACCAGGCCGAGATCAACAAATGAGGAAACATAATGGCTATGCGCATGCGGCAAGGTCTCCGGCTTGGCAGCCGACGTACCCAAGCCTTCACCAAAGAAGAGATACAGGAACGATTTGAAGTCCTTGAAAACCTTTCTCCATATTTCGAATCTGCCGAAAAGGCTTTTTGCACCTGTTGAGCCCGCTTCGGAAGTCTGTACTGATTTCACGATGCGTCTCTCACCCATCAGCAAACCGGTCGTAAGAAACGCGAGGACAAGAGCCCCCGTACCAAGCATGAGAGCGGGGATTCTGCGACCTTTGAGCGACGGGGCGAGAAGCAGGACGACGTAGAAACCGACAAGAAACGCACCCGCGCTTGCCTTTGCCCCCGTCAGGATCAGCGAGGTCAGCAGAAGTTGGAACAGTCCCAGAAGAAGCAATCGCATGGCGCGCCGCTTGGCCCCAAAGAACATCGCGAGAGTTATGAAGAGAAACGTCGTCAATCCCGCGCCCGCCAGGTCAACTTGGGCAAAACCTGAGGCCCGCAAGAGGTCAGGATTGGGCCCGAGAACGTCGCCGCCAATCTCGTAAGCCAGCGTCACGCCAGACCACATCTCGTAATTCCATGAGAAATAGAAATTCCTTGAAGGAAGAACAAGACATGCCAGAGCGAATCCACATCCCGTGACAAAGGCGATGAAGCGACGCAGATCAGCCTCTGTCTGAATGTAGACCGTAACCAATTGGACGATCATGAAGTTGACCGCCATAACGAACAACAGGATCGAACCGTGGACAGGGTCAGATGTCCACAATAGTGAAACGGCACCACAGAGAAACAAGAACCCGATAAGGGGTTGATAAGTGTTCTTGCATGGGCGTTGATCAATTCCCGTCAGGTGTTTGATGAGCCATACCACGTAAGGCACGAGAACGGCCAAGCCTGTCCCCACATATACAACCTCTGGCCGCGTTCGGACCGGTCCTTCGAAGTGGATGACCAGTCGAAAAAGAAGATAGTAAAGAAAGACACTCCACAGAATGGCCGTTGACGTGCGGAGAAAAACGAAACAGAGAAGGGCAAAGACGGCGAGACACAGCAATGGCCATACAGGAGAAGCAACGGTCCATAAGGCCAGCACAGCCGTAACAGCAACTATACCTGCCCAGAACAAAAGGCTGGGCAGGCGATCTTGTATGGACAAATCACTTCTCATCGCCAGTATTTCAATTCCTGTGCGGGTGCAACATAAGCTAGCGCGGTCGCTTCCCCATGGTATGTCTCGGGCCGCGGTGTGAAATGTCTCTCCGCCCTGCCCGACCACCCAGCAGGGCACGTATATCATTTGCTGTCAACACCTTCATCGCCACCAGCAGGCCAACGTAGATTATACACACAAGCGTGCCTCGAAACACAAGGTTCCCAATATCACTGGAGACATCAACGACCAAGGCCACATGCGACACCGCAGAGGCAATCGCGATCTTTACGATATTCGGGCTCAATGTGACGATTCTCTCGCGTCGTACAAGCCAGGTACTTACCACCACCCGAACGAAATAGGCTATGAGAGTGGCCACGCTTGCGCCAAGATATCCGTAGCCAGGAATCAATACCACATCGAGCGTGAAGTTCACAAGTAAAGCGATGCCCAGGCACAACACGTTCAACCTCGGCTTTCCCAATGCCACGAGAAGCGAGAACTGAAACGTCGAAACAAACAACATCCCTATGACAGATGACAGCACTCGCAGAGAAGCGACTGCAGGAAGAAACTCCGAGCCGAAAAGCAGTGACATGAACGGCTCCGCACACACATTCATCGCGCCAGTCAGGAAAAGACCAGTCACCAGAAGAAAACGGACAGTCTGCCCGTATGACTTCTGAAGCATTTCGCGGGCGGCAGGATCAGTGCTTCTCGCCAGTACCGGGAACACTGACATGTTTACAGAAGAGGCGAGTATCTGGACTTGAGATATCAGCCTGTGGGGCACTTCGAAAAGACCGATGGCTGCGGGGGTAGACAGCCATTTCAGAACGAACACATCAACGCGAAGAAGCAGTGCTTGCTGTAACCGGGCGACACAGAGGGGTAGTGACTCACGGATGATGTTCCTTGCGTAATCCATCCTGAAGCACAGGCACGGCTTCAAGAAACGTGCGTACACGAGCACAGCCGAAATTAGAAAATACAGCACTGCCGCCCAAAGCCTCGCCCAGAAAAGCGCCAGGAATCCAGCATCAAATACTGCAACCAGGCAGATGAATACCAACAGTGACACTTTTTGGACTCCACCTGCAATGAGGCTGAAATCCATGCGTTCGTGAGCCCACGTGACGGACATGTGCGTCTCTCCCAAGGCCATGATCAGTGCGCCGGCCAACGCCAGCAGCACGGCCACGTCCGTAGTGTGGGACCAATTGGTTAAGTACGTCAGCATGATACCAATGCCCATCAGAAACGCGCAAAACACCGCTTGGATAACGCACGCAGTGGTGAAGAACTCCCGGTCGTTGACGTTGCGCTTCGCCAGCTCACGGACCACCATACGAGTTACACCGAACGCGGCAGCCGGTCCCAGGGTGAGTGCAATCGCCGTGATGAATGCATAGATGCCGAAACGCTCGAGCCCAAGGTATCTTGCCACGATGGGAACAGTAGCCATACGCACAAAGACACCAAACGCGCTGTTCGCGAAAAGGAAGAAGGAGTTGCGCGCGACCCGGCGCACTGTTTTGCGCTCTTCGCGTTGTGCTCCCCCGTCGTTCCGAGTATCGTTTTTCAGTGAGTCCATGGGTTCAGTTTCCATTTTTCTTCTAGAAAACCTGCGACAGATCCAGGTTGGAGCAATTCATTGAGTAGAATTCGGCGAATTCATCAGTCGATATAGCCCAGGTGCTTCAATCTTTCGTTCATGATTTCGTCCGATTCCACATGTTCCTGTTTCAGTCGCAGGCTTGCGGCCAATTGCCCGTTTCTGGCATGAGTTTTTTCGAGGATGCTCCTCAAACGCTTAGCTTCTTCCGGTTGCCGCACAACTATGTTCGTTCTCTCTCCTGGATCATCGCGGCAATCGTACAGCTCGATTCTTTCACGAGACACAAAATGCCTGATACAGGCGACAAACCAACGCAGCCATTCACCGTTAACGGGTCTGGCCGGAAGCATCCCTATCCGGTCTCTTAGAGACCTCAAAGCCATGGCTTTCCTGACAGTGAAGACGGGAATTCGGTTATTCACCACTTCACGACTGAGCTTCTTGAAATCGGGTGGAGGGGGGGCGGTGGCTTCCTGTGCAGTTTCGCCCTTCCCCTGGTTCGGCCTGCGGTTGGTTACGATGAGCTTTGAATCGTTGTCGAATACGCCCAACGAACGTCCCTTTCGTTCCCTGAAGCATTCGCAGACAACCGGCAGGTCTTCATCTTCATCTTCATCGAGCATAGAGCGCCCTTGCGCCGTCTCAGCGGGTTGAGCTCCCGTGATGCTCAGTACCGTTGGCATGAGGTCGATAAGCCCGCACATCCGGTCAGACCTGGAAGGAGGCATGCCGGGAATACGAATAATAAGAGGAACATGTGTAAGTTCACGATAAGGGGGACCACCGTGTGCAATGAAGTGGCCGTGTTCAAGGAACATCTCGCCGTGATCGGCTGTCAAAACAAAAGTCGTCTTATCCCATTCACCACGCGACTTCAGGTGCTCAATCAAGATGCCGATCTGTTGATCGTTTCTGCATATCTCGGCGTCATAAAGGTCGATCAGGTTTTCGAAATCCAGTTGAGTGTTTGCCAGCAGCACTGCCTCCGCAGTACCCGTCACCTCCTTGTTCTTGTTACGAAGGAAGCGTGAAACCATGTCACTTGGCGGGTCGAAGGGTATATGTGTATCCATTGCCCATATGGCTATGAATACTTTCTCGGCCTTCATGTTCTCCAGGTGTGAGACTACGCACTCGTTTATGTAGTCGGATGGCGGAACTTTGTCCTGCTCTCCCGCATATATTCCGGTGCTGAGATCGAAATAGTGGTCGAATCCCCGGTCGAATCCGTACTCGGCTGCTATCCGAAAGTTGGCATTAAAGCCGACGGTAGCAAAACCCGCCTGCTGCAGACATTCGGCAAGGGTCGGCAGCCCTTTGGGTAAGCAGTTCTGATGATGAACGGCCCGGTGCACAGACGGGAACGTGGAAGTGTGGATCGTTGCGGCTGACGACTTTGTCTCGGTCGAATGCGAGTGAACATTGTAGAACTGAATCCCTTCCGAGGCAAGCCTGTCGATACATGCTGACGTGGGACGTGAATATCCGTAACAGCCCAGGTGATCGGGACGCAATGCGTCCATGACGTACAGGATCACAGTTTCTCGACTCATTTAGAGGGTTGCCTTTCGCACTGTTCATACAGAGGCATTGTTCATCTGCATGGGGTCATGGTTCGAGATCCGGGTAGTGAACTTCTCAGCGGCCAGTTCGAGATCCCCCCGCGGTCTTTCTGATGCCCGTTCCTACTTCCACGAAGAGAGGGTGTTCCGACACAAGCAGTTCAACCTTGCCCTCTGGACTGCTCTGAACGGTTTTGCTCTCGCCTTGCGATGTTGTAACCGTCACGCCACAGTTAGCTTTGGCAACATTCAGAACTGTCGCTTGCGTACGTTCCTCTCCCTGCCGGTAAGGCAAGAACAGCACGTAAAGCACGTTTCCGCGACCATCGTTGAATTTCTCGATCCATGTTCCCCCGTTGTTCAGCTCCCCGCGGACCTTGTCTTCGTAGACAGGGTACTTGGCAAACGTAGTCAGGATTGTCCGCCACGCGTGGTAGCCTTCACGAATGGCGTACCCATTTGCAACATTGACGATATCCTTCATGCTTGCCGATCCGAACAAAGCTTGACGTGGCCGCGAGCTTTGCCCTCCGGCCTGCGCGCCGCGCCCCCTGGTTCCCTCGTCCTGTTGACGGCCAGCTGTGCCTCCAGCCTGCATGCTGCCGCGCCCCCTGGTTCCCGCGTCTTGTTGGCGGCCGCCTGTGCCTCCGGGCTGCCGCGCCAGATGTCTTCCTTCTGCGAAGCGCTCAGAGGCCGTGATTTGTGAAAGAACCCAGCCCATGACGCGGTTCTTGGCTGCCTGTGACTTGGCAAACACGATTCTCTGGACCAGTACTGCGTCCTGTTTTCCGATGAACTTTGCTGTGCCTTCGGTCACGAAAATGGGAGTGTTCTTGCGGTCATGCCGGTCGAGAACATCCCGCCAGATATCATAGATGTGGTGATACGAGCTGAACACATAATCCTTGCCTTCGTGTCCTTTCCATTCCCAGGTTGTATATGGGTTCCCGCTTCCCTGGAAAATCTCATGAATCGCGAGAAAGTCAAACTTGGGCCGTGGTTTCTCCCCGAAGTAAACCTTAACAAAGCTGTTTAGCCTCTCGTTGTACTGTTCAATCATGTCTGCAGGAAGATGGGTTGGCCTTGAAGGTGACTGGAACGTTGTCGAGCTGATCGCTATTTCCGGGTACTTGGCTTTCACACGGTCATAGGCAGCATTTTGCGCCACCTTCAATTCCTTGGCCGTGATGTTGATGAACAGGTTCCAGCAGTTGTGGCCGTCATTCTTCGCCGACACCTCGTTGTCCAGTTCAACGTAGCGTACGTCGACGCCTGAAGTCTTGAGAAGATCCACCACCGTAAAGACATACTCGGCATACTCCGTGGGATCAGGAGCCTGGTGCTGGCCTCTGCGTGGGCGGTTTAGAGCGCCTTCTTCCGCGGGTGGTTCTCTCGTTTCTCCCCATGGCATGAGCACATTGAAGTAAGGGATGATCGCCAGATTATATTTCCGGGCCAGTGTAACAACACGTCCCACATCGATCTTGCCCTCGTTATGCCAATTCCACTTGTTGTTCCGAAGCTCGATCATTCCCCATTTAAACTCTACTTTAAGGTGTTTAATCCCGATGTTTCGAGCGACCCGGAATCCGCGGTCGAGTTCGTCATTGGTGAAGAGTCCACGTCCAAGCCAGGCTGCATAAACAAACTCAGGAGACAGAGGTTGCTGAGGCAAGTCGGGCAGAAGCACAGATTCGTCCCCCTGTACAACCGGGGCCATGCGGCGACCCGGAACTGAAGAGTCTGACCTTATCACAATTTCAAGACCAGGGCCGCCGCGCCCCCCCACGTCCCCCGTTCTCCCTGCTCCGCGCGTCCCTCCCGCCCCGGGTGGGCTGGCAACTCCAATGGTGATTCCGGGGGTCACATCGCTCAGTTGAGCAAGGGATTCCCTGCGATATGTTGTTCGGTCGGTGAGTTCAATTCGAACGATATCGCCCTGTGTGTTTTTCACGGTGAGGGGGTTGACTGTGCTGATCACGCCCTGCACAATGTTCCTCCCCATGAACTGTGGCATTCGTCCTCTGCTCAACCCGGCGTCGGTTAGAGTCACTGCAACGGCTCGAAAATCTCCTCCTGGAGCACTTTGTCCACGGATTGAGACGTTGTCTCCGGTGGCAAGATTTGCTTTTGAGGCAGAAGTTTCTTTGCGAACTCGAGTTGTCCTGCCTATCTCAAACTCGAGTTGCTGTCCTTCAATCGTCTCAAGAACCAGGACAGAGTCGTCGATCCGATGAACCCGTCCGGTCTGAAGCCTGGCGTTTTCTCTAGGGCTTCCACTGCTGGACCCGCGGCGGCCACCAAATCTGCCTCTTTCTGCAGTTCGGCCGTCCTGTGCAAATAGTTCGGCCGTTTGGAGAAGCACTAACCCCACAGAAAGTAGAATGAGACCGGCATCAATTACGATGTTGCGATGTCTCACGGCAGAAGGTTCAAAGCAGCAGTGATTCATTGTTCCTGTTCTCCCCCGCTTCAGACTGTGAATTCGCCGTTTCCGTTAGCAAGCTTGATTTACAGGTATCCGAGGGCGGCCAGACGATCCCTTAATTCGCTCTCATCATCATCGCTAAGCTTCGCTCCTGCAGCCTCGGGGTCCTTATATATGTTGTAGTCGTTGTACTTGGTTTCCCGAGATGTGATAACGCCCTGGACGGGCTTGCCGTCCATTTCATTCGGGATGTCAATCCCGCTGCGGGAGAGAATCGTAGGCGCAACATCAAAAACGTTGATTGTGTCAAGCTGCCCCTTTTCGGCGCCCTCGCCCTTGAACATAAAGATGCCATTCGGCGCATGAATCCCATTCCAGATGTGATCACCAAAAATCTCTTTCTTCCGACGTTGCGCCATGAGTATGCCTGCTCCTGACACAGAGAACTGCTCATTCATGATGCCCACGATGTCGGGCATGTCGTTCACGTAGGGTCCCCAGAACACTTCGGCCGCTGGCACAACTTTTTTGAAGACGCGATCATCGCCATAACGCAATGACATCATGCTTTCCTGCAATTCGGGCAGCAGATCCTCTGCCTTGTTGGGTGGCAGAACGTAGAAGTACGGGTATTTGCCTTCAAAAAACACGCGGCTGTTCTGGCGCTCAATCGTCGTGTGCCGGGGCTTCACAGCGGCAGATTTAGGCCGGGGGGCGATTCCAAGCCGCCTGACAACCGGTAGCAGGACCCTCGTACAGCGCCGTGCCATTGCGCGCAACGATGCGGCGGGAGGCGACCTCCTGCTCAAGAATCCCTGCTGTTGAAGATAAAGATCCAGGTCGACCGACGCGCTCATGGATCTGAAACCATGATCTGACACAACCATAATGTCGATGTCGTCGCCAAATTCACTCAGAAGATATTCAACGAAAAGATCGACTTCCCGGTAGATCTGGAATATCACGTTTTTGCTGAGATCCGAAGATCCGACAGTGTCCCAGAATCGGTGTTGGACTACGTCGGTCTCCGTGAAGACGCCAAAAAAAACATCCCAGGGATGCCTGGTGGCAAGATAGCGCATGACCTTTCTACGCTGCTGAGCTGACTTGATTGTGGCTTGGCCAAGCTTCTCCATGGATGCAGCATCCCTGCGCAGCATTGTGGCTTTCGAGATTAGATCGAGAGGAGTCATGCAGTAGTCGCCACACTCCGCCATAATCTCTTCATACAATCCTTCGGGGTGGAACGCTTTCATCTTCTCCTGCGTTGCATCCCACCCGCTTATCATCAGTCCATTGACCGGGTCGGGTGGATACGAGGCAGGCATATTTACAACAATGCTCGGCCTGTCTAATTCGCTGAAGATCTCCCAGAAGGCCTTGGTCTTGCGATCGCGACCGGTGGCGAAACTGAATGTCGGCAGATCCGTTCCTTCCGTTGGGCTTCCGGTAACGAAATCGTATATGCCGTGTTTGCCGGGGTTTACGCCGGTTGCAATACTTGTCCAGGCTACGGGGCTCAGCGGCGGGGTAGAGGATTGCATGACGGCGTGGCAACCTTCATCGAACAATCGAGCGAAGTTCGGGAGGTGACCTTCCGAGACCCAGGGCTTCATCACATCAAAAGTCGCCCCGTCTATGCCAAGAATGAACAGCCGTCTCATGGTCTTTTGATTCCCTCTTCCGTTGTGTCTATGTCTCAAAACAGAAGGGTAACGCTAGCTTAAACCTGTTGACATTGCAAGCCGAGCATGTAAAGTACCGCGAATCTACAATTGGACTATGACGGGAAAACAGCATACTCCCATAGGACGGAACGCTGGATTTTGGAACAATGGTTATGATGTTTATATCTGAATTCGCCGGTCGTGACGTTTTGAACAAGTGGGCATCCCTTGTCTGCGTGACCGCACTGCTGTTCCTCTCTTCGTGCGCAACACCGACCAACCGTTCAGAAATGGGCAGTCCGTCATCCACCGACAAGGCGGCGAGCAAGGAGTTGGCGGAGAAGCAGTTGGCCGAAGGACGGTTTGTCCTTGGACCGGGTGATCAGGTTGCCATCAAAGTATGGCGCAACACTGATCTGGATAGAACGGCAACTGTGGATCCATTAGGGAATCTGGATCTTCCGCTGGGTGGTAGAATCAAGGCTGATGGCCTTTCACCTCTTCAGCTACGAGATGAGATCGTGAAGGCGCTGGCCAAGTACATCATCAACCCACGGGTGGACGTGAATGTCGTTTCTGTCAAGAGCCAGCGTTTCTATGTTTTCGGCGAGGCCAAGACACCTGGATCTTTTGCCCTGGACCGGCGAATGTTGGTATGGGAGGCGATTGCATCAGCCGGAGGTTTTACCGAAGACGCAAACCGAAGGAAGGTCCTGGTAATCCGAACGTCTCTGGAAAAACCCAGGGTAGATACTGTTGATGTTCTGAACATCGTTAAGAACGGTGCGGTTGAAGGACGACCTGGCATCATGAGTGGTGACATTGTTTTGATTCCTCCTACCAAGATTGCCAGCGTGGAAAGATTTATGAGTCGGATCAACACAATCCTACGACCTGTAGTAACAGCGGAACAGGGAATCATCCTGTTTCCGGAAGTCGAGGACGCGTTATCCGGAGAAACGTCATCGCAACGCAGCAGCTTTACTGTTGGGCCGTAATTTGGGCTCACACCGCCCCGCATCCGCAGGGGTCACGGTTCACGTTCATAATGCGGTTGGCTGTTAGCGAGTTCTGTCGACGTCAGAGGGCAGCATACGGAGAGAAGAATGGAATTGCTCAAGATACTGGAGGTTGTTCGCAGAAGACTGGTGGCGATTATTCTTGTCTTCCTTCTGTTCTTTGGGGCTCTCGCATTCTGGGCCTCAGTCACCCCTGCAATCTTTGAAGGTAAAGCGAAACTACTTGTTGAATCTTCAGACACGCTTGACTCGCTCATGTCCAGCCTGGGAATGCAGTCAATGGGAGGGGGATCCTCCAGCTCGGAAGATTACGAAACAGACATCGCGTTGGCCACTCTCAGGCCGCTGTTGACCAAGCTTATTGACCAGCTCGAACTGAAGAATCGCAAAGGGGAGGCGATTGCGACAAAAGACCTGGCAAATGCCGGAATTACGGCCAAAGTCATCTACCACCCCTACGTCGAGGTAGACCAGTACGAGGAATCGGCAATACTGGAGATTACGGCAGGGTCCACGAACGCCACCGAAGCGGCGAAGATGGCGAATCTCCTCGCGGAGCTTTACGTCAACGACCGGCTGCAGAGGACGCGAGAGGAGTACAAGGCGGCCCGGCTGTTTATCGAGGAGCAGCTCAAGAGCGTCAAGGAGCAATACTACAGTTCTCTTGCTGATCTGTCCAAGTTCCAGACAGAAGAGAGCAGCCTGGATTTGAAACTTGAGATAACGACGCTGGTTCAAAAAATCGCCTCTCTTAAGAGTGACCTTGAAGCAAGTCAGCAATCGTCCGCTGTACTCCAAAGCGATATCGACGAGTCCGGACTTAAACTGGCCGGCATGGAGAAGTATCGGAAAGAGTCGGAGAGGGCAGCGCGCAGTGACGAGATTAGAGCACTGAAGACAGAGTTGAACGAGTTGCTCGTGTCTCTTTCGAAAAAGGCAACCGAAGTTACAAAGGAACACCCTGATTACAAGCAGATTGAACGCGAAATCGAGACGGTGCGTGACTTGGTCAAAACAGAAGCCACGATGGTGCTCGACAATCAGACCACCACCGTTGACCCGACCTATGACGAGCTTATTCGAAAGAAGATCAACGGCGAGATCGATCTGGCTGCGGCAAAAAGCAAACAACAGCTCATAGAAAGTTTCATCGATAGTTATCAGAAGAGACTTATCGAAATCCCTTCGATCAATGCGCAACATGCCAAGCTGGACCTCGAGTTGCGCGTCAGTCAAGACATGTACCAGAGTCTCCTGGAATACATGACCCAGGTAGGCATTGCCGAGTCCATGACTGTTCCTGATGTGCGACTTGTGGAGTCGGCCGAGGAACCAGACGAGCAGGACTTCCCCAAGAAGGTACTTGTCTACATCATAGGCATATTCGTTGGTGCATTCTGGGCCGCTGCCGTAGCTTTTGTCCTGGAGTATATAGATCATACGGTCAAGACGACCTCGGATCTGTCCGCCATCGAAGGACTGACCGTACTCGGAACAATCCCGAAGAAGTCTCTGCTTCGCAGAAATCGACGGATTTCGGGGCTTCCACCCGCTTCCCCGTTGGTGGAGGCATTCCGTACTGTTCGCAGCAGCATTCAATACGCGTCTGTGGATGAACCAGTGCAGGTACTGGCCATTACCAGTTCGCTGGCGAAAGAAGGCAAAAGCAGTGTCTGCGCGAACGTTGCAACTATCTACGCCATGGAAGGGAAGAAGACCATCATGGTGGATCTGGACCTGCGCAGACCGATCGGTCACAAGTACTTTGGTACTCCGCCCGGCGCGGGACTCACCAATGTGCTTGTGGATGGGAGTTCCCTGGAAGACGTAATCATCAGTACCGATACGGAAGGCCTGGATTTCATTGCCAGCGGCCCCGTTCCTCCCGATCCCAGCCGGCTTGTGGAATCGCAGAAGATCAAAGATGTCGTCGCTCGATTACGCGAGATGTACGAGGTGATCGTCCTGGATACGCCTCCCGTGGTCTCGGTGAACGACGCACTGCAGATCGGCGAGATAGCGGACGGAATGATTCTTGTTGTAGAGGCGGCCAAGACTTCTTTCGCACTGGTCAATCACTCCAAGGAGCGTTTGGATCAGGCGCGTGTCAGAATCATAGGCGCTATTCTGAATAAGCTGCGCTCACAAGATCATCCATATTATCACGAGTATCATCACAGGTATTATTGATTCGTGTTCTTATAGATACCGCCATCAAGATGATTGGCGGAGCCGCCCACCTGTTACACCGCCTCCTGGGCCTGAGGGGTACCGCTAAACTTGGCAAGTGGTTGGGATCGCTCCTGTGTGCTCTGAAGCCACGCAAGCGGCATGTGGCGATAGAGGAGGTATCCCGCTACCTCGGAAAGCAATATGACGAGCCGGAAATCCAGGGGATCGTAAAACGAAGCTTCCAGGTCTACTACGCTCGACACCTCGAGAGCCTTTTCTTCGGAGACCTGACAAAGGAGCGAATATCCCGCGTTGCTTCGGTAGAGGGCCTGGAGAATCTGGACAAAGCGTTGGCATCCGACAAGGGCGTTATCCTCCTGCTGGCGCACTTCGGGTCTTTCCTGCTTCCGTTGCCCCTTCTGGGACACCTGGGATATAAGGTCAACCAGGTCACCGGGCGCCCCGTGCATTATTCCTTTTTCGGGGAGCGTCTATGGCGATGGCGCAAACGGCAGGCTGATCGCCTGCCCGTGAACTTCATACAGGTTGGCGGTTTCCTGCGTCCATTGTACAAGGCCCTGCAGCGAAACGAGATCGTAACGATCGCTTTTGACGGTCGGGACAGCACCAAGTTCATGAGCGTACCGTTTCTCGATGGATCGGCCCTGTTCTCACCGGCACCAATTAATCTGGCCTTGAAAACGGGGGCACGTATAGTGCCGACGTTCGTAATCCGCCATCCGGATGAAACACACACCGTTATTCTTGAGAAACCTATCGAAGTTACCGGATCAGGTCCCCGCGATTCAGTTGTGCGGAGACATGTTGAGGGTTTTGCGGCGTTGTTTGCCGATTTTGTAAAACGCTTTCCCTGCCACTATGGTATGATTCTGGTTCGAATGCGAATGGACGCGGAAAGAGGCATGGCTAATCCGTTGTCCGATGATGATATATGCAAATCCCAACGTCAGGATGCCGAGGTGACAAGTAAGTGAGAGTAACACTGGTAAATCCCACACCGCCCGACGCCTGTTCTTTCGGCGTTAGATCCCTGTCCGCGTTTCTAAAGCAAAACGGCGTTAACGTTCGATGTGTGTTTCTGCCCGGTGGCGTGAAGAAGTTCAGGTTCAACCAGGGTTACGTGTATGCCTACGAAGATCACATCCTGGAACAGGTGGTTGAACTCTGTAAGGATGCGGACCTGGTTGGTTTCTCCTTGATGACCAACTACTTTGATCGAGCCGTCCAGGTTACGCAGGCGGTTCGCAACAAGCTGGATGTTCCCATCATATGGGGAGGCATTCATGCAACCGTCGCGCCTGAGGAATCACTTGAGTATGCGGATATTGTGTGCCGGGGTGAAGGAGAAGACGCGACGCTTGAGCTCTTGCGCAGGCTGGAAGCCGGCAAGGACTACTCCGACGTGCCAAACCTGTGGGTCAGGAACAACGGAACGATTACCCGCAATACTATCCGGGGCCCCATCGCTGATCTGGATTCCCTTCCCTTCGCAGATTTCGGACTGGATGATCATTATGCCTTCGATATTTTAACGAATTCCGTTGAGCCGATGAGCAAAGAGTTGTTGCAAAGATCCTTCCCGCTGGAGCCTAACCTGGAAGGCACCTTTTCCGACCATTTCCAGCGAACTCTTTCGTTCAAGATCATGGGCACCAGGGGATGCCCTCATCACTGCGCTTTCTGCGCCGAAAAGGCCCTCACAGACCTGTACAAGGAAGAGCAGAAGTGCCACTACTACCGGAAACGAAGTATCGACCATATTCTGGCTGAATTGCGGCAGATTCGACAGGACATGCCCTTTGTCGAGAGTATCTTCATGTTCGACGATACATTCACGGCACGTTCTACTTCCGAAATAGTGGAGTTCTCCAAACGATATAAGGAAGACGTTGGATTGCCGTTTCATGTGCAGGCCAGCCCCACCACCTTGAATGCGGAGAAGATGACAGCCATGATCGATGGCGGGCTGGCATTCATTGAGATGGGCATACAGACCGTCAGTGCGCGCGGCATCGATTCGTACAATCGCAAGAGCGATAAAGACCTGTTACTCGACCGGGTTAAACTGATGCATGAGTACACGAAACAGATCTACTCCCCTTGCTACCATGTGATCCTCGATAACCCGTGGGAGACTTCTTCGGATGTCGTCGAAACCGTGAAGTTCATCCTGGAGTTCCCTCCCCCCTTCTGGCTGAAGAGAGCTTCGCTGGTTATGTATCCCGGGACGGATGTTAATGTAAGAGCGAAGAAGGAAGGGATTATTGCGTCAAAAGATGCTGAACACCGTGAGGTCTATCAGAAGCATATGCAGATGCCAGGTTTCACATACCCGAACATGCTGATGTACATGGCCGGCTTCTCTCGCTTCCCGCGTTTCATCATTCGCTTCTTCACGCACCGGATGTTTGTAAAGGCATTCGACCGCCGGGTGTTTGCCCCGCTCTATAAACTTTTTTACAAGGGAATGGAAATGGCCATTGTCTTATCAAAAGGATTGAGATCTGTCTTGAAGGGCGATTTCGGTCGTATCCGGCGTTACATTGAACACTGGTATACTTGAGAGAACAGGCGACGACAGTTCGAACAATATGGATATCTTCTCGGAAGAATGCTCATGAAAGTATCGCTTATATCACCGTATCCCGACATCACGTGTTTCGGCTTACGCACGATGTCGGCTCACCTGAAGGATCACGGGCATCAGACTCAACTGATTTTCCTGCCTGATCCTCAGGGCGATGACCTCGTGATGGGAAAGCGCCATTTCAACGAAAGTGTTCTCGCTCAGACAGCCGCGCTCTGCGCGGATTCGGACCTGATCGGGCTCACGCTGATGACCAACCATTTTGAAGCGGCGGTGGAGATTTCTGCTTACCTGAAGTCGAAATCGGACAGGCCTATTGTCTGGGGGGGCGTACACCCCACGGTGCGGCCGGAAGAATGCCTGCAGCATGCAGACCTGGTTTGCGTAGGTGAAGGCGAAGACGTCATTCTCGACCTTGCCAACAGAATGGATCGCGGTGAAGACCTCTCGGATGTTCCCAATATATGGCTTCGCAAAGATGGCCAGGTTATTCGAAACGACGTACGGCCGCTGGAAATGAACCTGGATGTCTATCCTATTCCCGACTACAGCGGCGAAGATCACCACGTAATGTATAAAGGTACCGTGAAGCCACTGGATTACGATCTCACGCAGATCTTGCTGGCGCGCGGAACGGTTGCTGATCATCTACACCATGTTGGCTACCAGACCATGACCGGCCGCGGGTGTCCCCACCAGTGCACTTACTGCATCAATGACGCAATCAAATGCATGTACGGCAAAAGAGGCTACCTTCGCTGGCGCTCCAACGATCACGTTATGTCCGAGTTGCTCTGGGTAAAGAAACACATGCCGTACGTTGGCTACGTGTGGATATCGGACGATGCATTCATAGCACGGTCACAGGATAGCATCGACGAGTTTTGCGGCCGCTATAAGGAGAACATCGATTTGCCGTTTTCATGTCTCGTGAGTCCTCTCACGGTCACCGAGAAGAAGATGGAGCGCCTCGTTGACGCAGGACTTATCTACATCCAGATGGGGGTCGAAAGCGGCAGCCCTCATATGCAGGAGGTGTACAATCGCCCCCATATGAACAACGAGAGAACCTTGAAAGCGATGCACATTATCAACGAGCACAAGGACAGAATGCAGCCGCCGGGATATGATTTTCTTCTCGATGCTCCCTACGAAACCGACGAGGACAGAATTGAAAGCCTCCGGCTCATTGCCCAGATTCCCAAGCCGTTTCGGCTTCAGCCCTTTGCTTTGGTTCTGTATCCGGGAACGGAGCTTCACGACAGGGCCAAAGCTGACGGGCTGATCGGAGACGAGAGACGGGACGTCTATAACAAGAGCTGGACGATGAAGAAGCTGAGCTACTTGAATCTTCTCTTTGTCCTGAGCCGGGGCGGACGTCTTCCTCCAGCCGTACTTCGTTTTCTTATCAGCCGTCCCGTTCTGGTTGTGATGAACAACAGGGTAACGAAATACCTCTCCGGGTACGCCTACCTTATGTTGTGGACCATTTACAGGTTCTGCAAACGCGCGATGGGGAAGAAATGAAGATTCTACTGGTACAAGCATACCTTGGTGGCAGTGAACCACCTGTGTTCCCCCTGGGACTGGCATGTCTTGCCGGTTCGCTGACGGATCACGAAGTAGGAGTGTTCGATACCAATATTGCCGAGGACCCTTACGGTGACCTTGCCGAGAATGTCCGCCGGATGCAGCCGGATATCGTCGCGCTGTCGTTGCGCAACATTGACTCCACGAACAAGCGAATTGTGGTCTTCTACTACGAATACGTTCACAAAACGCTCGAGACAATTATTTCAGCGGCAGACCGGAAACCGCGCATAGTGATTGGTGGTTCGGGGTTCTCGATGTTTGCCGAGAAGATCATGAACACCGAACCGTTAATTGACTATGGCGTGTATCTTGAGGGTGAACGAATCATACCGGATCTGGTTCAGAACCTCGACAATCCCGGGTCAGTACCCGGAGTTTATCATCGCAGTAATGGCGAACTCCTTCGCACGGAGCCTGCGTCCCATCTTAACCTTGACGACCTGCCACTCCCGGACCGGACTGCGGCAAACGTATCAGCCTACCGCGCCATTCCCGAAGCTATAGGTGTCGAGACCAAGCGCGGATGCCCCTTGCATTGCGTCTATTGCATCTACGGATTCCTGAACGGCACAAAGATGAGACTGCGATCTCCATCGCTGATCGTTGACGACATTGAATCGATGATTGCCGACCACGGAATCGAAGCGTTTACCTTCACCGACTCGGTCTTCAACGTGCCGCGCGATCATGCCGAGGCGGTTTGCAGAGAGATGATCAAGCGGAACGTCACGGCAGAATGGTCCGCGTGGTTCCACGACAAGTTCATGACGCCCGAGTTCACGGCCCTGGCACGTGAAGCCGGATGCGTGAAGTTCATAATGTCGCCGGATGGTTTCTCGGATCGAACCCTGGAGCTGCTGGGCAAGGGTTACACCAAGCAGCGCGTGCTCGAAACGTTCAACGTTCTCCGGAACATGGATGGCGGAGAAATCTGCTACAACTTCTTCAAGAATCCTCCCGGACAAACCCTCGGGACGTTCCTTTCTCTCATGTGGTTCTTCTTGCGGTCGAAGCTCGCACTGCGCGGACGTATCCACTTCGAGTTCAGTGTTCTTCGGGTTGAGCCCCATACGGCACTGCACAAGATTGCGTTGGATGAAGGTGTAGTCTCTCCGGACGATGACTTGTTGTATCCCAAGTTCTATTCGAATCCGCCGACTCGCTACATCCAGGTGGTTTTTGACATTATGCTCAGAGCAAAGGAAAAGATGGCCTTGCTGCGGCAAGGAGAATCGGGTCCTAATGCAACTACATAAGGGTGCACCACGCCGTGCACTTGAAACTGAATAGGAAGACCTTGCCCTCAAGGCAGTTGCAGGTTAGAAGAGGGGCGGTCTTGCGACAGAGAACATGAAACCATGCGGCATGGTTGCTGCTTGACGATCAGGGAACGGAATTCGGGAGACATAGAATGAAAAAGCGAAGCACGTCTTTAGTCTGGGCGTTTAACCAGTTGATTAACCGCTCACTTCAAGGTCTGGCCTACAAGTTTGACCGCGGCTGGGCCAAACCATCGCGGATCATTTTCTGCGTTACCCTTCGGTGCAATATCAAGTGCAAGGTATGCTCGATATGGAGCATGCCCAAGCCTGAGGAACTGACCACGGAAGAGTTCAAGAAAGTGATCAAGCAGTGCCGGGACTGGCTGGGGCATTACCGCGTGCAGCTTGCCGGCGGAGAAACCTTCATCAGGAAGGATATCAACGAAATAGTCCGTTACGCGTCCGACCTCGGCGTGTTGACGGGGGTCGTAACAAACGGCACGCTTATCACCAGGGAATTGGCAAAGGAAATGGCCGATTCTGGACTGGGATATGTTCATATATCGCTGGACGGGACTAAGCCCGAGACACACGATGAGATACGGGGAATTCCCGGAATCTATGAGAAGACGATGGCCGCAGTGGACTACCTTTCGGAAGCTGCCAAGGGAAGCGGCATGACGGTTTCACTCGCCACCATCGTAAACCGCAGAAATATGCACGAGCTCAAAGATCTTGTCCATCTTGCCGAAGAGAAAGATCTCAACGGTGTCCTGTTCAACCCACTCGGCCCAACCATTGACAGTGACCCCGAGTGGTACAAGAAGACGGACCTGTGGTTCGATGATCTTGACGAGATAAATAAGGTCCTTGATGAACTCATGGAAATGAAGAGGAACGGCGCGCGAATCCTCAATCCTCCTGAACATTTTGACGATATGCGTAAATACTTTGCAAACCCGTCCATGCGTATGGTCGATCAGTGCTGGGTGGGAGTCACGAATTTCTCTATCACCTGTGATGGCGAAATGCATACTTGTTTCAAAATGCCTTCGCTGGGGAACGTGAGAGATATCAGCCCCAAGGATGCCTGGAATTCGATGAAAGCACGTGAGATTCGCGGCAAACTGAAGACTTGCGACATCCATTGCAGCCCCGGTAATTTTGTCTACCGGCGCAACCTGCTCAGCGAAGTCAAGCGGTTCTTCAAGTACGGATAGTCCGGATACCAAGAGCTACGGGTTAGCTTAGATTTAGAATTGAACCATCCGGTCATCTGTGTCTCAATTGGGCTGTCTCAGCCGGTTGTGACGTCAGTGTTGAAAAGATGAATAGAAACGCACCGTTTATCAATAATACGACCATTCTGTATCAGTTGTGAGACAGGCTGACCTCTGATCTCTGGATTAGTAAAGAGAGCACATTTTCTCTGCAATGAGAATCACGCTGCCAGAATAGCAGAAAACCGAAGGAACATAGCCGAAAGCTGCAAAAACCCAGCGAAAAGCTACCGTTAGGTATAAAAAATGCGGTTTCAGTAAAGACGGGAACGCTAGAGCTTCTGCAATGCATTATTACGAGAACAGGGTGGACTCGTCGGTTCTGTGCCTTACAGGATTATTGGTACTTTCTGCGGCACTGTGGCCTTTGAGTGTCCACGCCCAACAACCGGGATTTGACTCTGCATTCGGAATCTATCAGGCGTACAACGGTGCAGCGCACCCTCGCTTTCTGACGGATATGGGGTTCAAGGATGACGATTATTGGGCGTGGGTAGACCAACACTGTGAGAATATCGGTTGCCACTGGGATCTCAGTCATATGCAACTGATCTGGGACCTGATAGAGCCTGTGATGGGGGGGGGCTATGACTGGAACGGCAGCAGGCAAACTGACCGCGTAGTCACGAACATCTACTCCTCTCCCGCCGAAATGAATTGGCTCGGTGGGTTTCACGAAGGTGGCAACGGGTGGCGGAATCCCCTGGCCTACACTAACGAGTATGCCAGCTTTGTAGAGGCAGTGATTGAGCGCTACGATGGCGATGGAACAAACGATGTGGCGCCTGGCGTTGCTGTCAAGTATTGGCAGGTTGGTAACGAGATCGGTATGTGGAAAGATCTCGGCAGATCTACAACCAATTACGTGGACTTCGTTCGATTGGTTAGGAAGGCAGCAAAGACATCCGATCCGGATGCAAAAATAATGCTGATGGCACCCACTACGGGGGATGCCACAATACCCTGGTATGTAGACGTAATAACCGAGTTGGCCGTATCCAATGAGTTCGACGCCATTGACGTCCACCATTGGGGGTCTGCAGATGACTGGAAGATGCCGGGGATACCCGAGTACAGACAGCTACTTGACTCACTTGGGATGAACGATGCCGAGATCTGGTCAACCGGCAATGGAACATGGTGGGGCTCACCCAACGAAAAGGTCATGCAGTCTGAGGAGGCCCAGGCAGCATCTTTGATAAAGCGCGCAGTCTGGGGAAGGGCCAACGGGCTTGACAAGTTGTTCTGGCAGGATCTGGTGGATTCATACAGGGACCCGGCCGGGAAAGCTTTCCACTACATGGGTCTCGTGAGCGATGGAGTGGATGGTGAACCGGAAGATCGAAGGAACACGAAGCGTGCCTGTTACTGGGCTTACAAACTGATAGCCGAGAAGACGGATAACGGGATCGCAATACTCGATGGAGAAGTACAGAACGTGCATGACGAATCGGCATTATACGCCTATCGATATACACGTTCGGACAATGATGGTGAGTTCTTCATTGTCTGGAGTGAAGAAGGGTCTCAGAATGTGACCCTCAGCGTCACCGGTACATTGTATCATACCATGAGTATGGTTTCTGACCGCTATGGAATCGTTTCCGCGCACGAAGACAAGCAGCCGTCCGGCGGAAACATCAGCGTGGCAGTCGGCGCAGATCCAGTTATTGTTGAGATAACGAAAGACTCAGACAGCAACGGCAGTAGTGATCTTTTCGAACAGGTGGAAGCCGAGTCCAGGCCGACGGTGGAAAGTGTCACCGTGACTGACAGCAATACTGTTGAGATTGTCTACAGTGAACCAATGGATCCAACCACGACAATGGCCATTCCAAGCTATGACTTCGATAAGCTCGTAATCATTCAGTCGACTTCACTGGATATAGAAGGAAGGAAGCTCCTTCTGCATGTGTCGGATTTGAGAGACGGCATGTATACTCTCACAATCAATGGCCCCGAGGACGAGGCCGGGTATGCCATTGCTGCCGGGACAGAGGAATCATTCTACTACACTGATCCGGACCTCCTGGCCCGGGATGATTTCGAATCATATGTGACCGGTGCTCTGTCGGGGCAGATGGGAGGGAAAGGCTGGGGGGCTCAGTGGGCCGGCCCGGGAGCCGGCATTCAGGTCGTTGAGGTGTCAACTTCTCTGACGTACACGTCTGTCTCCGGAATTGAAGTTCTGGGTGGGCAAAAGGCTGTTCTGTGTTCTGGTGAAAACGGATCGTTCAACTCAAGGGCACTTGCGGCCCAGCGTAACTACTCACGAACTTATATCAGTTTTCTGGTTCGGCCTGAAGGCGTGATGGAGAACAACCTAAACCAGTTGTACGTGCAGGGGACCGATAGTCCCACCGGCGTTGCTGGTATGAGAGCCGGTTTCAGTTCGGCGACTGGCCATTCTATTACTTCTCCCAATGAAAGGTATTACCTGGGAGTCGATAATACGTTCCTGTACGACGGTCCAGCCTTGTCGGCCGGTAAGACCTATTTCATGGTTCTCGAATGCATTGGAAACGGGAGCAACGAGTGGACTGAAGCAAATATGTACATTGATCCAACGAGTCCATTCTATCCCGAATCGGTGTTCACCAATAGCCTCACTGGTGTCTCAAGTACAAGCGATATTCTTCTCATCGCGATTCGAAAACTCAACATCGATTTGTCAACGGAAATGTACCTTGATGAGCTCCGCATGGGCAATACATGGGCTAGTGTAGTTCCTATTACCTCGGTCGCATTAACTGCCGATTTGGGTGCAAGCCAGAGCGTTGATGACCCGATTCCGGAAGGTGGACAACTCGTCACCTTTACTTCCATTGTAACCAACCGTGGGCCCAACATCGCGACCCACGTGAATTTCACGGTCTTGCTTCCCCCTGCGCTGGTGTACAGCAACCATAATGCTTCGCAGGGACTGTACGACCCGATATCGGGCGCCTGGCAAGTGGGCACAATGGAGGCCGATGCGACCGTGTCACTGACATTGGATGCCGTGGCCAACCTGGATGATGTTGGCCGTGTCACAAACTGGGTAAAGCTTGCAGGTCTGGATCAGCAAGACTCGAATCCGTACAACGATGAAGATTCCGTGGTTCTCGTGTCCGCCCTTTCGGAATGGCGCCAGCTGATGTTCACCCAGGAACAACTTGATGATCCGGATATCAGTGACAATGATGCTGACCCGGACGGCGACGGTATGACTAACTTCGATGAGTTCCTGGCCGGAACTCACCCCTTGGATGAGACATCGCTATTAACTTTCGACGACATAAGCGTTGTGCCCGGAACGGGAATTGTTGTGCTGCAATGGCTGAGCGCCAGCAATCGTCAGTACAGCGTGGTTCGAACTGCAGACCTCGGAACACCGTTCGCCCCAGTTGCCGAAGGCGTTCCAGCAACCCCGCCGCTCAACACCTATACGGATGCCGTGGGAATCGCGGAAATGTACATGTACCGCGTAACGCTTGACTGACACACGAAATCCGATTCCCGCGCCCTGTTCCTTGACTCCCTCTTCCTGGCTCGCTAGCATTCGTGTAACTCGTTAAGCAAAGAACAACCACCCGGTATCTTCAGGTCTTTGATGAGAATAGGTATAGATCTTCACGCTCTGCACTCCCTTATGCAGGGCTCCAGGACGTACATCAGCAATCTGACGTCAGCTCTTCTTGTGGCGGATGAAGCCAACGAATACGTACTGTATCTGCCTCGGGACATCAGGGAAGATGAGATCCAGGCATGGAGACGAGGAAACGTTGAAGTTCGATACCTGAAGTGCCAGAACCGAATCCTCCGTCTCTGCCTGGAATTCCCGTTTAGACTAAGGAGAGACAGGATAGATGTGTTCCACTGTCAGTATGTCCCTCCCCTTCTGTGTCCCTGTCCGTATGTTGTGACCATTCATGATATCCTGCACGAAGTCTATCCAGAGTTCTATCCCGGGAAGCTGCGCCGGCTTATGAAGCTGACCTATCCAATTGGCGCGCGACATGCAGCACGTGTCATTACGGGATCAGATTACTCCCGGGAACAGATACACCAGCTCTACCGGGTTCCCCAGGATCACATCGTTGTAACGCCCTACGCAGCCAGCCATGATTTCGAACAGGCGGACATCGGTGCGGATGCGGCACGCGCCGCAAACAAGTATGGAGTCTCCGGCCCTTACATCCTGTTTGTTGGAAGGATTGAACCCCGCAAGAACATCCATGGACTAATCCGTGCGTACCAAAGGGCACGACAGAAAGCGGGGATAACGCATACTCTTGCCATTGGAGGAATGAAGGATCCTCTTTTTGAGGAGTTCTTTGAAGACGTTCTGGGAGAGAAACAGCCGGAAGGCGTTTCTTTCATTGGCGGCGTATCGCAAGAAGACCTACCGGATCTATATGCCGGTGCGGACCTTTTTGTGTATCCGTCGACTGCAGAAGGATTCGGACTGCCGGTGCTGGAGGCCATGGCCTGCGGCACGCCGGTAGTGTGTTCGAATACTACCTCTCTTCCCGAGGTCATCGGTGAAGCAGGGATCACCGTTGATCCGAAGGATGTTGTGGGATTGTCAGAAGCCATCTCACGGGTCGTGTCGCCTGGTTCGCTTAGAGAAGACATGATCAGGCAAGGACAGGATCGCGCGAAGACATTCTCGTGGGCGCGTGCCGCGAAACAGACGATAGCCGTATACCGCGCCATCGTTAACGGCAGCAATTAAGACTGAACCGGGCACCAACGATTCCCGTCAGCCGCGACCTGTCAGAGCGCTGAAAAAGTGACGCGCGGCCATCAGACCCCGCCGGCGCAGCGGCATGTTTCGGTTCTTCAGAACTGCAGTGCCATTGGCCATGGTTGCAAGACGAAAGAAAAGTCCTGGCGAGATCTCCGCAACTCTGTATGGGGGACAAGTCACGTTGTAGGAGTTCCAGTCAATCCGGTCAAAGCCATGCTTCTCCTGAAGTTCCCTGTATATCTCGGTCCCGGGAAGGGGGATGCAGACTGAAAAGGATACATCATTAAACGGTTCCCGCAGCGCAAACGCTGCTGTTGCCTTTAAGTCCCTAACAGTTTCTCCGGGAAACCCGAACATGAAGAATCCATGCGTGATTATGCCGTGTTCTCTAATCTTCTTGTGCACGGCCCTAATGTTTTCAACCGAGAAATCTTTCCCCACCCGCTTTACAATACGTGGCGAAGCCGTTTCTACTGAGACTATCATCTTCCGGCAACCTGCCCCGTACATGAGCTGCAAAGTTTCATCCAAGTCATCCTGGTCAGGATCGTCCTGCTGTACCTCGTAAATGCATTCCCAGAGTATGGGAAGCTTCCGGCGTGAGAGCTCCTCGCACACAGATCGGAGATGCTTTCGGTTTAACATGAACGAACTGTCGACGAACGTGAAATAGGAAGCCCCGTATTCCCGGCTCAACAACTCCATCTCGTCCACAATGCTCTCGGCACGTCGATACCTGGTATGCCTCCCGTTGATCAGGTGGGCGCAGCAGAAGGTGCAGCTAAAAGGGCATCCGCGCGAGGTTACGATAGGGGCAACGGCAGTGTGCCTGTCACCGGTTATCTCTCGAGGTACGGGAAAGGGATAGTTCTCCGGGGGAATCAGATCCCATGCCGGAAAATCCAGGCTGTCTACGTCCTCAAGAATTGGATCGCTCCATTTCGCTGATCCGTCGCTGTCTCGCCACACGACACCGGGAATCTTTGCCAACTCGGCGCGAACCTCCGAAATACGATCCCTCTTCCCGTCGATCGTCTCGAGAAGTCTTATGATGCGGGGGAAAGCCGTTTCGGCCTCGCCGCGAAAAGCCAGGTCGATCATTGGAAACTCGTCGAAAATGAACTTTTGGTCCGCCGTTGACGGATGCGGCCCCCCTATGATCAATACCGTGTCCGGCAAGCTCTCGCGGACGAGTGCCAGGCTCCGCAGGGCTCCCTTGAAGTTAACGGTGAAAACCTTCATTCCTACGACGCCGAACTGCTCCCGGTCCAGGAACTCGCCGAATTCGTCGGGAGTATACTTGCAGTTCCAGTCCTGAAGCTTTACCCCCAGGTCGTCACGGCGCATCGCGGCAGCAATGTAGCCAAGTCCCAGGTCAGGCATAAATGGAGGGGTCTCGAGAAAAGCAGGCAAAGGAACGCACAGTAACGTGTTAGTGAGTTTCATGGCCTGAAGATACCATTTGGTCCCAGTTAAAGGTCAAGGAGAATGGCGCCGGGGAATCGCATGGCTAATCCGGCAGTAACTCTTCGTCGAGAAGCTTCTCGTAGATGAGTTGCGCCGCAAGGTCGTGCCCCGTATTGTTGAAGTGCGGGTCGAGAGTGAAGTACAATTCTCCTCCCCCTTCAACTTTTGTTTTGAATTCGGATGTCATATCCAGAAAGGGAATGGCTTCCTTTCGACATATCTCAGCAAGTTGCGCATTGGGGTGCAGTCTGTCGTAGGTGACTTTTTCAGCAGAGAACTGTGACATGTCCTTACCCCACAGATCGATGTCCGCCTGCCTGTTCTCCGGTATGTACGCAACCAACAGCTTTGATCCTTTCTCGCTGGTGAATGCGGATATTTTCTTTAAGTAATCACCCACCAATGCCCATTTTTCATCAGTTTTCGTGGTGTTTTCTGTGCAGTACAACTGAAGTCGTTTCGCATCTTCACGTCTTGCTTTAGCCAATATGCCTGAAAATGCTTTTCGGAACGCGGGAACATTGGACAGTCGATTTACCAGGAAAGACGGACTGTGCAATGAGTTCATCAAGACTGCCAGGCGCCTCTTCATGGTGCGTCGCCTTCTCCGGCCTTTACGTCGAATATTCTGCGGAGGAACGCAATAGCCATCTTCTACCGTAAAATCAGGCATCGATGTTTCAAGGACGTCATTGAGGTAGAAAAACAACAGCACGACGTTGGGCCTGTACTGATCGAACAGCTTTGTAAGAAGCTTGTATTCCTGATCCGTGCCGTACCCGGTGATTCCCGCTTTCACGACATCTGATTTCGTCGTGTGTTCCTTTGCGAGCCGTGTTTCCAGGATGGCGAGAAACGTCTTCTCGAGTTCGACCATGGTTCCAAAAGTGAACGAGTCGCCTAATCCGAGAATGCGAAACGGCATGCTGTCTTCATGTTCCCTATCACGAAGTCCCCTGGTGTTTATGCGGATCGCCGTTGAGCCCTCTGCCGAGTGCATCCGTCCTTCGAAGCCGGGTGTCAGCACGACCCCCAGTTCATCGTCGGCGGAGTAGAGGTATTGTGGCTGATAGTACTTCGGTTGGGGCGCGAGCAATCGAATGCACAGTTCCACAAGCACCAACGTGATGAAGATACTGATGAGAACCGTAACAGATCGGAAGGCAAATGTCTTCAGTCGGCCAGCCTTGCGTTTGCTCATTGCGACACTCCCATGTGTATTCTCTCAGCTTGGCACCGATAAACGTGTTGCCAGCCTAAGCAGGAATTCTTGCTCAAAGAAGAAGTCAGCGTCAAGTGCTAAAGCTCTGGGGAGTTCGTGTTCGCCCCGGCAATAAGTTTGCAGTTGAGAATGCGCAGCGCGGATCATATACTTCATGGCTCGTGATAGGCCTTTAATTGCTTACAAGGCATCGTCGCCTGTTCAGGTTGGCGCTGCAGAAATATTGCACGGGAGCCGAATCTGAGACATTTCGGCTGTGGGGTACATGATTATGGCGGCAGGGAAATCCGTTGCTATCCTGGGAGGGGGGTTCACAGGGCTGAGACTTGCCTACCTCCTGAACCAATCGGGCTACAATGTAACCGTTATCGAAAAGGATAACTCGTTGGGAGGCATGTGCCGGACCTTTGAGTATCAGAGCAACGGTGATTCATATCTTTTTGACTACGGTCCGCACCTCTATTTTATCAAGTATGCCGAGGAATTCAGGGGGCTTCTTGGAGACGACCTGATTGAACTGACGAGCCGCTTCTGCATGTACACTCACGGGAAGCGCCTGTCATACCCGCTTCGTCCCCTTGAACTGGTGCGGGAGATTGGTCCGTTCAGAGCGGCCCTCTACATAGCCGATTTCCTCTATCACCGACTGAGGCCTCGAGGAAAGAACTCGGAGCACGCGAGCCTGGAGTCTGTGATGACAAGGCGCTTCGGGAAAAAGCTGTTCGATGTGTTCTATGCCCCTTACATCGAGAAGTGCTGTGGCCTTCCTGCCAACGAGATTACCTCGATGTGGGCCAGGGAGCGGGAAAACGTCAGCGGCCGCAGCCTGATGGACAACGTCCGCAACAAGATCCGCTTTCTACTTCACAAGACGAGCAGAGAACACATGGCGAAATGGAACAGCCCCGTGGCAAAAGATATCACGGCTTTCTATCCGCGCCTCGGCGCAGGTCAGATCTGCTCGATAATGAGCAAGGCCCTGGCCCCTGAACAGCAACTTCTGAACGCACGGATCACGCATGTCAATTGCAGCGACGGGAAAGTGTCCGGGATCGCCGTCACAACGGACGAGGGGCCGACGGTAGTGGTGGCAGATTTGTACGTATCTACTATCCCTCTCCCTGAGCTGTTCTCTCTCCTGAATCCGGCAATGCCTCACTTGTCGGAGGTCGCGGCAAGGCTCACTTACCGAATGGTTCGCCTGGTATGCCTTATTGTTGACCGTGAGTGGGCAATGGATTGTCTACAGATATTCTCTATGGACAGAAAGCATGCCTTCAAACGCGTCTATGAACCCAAATCGATGAGTGATGTGATGGCTCCCCGCGGCAAGACCTCACTGTGTCTTGAAGTGTGCTGCAATGACGGTGATGAGACATCGAGCATGAACGCCGAACAGCTCGCGGCCAGGTGTATCTCGGACCTTATAGACATGGAAGTGTTGGGGTCTGAGAGTGAGGTGACAGACTCCTTCGTCGTAGATATACCTCATGCCTATCCAGTCTACCACAAGGGTGTTGAGGATGACTGCCTGGATCTGCTGGAAGGTGTTTCATCCGTTCGAAACCTCGTGTCCTGCGGGAGACAGGGGCTGTTTCGCTACCACGTCATGACCGCTGAAGCAATGGACATGGCAGGTAGTGTTTCCCAGTTCATTGAGAATGATATAGAGAAGGTGCATGCTGCCGACCGTGAATCGGAATGGGGGCAGCTCTTCTTCTAAAACAACTGTGCAGATCGGGCCAATATGATCATACAAGACAATATCTTTCGCGATATGGCCAAGCTGGTGGCGTGGTATCCCTTGCGCTGGTGCGTGACTGTAAGTCCCTGGCGCATGGTCTACACCATGGGGAAACTGGCAGGGGCGGGTGACGCGAGGATCGAGAAAGGAAGAATACGCCGGATTACTGATAATCTGCTTTCGGTGTACGGGGATAAGATGATCGAAGAGGACGCGGCGAAAATCGCGAACCGGATCGTTCAGCGGCATTTTGTCGAGCACATGGAATTCTACAAGTTTGCCACGCTGAACCGTGGCAACATAGACAAGCGAATCAAGTTTGAAGGTCTGGAGCACCTTGATGCAGCGCTTGAGAAGGGCAAAGGTGCAATACTGGCGCACATGCATTTTGGCTCAAAACAGTTTCCACTCGTCGCCCTGGGCCACATGGACTACGCGGTGAACCAGATCGGATACCGGGATACGACTGCCCCGGACCATAGCTTTATACATAAGCACGTGCACCTCCGCATTCGTAATCGCCTGGAAAGCAAGTTCAAGGCCAGGCATATTCACCTGAACAACTCTCTTCGGCCCGCCTACAGGGCGTTGCAGAACAACGAGGTGCTGTTCATCGCCTCCGATGGCATTGGCGGCATAAGGGGTATCGGGCCTAACTACCTTCCGGTTCCTTTCCTGGGAAAGACAATGTCATTCCCTCCGGGACCTGCAAGAATGGCTCGCAAGACCGGTGCTGCACTGATCCCGCTGTTGTGTCTGCAGCAACAGGACTGGACGTATAAGGCAGTGCTGGAAAAACCGGTTGAAGTTGTTCAAACGGAGAACTCCAAACAGGACGTTCAGAATATCGTTTTGCGCTATACGGAAGTGTTCGAGAAATACATCAGCAAATATCCCGACCACTGGATGTTCTGGGAGGAGTTTCAGGAAGGGAACCTGGTTCATTCCTGACGGCACCGACTCTAGAACAACGTGTAGATGAACGGCGCGGATGATTGGCCAATAAACAGAAGTGCGGCCAGGAGAAGAAACACCAGTACGATCGGCACAATCCACCATGCCTTATTGTGCCAGGCGAACTGACCGAACTCAGCTAACAGAATCAGAAGGTGTTTAAGAAACCGCATAATACTAAATCCCTTTGTTGCCCAGCGTGGTGCGTCAACAGGGCTGGATCTTGCCTGCTCTCGACAGCGCTCATCACCTATATGAAGCCGTTTTGAAGGCTTCTAGTCAAGGACAAGACTCTGCTCCCAGTCTTTTTTCTCATCCCACGGTGGCTGGTCTTTCTTGCTCAGAAGAAACGAACCCACCGCCAGGTAGTCCATGTCCGTTCGCATGAAACAGGCATAAGCATCTTCCGGCGTACAGACTATGGGCTCACCACGCACATTAAACGAAGTGTTGATTACCACGCCGTATCCTGTGCGCTCTTCGAACTCCTTTATGATGTCGTAGTATTCTGGATTCACGCTCCTGTCGACGGTCTGCACCCGGGCGGAATGATCGACATGGGTGATAGCCGGAAGATCCGATCTCACCATGTTGACCCTGTCCCGCATCGTAATGTCGTCCGGCACTTCGTCATGCCTGCATCGCTCTTCTCGCACCTGGGCGGTAAGGAGCATGTACGGTGACGGGGAATCCAGTTCGAAGTACTCGCCGGCACGTTCAACGAGACATGAGGGAGCAAAGGGCCGGAATGACTCACGGTGCTTTATCTTGAGGTTCAGTGTCGACTGCATTTTCTCTGAACGCGGATCGCCCAAGATTGAGCGGTTCCCAAGCGCACGCGGACCAAACTCCATCCGCCCCTGGCATACGCCCACAACGTTCTGTTCATCCAGCAGTTGTGCGATGGTCCCGGCGCGCTCTTCGCCGGACAGTCGCCTTGCCGGATACTCTCTTGCCGAAAGGAACTGTTCAACCTCATCGTCGGAGAACGTGGGCCCCAGGTATGAACCGCGCATAGAATCGGTTTTATTGTCTGCCGTACGGGGCTGCTGTTTCACGACGTGCCACGCAAAGAGCGCTGATCCCAGGGCACCGCCCGCGTCGCCTGCGGCAGGCTGTATCCATACGTTCTCGAATGGTCCATCGCGGAGAATTTTTCCGTTGGCAACACAGTTGAGGGCAACGCCACCGGCAAGGCAGAGGTCTTTCTCCCCCGTCTGCTTCCGTGCTTCGTGAGCCATCAGCATAACGATATCTTCAGTTACGACCTGGATAGACCGCGCCAGGTCCATCTCCCTTCGCGATATCTCCGTTTCCGGCTTGCGTGGAGGACCGTCGAAAAGTGCGTCGAAACGCTCATTGGTCATGGTGAGCCCATCAAGGTATGCAAAGTACTCCATGTTCAAGAGGAACGAGCCATCTGCCTTGATGTCTATAAGATTATCCCTGATTGCATCGACGTATACCGGCTCGCCGTACGGGGCCAGGCCCATCAACTTGTACTCGCCAGAGTTGACCCTGAAACCGGTGAAATAGGTGAAAGCCGAATAGAGAAGGCCCAGCGAGTGGGGAAAGCGGATCTGTTTGATTATGTTCAGATCGTTTCCGCTTCCCTGGCCCAGCGTGCTTGTTGCCCATTCGCCGACACCATCCAGCGTCAGAATGGCGGCACTTTCAAACGGGGAAGGGAAGAATGCGCTCGCAGCATGCGATTCGTGATGCTCGGTGAAGATGAGATCCTTGGGCATCTTGAATCCGTGGTCTTCAAGTGCACCTTCAATCTGGTAAGGAATCCATAGCTTCTCCTTCATCCAGATCGGAAGCGCCATAACAAAGGAGCGGAATCCTTTGGGGGCCACCGAGAAATAGGTTTGGAGTATGCGTTCGAACTTCGTGATGGGCTTATCATAGAATGTTACGACATCTATGCCATCGGGATCTACACCGCCTTCAGCCAGACAATAGGAAATGGCATTTATCGGTAGATTGGGATCGTGTTTACGCCTGGAGAACCGCTCTTCCTGCGCAGCGGCAACAATCTTGCCATCCTGCACGAGTGCCGCGGCGGCGTCATGATAGTAAGCGCTTATGCCAAGGATATTCATAACCAGAACCTAAAACCGCTTCCCATACCGGTCCAGCGGCGGACGCTCCGGATGTTGAACCCAACACGTGTCCTCACCGGTCTCGGCTTTTCGCCTCATGGGATCAACCTTGAGCACAACGAGCAGAAGTCTGCCCACGGTAAAGCAGATATAGAAGAACGGAATCAGCAGCATCCAGGTCAAGATGATGCCAACAACCTGCCCCAGGGCTTTCCCAAATCTGTCTATTCCATGAAAAAGCGCTGGAGCAAAAAAAGCGCTTAGAACAACGATTGTTGCCAGCACGAGGATGATCACCGGCATCACATGGTGATGCAGCAAAAAGAATAGAACGGAAGCGATTGCACACATGATCACAGCCTGTACGGCCGCTCTGCGAGGCAGGGATCCCGATTCCGCCGCGTTCCCATCCGCGTCCATCCAGGGCCAGACCGTTCTTGATACATGATTCTGTTGGAAGTCTTCCATGGTGGCGCCTTTATACGGCAAGGAGTTGGTTGATGCAAGCCAGATCAAGTCTGGGCGTTCTGCGCTGTGAGCGCAGAACTCAGTGGTTAGTGGCTAGGCGCTAGGCGTTAGCGGGAAAGGTCCGCCGTCCGCGTAGCGATGCCTGCCTCGTATCCCATTCAGAACGGTGGGGTCGATTTGCGCTGTCCCAGAATCCTAGCTACTAACACCTAGCGCCTAACCCCTTGTGCTGTGGGGTAAACAAAATCTCGTACCACCGTTTCACCCTACCCCCGTTGATCTGTTTCACAACGCAGATGGCTCAGTCTGGGACGGGAGTTCTATTCCTGGTCTATCATGATCTGGTAATACACGTTGTCCGATATAGTTGGAGGGGCCGTGTATATGTTGTCCGGCGGTGTCGCGGGAATTCCGTTACTCAGGGAAGAGAAACCTAACATGAGGTCGGTTGAGAACCGTACATTATACTCGCTGTTTGAAGTGCTGGTCCATTGAATGACATTCCCGTCGACGCTTTGCAGTGCAGAAGTCAGCTTAAGAACCGACGAAGGATCCGAGGGATTCGTACCCGCGGTGTGCTCCGAGAGATTGCTGGAACCATCTTCATCTTTGTCTTCGTCCGCATCTGCTGCTGACATGGGATCGAGTCCGTAGGCAATCTCCCAGTCATCCGGCATTCCGTCGTTGTCATCATCCGGATCATCACCGTCCGGCATGCCGTCGGAATCATTGTCGGGGCGTACGAGGGCACGAATCGCAACATCGACGTGGGTCGGAGCTTCGTTGGAAACAACGATACTGCTCACTGCGTTGGTCTCGTATCCCGGTGCCGTGACCGTCAGACCATAGGTTCCCGACAGCAGCATGCGATAGTAGTCCCCCATGTCGGCGTCACTGAAAACCAACTGATCTATTCCCTGTACCTGCACAGAAGCAAACACTGGTTCGCCTGTATCATAGTCGGTAACGGTACCCCTGACTCCCATGTGAACCGCTTCCACGTATACCGTCATCGACTCGCTGTTCAACCCCCAGAACGAGGCGAGCGCAGCTTGCGGCGGTCTGAAGATGTTGGACAGTTCAATCGTAATGTCATTACAGCCAAGATACCGGTACTGCCAGTCCTGCAAACCGCCACTTATGACATACCAATCAGCTCCATTAACCGTCCCGTTGACAAATGAACCACTGTTATTGGCCCACATCATGGAGTTATTCGTGGAATACAATACTGCGAGGTACTCGAAGAGAGCGTCATCTGGAGTTGGAGAATCCACGCTGCCCTTATTATCGTTGTCATACGGATAGTTGGCCACCACCGCTCCAGTGTGGAAGTTCGCCGAGAGGACAACACTGTTGGAAGCGCTCCATCCCATTACGTGCCGTACCTCTGACGGTCGGCCGTTCGTATCCATATCGGGGCCATAGAGGACGTTCCCGTATGGCGTGGGAGGAGACCCCTCCGGGAAGGAACGGTTCAAATCGAAACCGGTCGCGTTGTTGCGCGTTCCCAGCTCCAGGCCATCCGGATTCATAAGCGGCATAATCGATATATCGGTATTGTCCACCAGGTTTGAAAGGCGCGCATTCGAAGGGTAGTTGGTCAGCAGCATCTCGATAAAATACAGGCACATTTCCGTGCCCACAGTTTCGTCACCGTGCATGGTGGAAATATACCTGAATTCCGGCTCTTCTTCTTCAACGTCGGGATTGTCTGTAATCTTCAGAACCCAGAGCTCGCGGCCTTGTTCGGACTGCCCTATTGAATACAGTCTGCAGATATTCGTGTAGGTAGCAGCATAGCCCTGCAGCTGCGCAGTCAAGGTGGAGTAGGAATGGTAGGCGCCCAGGTCCTCTGCTCCCCTACCATCGTACATGGGCCCACGGGGCTGCCGCTCGATTTCGCGGAAACGAAAGCCCTGTTTCGTCAGTCGCATGGCCTCGGCCTCCGTGGCATAGACCGTGGCGGCTCTATCCGTGACCTGGTCTATGCTGTAGCCTCCCTCAACAAGCCTATGCAGGTCATCCCGCCCATCCAGCTCAACCCTCAGCACCTGGATAATCCCCAAGCGTTGCACGGGAGCCGCAAAGGCCGGGCAAACAAGGATCGCAGCCATGGCAATGAACATAAAAACTCTGACATTATTACGTTTCATACGTCATGAATAATACCATGAGCCGACGATAGACATCAACGTCTGAGGGGGCTTTTCCCATTCGGCCTGCATCCTAAGCGCAAGAAGATCCGACTTTGACGACCATTGACAAAGCCAAACCCGTGGGGCTATCGTCTGACACACTATGTGCTGTAAAGAGAAGAAGATACGGACCGATTCGTGTGAGGGAGGCAGAATTCTCCTTGCCGGCCTGGTAGTTACAACCATTGCTGCTTTGGGCATTTTGGTTCTTGGTGCGTGGTTGGTTTCTCGATCAAGGAACGCGAGTGAACCCGCCTCCGACCCGCCGGCCGCCATCCCGGAAGAAACTGTTGCGCAGATGGAGAGCAGTGCCAGGCCTCCGGCAAGCATCCCTGCTATAGATTCTGCGACGCTGCAGCGTTACCGGGAGAAACCGTTGGATACCTGGCTTCTGGACAAGATATGCGTACAGCCACGGGAGACCCACAAACAGTCGATCGCTAATGCGGCTGCGCTTCTGACGAATAGCGTCGTGTCGCTGGGAAGGCGAGAACCCGTACAGATACCCTCCACGCCTGAATGGAACGAGGATCCTTATAACGATGCGACTTGGCGTGCCGAATATCAAAGCCTTGCTTTCGTCCTCAGCCTGCTGGTGGCGTACCGAGAGTCCGAAGATACAGCCTATCTGCTTCTGTCCAAACGCTATATTGCAGAATGGCTTGACGTCATGCTGCCTGAAAAAACGCTGGCGTTCTCATGGGACGAGTTGTCACAAGATGACCTGGATGCCTGTGTTCAACTCTGCACCGCCAGGGGTGAAGCCGGCAAACTGCTCGAAATCGACAATAGGGTCCGAAAACATGTGAATTGGTTACACATCTCGGACAGGATTAAGAAATCGAAGCGAGGTTACATCTGGTCGGACACTGTCGCTGCAGGCAGGGCGTACGTATTCGCGGTTTTCTGGCAGCTCTGGTGTGCCACGGACCTCAGCGATCGCGATTTCGAGGAGACTCTGCTGCGGGCGGTCCGGCCACACGTATTCCGAATGCTCGATTCGCACTTCTACGCCTGGGATCACAATCACGGTTTTATCAGCGACACTTGCCTGCTCATCACATCCATTGTTTTCTCGGAGGATAAGGCCTCAGAGATGTGGCGCCAGGTTGCGTTGTCTCGCCTGTCGAACCAGATTGCCGAGGGTGTCAGCAGCGAAGGCGTCTATGGCGAACATTCACCGTCTTATCATGCAGGTATGTGTTTCAGGTACGCGGACATTGCGACTTACATAGAGCATTATGGATTCAAATCTGATATCGACGTGGGAAAAGTGATCGAAGATATGAGCCTTCTTATAACTTACTGTGCTCTCCCCAATGCCACGGCGCCACTTCTGGGCGATTCGTCGCGCTTTGCCGGAAGGGCCACTACGCCGGGTTTTTCTGAAGAATGTGTTTACTCGTTGACCCGTGGCAGACAAGGTTCAAAACCGAGCAGCACATCGCTCGTGCTCAAGAATGCGGGGTATGCCTTTTTTAGGGACAGGTGGGGGGATGCAGAGGATTTTGAGGACACGGTTTACGTGGGATTCATAGCTTCTGTCTTCTCGAGATCTCACAAACACTGCGATGACCTGTCCGTGATTCTCTATGGATACGGTGAAGAATGGCTCATCGATTCGGGCCCTTACAGTTACAATTACGAAGACCCGCTAAGGCAGTACTCTGTTTCCCCGGCAGCCCACAATCTTGTCCAAGTCGATGGGATTGACTATATGGAGCGTTATCCAAAAGAAAGGACGCGAGAAGCGCCCCTGGAACTTATCCAATCGCATGAACGAACCGACAGTCACGAGACAATCATTGCGGAGCACACATTCTTCCCCGGTGTCCGCTATAGACGGGTGCTACGATATGAGCGTCCCAATCGATTACTGGTCAGGGACGAACTGTTCTCCGATGAGCGCCATGACTACATCCTGAGATGGCATGTAGCTCCCGGAAAGCATGTACAGCAGCTTAGCGAACATGGCCGCTGCCGTGTGAATTCAACCAAGACCGGAGGCCACCTCGACATCAGGGTAACCGGCAGCGAAGCGTTCGGGCAGTCGTTGGTACGGGGGGCAATGTCTCCCGAAGTCCAGGGATGGTCTTTCCCCCGATTTTTCTCCGCAGAAGCCAGCCCTGTTCTTCAGTTCGATTCAAGGGGGTCGAACATATGGTTCGAGACCGAGTTGGAGCTTGTTCGTGAATAGGGAATTAGATGGCATCAGGACTGCCGCCGCAAACGCCTTCGCCCCATTTGATTTGCATCCGCAGCGATAGGCCTGATACGTTCATCCCATTGATTCTGTAAGGACAGTGCGACGATGGACATCGAAACCAGAAGACGACGAAGCAGAAGAATCCAAACCGTCGTCCTCGCCCTGACTATCGTAGGCATTCACCTCGGGCTCCTGGTCTATGCGCGTCCCGGGTTCCTGGGCAGCGACGATCTTTCCTACGCTCGAGCCATGGGACGAATCGTCGACGGTTCCTTCCACGTACAGCCAAGCCAGTTCGATAACCGTTTTGGACTGCTCTTCCCGACCGCATTATGCGTGCGATGGTTTGGAATGAACCCATGGAGTGCCGTCCTCTGGCCTATGCTCTGCTCCTGCGCAACAGTGCTGCTCGTCTTCTGCTGGACGACATCTCGCTATGGGAGGACGGCAGGCATTTTAGCCGGGATACTGATGGCGACCTGTAATCTGCAGATTCACTGGGCGTTGTATATGATGCCGGATGTCGTACTCGCCACCATGCTCTTCGCCGCATTGCTCTGTGTTGAATCGGCCAGAACATCAACAGGTCCCGGTTCGCGCTGGGGGTGGGCGGCGGCTTTCGGCGTCGCGATGTTCTGCGCTATCTGTACCAAACTGACGGCAATCTGGATTGCTCCTTTCCTTGCTCTCTCCCTGGGGATCGACCTTGTAAGAAGAAAAGCATGGAAACCATGGCTGTCCATCGCGGTAGCAGGTACCGCCTCGGCCGCCGCCTACCTGATAATGTACTGGGCGCTGACGGGAGACCCGCTGTTCAGGATACACTGGGTCGAGGAAGTGTTCGCGACGGGCTCACTCCCCGACTCCTTTGAGTACTCGCGTGCAGCCTATATTCAACGTCTTGTATACCAGCCATTCCATCTTATCTGGTCGGACCGCATGTTCCGCAGACTCTGCATTCTCACGCTGTGCATGCTGGCTGGATTGCGGCCACGCGAGCGCCAGGACCAATCGGGTGGCGGAGTAAGACAGGGACTCTACGCGCTAACCTTCTGCTTGGTATTCTGGTTTGGGAGCATCTCACTATCACGGTACCGCCCCATCGATCCACTCGGTAGGTACCTGCTGCCGATGATTCCGCCGATGACCGTTTGCACTGGAATTCTGCTGGCCACAATAGCAGCGAAACCCGACACCCATCCCGGTATTCTCCGACCGTTTCGGAAGCTGCTTCGGATCCGGCATGTCGGTTTAGCCCTGGCGTCGCTGCTCATCCTGCGCCAGGGGGTATCCCTTTTCTATGCCCTTTCCAACGGGTTAATAGGTGAGACGGAAAGTACCGCAATCTACCGCCGCTTCGTTGCCGACCATCTGGACCAGCGCGATATTCCGGCGGTCGTCTACACAGATCAACGCTCGGCCGAAGTGTTCGATGTCTTCTTCGGTATCGGTGGGCGGCATGCCGCGTCGGTGAAGGGTTTTTCGGAATACAACCATGAGGACGCCACAGACGCCGCTCAGTACTTGTATGTCAACCGGGGCACGCTGGCCATTCTGAAAAACATATACAACATCTCCCTCGAAGATGACATCGCGCGGATACTGAATTCCGGATCCTGGAAGCCCGTGACCGCCACACCACGCGCAGAGATCTATCAACGTGTGGATTGATGCCTGGCGCTTCCCCTATTTGATTTGCATCAGCGTTAACAGACCTGATAGATTCATCGCATTGATTTCATGGGGGTATTGAGTATGTGTGCTGATGGTAATTTCAGAGACGGGGAGTCGTTTGAACTCTCCGTTGTCATTCCTTGTCTTAACGAGGCCGATACTCTCGCAACATGTATCGAGAAGGTTCAGCGTTCGACCACGGAGCATGACATCGTATGCGAGATAGTGGTTGCCGACAATGGCAGTACGGATGACTCCGTGAAGATCGCCAATGACCTTGGAGCCAGGGTCGTTCCCGTTAAGGAAAGGGGCTATGGTAGCGCCCTCATGGGCGGAATTTCCGCGTCCCGGGGCAAGTTCGTACTCATGGCGGATGCCGACGACAGTTATGACTTTCTTGAGATTCCCAAATTCGTAGAAAAACTGAGGGAAGGTTACGACCTGGTCCAGGGGTGTCGTCTCCCCCGCGGTGGCGGTCGTGTTCTACCGGGAGCCATGCCGTTTACTCACAGGTGGCTGGGCAATCCACTTTTCTCATTCCTTGTAAGACTTTGGTTTCAAGCGCCAATCCATGATGTGTACTGCGGTATGCGAGGATTCACTCAGGGGCTGTACCAGCGTCTGGATCAACGGTGCACCGGCATGGAATTCGCTACCGAAATGATCCTGAAGGCCAGCCTGTTCAAAGAGAAGATCGCTGAAGTGCCAATAACGCTTCATCCGGACGGACGGGTTTCACACCCGCCCCACCTGCGCACATTGCGGGACGGTTGGAGAACGCTTCGGTTCTTCCTCATGTATAGCCCAACCTGGCTGTTCTTGATTCCGGGAGTCTCTCTCGTACTCCTGGGGTTCATCGGGTACTCGCTTGCCATGCCGGGAATCCCGATCGGAGGAGTCACTCTTGACGCCCACACATTGCTGTTTTCCAGCCTGGCTATAATTTGCGGCTACCAGTCGATACTGTTTGCTATGTTCACCAAGACCTTTGCGGTGGGCGAACATCTTGTGCCACATGACAAACGATTGGACCGATTCTATACTGTTATGAACATGGAAAAGGGACTTCTGCTGGGGGCGGTGGTTTTCGGGTTCGGCATAGCACTGCTGGGTCACGCATTCAATTCGTGGCGTCTCCAGTCCTTTGGTCCTCTCAATTACAGCGATACCATGAAATGGGTTGTTCCCGGTATGACACTTGCAGTGTTGGGTTTCCAGACAGTGTTATCCAGTTTCTTCGTCAGCATCATCGGTATGGTCCGCAAATGACCGCGCAGGACGCAACTACGGCCTCATGGGAAGCCGCCTACCTTCGCTTCCGCACCCCTGAGCAGGAAGACCGGACATTCCGAAGCAGTCTTACGGCAGCGGGAGCCGATAGCTGGTCAAAGGAGGGCACTGTTCTCGAGCTTTTTTGCGGCAGGGGGGGCAGCCTGCGGTCACTGTGCGCAATGGGGTTTAAACATGTGGAAGGTGTCGACATTTCCAAGGAGCTGCTGGAAGAGTATAGTGGCCCGGCAACTGTATATGCGTCCGACTGTCGAGAGCTGCCGTTTGGGGATAGCGAGAAGGACGTGGTTATCGCACGGGACGGGCTCCATCATCTTCCAGGATTCCCTCTCGGCCTGGAGAAGACATTCACGGAGGTCCACCGGGTTCTTAAACCCGGCGGACGGATCGCCGTGTGGGAGCCATGGCCCACACCCTACCTGCACCTGCTGCACGCCATATCCCGCATCGGGTTTCTCCGGAAGTGCTGGCCGCGACTTGATGCTTTCGCCACGATGGTAGAGATCGAACGAGATCTGTACTACGAATGGCTTGCCCATCCTGCCGAAATACTGAATATGCTTCGGACACGCTTCGAGGAAGAGATCTGCACGATTAGAAAAGGGCAACTTGTGTTCATCGGACGGAAGAAAACATGACTGATGATGGCGGAAAAGATTTCTACGATGACTATTGGTCACGAACCGAGGACCAACGCATCTATGGCCCGATGGCGCGCCACACCCGCCGCCTGATAAGAAGCATCCTGAATGGCCTCTATTACCGTAGCGTCGTAGACGTAGGCTGCGGCGAGGGAACTCTGCTTCGCAACCTTTTCGGTGACAGAAATGATCTGCGCAAGGTCGGAACGGACCTCTCCCCCCTTGCAGTAGAGATGGCTGCCGGCAAGAATCCGGGCATCGAGTTCAAAGCTCTTGATCTCGTTAATGATGCCCTGTCAGAACGCTTCGACCTCGTGATCTGCAGCGAAGTTATCGAGCATATTGACGAAGATTATGCAGCCATCCGCAACCTGGCACAGATGACTGGCAAGTACCTGGTTATCACCACCCTGGGGGGTCGTATGCGGCGGCATGAACCGGACATCGGGCATCTGCGCAACTACGATCCGGAATCCCTGAAAACCGCAGTGTCCAAGGCAGGTCTCAAACCAGTGCGTTTGTTCCAATGGGGCTGGCCTTTCTTCTCACCACTGTACAGGGACCTCCAGGCGTCCATGGGGCATAAGGCTCACGAAGTAACGACCGGCTCATTCTCCCTTACGCAGAAACTCCTGTCCTGGATCCTGTTTCTTCTGTTTCTACTTAATCGCCGATACAAGGGTGACCAGCTTGTTCTGCTGGCCGAACGAGAACAGCCGGCACCTTTGCTTTCTCCCCTCGACGACGATCCTTTTGTTTCCGTTGTGATTCCCGTTCGCAATGAAGAAGCTTTCATGCAGCAATGCATGAACAGCTTGCAGCAACTGGATTATCCACCCGACAGGATGGAGGTTATATTCGCCGATGGAAGATCGACCGACCGTACAGTAGAGATGGCCCGGCAAGCAGGCTTCACCGTGGTCGACAATCCCGGCCTCAAGATTTCTTCCGGACGCAACGTCGGTTTTGCTGCCAGTAAAGGCGACATCGTGGCATTCACAGATGCCGATTGCATTTTCGATCCACAGTGGCTTCGAAAAGCCACGCGCTATTTCAGGGAATCTGGTATAGGCGGTCTCAGCGGGCCGACGCGTGTGCCACCGGACCAGGATGCGTTTGGCAAAGCTGTTGGAATAACATTTGACCTCGCGCGCATGGTGGGAACCACGGTTCATTTCGACAACGTGGCTGCCGCCTATGAGGCAGATGATCTGCCGGGTTGCAACTGCTTCTATCGTCGAGAAACGCTGGATGCGGTAATGCCCACGAACAGCGCCATCTTTTCTAACGAGGATGTGGAGATGAATGCCTCGATACGACGTATCGGCTTCAAGCTGTTAATGACGCCGGACGTGGAAGTTTTCCACTACAAGCGCTCCAGTCCGATGCGTTTCTGTAAGCAGATGCATACTTTCGCCATTGGCAGGTTGCAACTGGGCATGCGAGACAGTTCATACCTCCGCCCCGGCCACTGGGTGGCGGGAATAGGCATACCTATTGCCGCACTCCTCATCCTTGTCGCCGGATCCCTGCATTGGGAGATCTGGGCCTGGGCGGTCTTCATGATGCTTCTGCCGGTTGGTGCGTTGGCCTGCTATGGAACGGGCAAACATTCTCGGGCCGTCGGAGCCAAGGTGGTTACGGCGCTTCTAATGCTCGTGATGGGCTGGGTTTCCGGGTTTCTCCGGCAGATGATTTTCCCCATGAAACAGGTATCCCCTGATGACCAGCTCAACAAAGACAGCAACTGACGCTGCGGGCGACGGTTTGCTTCGGCATGGTCTCATCGTGATGATATTATCACAAGCGGCCGGTGCGGCAAACATGCTGTTCCATGTCGTTATGGGGCGGACGCTTTCCGCGGCGGAGTACGGTGTTCTTGTCGCAATGCTCAGCACCGTGTTGACCGTGTGGATGCCCATGCTGGCCGTACAGAATACTTTTGCCCATTTCACCGAGTATCTTCGCCAGGAAGACCGGGTAGGAGATGTCAGACTGCTTATCAACAGTTGGTGCAGACGCCTGCTAATCGTTGGGGTTGTTACAATAGCAACTGCTTATCTCGGCCGTAATGCGCTGGCAGCGTTCTTTCATATTCAAGATCACTCTGTACTAATGGTTGCTGTCGTCTGCCTTCTACCGGCACTTGTTCTGCCGGTTTTCGTTGGAATCCTCCAGGGAGGGCAGGAATTCGTATGGATGAGTGTAGCTGCACAAGGTTGGGGCGTGGTACGGCTGCTCCTGGGTGCCGGTCTGCTGCTGGCTGTGGCCCCGGTAGCCGTTGTGGGACTTCTTGCTCACTGCATCGGGGTGGCAGCAGGCCTTGCCGTTGGTATTGTGTGCACCTCGATATTCCTTCGCGAAGCACCCCGAAAGTCCGGAACGCTACCGGCGTGTGATCGCTACTTCGGATTATCCTTGGTCGGGCTGTTGGCCTTCTCGCTACTGATGTACGGAGACGTTGGACTTGTTAAACACTTTTTTGCAGATCCTGAGAACTACGGCAACTACGCGAGGGCGTCAACCATTGCCCGAACGATAGTCTTCCTTGCCCTGCCCATAACCATTGCCATGTTTCCGAAGGTTGTCTCCCGTGCAGGCGGGACCTCTTCCCAGCGCAGAACCATGATCAAAGCGCTGGCCATCTGCGGCGGAATAATCATGATGGCGGTGTCTCTTTGCTGGGTGCTGGCCGGGCTCATGCTCAGAATACTGTTCGCTGTCGATGTACCGGATCCGCACTTGATCCGCCTGATCCGCTTCCTGGCGGTCGCCATGTCGCCGCTCGGACTGACATTCGCGCTTATGAGTTTCGAAATGGCCCAGAACCGTTTCCTCTGCATTCTGCCAGTGGCGTTGTGTGCCGTGGCATATGTAGGCGGAGTGTTCGTCTTGCATGGAAGCCTCGTTCAGGTGATTGCCGTTCTGGCTGCCGCAAGCCTGGGCTCACTCGTTCTTCTCGTAGCCATCACTTTCTTCAGACAGGACTGAACCCGGCTCGGTTCGATCCTCCCCGGCCATGCACCATTGCGAGAAGTTATCTGTCCTGAGCAGGTTCAATCCCTGGTTGACCATGAGTTCATTCAGCGCCCTGAACATGCCATTGTACAGGTGGTTGGAATCTTCTTCCCAGCCCCGTCCCGCCATCAAGCCGCCTGGCTTTATCTTGTCTTTGACAACTTCAAGGAGTGTTTTGCTGTGTTCATAGTCGCGATCCGAATCCACGTAGACCCAATCAAGGGAGTTATCATCCAGCGCCCGCAGACACTCAGCCGCGTCTCCCACGTGCATGACTGTAGATTTGCCGCCGTCATGCCTGATGGCAATACGCTCTACCGCGGCATACGCATCGCGAGTTTTGAGACGTCCGTAGAGGGTATGCCATCCCCGGTTCGGAAAAGTTTCGCCATGGAGCTTCCACCACCCGTCAATCAGATGCAGCTCAGAAGGGCGAACCCTTTTCAGGATGTGCTTCGTAAAGTCTCCCTTGAAAACACCCACTTCTGCGCCGACAGAATCTTTGGGAAGGATCTCAAGAAAATCAGTCCTTCGCTGATTTCCTAACAGGGCAATCAAGTGACGGAGGATCGTTCTGATCATGTTACCTCGAATAATGCTTCGCATCCGCTGTGCGACGAATGCAGGGAAATCACCATTGCTATTCATGAATGCTACACCATAGAGTCCTGCGGCTGCAACAACACGTAATTGCCGGCGCAGAAACTCCTTTTTTCTTGGTTCATGGTGGTAAGTCTGGCTATATGAGCCAAACACCTGCGAAAGCGGTGACCGGAAAGGCTTACTAATGGAAGTGGGTGCAGTGGAAGCTGTGAAGAAAACTGATGCACGCCATATCCGCACCTTTCACGGCTTGGCCGTGACTGCCTGTATCCTATACACGACCATTCTAGCCATTTGGATGCCGGCCGTGCGCGTGGCCCTGACTTCCGGGGTTGCACTTACCATATGGCACGGTGATCTGATTCAGTGGGTCAGGTGGCCTCTCGTGGCACTGGGAATCGCTTTTTCTCTCTTAACGATTGTAAGCGGCAGGATCTTCAAGAAGCGGTGTTCATGCCGTTCCGTATGGCGGAAGATTCTGCGATGCCTGGGCTCAGCATGTCTGCTTCCCCTCGTGGGTGTGGCCCTGCTGCTTGCAGACATGCTTCCTCCCGACATTTGTGCCAACGCCATAGTTTTTGTTCCGTCGGCAGCAGCTTCATGGTCGCTGGCCTGCGTGATATCGCCATGGCTGGATGCCGATAACGGTTCGGTCCGCGGGAAGAGGTGGGCATGGCCGCTGTTCATTGTGTCGGCCGTCCTGTATGCACTTCTTGGTTATTTTGTTGCGAAGACCGCGGGCGAACACGTGGGCGATGAAGGGCATTACCTCATCCAGGCCGAAAGCCTTTACAAGGACCATGATCTCGACATAAAGAACAACATACTGGACGGACCCGACAGGGTACCGGGATGGGCTAATGTGTACTCATACATGCACCTGTCTCGCAACTCCCGGGGAGACCACTGGTACAGCTATCACCCTTTCGGGCTGCCCATTCTACTGGCACCATTCTGGCCGTTGGGGATGCTGGGACGCTACGTATTGCTGGCCCTTATCGCCGCGGCCGGGAATGTGGGCATGTACCGGATGAGTTGTGCTGCGGGAGCAGGTAAGAAAGCTTCACTCATAGCAGTGGCCGGCCTGGCTGCCACATTTTACTGGGCCACCTACTCGGGGCGCGCACTTCCGGAAGTACTTGGCGCAGCGCTGTTGAGCTGGCTGTTCTGGGCATTGCTGGTTCAGGAGCGCCGGCAGTGGCTGAGTGTGACCGTCGGTGCGTTCTGCTGCACCTACCTGGCCGTTGCGCAGGAACGCTTTGTTCCGGTTAGCCTTATGGGGTTCGGATTCTATGGACTCTTCGGGCTCTTTTCCAAGGAGAAATGGCGGCGAAAACTAGTCCGCCTTTCTGTCTTCACCGCACTTTGCGCAGTGGGTTGGGGTCTCTTCATTCTGTCTCAGTTTGCGATGTTTGAAAGTGGCATGAAGTACTCAACCAAGGGCGTGATGCTATCCTATCCCCTCGGGATGTGGGGGATCATTGCCGAAACCAGGGGGCTTGTGTCTATTCTTCCCTTGTTAGTCTGGTTGATGGCCGCGTCCGTCGTGTGGGTATTTCTGCAGAGGAAAAGATTGATTGCATTGGCCATCCCTGCCACTTTCCTGGCTTGCATATTCACATCTTGCTCGGTGACGGCTTTCAGAGGCGGCGCTTGCGTGCCCGGCCGTTACATCCTGGTCGTGGTGCCTTTGCTGGTTCCCTGTGCCGCTTACGTTCTTGAGCGCACGAATGCCGTTGCCAGGTGGTGGTTTCTTTTTCTAAGCACGTCATCCGTAGCACTACTTGTGATTGCCCTGCCGCTTTTCGAATCCATGGGGCGCAAGTTCGTCCTGCCCGTGTCTGCTCTGCAGGTTACGGAGCCTTTGCTCGTGGGAATGTACCATCCGCATTCTTCGTTCATGCACATCACACATCCTTGGGAATTCTGGTCGGTAACCCTCTATGTGATTACCGCAATCCTGTTTACCGTTCTGGCCATGGTGATCCCCCGCAGGCACAGAGGGTACGCCGTGCCCGCATTGCTGATCATATGCTGCGCGGGTTGCGTGGTTCATGCGTCCAGGCCGAAGCTCTCCAGGGCGCCCGCTTATGGTCGCGTGCAGTTGTCGGAATACCTCGGACGCATCCGCCGGGGGGATCTCAGGTTGGCGGCCGATGTATCCGAGCCCATCAACCTGTATGACATCTCGAGGTACGAATTCAAGGATTTCAAGTATGCGCAGGCGGACGTTGGTGTCACAACGCAGGACCTGGGGACGCGCGTAAAAGGCCGGATGATTTCCCAACCCCGTCTTGACAGGAACGACTGGCAGGGCCGGGACCTGCGTTGGGCAACTCTCACACGTCCCTTCCCTCCCATTCGCGGCGACCAGATACTGCACATCGAGGGAAGACTGGAAGGAGACGCTAAGCTGCTGTTGGCAGTGAAGGAAGGCGGCAAGATTCGTTACGAAGGTCCGTTACCGGTCGATACCGATGGCAAGGTCATGGCCGATGTGGCATTCCGGTGCAGCGGTTTCGCCGGTCACCTGTATATTCTTGCGCATCTCGGCGAAGGAGAAGGAGCCTTACACCTGGACAAGTTCTACTGGAGCCCCTTCAGCGATAGCATCCTTGACTCCCCCGCCATAACCATCCCCGGCAACGCGATACTCCGGTGATGTGCCCTGCCGGGCGGTGTCCTGTTCGGCGCCCTGCCCATACCGTCATAGTTTATAGTTCAAGCAGGGCACCTTCGTTTCGGGCCGGCGATCGCCATATGGTTTGCGTTGGCCAATAGCGTATGTTAGGTTTTTTTGATTCTCCCAGTTACGGACAGACAGCAAGAAAGTGCCTGTTGGCGCGTCTTGGAATTGATAAACGGAAGGTGATCTCAGGGTGAGACGATCTGCCAATAAAACACTCCATTCACTGAGTGTCATGTGGTCAAAACGGCACTTCATGTGGCTCAGCATCCGGGCCGAAATGAAGGCTGCATGCTATGCCGGGAGCTGGTTGGGCAGCGGTTGGTGGCTTCTCGAGCCGCTGCTGCTCATGTTCGTGTACTTGTTTGTAGTCCAAGTTTTACGTGGAGACAAATCATCTCCGTTCGGGGCATTGTTCATCTTCTGCGGAGTGTTGCCATACCGGTGGTTTGCAATGACCATGTCCCGAAGTATGGGTTGCATACTGACCGGAGGAAACCTGATCAAACAGGTGCCATTCCCCAAGATGATGCTGCCGATCGCAGCAACCATTGCCAATACTCTGCATTTTCTGTTTGGGTGTGTGATCCTCGTTGTAATGCTGTTTCTATACAAGGTGCCCCTGTCTCCCCTTGTGCTGTGGTTCCCCTTCATTGTCTTGGTCCAGTTTGTCATGTCTCTTGCCTTCGCCCTTTTTCTGGCGTCCGCGACGGTCTTTGTGCGAGACGTTCAAGGCATCGTGCCGTTTCTTCTTCGAACACTCCTGTTTGTTTCTCCCATTCTTTATAACCTGGAAGACGTACCGAAGGAAATGCAGGGCCTTTACATGTTCAATCCCTTGACCTCAGTTGTTACATCTTATAAGTACGTTCTCCTGTATCAGCGCCCTCCGCTGTTGGGCCCCCTTCTGATAGTTCTTGCGGTCTCACTTCTACTAATTGCTGGCGGCGTGTTGTTGACCGTGCGCCTCGATAAAATCTATGCCCGGTGGTTGTAAAGATTATGAGCCAACCCGTTGTTGATATATCCGGTGTAGGTGTTCGGTTCACCCTGCACCATGGGCGTTCACCTTTTGCTCACCTCTGCAGGCGTATGCGACGGCCCCGGCCGGACGACAGGCCCGATCACATGTGGGCGCTTCGGGACGTGTCATTCAGGGTAGATGAAGGCGAGATCCTGGGTATCATAGGCCGCAATGGCGCAGGAAAGAGTACGTTGTTCCTGGTTCTATCCCAGATTCTTGCTGTCGATGAGGGAACGGTTGACATCCGTGGAGAGATTTCGACACTGCTGACGATAAGTGCAGGGTTTCGTGGCGATCTGACCGGACTGGAAAACATTCACATGTCGGCGTCTCTCCTTGGGCTGTCGATGAGCAAGATCCGGGAAATAGAGAACGAGATCATTGCGTTTGCAGAACTTGAGGAGTTCATAGACGAACCAATAAAGACTTACTCCACCGGCATGAAGGCCAGGCTCGGTTTCGCCATCGCCGTTCATGTCCACCCGGATATTCTTCTCATGGACGAAGTTCTGAGCGTCGGAGATGAGAGCTTTCGCGTCAAGAGCCAGGAAAGAATCCACCGGTTGCTGGGATCCGCACGCGCCATTCTTATTGTCAGCCACAATCTTGAGTTCATCCGATCGCACTGTTCCCGCGCTATATGGATTGAAGGAGGAACCGTTCGTGAGGATGGGCAACCTGAGGATGTCGTCAGAAACTACATCGGCTTCTGCACAGAGATTCGAAAACGGATAGAAGCCCAGTCACAGCAGTAACAGGCAATCATCTTCCCGTACGAGAGACTGAGCAATGACAGCCATACTTGCCGCAGAATGGTTTGCAGAACGCCTGCCCATCCGCTTTAAGACATGGTGCTACCAGAAGAAGTCACATTGGTCATCCAGGATCTCTGTCGAGGGGGGCATTATTCACTACGACCGGTTCGTTCCCGAACGCGAACTGGAAACGTTCCTGTCGGATGCAGGGGAATGGCAGGGTTCAGAAGATCGTGTCGTGCTGCTTTCGGGTTGCTGTGGCGATCGGCAAGGCGCTGCGGAACGAGTCTCTTTCTTGATCAAAGAGCTGCGGGGTGCGGGGATTCCCACGCTGTGGGGACGTTCAGATCCCGATGCGTTACTTCCGCCTTCGGAGCGCAATGACTGCCCCCAGCTTGACATGCCTATAGACCAGGCAATCTCAATTCTGCCTGGCCTGTGTGGCGGCGGAGATGCTGAAGGCCGGTACCATCTCATACTCGCAGCACCCCTGGTACCAGCCTGCAAGTGTATAGGCCGGTTTGATGCTGCGGGTTGGATTACGACTTATGCCTGCCTGGACGATTGGTCACGGGAACCACGGACAAGGTGGAAGTATGACACCCATGCGGAGGAGTTCCTGGCCCGGAGCTGTGACTTCTGTATCGCGGGATCCAGCGAACTTGCCGGCCGCGCGGAAGCCGTCTGCACAAAGCCGGCAAGTGGCGTTGTGAGAATCACCGGGGATCGGAATCCGAATGCCACGCCGCAGGTCACTCCCCTTCCCGGCCTGCTGGGAATCCCGGCAGCAGAATGGAGTTCCCGCCTTGAAAGAAAGAACCTGTACCGGCTGCGGGGCGACAGATGAGAATAGCATACATCTACCAGTTCCTGACCCTTGGGGGAGTGAGCGTCCAACTCAGAAACCGCATACGATACTTCTCCCGGGAGGGCGTAGAATGTGCGTGTTTCTTTCTGCACGACCGCGGTGGAGGGATACTGGGCGACATTGTCCCGGTGACCATTGATAGTAATGTCCGAAGGCTTCTGAACAAGGTTGAGGAGTGGGATCCGGATTTCATCGCTACGATCGACTCGCCGCAGGTGTATGGCAACCTGGAGCAACGCGATCTCGATTGCTGCTGGATCAACGAGATGCACACAACCACGAGGATCGCGAGCTATTACAGGAAACTGAAACACATGAAGAACGTACGTGGCTTCATCGTTCCGTCAACGTATCTCAAGGATCTTGCGGTTTCTGAACACGGCTTGGCGGCGGACAAAGTGCGGGTAGTCCCCAATTGTGTGGACACTTCGCTTTTCTCTCCACGACCCATTCACACAGTGCCCGACAAGAAAATACTCTGTTGGATAGGTAAGCTGGACGCCCACAAGAACTGGCGCGAATTCATTGCCCTGTGTACCAGCCTGGCTTCGAAACGAGACGACATTGAGTTCTGGCTCATCGGCGGAGATACGGCTACGGGACGGGTCGTTTCTCAATTGATTCAATGCCTGGCGGAATCTGGTTTGATGGGCAAAGTGCGCTGGATTGACCGCGTCGAGCAGGACCGAATGCCGTATCTATTCTCTCTTGTAAGCGCCAGCGGTGGCGCACTGGTTGTCACTTCGAGAAACGAGTCGTTTGGAATGACCGTCCTGGAAGCCATGGCATGCAAGTGCCCAGTTGTATGCACCCGCGTAGGGGCGCTTCCTGAACTCGTGACTCACAATGAATCGGGGTTCCTATATGAACGTGGAAATATCGACGAGCTGATCGCAGGTATAGAAAGAGTTTTAGATGAACAGGAAACAAGGAGTTGTTTCACCGGTAAGGCGCAGGCAGGTATTGCGGGCAGGTACACGCTACGGGCAGTAGGGGATAGTTATGTAGATGCGTTGCGCAAGTTCTCGCAAGCATAGAAGGTAAGTCCGACAGGGCGCGCAATTTGACCCGTTATGCAGTGTTTGAAGACCGATGAAACAGGCAGGTATATGAACGTTCTTTTGGGGACAACGGGGTTCAGTTCCCGCGTTAGGGCCAGCGTAATTGAGACCGCGATCGAACGCGGGAAGCGCATTGAACTGGAGCCGTCCGGCAAGTTGGTGAACGAATCCATCAGCATGCTGACGTTGAAGCGACGGGTTTCTGAGCCATGCACGAGAATCGCGGAGAATGACGCTGCGGTTTTCGGTTATACCGGACACGTCGTGGCAAACGCTCTTCCGCTATGTCCCGATGCCGATAGTCTTCTTGATAGACTCATTCCGAATGCAGGGGCAGCCATTGAATCCCTTGACGGTCTATATGCCATGGCGCTGTACCGTAAACAGGAAGGCGAGCTCATCCTTGGTACGGACCGCTACGGGTTCTCACCATTATACCTACTACATACCAGGGACGGATTGATTTTCTCATCATCAATGGATCTCGTTATCAGGTGTGCACCTGTTGACCTGCACATCAATACAGAGGCCGTGTCGGAGTTCCTGCAGATTCAGTATTGCCTCCAGGGCAAGACATTCGTCTCAGAAATCCAACGTATGCCGCAGGGATGCATTGTGACGTACGACGCGCGGCAGCGCTCTCTGAAATCGCGACCGTATTTTGAGTACAGGAGACAACCGGTTCCCGAGACCGTTGTGACGGACGAGGTCGTTTCGGGCCTGGCTGCCGAAATTGGCAGGGGCGCGCTGCGGAGAGTGGAGGAGAACCGGGAACATCTCTGTCTTCTCGGCGGCGGAAGGGATTCGCGGTCCATTGCCGGAGTTCTCGCCCACGCGGGAGTGGAATTCTCTACGCTGACCACTGATCCGGACAACGGGGCCCTCTTTGATCCAGACCTGGCGCTGGAAGTGGCGCGAACACTGAAAGTCGAGAACACCTTCGTGCCGTTGCCATCGGACTACGTTGAACGCACGTGGCGGGACAAATGCGAGGCAGCTGATTTCTCAACTGCTTTTCACACCTGGATAATGCACCTCGCCGCGTCGGGAGGTCATGACGGGGCGGTGGCATTCGACGGGCTCATAGGCGATGTCATGCTCAAGCCGCACATGCTGGATGCAAACCGTCTGGACTTGCTCAAGAACGGGAGGTTGCGAGCTCTTGCCGATGAATTGGCCACGTTCATGCTCGCAGGTCGCACGCCCTCGAACTTTCTGAGGCCACGGGTAGCAGAGCACTGGAAGGAAGGGCTGACCAGTACCGTCAGACGTGAGATTAAGGAATACGATGGACATCCGAATACCGTGTCATTCTTCTGGCTCCAGCACAGGTCCCGACGGGCCATTGCATCCTCGCCTTGTTCTATGCTCAACCGTCGATGGCTTGTGGTGACTCCATTCACAGATCCATCCGTGTTTCATCTCGCCATGGGAATACCGCCCCAGACAAAACTGGGGGGGAATGTCAATACGCGCATAATAGGAGCCATTGACCCCAGGTTGGCCACCATTCCGCTCGGCAGCGACACCGTGTGGCCAAGCGGGTTCAAACGTAGACCACGAACCCGGCTGAGCATCCAGTCCCCCGGTGCCCTCTCAAGTTACCTCGAGGTCATAGATCAGGAATCAGAGATCATATCGTCTATTCTGAATCCCAAATGGATGGCCGGAGCCCGGACAAGATTGGATGCGGGACCGGTAGAAAGGTGGGAGTATCTGAGGGACGCCGGTATCATGGCGGAGTTCTGCTACTGGGTGCAAACATACCGCGGCAAGGTGAATATTGACGCTATTGACCGCCCTTGTTAGCATCCCGCCATCGTATTCAGTGGAGACATGTAGAATGACCGAAGAGATGGGATCAGACATCCGGGAAAGCGCGGATGCCAAGACATACTGGCGTTCTACTGATTGCATGGGGCTCGGCTACGGAGGCGGAGTGCCGTACTATGCAGACACTGTTTCCTCAATTGTCTCGTTACTCAGCCCAGCATCCGTCTTCGAGTTCGGATGCAACAGCGGCAGAAACCTGGACCTTATCGCTAAGAAATCGGAATTAACCGCCGTGTCGGGTATCGACATAAATGAGGCATCCATCAAATATGGTGTTGAACACTATGGTCTGGATCTACGTGTCGGTGATGAATTGGCTCTGGATGACTACCCTGACAATCGTTGGGATCTTGTCTTTACGATTTCCGTTCTCGACCACATCCCGGACCCAGTGGCAACATGCACCGAGCTAAACCGAATTGCCGGTCGGTACCTGCTTTTTTGTGAGCCTTGCGTCCACGGGGGCGAAGGACGAATAGATGGAGAGCACGCGGAGGGCGACGTCTCAAAAACCGCGCCTTTCTCCTATTATCACGATTACTACCGCATCTTCAGGGAGCTGTCCCTCACGCGAGTTCTGGATATCGCGTTGCCAACCAGCTGTCATAGCGTGGGAATGTCTTATCGCTTGATGCTGTGCGCGAAAGGAAGCCTGGTGATGGAGAATCTCGAAGATTTGCCGGGAACACTTCTGGCCACGTAGCACAACGCTTACCGCTTTACAGTGAGCATCTCGTGTCAACCTTCCAGGGCCAGGCAAAGAACACTCTCGGCAATCTTCTCCCAGGCAAATTCGGCTTCTGCAGTGCGCCTTCCTTCTTGACCCATTTGCTCCAGTGCCGTCTTGTCATTGAGCATCCTCATCACCGTCTGTGCCACTTCCGATGGGTTCTCAGGATCTACGAGCATCCCGAACTTGCCTTGAGTGATGATACCGTGATCAGCCGCACCACGCGATGCCAGAATGGGGACTCCGCATGCAGCGTAGTCGCGCAGTTTCAGGGAAGAGTACAGTGATCCGGCTATCTCGTCCAAGCCGCACTTGAACAGCACTGCGATGGTGAAGCAGTTGATGTAAAACGGCATCTTGGCATGCGGCACGGCACCAACGAACATGCATCGATCGGCTATGCCGAGTTCTTCAGCTTTCTTCTGCAGGGACTCTTCTTCGGGTCCGCTTCCCACGACCAATACCCTCAGGTTCTCACGATCACGGAACAAGATCTTCGCGGCCTCAAGCATGCGGTCTACGCCCTGCCATTTCTCCAATGTGCCTGCAAACCCCAGGTGCGTTAGAGATGCGTCAAGACCTGTCGCCTTCCATGCTTCCTGAGCATCGACGGGCCTGAATCTTTGAACGGCTGTGCCGTTACCAACCACGTATATCTTCTCGGCTGCAATGCCCCCCCTTATCAATGCATGACGGATACCATCCGCAACAACCCGTATTCGCGAAGAGAATCTTGCGTTCATTAGCTGGGACCATCTTGCCAGTGACTGCTGGAAACGTGGCTGGCCACAGGCAAGTAACTGGTAGGCAACCCAGCCGGGATGACCGCTGACTACACGGAGCCGCGGGCTTACAAGACGCGCAATCATACAGAAAAACGGGGCGGATGTCCTGGTCCTGACATACAGCATGGCGGGGCGCAGGCGAACAATTTGCCACCCAAGCACCAACGTGCGAATCCAGCCCCATAATAGCCATTCATGCACGGAAGACGTTAATGAATGCGTCCATACAACGTTTATACCAAGCTCTTCAGGAATGCGTGCATCTTCTTCCGGGTCTCCGAAAGACGGCAATATCGCTGTAACATCGTGACCGGATTTGGCAAAACATCTGCAGAGCGACAGAAAATGAGTCTTCCCCGCAGTCTCTTTGCCCGGATCGAGAGAGGCCGTCATCATTATCTTCATCGCCTATCTCCCATGTCGATTCCCGTAAGCAGCGCAGCCGCCATTTCGGCCGGTGCGAGTTTCGGAATTCCGTCCACAAGCGCCGGAAGTGAGATATCACCGACCTTCTTTGCATGCGGATCATTGCCTTCAAGGACAAGCACCTTGACGAAACGCGCCGATGTTCCCCGAAGCCGGTAGTCGGCACACACGTTCTCAGTCTTCTGACCGTATTGCGGGAAGAACCACCCCTGAACCCGGGGGTCAGTCACACCCCGGATCAGAACGGGCGCCGGATGGCCGCACGGGTCAATGAGAGACATTTTTGAATCACCACTCCCTCTAACCAGCAACATATTGCTCATGGGTTCGAGTTCTTTGCCCGGAGAAAAGTGAAAGTGCTGAACGAAATCGTGTTCTTTGTCGCTCACGTCTTCCAGGCTGTCTTCAACGATCCAAATATTGGGCCTGATGAACAGCAACTTCCTTGAGAACGTTACATCACCGTATGCCCGGGTCGACGCTTCAACGAATGCCGCATCGGGACCTGAGTAGCAATCTGTTATTTCCGTTGCGCCGACGAAGGAGCGCGAGACAGGGAAGTCAGTGCCGTCTATTGATACGGTATTGTGTGCGCGCGCGGATCGCGCGTACTGTTGAAACTTGTCCATGTGATTGTACTTGTACATGCCTGCATCCACAAGCCAGTCTTCACCATACCCGTAGATTGTAAAGGAAAGATCGTCCCGGTGCTTATGTGTTATTGAGTTGTAGCCTGCGAGAAAAAGCGTGTGCACACCCATGTTGAAATCGCCGGCAGACCACCAGCGATCCCTGAAAGTCACGTAACCACTCTTCACAAACAGGCGGTCAAGCCAGGATGGCCTGCTCCCTTCCTTTCCTTGAGAAAGCAGGAATTTCATGTCGGACTGACAACTGGACGATGTCCGGTAGACCTCGAAGAACTCAACCATTCTCTTCATCCTGTCGGGAACTGACATATCGTACCAGACAATGCGGTCACATGGCATGACGCCAAGCACATCCGAAGCCCAGTCCTTTATAAAGGATGTCGCCTTCTCCAGCGACGCTGCTGAGCCCGACTTGCGGAACTCAGCCGTAATAGCGCGCAGCCAGTCGAATCCATGCAGCCGATACCTCCAGTTGGCATCACTAAACGGATCCGCGGCCCAGTCCGGGTCAGGCGGCATCCGTACGGCTGGATGAACCAACGTCTGAAACATACCCTGTCCCACCAGGAGTTCACCATGTTTCACGTCTTCCGGAGTATACCTGACACGCTGACCCGGGGGTGCCGGTTTCTCCCGGAAGTACTTGGTCAATCCATCACGCGAAGAATCAATGTTCTCGCGCACAATACTCTTCAGCACGGGAAGAATGGGCTGTGGTGACTGCGGTGAATCGGGATCGATAACACTTTCCCAGATTCGCGTCCGGGCGCCGGCCCCCGGAACCCCATCAACAATGACGCGAATGTAATCAGCGTTAAACGCGCTTTCGCTCACGGGGCGCATTCCCGTATTGTCCACAATGAACCTGAGTCGCTTGAGAGGAGACAACTCGACGCTGTGCCGCCTGTCTTGGGATGGATGGCTTTTCCTGGCGTAGTAGTATCCATTCGTCCCGTTGCGAACGCCCACGGCAAGAAGTGACACCGAGTCCCATGAGGACAGCCGCACAGGGATCCGAAGAAGGAACTCACCGGACATGCTGACTTTCATTGGCATTACACAATACAGCGTCGCACGTTCGTCGGGAGTCGCGGAGAAAGTAACGTCCACGAAATCATTGGAACGGCACACTTCAGTATCGAGTCGATTCCCAGAGAAGTGAGATTCGGCAGTCATGCGCCAACCAGCGGGGGCGACTATAATGCTGCCATCATAAACATCAGATTTTGCCTGCAGCGTTTTCAGGCAGCGACGCATATCACGCCAGAAGAATCCGGCGAACAGCAGTGCTGCCAGGAGTAGCAGCGGAATGATGCGCGGTATGATTCTTCTCGGAGAGCTCGTCATTCTATGCCTGTATTCTCGTTAGACCCGCTCAATCACTGTTGACGGCTGTTCGGAGGTCCGAAAGTCATATCCAGTCGCCCCAGGATCTCCGCGGGCAATTCCGACTTCAACATGCCCATGATTTCTCCGGTCGGAGCAACCTTGAACTTACGGGCCAAAGGATCTTCGCCGGACAGCACAATCAGTTTTGAAAAGAGCGCTTCTTCTCCCGTGTGGACATAGGTTGCACATACGCAGGGAACCGCCTGTCCGTAGACGGGGAAGAACCACCCAAGTACTTGCGGCTCCTTCTCTCCTCTGTGAAGAGTGGGTTCACCGAGGCCATCCAGATTGAAAATGCGCATGTCGGATCCCGAGTCAGCCGTTATTGACAGCACACCTTTCGTCACGGCTACCTCCTTGTCTGGCGAGAAATGAAAGTTCTGCGTAAATTTGTGATTCATCCCATCAAGAGATTTGAGAACGTCTTGAACAAACCAGACATTGGGCCTCAGGTAGACGAGCTTTCGATAGAAATCGATGTTTCGGTAGACTTTTGTTGTGGCCTCAACATATGCAAACGATTCTTCCGATTTGTACTTCGTTACAGCTGTACTTCCTATCCGGCTCCGTTCCACCGGGAAGTCCTGGTCGTCTACCGAGACAGTGTTGTGCCCTCGCGCCGACCATGCATAAATCTGTAAAGGATCGTCTCGATCTGACGAATAGAACCCGGGATCCACGAGCCACCTTTCCCCCTGTGCGGATATCAAGAAAGAAAGATCGTCACGGTGCTTGTGTGTCACTGAGTTAAAACCTGCAAGCATCAGTGTGTGAGCACCCATGTAGAACCTGTCTTCGGGCCACCACCGGTCGCGCATGGCTACATATCCACTGTCGAGAAATGCCTGATCTATCCATTCCGGTGCATGGCCGACTTTGCCCTGGGAGAAGATGTATTTTGCATCGAGTTGTTCTGTCTCAACTTCGGCCCGCATTAAGTGCCTGGGATTATCTCCGAACGCCACAAGAGCTCCATCGACCTCGGCAAGCGCAAGAATGAATCTGAGCATGTCCTGCTCCACCTTCTTGAGCACTTCGGGACGACCATGGTACTTCCATAAGGCGTTGAGTTTCTGTACGTGCTTGAACATCCCCAGGTGGTAGCCCGACGTGTTCTCCTTCCAGACGCCATCAGATGTAAGCCCTTCATTCATCTGAAACACAATTCTTCGGGCAGCCGTGCGTTCCCATTCTTCAGCATGTATGAACTCTGGAAAACAAAGCGCCGCCCTTAGAAGAGCCCGGTCCTGGAAGAATGCGTGGTTATGAACGCGTGTTGGCTGGTTTCTCGCGTAGAAATCTTCGTCAGAACAGAACTGCGCATGGGCGTGAATAAGGCGCAGGAGGAAAGCTGTTGAATCCGGTGCCATGGCAGGAGAACGATGCACTTCAAAGAAGTTGAGAAGGCGCTCCAGGCGGAGAGGCACAGAATGATCGTTCCAGACCATTACATCGCGCGGCATTCTTCCCGGCATATCGCTCGTCCAGTCCTCGATGAGGTAAATGGCCCTCTTGAAATACTCATCCGAACCGCTGCTGACAGATGCCGCCGTTAATTGATGCAACCAGTCGAAACCTTGGAGGCGAAGGCGCCAATTGGCATCATTGAAGGGGTCTTCGCACCATGTTGGGTTCTCAGGGAAGACGAATGACGGATGGACCGCCGTCGTATACTCATTGTCTTCCAGGAGGGCGATGCCCCGCTCCGATGATTCCCCTGCAAATTCATCTTTGATCCAGCCGATAGGTTTCTTGCGTTCGAAGTAGTTCGCTATTTCGGAGCTCGTTTTGCCGATGTCCCGGTCGAGGATTTCTTCAATGCCCGCAAGCATTTCCGAGGGCTCCGGTTCGGTGATCTCCAGCGGTACGTCTAACACATCAAGCCTGCTTTCTGTCCCGGGGGCCCCAACTACATAAACGCGCACGAAGTCCACCCGGTTTGAAGCCCCAGTCGGCAAGGGGCGGTTCGGATTGTCCGCTGCCAATCTCAGGCGGTTGGCCGTGGTCACGTGCAAGTTCAGCCAGCGATTCTGTTCGGGATGACTCTTTCTGCCTTGATACATAACGTTTCCGTTGTCCAAGTGTATCCCGAGAGTAATCAGACGAACGGAGTTCCACCCGGACAACCGCACCTGTGTTTCTACGGCAAAGTTGGTGGAAACAACCGCCGAGACTGCGGTATCGGCAATCACAAGGACATGTCGGTTGCTGATGGGGGGAAGTACTGTGCTGACTGTGTTGTCTTCTTGAAAGGTCTTTACGTCACTAATGCCGACCCAGTTCATTTCCCTGGCCACGATCTTCCAGCGTGATTCGCCGGCTGCCACCTCATTTTCCTTCGTTAACGGATCGGATGCCCTTTGTTCCCGGCGGTCGCTGCACGCACTGGTGACAACAAGGACCAGGGCGAGAAGCCACACGATACTGATACGGTCCTGCAACATCTTCAGCCGCTTCCCTTTCGACGTAGGGCACTGGTTGGTTACCCGGCACTTGAGGGCAATATGAAGTTCAATTGCGTCGTGGGCCACAGGGGTATTCCTATATCTTCTCAAAGACATCTCTTAGCTTACGCAACACTTCGGTTGTGCCGAATCTGCCAGGAAGTTCGTTTGCGTCTCGTGCCGCAATACTCGCCCACAGCTGCTTATCCGAAAGCAGGCGAATGGTCTGGTCAACTGCGTCCCGTTCATCACCTGGTGCGTACAGCAGGCCATGGGTCTCGTGACAGACGATCTCCGGCAAGGCGGTGTGCCGGGGGGCTACTACGGGACAACCGCAAAACATGGCTTCCACGGCAGCCGTACAAAAAGATTCCCCGTGTGATGTAACCAGCATGCACCCCTGGCGTCGCGCCACCAGACTGTACAATGGCGGCATCCTGTCATGCTCAACCCGGCCGATCCATCGAAGAGATGAGGCAAGATCCTTGTCTGTCATCTCGGACAGTAACTTGCTCACTACATCATCCCCTGCGGCTTCGCCGCCTACCATCCAGAACTCGGTATCCGGACGCTCGGCTGCGATTCCCCGAGCCATAGAAAGGAATCCCCGCCAGTTCTTGTGATCGTCAAGCTTACCCACCCACAGAACGATGGGATGGGGTGATTCCGGAAATATATCTACGGGCCGGAACAGATCCGCATCAATGCAATCCGGCACTACCTGTACAGGCACGGAGAGCGCCGCCTGCGAGCGCTCCTTTATCATGTTCATCTGGTACTGGGAGGGGGTTATGAACATGTCGACCGCGGACATCAGGTTGTCATCGGCAAGGTACTCGAGTGCTTTCGGATAGGTCGTATGAACTTCACAGACTATCTTGCCTTTGAAGTTCATTTCGGCCAACAACCGGAGATATCCAGGGGCATCCAGAACCGACACTACCTCGAAACCGTTTTGCAGAATCAGTGCCTTGAGTTGGTCGTCTGTGATTTCACTCTTCACATGAGGGTAGTCGCCAAACGCTTTAGTGCCACCATGTTCCCGGGCAAACACGAAGTGCGGTTCAATGCCAAGACCCGTGAGAGCCATTCGGTTACGAAGTTGTGTAGTGCAACCTCCGAGTACTGCATACTGATAAAGAAACAGTATCTTCGTCATGAATTGCCTCCGCCGGGATTGAGCAGTTGCAGATCACAAGGCGTCAATTCAGGATCCATCAAAAGACTTAACATTTCGTCGACCCTGATTTCCCAGGTATTGGCCGAGAGAAACATGTCAATAGCTTCTCTGTCGATGGACACTTCAGATGCTTCGACAATCTTTTCGGCGAATTCCTCGACAGAATACACAGGAAACACATATGGGTACTCATGTATCTGGGGCATGCGGAAAGAGACTGTGGGCAAACCCATTGCGAGGTATTCGTAGATCTTGATCGGATCCACACCATCAGCCAATGGGCCCATCTTGAACGGGATCATGGCTACCCGCCAACGCTGTGTTATCTCGTTCAGTTCCGCATGAGACTTCGGTCCGGATAGACAGATATTACGTTCCAGGTCCCCATGTCCTTCTGCATCCCGTCCTACTACCTCGAACGTCCATTCCGGTAACAATCGAGCAACTGCATTGAGCCTCTTCCAGTCGAACCAGGCAGGTGTAAGATGGCCGAAGTAACCGACAATCTTCGGTCCGCTCCTGGGGGCCACCCGTCCACGGTTCTCTGGTTTCAGAAACAGAACATCGAAGGCGTTCGGGTTGAGGTGCACCGTCTTGTTGGTAGTGAAACCCTGGATCTTGTCTCTAAGGGGAGCTGCGACGCAGCAACATGCCTCTACGTTGTTGACAACATACCGCTCTACATCCTGGTCATACCAGCGAGCTGCACCCACTACCGCAAATTCCCCCCAGTTATCACGAACATCATAGATGGTTCGCCAGCCCCACGTGTGCAGTTCATTCAGCCTGCGAACGATGAAAGGATGAGGGAACGACACGATGAATATCTTCTCTTTGCCGGGGAAATCTGCCTGCATTATCTGGGAGAAGAACTCCATTGTGAAGTCGATGGGAGATTGCAGAAGCAGCGGACGATTACTCTCTGCCAGACGGTCAGTCTTGTTCCAGCGATAGTAGGAGAATAATACGGGAGTACTTCCGTCGAGAAGAATCCTGGTTTGTCGCATGGGACGGTTTCCATAGATCTCCCTAATCTCCTTCGTCCCGGAGAATATCACGACAACACGTTTGGAATCGTGGCTGTTTGCTTTCTCCACGAAACCTGCAAGACGTTTTGTAAATATGGCTCTTGCTTTCTTGCATACCCTCTCTTCCCTGAGAAGATCCAGTATCTTCTTCAAAACGCTGAAGCAATTAGACATCAGTTTGATCATCAACCTGAGGGTCTTCCGAAAGCACCTCATCAGGGTCCAACCGAACCCATTCTTCCTCAAATCCCTCACAACCCAGCTCATTCGCTTGCGTGCTACTTCCCGAATGAGTCTGGAAACTCCTTCGCCATTTTCCAATCTCTGAAGGTGCTCGAGGCTTCTATCGCGCTGTTCAAGGGCCTTCTTTCGTTGATCAAAAGCCATATTCAATCGTAATTGTTCGTTTTCCTTCGATTCCTCCAGTGCATCAATGAACAGTTCGGCCTTCTCAAGCAAACGGCCCTTGTCGACACTGTCATGCTTTGCGTCTGGCGCCGATGATCTGAGTCTTCCGACGAAACGTATTCGTTTGTCAACCAGATCCATCGAAACCGGGTCAAAAAATGCTTCGACCTCGGCGAGGAAAGAAGTGAAATGGTAAACCCTTTTGTGATCAGGGTGCGGCAACTGACCAAATGGGACGGTGATTACGGCTTTGCCGCCCGGCTTCAGCACCCTGGCTGTTTCCGCCAGGCATTCCCGGGGGCATTCTAAGTGTTCCAAGACCTCACCCAGAAGGCAACTGTCGAAGTAATCACCGTTGAAAGGCAACTCGAAACAACTGGCAGACACGAAACTCAGGCGTTCTTTAACCTCAGGACTTCCCTTGCGCTTCAGGTTCTCAGCATAGGCTAAACCGTCACGAGAAACGTCCACCCCCACACAGAACAATCCCTGCCTGGCTACAAGTGTAGATGTCATTCCTTGACTGCACCCTACGTCCATCACGCGTGGGCCTTCAGCCTCCCGGCACATCCATTCCACGCGTTCTCGAGTGACTCGCTGCGTTTCGCTGTCGCTGCGCTCACCCAGATAGACCTCGGAAAGCTGGTCCCCCTGTTCGCGGTTTATGGGTTGTAGTGCCATGTGTTAGTTTACCTCGCTCTCTTTCGCTGCAGAACAGGCACCCTCGTTCGTGTCGGTCCCTCGGGACAGCGAAGTATCATAGCGAGCCCATATTCTGTCCCATGAGTAATCTTCCGCGGTAAGCCTGGCCTGTTTGCCCAGTTGACTGCGCAGTTCAGAGTCCGCCACCATTGCCGAAACGGCACGGCAAAGAGCCTGGCTATCGGCAGGTGCCACCAGGCGTCCGTTGATATTGTCACGCATCACGCTCGGAACATCACCCACGGCCGTCGCCACAATGGGCAACCCGCATGCCATGGCCTCCAGTAATGCCAGTGGGAGACCTTCCTGCAGGGAAGGCAGAGCAAACATATCGGCGTCATGGAGCGTCTTCGCAAGCTCTTCCGTTTCCAGCAGACCGTTTAATGATACACGGTCACCCAGCCGGAGGTCACGCACCTGCTCTTCAAGGGTTCTACGGTAATCACCAGTGCCATATATATCGACTTCAAGTTTCTCGCCCAGGGAGGGGTCCATTTCGGCCAGTGCTTCAAGGAGATACTGAATGCCTTTCCTTTCTATCAGCTGCGATACGAGCACCATGCGGAGTCTTCCTTTACAACTGTCCTCGGGATTACCAGGATGGAAGCGACGAGTATCCACACCGTTTGGGATGACCTCAATTCTCCCTTTCGGCCATGTTTTCAATGCGAGCTCCTTAAGTTTTGAGCTCACGGCGAAAACGTTCTCCGCATTTGACCATACTCGCCGCACGGCGAGGCGCATTGCCGGATGCAGCAGACGAAACCTGCGGGGCTGATAGCCCGGCACATCCGAGCCGTGGAGTCCAACAGAATAAGGAACGCCGAACATCCGGAACCACTTCAAGGCAACAAGCCCTGCCGGCATGGAGAAAATGGCTAGTACATGATCCGGTCGTATCTCTTCATGTATCGAGCGAAGACGGCGGACGGCAGAGACATAGAAAGACAGGAGCTCCACCACGGTGTGACGAGACCATTCCCTCTTCATCGCCGGAATCCGGATCACGGAAACGCCCTGTAGAATCTCACGTTCCTTGAGTCGCCCTCCAATATCGGATGTGAGCACGGTGACGTTGTAGCTTGATGAGCGTGCGACTTCCGATGCAATCCCGGCCGCGACCCCTTCCCCGCCCCCGTAGTAAGGGGGATAGCCGTGACAGATTATAAGGAGCGAGGATACGCGGCTATGGTTTTTCATCGTTGCGAGTGTTACTGTTGATTTTCGAGTTGGCTTTGCCGGCGTTCCAAGAATTCGTGTTCCTCCCAGAAAAGGCTTGTCTGCGAGCTCATCTCCTTTCGCAAAGATGCCACCTGGTCGCCAAGTAAGCCGAAATGGAACAGAATCACGCCGGCAAGCAGTGAGAGAATCGCGCCGCCCTCAATATGAAGCCCCGCGGTAGAGAATATGAAAATCTGGTAGATCACCCCCACAAGGATCAGCCCCATCGCCGGGTATCCAAAGGCGCGCATGGGATCAAAAAGCATCATCAGCCTCAGGGCCAGAAGCAGCGTTTTGAACCCATCGTAGAATATCCGGACCGAGCTCTTGCCCTGACGCGCGTCCGCCCGCACTGGCATAAACACCGTGGAGTAGCGGCTGCGCAGAGCGAACAACAGGGAAGTTGTCGAGAAAGAGAACCCGTCAGGCAACAGGTCCAGCATCCGCATGTAGATCCGTCGCCTTCCTCCCCGGAAACCGCAGTTGATGTCGGGAATCTTGCGCAGGGCAAGAAAATTGCAGACCTTGCCAAGTACCCATTTACCGGGTTGTCTGATCAACGGCGACCCACCACCTTTCGGCCGTTCTCCGAAAACGAATTCGTGCTCAGCAAGGAGCCCAATAAGTTCGGCCATATTCTCAGTCTTGTGCTGGCCATCGCTGTCGAAGAAGACGACGTTCTGGGCACGCGTGGCAAGAATCCCTGTTTTCAGGGCGGCACCGTATCCATGGTTGGACGTGTGGTGAATCACCTGAACCTGATCCTTAAAGCCGTCAACGACCGCCGCCGATCCATCGGTAGAACCGTCATCCACAACAATCACTTGAAACCCGATATCTCTTGATGATGCGGTAAGCTCTCGCAAGACGTCCGCGACAGCTCCAGCCTCATTAAAAACCGGCATTATCACTGTTGTTTCAGACTTATTCTGCATGTCTTCCATGCTCACTCCTTGATCGCCAGAACCACCGGAACGTAACGGATTGCACTAAGTGTGTCGAGTACATTAGGCACGAGTCCGAAACTGCTTGAGGCCCTGTTTGGAGTCGGCTAGTATCGGCACATGCTGGCGCCGCCTTCGATTCATACAGTTGCAGCCAACCCGTGGATAACTTGCACGGCCGTTTTGTGTCTCAGGTTCGTTCTGGTCGGCGCGGCCTGGGTCTGGATTCTGCCGTTCCCGGAACGCTGTGCCGGGCTGTGTTGGGTTCGCAGCCTTGTTCGTTCTGCCCAGGCATTTCTTATCGGTCTTGTCAGTTCTCTACTCGTTTCACTCGCGTTATGCGAAGCAGGGGTCTGCACACTCGGAACCGAGATTACCGTCTCTCTGATCCTCGTGGCTTCTGGGATTCTGACCGGGCTCGCCAGGGAGCGTAAACTCTTGTTCAATGGCATCGTTCTTTCGCTCCCAGGCACCGTCATCTTCGCACTCGCAATGACCGCTATCATGTGGCTGCCGAAATCTGGTGAATGGATTGTCGGAGGGTGGGACCCGGGCGTTTACCTGAACCAGGGCGCATGGGTTGCACAGACAGGAACGTTCTATCCCGAGCCCGAGAATGCCTACGAGAATCTCACGGATGAAGAATTCATCGTCTTCACCCGCAGGGGAGGCAAGGGCGCCGGCGATTACCGTGAGTGTTTCCCGGGAATCCCGCTGGACCGGGAAACCCGGGCCGTTCGTAATTACTTCTATCGCCTGAGCCCGACAGCAATAAGCATAGTTGCAAGATGCGGGGGACTTCGTGCCGCAACGCGGGTTAACTTCATTCTTGGTTTCTTTGCGTGCGCAATGCTTGCGGCGTTTCTCCTGGGGGAGATCAGAGATCCATTCTGCGCTGTTGCCGCAGCAATATGCCTGGCGGCACATCCGCTGTGGCTTTATCACCTGCACATTCCGGTTTCCGAGATGCTGCAGTTGCTGCTTGTATGCTGCATTGCCTTGCTTCTTTCTATCCGCACCACCGGCTACGCTGCACCCGTACTCCTGGCCGCGACCGTAATGGCCGCCGAATTAAACCGCATCAGCTTCATGCCATTTGGCGCCATGTTGCTTCCATGCATCGCCTGGCAGGACAGAACACGTAAGGACAGATGGCGGGTGAGGTTCGAACGGTCCACGCTCGTAATGGCGCTTATTCTCGGCGGATGTTTTGATATCTTCGTGACATCGGTTACTACCGAGCAACTCCAGCGTGTGGTTCCGACGCTCGTCAAGGCAGGGGCAGGTTTTGCCATTGCGGCGGTTGTTTTAGATGAAATAGCTTGCCGGCCCCTGGTGCGGAGATTCATGGAGAAGACTCCATCATGGCTTTCGCCGGCAGCCTGTTCCCTGGCCATTATTGCTCTCCCTGCAATATGGTTCTCCGCCGGCGTTGATTGTATGGCCGGTACTGCCACAAGCCTGCGCAGAATACTTCCCTACCTCGGTTGGGGATATATGATTGCCGCCGCTCTTGGAGCCCTGGTGCTCTACTCTAAACAGGGGGAAGAAACTCATCTGCTTAGAATTGTCATATGCTGGCTGGCGGCAGTCACTGCCGTTGTACTTATCCAGAGTTTCATGGCCATGATTTACCCCTGGGCAACGCGGCGCTATCTTCAGTTCACAGTCCCTTGTCTTTCCATACTCCTTGCTTACCTGTGTCACTGGCTTTGGCCGCGAACCGCCGGGCGAATTCCATGGGGTAAGGGCCTTGCCGTGATCATTCTCATGGCCGTGCTTCTATCTTCGGCAAAGAGTAGCTGGCATGCCTGGAATCGGACCGAGTACGATGGCCTGTCGGCAGCCCTGGCGGAAGTCGCCGAACAGATTGATCCGGAGGACATCGTTGTCGTGGATCACCCGTGGTGGGGAACTCCGCTTCGTTTTCTTCACGGCGTAAGAATCCTTAACGCCCGCACTTTTTATGCAAGAGACGGAGGACAGACAATGTCTGCTGGCCTTGCCGCCCTTGAACGCCTGAGAAACGAGGGCGCAAAGATACGTTTCCTCACCTCAACGGAACGTGGACTGACTGTCTATCCCATGGATCCTGGAAAGGTCGAGCTCGATTGGACCAGTGGAACGATCAACGTAGACGAGATAATCCATCACAAGCGAATGTCTGACTTCAAGATCAAGCACAAGACCCGCGTATTTCGGCTCTATACCTGGCAGGGCCGCTGAGACTCAGCCCTCAAGACATGAAAGATGCTATCGTGTCTACCACGTACTTCGCCTGCTCGTCGGACAGTTCCGGGTACACGGGCAGTGCCAGGGTTGTGTCGGCAGCCTTCTCGCTTTCGGGCATATCGCCCTTCGATAGCCCAAGGTAGCTGAAACATTCCTGAATGTGTAGCGGAACCGGGTAGTAGATTTCGCACCCGATCGAGTTCTCTTTCAGGTAATCCCTGAGCTCATCTCTTCTGTCCACCCGTATCACGTATTGATTGAAGATATGTCTGTTGGCTATCACCGTAGGCAGGGAAACAAGTCCTTTCTCCACCAGGCCCGTCTCGCCCAGGAGACGGTCGTATCTCTGCGCATTCGACTGGCGCCCTGCAGTCCACGAATCAAGGTGGGATAGCTTCACGGTGACTACTGCCGCCTGCAAGGCATCCAGCCTGAAATTCCCGCCGATCACCGTATGGTAATACTTGGGCCTGGAACCGTGAGCTCTCAGAATCTCGAGCCTTTCTGCTCTCTCCGGATCGTTCGTAACAACCATGCCGCCATCGCCAAACGCGCCAAGGTTCTTCGACGGAAAGAACGAGAAGCATCCGTAGTCTCCTACAGATCCTGCTCTTTGCCCGTTCCGCTCGGCGCCTATAGCCTGCGCGCCGTCTTCAATGACCGCAATGCCATTCTTGCGGGCAATCTCTATGATCGGATCCATGTCCGCCATCTGCCCGTATAGGTGAACGGGAATGATCGCCTTGGTCATGTCCGTGACCTTCTCCTCTATTGCCAACGGGTCTATGTTAAACGAGACCGGATCGATATCCACGAACACGGGAGTTGCCCCGGTGCGGACGATTGAGCCGACAGTGGCGAAAAACGTGTACGGCGTAGTGATGACCTCGTCTCCAGCGCCAATCCCTTCGGCCATAAGAGCAATGAGGAGGGCATCCGTTCCCGAAGAGACGCCGATGGCATGGCTACAGTTCGAGTAGGCGGCAACCGCTTCTTCACATTCCTTGACTTTTGGACCAAGAATAAAGTACTGGGACTCCATTATCTCGGCTACCACAGGATCGATCTCCGTCTTGATGGACTGGTATTGGGCCTTGAGATCCAAGAGGGGTACGTTCACTTCTTATTCCTTTCTAAATGCCCGCTCAACGTGGCAAGGCGATATCTCGTGGTCATGCGGCAGGCTCCCTAAACGAATCAGGAAGGCTACTGCTGAGCCTCCTTGAAAGACCGGTAAGGATGTTTTCCAACGGCCAGCTTCTCGGGAAGCACATCTTCTTCGTCAACATCCAGGCATCGAAGGACGCCCGGCTCAGATTCCTTGTATCGCAACTTGCTTTCCGGGCAGACCATTATGCCCTCTTCATCCGGCTCGGAAAGTGGGTGACCGTGTCTGCTTATCCATCCCACCGCCCTTGCGGGATTCCCCCTCACAAGTGCGTAATCGGCTATATCCTTCGTGACAACCGCGCCCGCCGCAACGAAAGCGTAACGGCCTATCTCCACTCCGCACACAATCGTTGAGTTGGCACCAATCGTCGCCCCTCTGCGGATGAGCGTCTTCTCGTATACTGAGCGGCGGCTCACTTGCGAGCGCGGATTGCTGACATTGGTCAGAACACAGGAAGGCCCGAGGAATACATCGTCTTCAATGACTGTACCCTTGTACAGGCTGACATTGTTCTGGATTTTTACGTTGTTGCCCATCACAACGTCGTTGGCAATATTAACGTTCTGGCCCAGCGAGCAGTTCGCTCCAACTGTGCTGCCTGCCTGCACATGAGAGTAATGCCAGATCTTCGTTCCCTTGCCTATCCTTGCGCCATCATCAACACATGCGCTCTCATGTACGAAGAAATCTCCGGGCACGTGCTTGTCCTCCTCTTCATCCTGGCTTCCCGCCTCCTGGGCAGTCTCCAGGTCCATAGCCCTTTGGCAACGCTCGAGTACAGTTAGGACACGCAACCCTTCCTTGCCATCCGTTCTTGGCGTGACCCTTTTTGCTACGCAGTCAAGGAAGTGGGCACACTCTTCTCTGAGAGGCTCAACGTTCTCTATCTCAACCGCCTGGGCTTCTGCCTTGTTTGCAATCGGCATCTTGTTCTTCCAGTCGATGGAATGCGGATAGAGCATGAGCTTGTTCTCTTTCTCCACGTCATCGAACACCGCCATCTTCTTCTCGCCAACAACCACAAGCTTTTGCTCTTTGAATGGATGCAGCCATGACACGAAGACGTGGGCTTTCACACCGCTGGGAAAAGACAAGACGCTCACCGTGACATCTGCAATATGGCTATGCAGGTAGTTACCTCCGTGAGCGGAAACGTGGTCGGGAATCTCTCCCAACAGACCGAGAATAACGGATATATCATGAGGCGCGAAAGACCAGAGGATGTTTTCCTCCCGCCGTATTTTCCCCAGGTTGAGACGATTGGAGTACACGTATTGAATACGGCCCAATGCGCCTTCATCAATCATCGCTTTAAGCTTCAATACTGCGGGATGGTACCAGAGGAGGTGTCCGACCATCAGGATCAGGCCGCGGCTTTCGGCAAGGGCGACCAACTCTCTGCCCGTCTCCGGCGACAGACACAGTGGCTTCTCTACGAACACGTCTTTGCCCGCGAGGAGAGCTTTTCTCACGAAGTCCGAATGCGATTCCGCGGGCGTGGCGACGGCTACCGCCGGGATGTCCTTGTCTTCCAGGATATCAGAATATGCGCTGACGATTCTGCATTCGGGATACTGTTCAGCAAATGCCTTCCGCCTGTCTTCTTCGCTGTCACAGATTGCCGCCAGCGATCCAAGACTGTTCATCGAGCGGATTATGTTCTTTCCCCAGTAGCCAGCGCCCATAACGGCTACCCGGACAGGAGCACTGTTCTCAGTCATTCCTGTCTCCTTTCCAAGGCGTCAGCCCTTTTCTAAAGAAAACCATCACGTCAAAAGATTTGACGCTTCCACGCGCACATATGTTCGCCGTCAGACTATACCGTGTAACTCTTTTGCCGCAATCCTCTTTTGACACTTTATCCGATTGGCTGCAGGGTGCTATAGTCTGCCGCACGATAACAGTACAAGGATGTGTTTGCCGCAGGGCAAGATCAAAGGCCTTTCGGGTTTGGGTCAATGGAGGGAGTTGGTTTTGATAACGATTGTTTCAGGTCTTCCACGTTCCGGGACTTCAATGATGATGAAGATGCTCGAAGCCGGAGGCATGAATACTGTGACGGACGGGATTCGCGAAGCAGACGAAGATAATCCCCGGGGATACTACGAGTTGGAGAAAGTCAAGAAGACGAAGGAGGATGCTTCGTGGTTGGATGATGCCGAGGGCAAGGTTGTCAAAATGATATCCATGCTGCTCAGAGATCTGCCGGAAGACCGTCGGTACAAGGTTATCTTCATGATCCGAGATCTCGATGAGACTCTTGCTTCTCAGCAGAAGATGCTCGAAAGACGCGGGAAACCGGGTGGTCCAGGCGATGATAAGATGAAAGCTCTTTTCGAGAAGCACCTTGCGGACACCAGGGAATGGCTCGCAGACCGAGAGTGTTTCGATGTGTTTTACTGCAACTATAACCAGACTCTTGCCGATTCCGCAGCAACGGCGGCAAAGGTCGCGGATTTTCTAGACAGCGGTATGGATCGTGAGAAGATGGCAGAGGTGACAGACCCCAGCCTTTACCGCCAGAGAAGACAGGCCTGAATTCTACGCTGCGCCAATGGGTCCAAGCTACCGACGACTACCTGGTCCGGTTGATAGTTACTGTGCCGATTCTCACATCGCGAGTCCGGTTAAAACGAAAAGCCAGTCGAAAAGGAACATCCCGTTCATGCACAAACTCCAGACTGGCCGGCAAACCGTCTGTCACGGCAGTTGATCCTTCGGGTTCCACATTCTCGAACCGGTATATCAGAGAACCCAGCACTGCACCGTCCTCACCATCCGACGAGTATTCCATCTCAACGCGATAAGCGCCCGGATCCAACCGCAGGTTCTTTGCGTAAATGACCTCTTCGGCGGCGTCCCTTGATGCTCTCAGCACCACTTCCCCGTTCTCAATATCGGTGTAGCCGGCATGGAAGAAACAGGCTGCCGGAATCTTTATGCTGCCACCGACTTGGGGACCGGCCCACTCACCTGCCGAAAGAAGAAGCAGGTCCAGGTCAACACTGCCTTCCTGGCAATCTAAGCGCCCTGCGGTGCGGGGCGCGTTCTCAAAACTTCCTATCGGGATATCCACCCATTCCCACTCATCCGTTGACATCGTGACATTGGTTGCACACAGTGCTTCGTCCTCAGAGAAAGTTGTCACCTTAAGAACACCCTCTCCCTTGGCGCGTAGTTGCCATTTCAGGCCTTCAAAATACACCGCGCTCGTGCCCTTACCGGTCACGACATCTCCTGCCGCGATCCGACGGTACCGGCCCCGCGAGGCCCGACTATCAGTCAATTCCTCGCCTGTATCCGTCCTTACCCGTTCCATTTCCCACTTTCTGCTGGGAAAGTGAACCTGCCAGTCTGTTCCGAGTACATCCTTCGTGATCGGTTCATCCATGATCTTGAATGACCATACGCTTTCTTCCTGCCGGAGAAGCTCCAACCGGGGATGATTGAGCAGACGTTTCAGCGTCATTGCAACAGGGAAGAGGCTTACCTTCTCGGGAAAAGCATCTTCGTGCAGCACCAGGTAGCGGATTCCCATATCGTCAAGGTGTTTGATGTGATCATCGGAAATATACCCCATATTCAGGGGTTTCAGCTTGAGAAACACCTCTTCGACGTACCGCTTTTTCGCCACTGGTGAGTATCCGTTCAAGAAACGGATTCTGTAAAGTGACGCATAGTACTCGTAAAGCGATGACCAGTGAGAATCACCCGGCCAGAGGGGAACCGCGACGGCCCTGGGAACATCGCCTGTCTTCGCGGCATCCGTGACTATGGCTTCATAAGCCTTCTGTTCAGAATCGATGAGACATATCTCCGGTGCAATATGTTTGTTATAGTCGGCGAATATCACAACCGCGAAGACCACAACGCAACCGTATTTCCACAGCCGTTGCCTGATAAGACCGATCCAGGTCGAAAGGGTGATACCCGATGCAATGGCCAACAGTGACGGCATCACGACGAATATCTTGTCGGGCTGCCTGATCTTTCGGTAGGGAGAGAAGATTAACCTTACGGTCTTAATGACCGCCCCCCCTGCAGGGGCTTTTGTACCCATGGCCAGAAGTGTGATGATGAACATTCCAGCAAGAAGAATGAAGAACACACAGGTCATGCGATGATCAGAAGTCCTATGCCGGAAGGCGCGTGTCAGTAACACTGTCGCAGCCACCGCGACACACACGATCAGGAACCATCCTATGTAGATACCGCGCGTGTCACCCTCGAAGGCTCTGCTGAACAGTCCGCCCGGGCTGGGAGAGCATAAAGCCACGTAAATCAGGTCCCACCCTTTTTCAAGACCCGAATCGGCGATTCTTTCCTGTTTCCAGAACAGATTGATAGAGGATGACAGGGCAAATGGTATGGCTGGCCAAACAGAAAGAAGGCGCATGCCGACAACTTTAAGGTTCCGGTCCGGCAGGGCAAGCCACGTGATGATCCCCCAGACAGGAATCATCAGGGCCGCAAAGAAGAATACGTGGGCATCCCCCCAACCGGAGAACATCAGGGCGCATCCCGCAAGTACCGCGCTGCTTTTGGATCCCTTGCGCATTACCCCGTCTATGCCGAGCATGAGCGCGGGAATCCACGACATTGCGAAACCTATCGGACTTCCCTCGCACACACCGTGCCACCGAAATGGAAGGAGCAGGCCGACCATTGCGGCGACCGCTGCTTGCAGCTCGTCCGGGTTGTACCTTGCCACAAGTCTCCAGGTAAAGAGATAAGTAAGCCACAGGGAGAGAACGCTTGCGAAATTCCAGCCGAAGGCCTGCCCGCCCGCCAGGGACGCCAGGCTGCTTACAAGCGAGTAAGGCGCAAAGTAAAAAGATCTTCTTATACAGTCTTCGTCATTGCCCTCGTTGAACTCGTAGATGTTCTGGAAAGCAGGCGTCTTACCGGCAACCATGTCTCCTGCCAGCCAGAAGTGATACATGAGCTGGAGATGATCGCCGGGAACCATTCTCCGGACTATGTTTCCGTGCCTCTCGGCCGATCTTGTCACCCCCGACCCGAAGTAGCGCGGCAGGGGCCAGGAAAAAACCACCCAGCAGACCACTGTAAGCAGAAGGGAGATAAGGATAATTCGCTTGGTATCCATCTACAGCTTTCTCTTTCAGCCACTGCTAAGCGGGAATCTGGAATGAAGCAAAGGCTTCATCCAGATCATCGCCGCGATGTAGACACGCCACGAGCTCAGCCGCAATATTGGCCTGCTTCTTAAGCTCGGGAATGCGTTGCGACAGTTTTTCGCCTATTGCTTTCCGATTCTCCCATCCCTTCGTAATGTGTCTCACCAGGGCATCCTCGGAGAAATCTGCAAAGTCCAGGCTGTATTCGGGTAGCTCCAGGTTAGTGAAGTAATGGTGGATCTTGGGCTGGTAAGCCAAGCCAATAATAGGAGTAAGCTCGGATGAAGAGAGAATCGTACAATGCAGACGCATGCCGAACAGCAGCGCAAGCTTACCCAGTGCCGCTTTGATCTGGTAGTGGTTGTAGTCAACGTTCGTCAGGAGCGCCTTCTTCTGGGGAATGTTCACTCTTTCCATAAGTTCCCTGGTGATGGGAACGTCAAGATGCTGAGTGCACACGAAGAGAAACGGAGCTTTCACGGTTTCGGCCACGCGGTTCAGGGCGGCGGAATACGTGGACAGGAACTTCTCTTTCCCCATCGGCGTCACGTGCGGTCCGGCCCAGGTGTCTATATACGCGTTGACGTTTATTCCCAGGATCTCCTGGGACGGATCGAGTCCAAGCTTCCGTAACATGTCATCGGCTTCCTGCTCTTCAGAGGCCTTGACGATCAAAGCGGCATCCGCGGCGCGAAGCATCCGGGGATTGCTGCAGTCGATCTCCCGCAGGATCTCAAATGAATCTTCATCCCTGACCGTTATGAAATCCATCATGTCCGAGATCTTACGAAGCATTGTCCGGCCATGTGGAGTAGTCACGGGCCCGGCGCCAATATTGAAGTAGGCCATTTTCTTGCCCTTCTTCCTGGCAATGGGAAGAAGGAGATACAGGGTAGACATAAAATTGAACAGCGGGTTGTAGAGAGACCGGTCAAAGAGAATCGCGTCAAAAATCAGGGTTAAATCCGTTCGCATGATGGACCGGTATGTGGGAATTCCCAGCATTTTTACGGACATGGCCCACGGCATCATTGATATCGGTACGGTATCGTTGTGGTAGTTATCTCTTATGTACCCCGGCTTTATCGTGGGTATTTCGTAAGTCAACCGGGTACCGCAGGCGGCATCGACCGATTCCATGATTCCTGATATCAGGGCTGCATCGCCGGCATTTCTTCCGGAAGATGAACCGAGTAACGTAACCGATTTAAGCATAACAGACCTTTCAAGTGCTCGTTCTGATGAGAGTTTTTACTATCTTTGGACTGAGAAGTATAGTAGACAATCACCCGTCCTGCTCTTCCATCCGTTACTCACAACAACGGTATTCGGGACGGAGAAGAATCACTCGATGAAGAAGGTAGTATTCCGCATCATTCTTGCCGGGGTCGGCGGTCTTATGGCCCTGGGCGTTGCCGAAATGGCCATACGCGTGGTCTATGCGGCAGACCTCAAGCGAGGGGGAACCCTCAGGGAGAAGCTGGAACGTTCGGCCAGAACCGGCCTGGACGGTGGTAAGGGAAAGTTCAACATGACCGGCCTGGTGAGGGGCAGTGCGTACGAAGATGTGGTCTACGAACTCAAACCGGGGGTCGAAGGAACTTTCCGTGATAAGCGCCTTGTTACCAATTCCAGGGGCCTGCGGGACGATGAACATTCCCTGGACAAGCCGGACGGCGTATACAGGATAGTCGGGTTGGGCGATTCCGTGACGTTTGGATGGGGGGTTGAACAGGAGGACTCTTACATGGAGGTGCTCGAGGATAGGCTCAACAGACTCGACGACACCCGCACTTTCGAAACCTTCAACTTTGGTGTACCCGGCTACAACACCACCATGGAGGTGGCCACGTTTGAGCACCGCGCGTTGAAATACAACCCTGACCTGGTGATCATTCTTTTTGTGGGCAATGATCTGGGCGTTCCCATGTTCATGGAACGTCCGCCCAGGACCTTGTCTACCCGTAACTTCTATCTCTGGGACTTCCTGAAGGCTCGTGTCGGGAGGGGCAGGTCGGGGCATGCCGAACTGATAGGTTACCGGCTCAAAGACGTTAACAAGGAAGAAAAGTCCAAGGTGCTGTCCCGGTACCGGCATATGTGCGGCCATTCCGGTTATAGACGCGCGATGAAACGGCTGGCAGATCTAACTGCCTCCCGGGGCATACCGGTTATGATCATGCAGGGGCAGGCTTCTGCCTCGCAGCAGAAACTCCTTGCGGATGTGGCGAAGGAACATGGCTTTGGCCTGTTCGATCTTCGCCTCTATACGAACGCCTACGTAAAGAAGCACGGGATACCCGACACGACGAGCGCACGGCAGAAACTGTTGTGGGTTTCACCCGGCGATTCGCACCCCAATGCCATTGGGCATTCCATTTGTGCCGACGCTTTGATAGAAGAGATGCGAAAACTGGCGATCATTGAGCGTGAGGATTCGCCCTGACTGGGCGGACGGAATGCAGACCGGTAAGTAACTGCTTTTTGACGGTGGGAAGTCAGAAAGCCCTGGAAGGAGAACAGTCTGAGAATGGACAGCAATTTGTTTCTAGTGACCGGCGCGTCAGGTTTTGTGGGCGGACACATGGTTGAGTACCTGGTCAAGAAGGGCCGAAAGGTGCGAGCCATGATCAAGGACGAAAGCAAGGCGGATCCCTTGCGCAAGCTGGGGGTCGAAGTCGTTATCGGCGACCTCAGGGATAAGGACAGCCTTTCCCGCGCGGTACAGGGAGTAACAGGGATCTACCACATAGCCAGCCTTTTTCGCCAGGCAAGCTTTCCCGAAAGCGTCTTCCACGACGTTAACGCCGAGGGTGTGCGGCGCCTCATGGATGTAGCCATCGATGCCGGGGTTAAACGCGTCATCCACTGTGCAACTGTCGGCGTTCTGGGTCACGTGGCCAATCCTCCGGCTAACGAGGAAACACCCTACAACCCTGGCGACATGTACCAGAGAACCAAGATGGCCGGCGAGAAGATCGCCATGGAATACTACCAATCCGGCAAGATGTCGGGAGTCGTTATCCGCCCGGCCATGATCTACGGGCCCGGGGATACGAGAAACCTGAAGATGTTTCGAATGGTTGCTCACGGCCGCTTCTTCTACGTGGGCCCCGGAACGTGCGAGGTCCATTTTATAGATGTTCGCGACCTTGTCAGATCTTTTGACCTGGCAATGGAGAAGGAGTCTCTCAACGGTGAGATCTACATCATCTCCGGCGAAAAAGCGGTTCCCTTGATTGACATGGCAAATATCATTGCCCGCGAGCTGGGGGTAAGACCTCCCTGGCTACACCTGCCCGTGAAACCAATGCAGTGGCTCGGGACGATAGTGGAGACCATATGTCGCCCGCTTCATATCGAACCGCCGATCTTTCGGAGGCGGGTGGATTTCTTTACGAAGAACCGTCATTTCGATTCTTCGAAAGCGAAGCGCGACCTGGATTTCGCCCCGGAGAAGAGCTTCGACGAAGAAGTCGTCGAAATCACCCGGTGGTACAAAGAAAACAAGTGGCTGTAATCGACCCGGCATTCACCGGCGCAGATCGATGATCTTCCTGGGTACGTCGTTCGAGTCCCCCGCTTGCGGCTGGTAAGTGAAGTCGGTTATCACTATGCGGCCGGCCGTAGTCGGCGTAAAACTCGTCCAGACTTCACCATCACCAGCGTCTGTCATCGTGAGGTTGGCGTTCCCGTCCATCGAACCCGACAGAGACTGCCCCGGAGGGTTGCCCTTAGTGGTCTTGATGACAACTCCGGATCCGTCCTGGTCCACTGTTGCCGAGATCGACACATGCTCGCCGGTTTCCTCGTTCTCGTAAGACCCCGACCAAGAACCGGCAATGTCTACAACCGCCGATGACGAACTGCCGCCTCCACCTCCATCACACCCCGACATCAGGGCAAACGCGCAGACCGCTGTGAGCACTATACCTATATAACCTGCCGCCAGATTTTTCATTTGTCTCTACCTGTTCTTTCAGTTGCGGGGGAGCAATTGTCCGCTCCCCGGGTTATTCTCCTTCACAGATTTGACGCAACCAGCCAGTATGTTACCAACAATCAGCGGTGCAGCGAAAGGAAAGAACCACAGCCAAAAGTATGCAAAAAAGATACGGCACAGGGTGCGCCAGGGAAGGCCGCCGGCCTCGGCAACCGTGGCGAATAGAGTGGCCGCGTTTCGGCGGGAATCACCTGCCTAAGGCTGGACGTACAGATCAGGCCTGTTGCAGTTGCCGCGGAAGGTAAGCTGGAATGCCTCGTCGGTTGAAATCTGGTGAGCAAACACGTTCTGTGCGTCCTCTTCGGAAACGCAGACTATCCAGTCTTGCTCGTTCGACCACGAATGGTTGTCGAACCTGCGGTCCGGCAGTGCATGGATTGCGCCGGATTCTTCGCCCGACTCGGAAGACAGAAAACCCAGAACCCTGTGCCCGCTCCTGTTGAGACTCACAAGGCGACCGTCGGGCGACATGTTTGCCGAACATCCCCTCGCCAGGCGTTTGGATTCTCCCGTTTCCAGGTCAAAAACATACACGTGATAACCCGCCCTGCGAACGGTTGCAGCAAGCCGCCGGCCGTCTGATGAGACGTCCAGTTCGCGCACAGTCCAACCCTCAAGGACGGTTTCCACCGTGCCCGTTTGGAGCTCTACGGACCGGACCGCTTTCTTATCCGTAAACAGGACGTGACTGCCTTTCGGGTGATAGGCCACGGCTCGGGCTTCGGAGGCGGCTGCAAGTTTTTCTTCGTTTGCGCCGTCGGACCGCACCCGCATGATGCTGTTGCCTCTAACGAAGGCTATGAATCCGCCGTCTGGTGACCACCTGGGATAGGAGCCGTCCTTCACAAGAAGAGTTGGTTCACGGCTGCCGATATCCATTCTATAAACATCACCTTCGAAGGTGAAGGCCATGCTTCCATCTATGATCTCCGACAGCATCTCGGGCGCCTGCAACCGGGCAGAATCGGAACTTCCCGAACTATGCACGGAAGCATCTCGTACGAAGTACAGCGCAGCTGTCAACCCTATCCCGAGACACGCGACCGCGGCCGCACCGGCTGTTCTATGTTGCCTGAACAATTTCATACCGGAAGAAGCATTCCACGATTGCGGTCAAAATGCAAGCAAGCGCGAATAGCTTTATGTTGGTGCCATTTGCCGGCGACCATGCTATGGTTCGTACAGTTTTCTGTCCAGGAATACCGCCCTAAAAAGGGAAAGAGATTCGTGTTTAAGATACTCCGGAAAAACTTCCTTTACGCCGTTTTCAGCCTCATTGTCACGATTGGAATATTCTCCTATCTGCTCTCACATGTCTCGCTGGGCGAGGTGTTTGACCTCATACGCGGCGCGGACCGCCGCGGCGTCGCGATGTTCCTTGTCCTGTCCATCGCGATGAGCGTGTTCCGTACATGGCGTTACCTCTTGTGCCTCAGAACATCGGGCTACGTACCTCCATCGAGTTCGCTTTTTCTCGTGGTTATTGTCCGGAACTTCTTCTCGGATCTCCTGCCGGCACGGCTGGGAACATTGATCTATGTGTACATAGTGACCAGTCGCCTTGGTGTCCCCTTCAGCGCAGCCGCGTCAAGTTTCTCCCTGTCATTCCTTTTCGACATGGTCGCGCTGGCCCCCATGATCGCTCTAGCGGCATTAGCCACGTGGGGATCAACCGGGATTTCTCCAGTCATTCTCGTCTCCGCGGGCTGCGCGCTGATGGCCATTACTGTTGCCGTGTTGTGTGCCTTACCGTGGATGTTCAGTATCGGCGGCAGAATACTGGGACAGCTCTCCCTGTTCCCCGCGGCCCGGAGAAGCAAGTGGCAGGCGGCATGGGAGAAGGCGGAACAGGATGTCCGGGACGTCAGATCTACGGGAATCTATGACCGGTTGATGACACTCTCGATCTTGGTTCGAGTCGCCAAGTACGGTTCGCTGTATGTCTTCTTGTTTGCGTTGATAGGGCCCAAGGGATACGGATTCGCCCAATTGAACGTGCCGCGCGTGTTTCTTGGTCTGTGTTCCTCCGAGCTGGCGGCAAGCCTGCCGATATCAGGCATTGCGGGCTTCGGGGCTTACGAAGGGGCCTGGGCGCTGGTGTTCGAACTACTTGGTTTCCCGGCGGACATCGCCAAGCTGACCAGCGTCTCGCATCATCTCTTTACGCAGATCTACGGGTATTCTCTGGGTGCGCTCGCCCTGATGATCCTGATGATTCCATTCTTCAAGCACGATCAGCTTCTCGATAGGCAAACATATCCCGTGGGGTCGCGGGGCCTCTTCTATACCCGCGTTCTGGCTTCAGTCGTGCTGACAGCCCTGATCCTCATGGCAATCTATCACCTGTCGTAATTCGTTGATCCAGGCATAAACCCCTTGTGGGCGGGCCGCCCACAGAAAGAGAAAGGCAACTCATGCGTTCCTCTTCCTCATTCAAATTTCCTTCTCAACGTCCGCCATGGATAGTACAGTCCGCCGCATGAAACCCAAGGTTGTCCTGGCAAAAGCCTGCATTAGCGTCCTGTTCTTTGTCGTGCTGTTTTCCAGCCTGCGTGAAGGCGAATTCTCAAAGATCCTGTCCCAGGTTGATCCTTTTTACTTCACCCTTTCATTCCTGCTGGTTCCCATCATGATTCCGTCAAGCTGCCTTAAGTGGAAGGTGCTGCTCGCGCAGCATGGCAGGAGTATCAGTTTCTTTTTCCTTATGCGTATCTACCTGATCGGGTACTTTTTCAGCAATATGCTGCCTTCCAATGTAGGTGGTGATGTTGTCCGGTCGTACTATATCGGCAGGCACATAGGAGACCAGTACCAGGCGGCTGTCAGCACCTTTATAGAGAGATTCACGGGAATCATTCTGCTGCTGATACTTGCGATTGTTGCGCCGGCACTGAAACCGTCGCTTTACCGGTCTCCCCTTGTCTTCATGCCGGCCCTGGGCGCTGTGGGCCTTCTTTCGATCATGGTGTGGATGTGGCGAGTCCCCGAACCCCTCAGACTTCCCCGGCGAGTAGCCATGGATGTCCTCGGGTTCGTCCGGAAGAAGGTAGGGACAGATGACCCCGGGGTGTCCGCAAGGGGAATCGACCGGTTCGAGCGTTTCTTGGATCGAACCTTCTTGCACCTCGAGAAGTTCCACCAGAAGCTGCTCCTGGCCGTCGGCGCCCTGAAAGGCCACGCGAGGGCGCTGTGGGCTGTTGTTGTGTTGACAATCTTCTTCTATTTCATGACGTGGGTGAATGTGTACGTTTCCTTCAGGGCATTCGGGGTGGATCCCGACTTCCTCGGGATATCGGCTCTCGTACCTGCCGCTATGCTGGTGGCCATGATGCCGGTAACGCTTCTCGGGAACCTTGGATTCACGGAGGGGGTATTCGTTGTTTTCTTCGGGCTACTCGAAATCGGCAGTGCCGAAGCACTTTCCATGGGGCTCCTGATAAGGCTCAAACTTCTAGTTGTGGGAATCGTCGGTTTCCTGTTCTATATTACGTATAAGCACCGGGAACACGATTTCTCCGAGGCTGAACTGATTCCTGTCGCAGACGATGTCCAGGCGGAAGGCGAACACGATGGCTGACCTCAAGAAGGACGGAACACAGGTTGTACTGACGGGTGGTGCCGGACCCGTCGCCCAGTACCAGACTGTCGTCACGGGTCACGGGGGCTGGTGGAATCTTCTTAAGTATGAGTTGATAACAGTGCTGTTCGGATCCTGCCCGGGGGCAATGGGCTTCTGGCTCAGACGCAAGTTCTATCCGTTCTTGTTCAGGAAATGTGGCAAACGGCTTACCATCGGACGAAATGTTGTCCTCCGCCATCCTCATCGTGTCAGCTTTGGCGACAATGTCATCGTGGACAGCGGCTGCACTATAGACGCAAAGGGAGATGACGGCGAAGGTGTTGTCATCGGCGATGGAGTTTTCATCGGTGCGGGAACCATCATCTCCATGGCCGGAGGCACCATAGAAATCGACGATGGCGCAAACATAGGCAGCTACTGCCGGATAGGCACATACGGGCACACGCGGGTAGGGAAGAAAGTCCTGCTGGCTGCTTACTGTTACCTTGTGGGGGCAACCCACGAAACCGACAGCACTGATATTCCCATCATAGATCAACCAACGATAACGCTGGGTGGCGTCACGGTAGGAGACGGATCATGGTTGGGCGCACGGGTGACCGTCATGGACGGCCGATCCGTGGGCGGTCACACCGTAGTCGGGGCGCATGCCGTTGTAACGGAGGATCTCCCGGATTTCTGCATAGCCTATGGTGTACCTGCCAAGGTGGTGAGGATGCGCAAGTAACCCGCCGGCGTGACTACAACCGCGCAGCTTTCTCTACGGCCTTCTTTCGCTTCTGTTCTTTGCGGAAGGCCATGAGTCGAATCCCCACGCGCGAAAAACCCAACCGCAGCAGGAACAGCCGAAAAGGCTTCCACACCGGAATAACCCTGGTTGCCATATATACCAGGGAGCGCGCCATTAGCCACGGGGATGACTTGGGAAGGCTGGCCGTCACAAAAGGCACTGGCCATCCGAACCATTTGCGCCAGAGGAGGCGGCATGGCACCTTGATCTTCTTTGTGGACATCATGCGGTACTGTCCAGCCTCGATCTCCGCCGGGGGCTGGGGATGCATAACGAGTTTACCCGCATCCACGGCCGACTGCAGATCCTGGCGGGCCTTCTCGGTGCGCACTATCAAGCTGGACCAACCGCCGGGATCGGTGTATCGCCAGTAGCCCTTCTCATTCCTTATCCAAGGGTCAGCTACACCAATGTCCGCAAACTCCGCCGTTGCATCCACGCACATCAGGCAACGTCCCAGCGGGTACAGGTTCTTCAGCAGGGTTACGGTCTCTGCGGGTCCGAACGGTGAACGCCGCACTTCGCCATTGCTATACTTGAGCTCTACCGTGTCGTGCGGCCAGCCGCGCTGATCGCTCTGCCTGTAGTGCGCCTTCTCGAGCTGTGCTTTGCCCCGGGAGAACATGGCGGCCACCTCTCGTGTAGCAATGCAGGGGGGGTTGTGTGAACACACCAGGCCGATGGTAAGCACCACTTTACGCGCCCAGCTCTTGTCGACTTTCTGCAGCATGCGCACCGAATGAATCTGGCAAGGCAATCCCACCACGGCGAAAGGGCCATCTTCTCCGGACATATCTTTCAAAGCCGTGAGACTTGGTGTCGTTGTGTATCTTGACTGTGCCGCGGCAACCAGTTCCTCCCTGGTCCTCGCCAGGATTCCTTCTCCCATCGAAGGATCATCGCGGTGCTGCACTGCGACCAGCGCGCCCTTGATCTGGCCCGATTCGAGAAGATAAACCAGTAGCTGGGTTATCACGCCTCCGCTTGCACCGCACCAGCGTATCTCCTCATCCGTGGCATGTGCCACAACCGTGTCTATGAATTCACCAAGTGCCGGACCATAGCGGTACGTCTCGCCGAACATGTCGCGGCCCATACTTTCGCAGTCCACGACAATTCCGGAACACACCTGGACGCAGCGATTGCAGTTTATGCATTCGCTTGTCTGCTTTGGAAACCCCTCACCGTTCAGTGAAAGAGTACCGGCCGGGCATATCCCGACGCATGCACCACACCTGTGGCAGAGGCCATTCTTGACTATGGCTGCTATCCCTTCCACGTTCCGGTAATCGGAGATATCCCGCCTGAATTTCATAGGCAAAGTCATTAGCCGGCATCTGCATCGGCTGACCGAGTCCCGGATGTGCGGTGGATGAACCCTGACGGGGGAACAATCAGAGCTCGTACTGCAGAGCAACTCGGAGCTCGGTGCTGTCCACGAAATTCACCTGGAGCTTCGTTCTGAGTCGATCGAGGATGTCGTACTCGAGGGCAGTGAATAGACCGAAGCTGTCGTCTTCGTCAAGATCCCCGCTCGCACTGACACCACCCCCGCTCCCGGATTCGTCTCCCGAGACCTTTATCACCCTGGCACCGGCATCCATTCTGCAGTCTTCCGTAACTTCGTACCTCGTCCATACAGAAAAACCGATTTCGCTCCAGTCTACGTCTATTTCGTCCCAACCGACGAAATGGTGGTCCGGCTCATCCACGCCGGTGAGTGATCCATCGTCGGCATTGAAGGCCAGGTACCCGACCGAGGCAAAGAACGAAACAGGGGCATTGGGGAGTCTGTAAAGCAGGGCTTCTGCCGATATTCCATACGCGAAAGCCGCATCAAACTCCCAGGTCGATCCTTCGCTGGAGTGCAATTCGAGGTCTGCCACACCCAAAGTGCCCCGAACGCGCAACCTGTCCATCAGGATCACGTCGGCATCAAGCAGGAACCTGTCGGACGAAACCCTGTAATGTTTGAAGACCGATTTATTGTCGAGGCCTCCCTTTTCCGTCATTTCTCTGTCACGTATCCTGGTAATCGATGCTGCCAGCTCGAACCTCAGGTCTTCCGGGATTCCACCCAGGCTGGGCAGCTGGATACCGCGTACGTCAGGGAGGAAGTCCCACCGCCCGCCTTCACCGGTCCGCATAACCGCCGTCTTGGGACCCGGTTCATCAGAATAGTCCACGGCAGAACGATCCGGGCCGGGCTGGTACATTGGAATCTCCTGCCGACCGGTTCGCGGGGCAGGCACCGGCGCCGGCAGTTGCTGCTGATCAGCATCCCCGCCGAGAAGTGCCCGGATATTGTCCGTTGCAATTAGCGAGGCCATATCTTCCATTCCGCCGCGTGCACTCGTAACAACCGCCTTTATACGCTGTCCGGATCTCACGTCCAGGAGGGATGAATTCAGGTAACTCCCGTTTGCATCGCTGTACGCCGTTCCAAATACCAGGAAGTCGACCGCCAGTAGTCTACCGGCGGCTATCGCTCTCTCGAGATTCGAGCTGTACCGGGTGCTGCCGAAACCGCTCTTTGTCAGGCTACCGTTCATCTGGCGATAGGACATGAGTTGGTAGGTCTCCAGCACGTCGAGAGCATCGCAGTACTTCCTGGTTAGAAGAACCGATTCGGAAGGCGATACGCCTGTCCCGTGCGCGAATGTTAGAACAGCACAGGACGGGGTTTCTTCGGCACGGCCGGCAGAAGGAACTGCCAGCAGTACGGAGAGAGCCATGATATACAGGGTGCGAAGGGACGTTTGTGAACTTGAGTGCTCCATGTGAATGCGTCCTATCTAAGAATCTGGTTAATCAGAACTGGTAAGATGCGCCCAGGTATAAGCCCATGGAATCGATGAGGCTTATCTCTGCATCGACAACTACCCCATCGGCGACAATGTACGACACGCCGCCAAACAGCCCCAGGTGATCCGTAGCTTCAAAGCCACCTTGGCGGGTTCCGGACTCGTAGTCGTTACTGGGATGCTCATATTTTAGAATCAGATCGGAGTATCTCAGGCCCGTGTACCCGGCGAGCCTGCCCCATTCCTTGGTCGCCAGAACGTCGAGGTGCCACGTCTCAACGAAGGGGTCAAAGCTCGTGAGGATACCGCTCGATGTCAGCGTCTCCCACTCATCGGGAGATCCCTGAATATATTCGAATACTGTGTCAACCGATATGCCGTAACGCCGTTCCTGGAACAGGCGCTGGCACATCCCGAATCCCCACACCGGGCCTAAGTCGTATGAGTGCTCGTAACCCTGTGTTGAGAAATCTTCGAAGTCGGCGGAGACAAAGCCCAGTTTAAGGGCAACGCTGGTCCAAGGCAGAACACGATACGACACATCCAACAAAGCAGCCTGGAGCTCTACCGATCCGGATGTATCGCGCTCTCCGCCAAAAAGCGAACGGTCGTCATATTCCTCAACGTCACGCAATGACTGCGACAGCTCGAACGAAACGCCCAGTCGGCTAAGTGGATGGTTGTCGGGATACTGGGGCATACCCCTCGTCTTCGGGAGAAGGCCGCCGGCAATGACTTGTGCAGAACAGAACAGTGGCAGGACAATCCCCAAAAGGATCACCCGCCTGTAAGTGATACGCAACCCGATGGTCAATGTAGTCATATTCAGTACCCCTTTGAAGGAAATACACTAGCTATTATCTTCGCCTTGTGTCAAGAGACCCTTTGACAAGCCAAGAACGGTCTTGATTTGCAGGTAACTGGAGTGGACACTCTTTTTCACGAAGCGGGGCAGGAAAGAAGATATGTCACAGGAAAAGAAAAGATCTCTTAGAGAATGCGCCTGGAAACTGGCGTTGCCGGCCATACTGCTGCTTGGGTTTCTTGTTCGGCTGAGAATGTCGATACTTGCATTTTTCGTGGAGTTCGATACGGCGACAGTTGGTCTCATGGGACTGCATATTCTTAAAGGTGTGTCACGTCCGCTGTTCTTCTATGGCCAAAGCTACATGGGCGCCCTCGAGGCTTACCTTGCTTCTCTGATGTTCCTCATCTTCGGAGTGTCGGATGTTTCCCTGTCCTTATCTCCCATCCTGTTTGCACTGATGTGGATTGCCGCTTCTTACTTTCTGTTCAGAGAACTGTTCGGCCGGACCGGAGCCATTGCTGCGGCTCTTTGCGTGGCGGTGCCTGGTTGGTATGCACAATGGTTCAGCCTTGCAGCACACGGCGGTTATCCTGGCACCTTCTTCTTCGGAACCTTCTTCCTCTGGCTTGCCCTGCGGATGCTTCTCCATGACCTGTCGCCGCGAAGCAAATGGCTCCACGCGGCAGGAATGGGTGTGTCTGCTGCGCTCGGCATATGGACAAATCTCCAGGTGCTATCGTACCTCGCGAGCGGTGCGCTGATCCTGCTGCTGACCCTTTGTAGAAAAGGGATCAACAAGACCACAATGACCGCCCTTGCATTCGCGGGCGCAGTCTCGTTGCTGGGCCTGATTCCCGTATTGCTCGTTACAGGTGATGTCGCATTCGACTCTATGACAACCGACACACCATCGTTGAAACTGATTCCCGGCAACCTGAAGGTACTTTGCGAAACCATGCCGGCGCTTTTCACATGGCCGGTCACTCGTGAGTTCACAATGGTCAATCTCTTTGTCCTGGGTTGTCTTGGCGTACTGACCGTTCCGTTCCTGTGCCATGTTTGCACCAGCTTGCGGCCGGGGCGCAACAGAACCGTTTGGGTTCCCCTGCTGTTCGCCGGCGTATTCCTCGTGATGTACCTGCCCCACCCCATGGCCGGTCTTGGCGCCCCCAGATACCTCATCCCGCTGACCATTGTCCTTGTCTGCACAACCTTCGCCTCCGCGGTGACAGCAAAGAATCGTATGCTCAGACGGTTTGCGTGGCTGGCTCTTGTCGCCTGGGTTTCATTCAATGCGATCTCAGGAGAAATGACCTCAAGGGCAAAGGCCCCAAAGAAGAAGGCAAGGTGCGCCGAGTACTTCGAGGTTGTCGACCTGGTGGAAACGGCGGGATTGAAAAACGTCACCATCATTGGATCTGACATCGGCGGACTTTCCGGCCAGATTCTCAGCTTCTTCGCGAGGGATCGCCTGCGCTTTGTTTCTTCCTATTACGAACGTTACGACCCTTCCGCCCAGATCGCAGAACAGGACCCAAACATGGCGTTCATGTGTTCGAGGAGGCATTTCAGCAAGGTGAAAGCAAACTTCACCGCGGCCGGTATTACCGATTACAAAGTTATCGATAGCGGAGAGATGATACTTCACTCGATCGAAGTTCCTCGGATCAATGAATCCTCGGTACCCTTGGCCGACCTGGGAATTACAACCAGCGGGCCGGTCACGGGGAAACCATCCTTCGCCATCGATCATTCTGCGAATACTGCATTGGCCTTTGCCCGCAGCCAAACCGGACCCGTGACCTGCAGCATCATCATTGATGCGCAACGTCCGGTCACTCTCGGCTGTGCATTCTTAACGTCTACCAAAAGTGACCTTCTGCCGGGAACCTGGCACCTGTCAACGTCCACCAATGGCACCGACTACATCAGGCGTGGCGGTATCGACAGGGCACTGCATGCCTACGTTGACGGCAACAAGGCGTACATCATGGGGCATTACGCACGGGGTGAGATTCGCTTCGAACCCGTTACCGCGCAATACGTCAAGATCGACATCGTTTCTCAACGACCCTGGGAGATTAACGAGCTGAGGTTGTTCAAGCAGCTCGGCAATGGATCTCCGGTTTCAGAAGAGGAAGTCGAAGACATTACCGAAGCGATAATCGATAAGGGGGTGGATTTCACGGTGACGGACCGCTGGCTAAGCTCCTCCCTGATCACAAAACTGCCTTCGAGGGACAACCGCCTGCCGGTCTATCCCCGTTTCAATCCACGGTATTCGTACACAAGGATCGAAAGAACATTCCGGCCCCGCGATGGCCTGGGGGTTGCCGTGGTATCCCGGCTTGCAGATGAAATGGAGACTTTCCTGGGCACGGTCCTTAAGGAGAAAGCTGAGTTCGCAAGAACTGATTTTCCTCATTACTCACTCTTCACCTTCTCTGCCCCCGCCCCCGGAGCGCAGGATCTCCCCCGGTTCTCCTGGAATGGCCATCTCCTTCTCCTCCCTTGACCTTGACACAAGCTCCGCCGGGAAAGCATAGTAACCCCACCGTGACAGGCGCTTTGCCTTTGGCATTGGCCGGACCTGCTGGACTGGGTGGAGTTTTTCCGAATTCTTGGGAAAGGGCGAGTATGAGACGTCGCTATTGTGAGCTTATTGCCGTGTTTCTTGTCGCGTTTGCAAGTCTGCTGTTCGAAATCACCGCCACCAAGATCTTCGAGTTCAGCGTTTGGGCCAACTATGCCTATCTCGTGATAAGTACCGCTATGTTCGGCTTTGGTCTGAGCGGGGTCATTCTTACGTGCTGGCCTAAGTTGCTGCAGATAAAGGACACCGCTTTTCTGTTTTCATGCGCCCTGCTTTCAGGCATCACGTTTTTCACAGCCTTCCACGTCATGAACACCGTGCCGATTCATTTGCCATCATTTCCCGACGGTGTATTGCGGGAGCTCTTGAACATCACGGCTGTCTTCGTATCGATGGGTGTCCCCTTCGCATTCATCGGATTGATCATCGGGTTCCTCTTCGAAAAGCGCGGCAGCAAGGCCAACATCTACTACTTTGCCGACCTGGTTGGCGCGGGATTGGGATGCTTTGCGCTTGTTCCGCTTATCCAGTTGATTCAGCCACAGGGTCTGGTGGTACTTGCATCGGGTACGGCTATCGTTGGTGCATTCACTTTTCTCATCGGCAGCGAAGGTCCATCACGCAAGTTGAACGCAGTGGGAATCGTGGCTGCAGTTGCAGCTGCGGTATTGACCGCTCTTTGGACGCCCAGGGCAGCTGACCATATAGCTCTGAAGGTGCATGTCTCGAAACGTTCATTCAAGAACGACCTGGAAAAGGGCAATATTGAAGCAACAAAGTGGAGCGCCCTGTCGAGAGTTGACATCGCCGGCATGTCGGGAAGCCGCAAACGAGTGTGGATTGCGGGGGGGGTGAACGAATCGGCCATTGTGAATTTCGACGGGGATTTCGAAAGCCTGGCCGCCAAACGCGAGGCACTGCTTGAACGTGCCGCCAAGTTTTTGCATCACAAGGCCATCCCGCACACGATCAAAACGAATCATACCGTTTGCGTGATCGGAACGTCGGGCGGGGAAGATTCGCTCTACGGGCTCATGATGGGTGCCCGGCACGTGCTTGGAATCGAGATGGACCCGGCCATCGCCAAATTCGTAACCGTGGACTACCGGGACTACGCCGGAGGGCTCTTCACCGACGGCAAATACAGCGAGCTGGTGGTGGATGAAGGCCGGAGCTACCTCAGGCGAAGCAACCGGGAATTTGACCTGATCCACCAGGTCAACAATTTCACTCCTATCGCCTTTCAGAACGGTTCTTTGAACCTGAGCGAGACGTATCTGCTGACCGTCGAGTCGTTTCGCGACTTTTACGATCATCTGACGGATGACGGCATCCTGGCAATCAGCAGGTGGGGCACCATCCGCATGTTGAGTGTTGCCGTTGAAATGTTCAGGCAAATGGGGATGAGCCCGGAAGAGTATTCGAAACGGCTGTTCGTCGGCGAGGGAAGCCAGTGGCATGTGAACACTTTCATGATGAAGAAGTCTCCGTTCACGGAAGGTGAGATAGATACTCTCTACAACTTCTACGAAAGTGGAGATCACGAAAGGAAGATCCTCTATGCGCCGCATCGCACGGAGGATCTTCCTGATATCGACAATAACCTCTATTACCAGATTGCCACTTCGCAGGATCCCAGCAAGTTCTGGCGGCTGGGATGCTTTAACTTCGAACCGTCAACTGACAAGAAACCTTTCTTTAATCATTTCAAGATTCTTGGACTTCAGGACCGAAAACGGGATGAAATGCCGATGCTGCCCGGCGAGATCTACCACGTGGAAGCGCCCAACAAGCTTGACAAAAGAGTTCCCAAGGGCGATTTGCCACCGCTGATCATCCTTTTTGAGGGGCTGCTGCTTTCAACGGTATTCTTCGGCATCCCCATGTTCTCCAAACGCGAACTACGCGAGACTCTCAGGAAGAACAGAAGGCCTCTGGGCTACTTCGCGTTTCTCGGCATAGCCTTCATCTTCGTGGAAATCTGTCTTATCCAGAAGTTGGTGCTGTTCCTGGGAGCACCCGTGTACAGTATGGCCTCCGTGCTTGCCAGCCTGCTGGTGTTTGCCGGTCTGGGGAGTCTCTGCTCGGGCATCATGAACCCGTCGGTCAAGAACCTGCGTATTCTCCTGTTAATCGTCGCACTCGTCGTGCTGGCCGTACATTTCGGGACCCCTGCAGTAACAGGGCGCTTTCTCGGAAGCTCTCTTCCGGTACGGATGCTTGTGGCCATCCTCTTCACCGGAATCGCAGGTTTCTTCATGGGCATGCCGATGCCCAGCGGAATCCGTCACTTGAAAGCAGCAGGCAAGCCGATCATCCCCTGGGGATGGGCAGTGAACGGTTACTTTACGGTTATCGGCACAGCTCTCAGTGTTCTGATAGCCGTCAACTTCGGTTTCACGACAGTGTTTGCTATAGCTGCGATTCTCTACGTTTCGGCTCCTCTCTTCCTGGGGAAAGAACCGTCATAGCCAACCGCGCACATTGATGAGCATCTCGGGCATGAGCAAGGGTAACAACAGCAGATCCGCGCTGGCGGTGTTATCGGCCGCCGTACTTGGATTGGTACTGCTTTGCGTTCTCCAGACGCAGGCGCGCTTCGTAATCGGCAAACTTGCCGCACCGCTCATATGGGTAGCCATGGCATGTGCCGGCGCAGAGTGGTACCGGCGGCGCTACCCCGAAAAGGATGGAAAGGCCGCGGGGGAACTGCTGCCGGGCATTGTACTGGCTTGCTGTATGGCCCTTTACCTGGCATCCAGCGCGGGACTGCAGAGCAGGTTCTACTTCCTGCGATGGCTTCCGACCAGCGACCCTGTTTCCGTCCTGTTCGATTCGTGGATGGCCAGGTTTGCATTGTTTACCGCCATCTTGACACCGGTGTTTGTCGTTCGCTGGAGGAGAAGCTGGGTCATCCCCTTTGTTATCCTGCTGGTATGTCAGTTTCGCTGCATTCATGAGCTGATTGATACGACGCAGGGCATGCCTCTTTACAATGACGATCATTCTTCGTTCATGTTTCGTTTCTGGGTTTTCGGCAAGACATTTCCCCGGCTCGTTTATTACAACCCCTTCTGGAACGGTGGGAAAGAAGCTGTCTACATCGTCGCCTCCGGTACGACATGTCCCGGGACGCTCTTGTGGCCTCTCTGGCGCTTCGGGAACATTCTCAATGTTTACACGCCGGCGATCGCGTTTCTGTCTATTGTGTTCATTCCGTTCATGTTGATGGGCGCGACGCGTATGATGAAGGGGTCCACGACCGCGTCTATGTGCGCGGCCATTGTGGCCCTGGGCGTAAGCCGCCACTTCTTTGTCTGGTTCCTTCATTTCGGAACCATCGGGGCGTGTCTCTCAATATCGTTTCTTCCGCTGGTGTGCGCATGCGTCTACAGGCTCCTGTGGGTGGAAACACCAGAGCCCTGGGCCGCGGTTCTGCTTGTTTTCAGTGCGTTTCTATTACTTGCATGGCCCCCCTCGGCATTCATTGCCCTCACGCTTGTCCCGGGAATGCTGTTCTGCATTCCACGCTTGTCCAGGCGGCGCATCCTGTTCTTTGCCCTTTGCACAGTAATGATCGTCCTGGTCTGCATGCCCTACTTTTTGTCGATTTTGAGCCGCGTTGACGTGAAGGCTTTTGCCGAGGAAGCCGGCAAGCAGCAGCCCTGGATTGAAGGACTTAAGGGTGGGTTCCGCACGATGAGAGAGCAACTATGGCAGGCACACCCGTTGATAGTTTTCTTTGGCCTGCTGGGAGTGACCGTGCTCCCGCGCCGCGACATCCGTCAGTTTCTTGTCCCGGTACTAGCCTGCCTTCTGATCCTCTCGTCGTGGGGAGAACTTCTGCTGCCGGCTTTCGAACTTTCCAGGGGCGGGATTGCCATGTTCTTCCTGGCCGCAATCCCCGCCGGGCTCTGGGCCAGCCGTTTCCTTGAAGACGGATCCCTCAGGCTGAGTCCCGTTCGCGCGGGTCTCACCGCCCTTCTCCTGCTTGGCGGACTCAACGTGTCAAACATGTATGAGAATCGTCAGCCGGAGAAGTTCCGTCCCATGTCATCTGAGATTCTGCAGGCGGCGGAATGGATACGCGACAACACCCCGGAAGACGGCCGCATAATGTTTGCGGGGAGTACGGTTCATGCTTATGGAGGCGGTCATGTTGCCGTGCTGCCGGCATTGACCGGACGAGAGATGATGGCATGCGACTACTATCATTTTTCGCCCGCTCTTGTTGAGTATAACTATCCGCCCAAGCGCTATCGCCGCGATCATCAGAAAATGGAGGAATTCTTCCACGCCTACAACGTGACCCATGTTGTGACCTATCACGGCAGATGGGTCAGGCATCTTCGGGAGCGACCGGATCTATTTGAAGAGGTATACATGTGGGGGAACAACCGGAAGAAGTACGTGTTCCGTGTGAAGCGCGAATCTTCCATGTTTCTGGAAGGGGCAGGCACGGTTGAGCCCAGTATCAACAACTTGCACGTCGTGGTGGAAGACCCGTCGCAGCCGGTTGTCCTGAAATACAATTGGGTCGACGGTATGAAAGTAGACCCGCCGGTGGAGATTCGCCCACGACATGTCGATGAAGACATCGACCTGATAGAAATCGACCCAAACGGCCAACGGGAGTTTGATCTGGCTTTTCGTAAATGGTTCTGAGGCGGATCGCTTCCGGCACGACCGTACAGTTGATGTCATCCCGAGCCTGTCGAGGGATCTCATGTTTCACCAGGCGCTTGAGATTCCTTCGACAAGCTCAGGACAGGCTCTTTGACTCCGCAACGCTTCGCTCAGGACGACAAAACTCCTCGTCGCGGCGTTCGGGTGAGGACTCACAACCACCCGCGCGTCTTGAGTGCATCTTCCAGGTGCGTTGCCAATGCCTTGTGCCCGCTTGCCGCGGGGTGCATGAAATGAATGAAGTATTCCCGCGGATACTTATCCTTGGGTATCTCCCTGGAAGTACTGTAGTAATCGACGCCAATCTTCTCGAACACACGAATGGCTCTGGAGCCCAATGGCCCAAACCCAATGATCTTGAAACCGTGCGCTTCCCCCAGTCTCTTAAGCTCACCAAGCGCCCTGCCCACACCGTCCTCGCCTTCGCCAAGGAGCAGCTCAGGATCCACCAGGTTCTCGTCAATCTTCTTGGCTGGAAGAACGCGTGGTTCAATAAGCTCGCGGTAGGTCTTCCTGTCGAATAGAAATTCGTAGAAATAGGAAACATCCCTGTCGTCAAAGTCGTTCTTACCATAGAGGAAGAACGGCAGATCGAAGTCATTGTTGCACCAGCCGATCACGACGATGTCAGGTGCGAATGCAAGCCACTTACTTTTGAAGGCCTCGAGTTCTTGCTGGGTGTTGTAGCCAGGAACTGCCGTGTTGAGGACCTCGTACCGGGGACCGGTGCTTTTCGAGTTTAGGTTGGCCTCCAGCACGGCCAGGTAATCCTCATCCTGGTGATTGCCCCAGCCGAACATCCCGGAATCTCCAATTCCGATTATGCGCACAGTTCCAGCAGGCTTATGTTCGGCGTACTCCAGGCTGTCGCGCATCCCCATGCTGTTGGATTTGAAACGCCGTCCGGCAAAGCGGAACTCTCTCCTGGGCTTCAACTCGTAGATGAGTTTACTGTTTGCGGAAACCCGGACTAACGCCGTCAACGCGTGCTGCGATTGCACTTTGACGTTTCGGCCTTCATGGAATCTCGTCAAATCCTCTATAGCACTGAAGCCCTGTGTGTTTCTCAGGTGGATGCGCAACAATCGCTCAGCCATAAAGAACGCCAGGCCAAGACTTGCCGTAAGCAGGAAGATTCGTCCGAAAAGCGACACCCATTCTTTTCGCGGCCTCTTGAACCCGTCCCTGAGCATAAGCCAGATGATCAGGCAGGCTGCGGCGCCGGCGAGACGGTCTCCCGGGCTGGATGCCGATATGCCTCCCCACTCCCAGCGTCCACCCTTCCAGGCAATCAGGCATACCATCAGAAGAAGAGAACACCCCAGGAGGAAGAAGATGTAACTCAACCCCCGCATCCAGCGTGGCACACCGGCGCCAATCGTCTCAGGCACAGTAATACCCGAGCTGCCTGGATGCTCATGGCTCATGTGTTCAATGACTTTCTTTCAGAAACCGCCAGTAGCGCCAGAATGCCAGGAGGAAAAGGGTGCTTCCCATCATTTCCGCGGTTTCTTCCAGTGCAATCCCAAGCTTGTACTTGTTCAGCATATTTGCGTCCCAATCGCTCATGGATGGGGTGAAATAAACCGTCGCCTCCATTCCAACCGCGATCAGAAACATGCTGAGGGCTATGAGCGCAGGCACATAGCCCGTGCGGGACAGGAAGAGTCTGCTGTAGAAAAAAACGAAAAAGAAAACCGTAACAGACAAGATGATGGGCGACAGAATCAGGACCCACGCGAACGAGTCCTTCGTGGAATCCCCGTCCAGAACAGATTCCCTGATGTCCAGGCCGACGTAAGATTCCTGCATGACGAATCGTGCAAGCCGCTCATGTATGCTTGCCGTCTCGTCCATGCTCAATCCCAGGAAGACGGCCGCGACAAGAAGCCACAGCACGGTGAGACGCCACTTTTTACCGACCTTCGCAATCCGTTCGGTAGACCAGATCGTGAAACACATTGCCGCCAGGGCAAGGAGCTTTGTGCTGGAATACCAGGCGGTCAGGTTCCCTTCCTGGTCAAGGTTGATGATATCGAATTTCTCACCAATCAGCAGGTGCAGGACAACGAACAGTATGTCCAATGCCATGATTGCGGCAAAGGCGGCGAAAACGGTGCGGGGCGTTCTTCTCAGGTTGTCATCACTGGATGTCGTCAAGGTAACCTGCCTTTCTGAGCATTTCTGTAATCTCCGGCGGCAAATGCTTGTCTGTCTCCTCAGTGACGTCCGGAGTGGCATTTACCCAGTGGAACAGTTTCTTGCGAAGTTCTTCCCGCTCCTTCGGAAAATCTCTCACTACCGATACCGGCTGCTCGTCACTGCGAGGATTCTTTTCCAGGATCTCCTTTTCCTCTGCATTCACGGAGTAGCGCCACTCCTTTGTCCTTATGGAGTACCAGCGTGAGTATCCCTTCAGCGCCGCGTAAGAGCATTCCTTGACCTCGTCCGATGGCCTCCCGTTGGCAACGATCCATGGCAGCAGGTCAATGCCCTGCATTCGCCGGGGAACGGAAATGCCCGTGTAAGAAAGAAGCGTGGGCGCAATATCGACAGACTCCACGATCCCTTCAACCGACCTTCCCGCCTCCTGGTCCACACCCGGCAGTACGAAGAGCATTGGAACCTTGAGAAGATGGTCGAAGGGCCATCCCGTGTGACTTATGCGATGATTCTGACCAATGCTGATTCCGTGATCCGAAGTAATCGCAACAGCCGTAAAAGGATCGAGACCATAGAAACCAACAACATCCATGAAGGCAGCAATGCAATCGTCCGTCAAACGTATCGCACCATCATAGTAGTCCGTGACCGACTGAATCTCATCCTCCGAAAGGTCGATGTGCTTTTGGTTGTACTCCCTGCGCATCGTGCTTCGCTGTTTTTCGGATAAGGCGGGGAAGTAGCTCTTGCCGGTGATGTCGGCCGGCTTTTCCCAGTACATTGCATCGTAGGGCTCTGGTATGTTCTGCAGGTGAAGATACTCACTGTGAACCATCAGGAACATCTTCTTCTTCCTGTTGGACTTCAACCATTTCATGGCGGCGGCGTAGACATTCATCTCTTTCCCCGAGACATCGGGCGTGTCTGCCGTGCCGGGAACATACCTGCGCGTCGTGAACCCTTTACCGGTCATATCTCCCCTGTGGAGAAGGGGAAAGTTTGAGTAGATCGCCGTTTCATAGCCCGCCCTTCTTAAGAGCTGCGACACTGTGAGCTGCTGACGGTCCATGGTTCTGCCATTAGCAAATAGCCCGTGACTCTGGGGGTAGCGTGAAGTCAGCATACAGGCATGTGAAGGTGAAGACAGATTAGACGACACGAACGCGTTGAGGAACATCGTACCCCGCGTGGCGAGACGATCGAAACACGGAGTAGTATCCCGCTGATATCCGTAAGCCCCAACGTGGTCTTCCCTCAGGGTGTCGATGGTAAAGAAGAGAATGTTGACGTCCTTCGGGGATACCCGGCCGCCAATGACTGCGCCTTTCCAATGAACAGCATTGGTCCCCAGGACCTCGAACTCGATCCTTCCTCGCGCTCCCGGCCAGCGAGCAAGTGAGAGAACTTGCGGTTCCTTCCGGCTTTCAGTGAACGTTCCGATCTCGTACCTGTCCCCATCCAGGCAAAACACAACGTTGCATTCCCCCCCCGGTGAAACGGCTTGAAACTCGGGTTGAACCCTGACATACCCGGCTTGCGGCGCCACGATATGCCAGGCAACACGTGTCCCGGGTTCCTGCAACAAAGGATCCCCGATTCTTCCGACAGGTGGTAGTTCCGGTGTGGGTCCGGATGCTGCCGACATCTCCAAGCGGCCGAAGCGAATAGCCGTGCCGTGCCGACGACTCGCATACCTGGCCTTGAACTCGATTTCGTTGTTGCCCCTGAGAAGAAAACTGGACGGGATCTTGAACGTGTAGTCGGAAAGAGATGAACTACGTTCAAGCTCCTGCTTTGCCGCCACGTTGCCGTTCACCACGATGGTCAGAGTCTGTGCCATGTAGCTTCTTGTATAAGGCTTGCAACTGGCGGTCATGGTCAGATCGGCCGGCTCGGAAAGGAAGAAGGTGACACCCGCCACTTTCTTGGACATCCATCGTGCCGGAGTGCCATCCGACGTCTGCCCCGGTGTGGCCCATCCCTTTGCAAGGAAGATGTCCGTATCACTGCTGCCAAGATCGAGCTCACCCCATGTACCTACCTGGATGGCATGTTCCGCACGTTCTGCAAAATCGTACACAACGGGTGCGTCACCGACGGGTTCAGGCGCGCGGCTACAACCCACTCCTGCGGCCAGTAGAACAGGAAGGCAGGCGCGCATCGCCTGCCTGAATATAAAACGCACGTCCAAGGATGTACCCATGATTCTCTCCGGGTTTTGTGTCGCGGCTTGTTCGTCATCCTCGGTCCCGCCGCGCAAATTGAGACGGCATTCTGCAAGAAACGATTTGATTTGCAACAAGAAAATCCCTACTAGTGGGGCATGCCGTCTCTTTCCGTTCACAATACGAAAGTACGAAGCACAAAGGAAACTTAAATAGACATGAGTGACGCTGAGAAAGTTCTGTTCATTCTGCCGCAACCGTTTTTCCAGTGGCGGGGATCACCCATACGGGCAGGATTCGATCTGCAGGCACTGGCAGAATCCGGATATCAGGTGGATCTATTGACTCTGCCCATTGGCGAAGATCGGCAGATTGATGGGGTCAATGTGATCAGGGTTCCGAACCTTCTGGGCGTGAAGAACGTTCCGATAGGACCGTCAGTATCGAAGGCGCTTTTCGATATCATTCTCCTGTTCAAGGCCCTGTCCCTGGCTCGCAGAAACCGTTACGCAGTTATTCATGGCGTCGAAGATGCTGGGGCCATAGGCGTTTTCGTTGCAAAGGTTGCCGGGAGCAAACTTGTGTACGAGAAGCACAGCGATCCTTCTGCCTACAAGAAAGGCGCCCTTCGCAACTTTTTGATGCGCGGGTATGCGGCACTGGAACGCTTCATAGTCCGCAGGGCCGATGCGGTGATAGGAACGGGAGAAGGTCTTGTCGCGCAGACCAGGGCCATGGCGGGGCACGCATCTCATCACCACATCTTCGACATTCCATCATCTCTTGTTGAACCTACCCCGGAGCGTGCCGATGCACACCGGAAAGAACTCGCGGGCTCACAGGAAGAAAGACTTGTGATGTTCGTGGGATCTTTTGCCGTTTATCAGGGAGTCGACCTTATGTTCGAATCGGTTCCCGAAGTCGTTAAGAGTCATCCGGAGGCACGGTTCGTGATTGTGGGCGGCACGCCCGGGGAAATCGAACAGAGGAAGCGGTGGCTGACGGACAGAAACTGTGAGGATTCGGTGACCTTTGCGGGCAAGATACCCCCGGACGACCTGCCCCACTTCCTGGCTGCGGCTGACATCCTCTTATCTCCACGGCTCAGCGGTGTGAACACTCCGCTCAAGCTCCTCGATTACCTCAAAGCCGAAAGCGCAATCGTGGCAACCGACACCGATGCAAACCGGCTGATCCTGGACGAGACCATTGCAGTTCTCGCCGAACCCAAGCCGCCTGAATTCGCACGGGCAATCTGCAATCTGCTGGATGATCCCCAGTTACGGAAAAGACTGGCAGAGAACGGACGCCGGCTGATAGACGACACGTATAACTTCCAGCAGTTCAAGAAACGGCTTGCAGAATGCTACGAAACCATGCTGAGGTAGAGATTCATCTGTCTAACCAGAAGGCCTATCCATGCACTTGATAATCGATACGCACGTTCATCTGTACCCCTGCTATGACCTGGCGTTGGCGCTGCGCTGCCTGGATTCGAACCTTTCGCAGCTTGCCCCCGACGCGGTGAAGATTGCCCTTCTGGCGGAACGGCATGACTGCCATGTTTTCACCAAGCTGGCGTCGGGAAGCATCGATCTGACGGGTGCCGGCATACAGGTTTCAACATCCGGAGAAGAGGGTGCCCTGGTTCTGAACGTTGATGACGGGAATGCACTGTACGTTCTCTCCGGCAGACAGATAGTCACCGAAGAACGCATCGAAATCCTCGGCGTGGCTATGGCCGGACATATTGAGGATGGCCTCGCGGCCGCCGACACGATATCGGCGGTTCTCGCCGATAACGGCGTTCCTATCCTGAGCTGGGCTCCAGGCAAGTGGTTTTTTGGGCGGGGAAAGGTAGTGGACTCGGTACTGGCGAAGTTCGGTCCCGGCAAGATCATTGTTGGTGATACGACGTTGCGCCCAACGGTCTGGCCTGAACCGCGACTGATGCAGAAAGCCGCACGAGACGGAATTGGCATCGTTGCAGGATCCGATCCCCTCCCGTTTTCCGGCGAGGAGGTAAGAGCCGGGACATACGCTTCCATCATCGACTGCGATTTCTCCGGTGAAACCCCGCTTGCAGATGTTCGCAATGCCCTTCTCGGCGCAGGCAGAGAAGAACGCGTGGGACACCGCTCGTCCGCCCTGACAATGCTGTCGAGATTGAAGCAAAACGCGACGGCCAAGTAACGGCCTCACCATCAGGGGATAAGAAGAACCGTCACTCCGTGTCCTCCCGGCGCATTTCCCAGAGCTTGGCGTATTTTATGAAGACACCGAATGAAGTGGTCACCGCAACTACCAGTCCTGCGAACCCGTCGAGAAAACCGAGTTTAAAGAAGTATCCACGGAAAAAGCGATATACGGGTCTCAAGAACAAGTCGGTAAACCGAAACTTCACCCCTTCGTCATGCTTTCCCTGGGCCGTGATTGTAGAAAACCTGTTTATGGTAGCCACCTGGTCGGAAATCCCGGAGTAGGTGTAATGGTACATGCAGTTCTGGAGGCGCCTTACCGGGCCGTCCACGATCAGTCGATCATGAGGTTCCTTGCCCCCACATTTGCCATGTTCCTTTCGGAAGAGCCTTAGCTTTACGTCCGGATACCAGTCCCCATGCTTTATCCAGCGGCCCAGGTATTTCACCAGGCGCGGAAATTCGTAGCCCGCAACCGATGTACTCGCACCGTTCTTGAATTCACCCAGAATCTCGTCTCGCAATCCCGCGGATATTTCCTCGTCGGCGTCGAGGAAAAGAACCCACGGTTTCTTTGCCAGATCCTTTATAAGGTTCTTCTGCCCTATGTATCCAAGCCACCGGTGAGCGTAGACCCTATCCGTGTATTCCCTGCAGATCTCTACGGTTCGGTCCGTGCTGAAACTGTCGACAACAACGATTTCATCGGCCCACGTGACGCTCTCAAGGCATCTCCGGATGTTTTTTTCTTCGTTTCCGGCAGTTATACAGGCAGAAATAGTCTCTCGCATTGCTCACATTCCCTTTGATCTCGCCCGGATCGTAGCACTACGCCGTTTTCGTTTACAACAACCATGTTAAATGAGCTTTCTACGCTTTGACGCAAAAAGCAGGTGTCAGTAAGACGATACTGGATCCCTCCCATGTAGGACTGGCACCCTGCCCGACCCGCGCAAGTTCGGCGGTGGGCAAGCGCAAGAGAAGCCACAAAACCTGACGCCCTCAGCAAGGTGACCGCCTCCGCCGCATCTCACTCCAAGCACATGACGCTGCCATCAACGAGCGATATGTACAACCTGCTGTTGGCCGCGGCCATGCCGTCAAAGACGGGGATGCTGCCGATCTTTATCTGCGAGGCCTGCTCGCCCGTCTCCGTGTTCATTGCTCTCAGAAAACCGCCGGCGCTTCCTGAGAAAGCTTCGGCCTGACGGCGGATCTTTTCCTGCCACTCTGGGTTGTTCCGGTGGCGATAGGCGGCTTCTTCGTTCACGAAATCCTCCGGCCCCGCGATGAACAGCAGATTGCCGGCCTTGACCATACCTCTCGGGAACATGGCAATGTCTCCAGTCCAGGAATACGCCTCCTTGTCATTGATCTTGAAACCGGTCTTCCTGGCAGCGAAAAGGCGATGTTCGATTGGCTTGGTCCAGCGGTAAAACTTTGGCAGGCGTCCATAACCGAACACTCTGTCATCGTCAAAAACCAGGATACGGCCGGACGGGGCAACCTTGCCGGCCTGGGGATAGCCTGCCCAGCCCCCGATAAAGCGACTGCCGTATACCCAGTAGGTCCGGTGCCACCAGGAGTCGTCCAGGAATCCCGTGGGGCTGAAGAGATGCGCGAACGCCGGATCCTGCGTCGGTTTGATAGAGTAGCGTTCCGGATTGCCGCCGTATTCCAATGCCTTCAGCGGCAACCTGGTGCCGTCCAGCCTGAAAGCTTGCGACCGCATGAAGACATACTTCCCGTCACAGGAGAGAATGTCCGGAAGGGAAGTGGGCATGTTGTGTTGGCGGGCGTAGCTCTGTATCGCCTCGCCCTTCTCATCTTTCTCTCCCATCATAGTCTCTGAAAGCAGTTTCCCGCTCACGGGATCCAGCCGCAGGAGGCGAAGACCACCATCCAGGAAGAAGGATCGTCCAACCGCCGCGTAGAGGACATTGTCGTGGACCAGCACACTGCCGCTTACGGGCCAGAGCGATTCGATCTGCTCGTATGCCATCAAACGCCGGTCGGCAGGTGCGGCGCGGAAACGCCAGGCAACCTTGCCGTCAGATGCATTCAGGCAAGTGATCATCCCGTCGCGCGAGCCGAAGATACAGAGGGCGACCGTCTTCTGCCCCTTGCCCTTTGCCGCCTCTATGAGAGTTGGCGGTGAATCCACACGCCCCCCGGTTGTATACTGCCAGAGGATCTTCCCATCTTTTTCGTCAAGGGCAACAACCTTGTGCTGATCGATCGCGGCCACGAAGACTTTGCCGAAGGCAATCGTTGGACTGCTGATCCGTCCGGCAATCTTCGTTGCCCAGGCTGGTCTCACCTCAGGAGGTACCTTCGCCTCGATGCTTCCGCTTCGTCCGTTGTTGCCTCTGTAGGTGGGCCAGGAAGAAGCAGAGATCGGAGATCGGAGATCGGAGGGCGGCTCTGCCCTGCCGACTTCTGACTTCCGATCTCTGGCCTCCGGATAGGCAGGGCCTTTTTCGAGTCGTCCTGTTTCCGTTTTCGGGAAGGGCGTTTGCGAATGGGCAAGAGCATTGAAACCGTCCATCCTGCTGTCGAGAAAGCATGCACAGGGATTCTGGGGCGAGTAAACCAGGCCGTTGGCCGGCATGATGCCATAGAGACATGCGCCGCGTACCCAGTGGTTGATCTGCCAGTGCCCGGTCTTGGGGTCGATAAACTCGGTGCCCGTCCGTGACGTCAGGATGAACTTCTCGGTCGCCTTGCCCCGATGACAGCGGTGATGAAACCAGTAAGTATCCACATCCGGATCGAATTCCTTGACGACCTTGCCGGTCTTTACATCATGCCCCTTGTAGTGACCTACGGCGTGGCCACTGGTGGTTTCGCCACACCAGACGACCCCGTCTATCACGAAGAGATCCTCTGATGAAGCATACCCGGATAACGGATGAGGAGCCGTCCACAACAGCTTGCCTGTCTCGGCTGACAGCGCGTTGACGGTATCGTTAAGGCCTTTGAACCAGGAGTAGTTCCCCTGGTGATCCTTGTGACCCACAGATTTCTCGCCACCCGCCCAGAGCACGATGTCATCGTAAAGGATGAGGGTTGGGGTGAATCGTACATGGTACTTCTCGGGTCGAGGCACCGGTTCCGATTGCCATATCTGTTTTCCGTCCTTCTTGTTGAGACAGGCAATTCGGTCTCCAACCAGGAACACGGCACGCTCATCGTCAACGGCGAGGCTTCCCTTGACGGGTACCTGGTCGGTTTTCCACAGTTCCTTGCTGGAAACCGCATCGAACGCCGAGAGCCCAGTCTCTTTTCGTACAAAGAGAATTCCGTCTGAGTACATAAGTTCGTCGGCCGGTTCTGTTCCTTCGTACGTATTAACCGTCTCACCCGTTGCTGCGTTCAGGGCAAGGGCGGGACCGTCGATGGAGAGGGTTACGTAGACCCGGTCTTCATCGGCGACCAGCTTGCGCGGCAGATTTGCCGGGCCGCTTTTGTGGGGATGGAGGTCATTGAACCATTTGGCTATATGCCGTTTCCAGAGCACTGTCCCGTTAAAGGCATCGCGGGCGACGAGCTTCCATTCCGGGGCCGTAAGAACCGAGAAAGGAGAAGTTTCATCCTGTATGTAGAAGACGCGCCCCCTTGACGAGACTACGGCGCTGATACTGGACATCTTATCGTGATGCCTTCCGTAGCGCGGGCCACCCACCCATTGCATATGCCGGGGCGGGCCAACAACGCTGTCGCGAGCCACGGCATTGTTGTCGGATCCATGCAGGAAATGGGTCCAGTCGTCAATAGTGGAAGGAACCGGGTTTGTGAAGCTAACCAACCCATCGGCTATGAGGAGGGAAGGGTCAGGGATACATGATGCACCTTTCGGCGCGATGGCTACGCCGCGAGGAGCAAGCACGCGCTCGACCTCCTCATGCCGTATTTCACATTGCCTGTCCCCTATCACGACCAAGTTCACCAGGTTGTCCACGTAGGGCAGATGGATTCCGTCAAACGTATCCGCGGACACTGTTCCGTAAAGTCCTTTTGATTGGATATGTGCCCTTGCCCGGTCGACTCTTGCCTGGTCTGTATCAATTACGTGCACCAGGTATGAGCCCTTTGATCCCAGTTCAGTCGCCAGTTGAGTATTGTCACCAACAATAACGACCAGCCCTCCCGTTACACCCGAGGCCTTAACCAGTTCCGTTTGCACGGCTTTGCGCCCATTCGCTTTCTCCGCGATGGACCGGGTGGTACAGGCCACGAACACAACCAGGACGATTGATAGTGATTTCATAACTGTGTTTTCCTCTTAATCTCGCATTCTGAAGGCATGGGCGCCTATACCCTGCAGTTTCAGATTTCTGGATCCCACTTTCAGACTGGGCGTCTCAAGGTTCTGCAGCTTGGGATCGATTTGATAGACGCCATCGACTTCCTTGGCAGGCAGCGAGGGGCGACGGTTCCCATCACTGCAGAACCAAGCGTTTCTCCGGAACACAAACGTTTCGGGCTTTGTGTTTGGCCCGATGTTGACGAATGTCCGTACTCGTCTGTCGAAAACAACCAGGTTGGCTTCGAAGACTCCCTGCTGGCACGGCTGGAACTTGTCAGTCGGCTGTTCCTGGAGGATTCGCATGACCCATTTCTCCGGGTTGATAATGGTATTTTGACGCACCAGGCATTTGATCGACGTGACGTAAGCGACCGGCGCCATACTCCCGACAAAGTGGTTCCCAGCAACTTCAATGGCTTTCGCTTCGTAGTCACGCAGAGTTGGCCGGAAGTACTGAAGGCCGGTACTGCCGCCTATATTGACAGCACGTCCGCCGGCGTTCTTGAAAAAGTTCTGCTTGATCATGATGTTCTCGGACCCACCCTTGGTCTGGATTCCCGTGCTCTGGGAAAATCCCTGTTTACCAAGGAATTGGCATCTTTCGATGACACCATCATGACACCCTACCATATCGATTGCCGAACCTCCCCAGCCGGAGATCCGGCAGTTCCTGACCACGAAATAATCCAGACCGGACAGTTTCAGGCCGTCCCTATTGCCCGTTGGCCCGACGTTTTCAATGGTGACATTCTCAAAAACCATCCCCCTTGACGGCGTATCAAAGCTGCCGCCATCGTCGGCATTGATCCCGTTTCCCGAACAGCCGGATACCTTGATGTCACGCAGCGTAATGTAATTGCAATTGATAAAATGTATGGCTTCGTTACCGCCGGCGAACAAAGGTCTATTCCGGGCGTCTGCACCCGTAATGACGATCGGTTTGTCTTTCGTGCCATTGAGGTCCTTGACCCCAATACCACTACCGTAGTTCCCCGGGGCCAGCCTGATCGTGGCGCCGGGTTGTGCCCCACGCAACTCGTCCCGCAATTCTTTCGCATCACGAACCATGATGTCAGCACCAGGCGCAGGCGCTTCAAGGGTCAGGAAGATGAGGATCACCGGCATTGCTCGCAAGACACGGTTTGTAAATCGTCTTTGCGTGATTCTCATCGAACATTCCTCCATGAGAAGTTACGAGTCGTCGCTCTCGGTTTCATTGCCGGACAATCTTTCCTTGTCTCGTTCGAGCGTTTCCTCATGACCTTTGGAATAGTCACGCACTATCTCTGATGCCCTCTCAAACTGCGCGTCGGGCACCCACAGTTGCGGCCACGCAAAAGCGAGCGTCTGCCCGGAAAGCAACGGATAGCCTATTCCCGCGAAACGCGCATTGCTCTCATTTCGTACCGCGCACTCGATACCTTCACCCTCAAGCATAGCCTTGACGAGGTCGCACTGTACGAGACTGGGGCTTGACCACACTTCTTTCATACTCTCACCTGTCATCGCGCCTATCGAAAATCGGCGGGGTGCTCCCCGGCTCGGCACGGCCTCGCCCTGCATGACCACAATCTCAGCCATTCTAGACAACGCATGGAGGGCAAAGCTGCGCTGAGCCGTGTTCTGCCTTGCCGGTTAGTTCTTCAGCAACTTGATCCGAACGTTTCGATAGGCAACCGGACCGTGGTCGCCCTGGAACATCAGTGGGCCAAGAGGCTTTTCATCATTGTAAGCAGATGCGCGGGTCGGTCCCGAAAGTTCCTCGTTTTCGTGCACCACAACTCCGTTGTGAACAACCTTTACAAAAACCGCGTTGGCTGTCTTCTTCCCGTCCTTATCAAAACGCGGCGCACGGAATATCACATCGAACGACTGCCACTCCCCCGGCTTGCGCGAAGCATTGACCCGCGGAGGACGGCCTTCATATCCTTTGCCCTGCTTCCATCGCTGGTAGATACCGCCGCAATCGCCATGCTTGGGTTTCTCAACACCCCAACTGTCCAGCACCTGAATTTCATACCTTCCCTGGAAATAGACCCCCGAGTTTGACTTGGCCGGAACCACGAACTCAATGTGGGCCTCTATGTCTCCGTGCTCCAGTTTCGTGAAGAGGTGTTTGGTCCGCCCCTTGGCCCCGTTTACAACAGTCCCCTTGCCGGGCTCGGAGGCCAGTAGACGTTCGTTCTTCGTGTCTTTTGACACGTTTCCAACAACCGTCCAGTCTCCCGTTGGCTCACGAAATGACTCCAACCCTTCAACTTTCATCAGGTCAACACATTCCGTATCCTCCGCACCCGCCGTCATCACAGACCCGAAAGACACAAGACACACAACCAGGACTAATACATGCATATGACTCTTCATATTTATCCCCTTCCTTTCTTCATACATACAACGGAGTCGGTTTCACCTGTAGCAATCGCAGGCCGACAACCAACCCTTATTTGAGCAAGTCTGCCAATCCCTCCTTGGGGAGAAGCAGCCTGTCTATCAACTTCGCCTTCTTCGTCTCCACCTTTTTCTTCTTTTGGATGAGTTCCACGGTCTGCAGGTCAAAACATCCGAACGTGGAGCATGCAGGACAGAAGAATATGTCAAACTCAAGAGATGCCGGTTTCTGTCCTGTCAGAGGGGTCAGATGATGGAGAGTCTTTAGATTCAGTCCCTTCAGGTCATGTACTACCTTGTCGAGATCTTCCGGCATTTCGTAGCTCATAGTTTTTGTCGGATCCTTGAACCACACAGTGCAGTCAGGGCAGCAGATGTATGAAGTAAGCCCACCGCGAGCCATGTAGATAGAGCCTCCTACAATCATCAGACCTTCGGCAATCCAGACACACGCCAGCTCCAGGCCGGCAACATTATCTCCGCTGGTCATTCCCCAGGTCCCTTCCTCCATAACCACACGAGCTATGTTGAGAAGGTGCACGGGACTCAGCACAACCGCCTCGTGTCCTGAAAAAACGAATACCCATAAAACTCAGTTGAGATACTCCGCAACAAGGCCGACGATCAGCCCGACAACCACGTACATGGCGGCGCTCTGCATATTGCCCTTGCGCCCACCCCACCCCGCACACATCCCTGCAATCATGCCGAAAATGATAGTTGCAACCACATTGAAAAAGACCAGCGGGATAAAGATGGTGATATAGGCGTACGGTATGCAAAGAACCGCAGCAGCCGCGCAGCCTGCTACCAGGCCCAGAACTATACCCTGTGGGGTCACCTTCCCGGAATACTGATAATTCTGCTCCATGATGATCTCCTTTTGGTGCTTTGCAATTCATCAGCCAACTTAAGTCTAGAGCGTAGACCATGAGTTGTAAACGGAAAGACTCTTACGAGTGTTCTGCGCGGCGCGCAGAACGCAGTGGCTAGGGGTTAGGCGCTAGGCGTTAGCAGGAAAGGTCCGCCGTCCGCGGAGCCATGCCTGTCTCGTAAGCCGTTGAAAACCGTGGGGTCGATTTGCGCGTCCAGAGTCCTAGCTACTAACGCCTAGCGCCTAACGCCTTCCGCTGTGGGGTAAACAAAACATCACACCTCTGATTCACCCCGCTTGCATTGACCAGAACGACAGGGAAAATAGCTCTCTTACGAGGAACTTGCGCTGTGGCACAAATCCGCAACGTGGAGGTTGACCATTTCGCCTTGCTTATAGTATAGGAGAGCTCTGCTTCATATTGTCCATAAAGGAGGATCATGAATCGACGACGTTTTCTGAGAACCACCCTCGCTGCGGGAACTGCCGCGATCGGGCTGCCCGTGATTATCCCTGCACGCGCTCTTGGTAATGACTCCTCGCCGTCTCCGGGTAACCGAATCGCCCTCGGGTTTATCGGCCTGGGAGGCCACGGTGTGGGGGTCAACCTGAACTCCTTCTTGCACCAGCCGGACGCTCAAGTGGTCGCACTGTGCGATGTTGATGCGAACCGGCTCAAGTCGGCCGCCGAGAGGACACAGCAGCATTACTCCAGACAGGGGCAATCGGAGCGTCCTGTAACAACCGGCGACTGGCGCGAAATCGTCGCACGCGATGATATTGATGCCGTTGTTGTTTCCACGCCTGATCACTGGCACGTGCTACCGGCCATCGCGGCGGCTCGCGCCGGAAAAGATGTGTTCTGCGAGAAACCGCTCACCCTGACCATCCACGAAGGACGCGTGTTGAGCGATACAATGCGCCAGTACGGTCGGATTTTCCAGACTGCCAGCGAAAACCGGTCGAAGGGGAATTTCCTGCGAGCATGTGAACTGGTGCGCAACGGCCGTATAGGTAAGCTGCACACTATTCGCGCCGAACTGCCGCAGGGGGGCAGCAGACAGAACGTCGGGCCTCAGGCCCATCCGCCCCAACCTGTCCCTGACGGTTTCGACTACGACATGTGGCTCGGCCAGGCGCCGGAAGCTCCGTACACGCGCGGACGGTGCCATTTCGACTTCAGGTGGATCTTCGACTACTCCGGCGGCCTTATGACCGATTGGGGAGCCCATATCAACGATGTTGCACAGTGGGGAAACGATACGGAACACAGCGGACCGGTCAGCGTCGAAGGGCACGGCGTTTTCCCGCAGGATGGATTGTACAACACGGCCCTTACGTTTGACGTACTCTACGAATATGCGAACGGAGTGAAACTGAGCTGCAAAAGCGGCGTTCCAGGTATTCGCTTCGAGGGCGATGAAGGTTGGGTGCATGTCCCTAACTGGGAGGCGGCCGTGCAGGCTTCGTCCGAAGAGATCCTCCATTCTGTGATAGGCCCGGATGAAATCCACCTGCGCACATGCAAGGATCGCGAACACCGCGATTTCCTCAACTGCGTTAAGAGCCGACAGCCTACGTATGCACCGGCTGAAGTGGGACACCGTACGGCCACAATTTGCCACCTGGGCAACATCGCCATGCTGCTGGGGCGAAAATTGCGGTGGAATCCTGACAACGAATCATTCTTAGATGACGACCAGGCCAATGCGATGCGGTCACGCGCAATGCGTGCGCCATGGTCACTGTCAGCAGTGTAGTCTGGATTATTCACGAAGATCTGTTTACTGGACCCCATGTAGCGGGATCCGCTTGGCCTCCATAGCCTTTGGCGACGGAGGGTGAGGATTCCGAAGGGTGAAAGGGTTCTGGACCGAGAGAGTCTGAATTCTAACGAATTCAGCTACGGGACTATTGCGTAGGCGCGTGCGCGGAAATCTATGGAGTTGATGGATAGATCAATCTAGAGGAACATTGTGAATAGACTTTTGATGCTGATATCTCTTCTTGCGGTGAGTGTGTTGTTGAGCGCGCCTGTTGCAGGCGCGCGCCAAGCCAACGAGTTCTTTGCCATGGATACGGCTATTGGCGATGCCAAGCACAGGACACGCGAGAGCCAGGTGAAAATGGTAGCGGAACTCGGCTACGATGGAATCTCCCTCGGACTTGGCAACATCGCCGACCTGAAAGACACACTTCGCCTCCTGGATGCCAAGAAGCTTAAGCTCTACGCGATCTACCTCACTGTTTCCGTTGATGCCGAACAGATACCTGGGAACCTGGTCGAAGCTATGACCGTGCTGAAAGGCCGGGTTTCTTGTCTCTGGCTGGCAGTGAACAGCTCGTCGAGCCGGTTCTCTTCTCCCATTGGCGATTTGCTGGCCGTACCCTATTTGCGGGAGATCGCAGATCTGGCTGCGAAGAACAAGTTGCGTGTGGCGCTTTATCCGCATGCCGGATCATGGATTGAACGTGTGGAGGACGGTCTCCGCGTAGCGGAAAAAGTTAACCGTCCGAATGTCGGCGTGACATTCAACCTGTGTCACTGGCTGAAAGTGTCGCCAAACCAGGATCTCGTGACAATCATTCGAAAAGCGGCGCCGCTACTGACCATGGTCTCAATAAACGGCGCAGATCGCGGGGGCAAAGACTGGAAGCAACTGATTCAGAGACTTGATCGCGGGAACTATGATGTCGGGAAGGTCATGGCCGCGCTGAAGGACGTTGGGTACAAGGGCCCGGTTGGATTCCAGGGTTTCGGTATCGGAGGCGATGCACATGCTAATCTCGCCGGGACGATGGATGCCTGGAGAAAGCTGACGCCGGCTGCACCTTCCTGGGAAGGCGAGCTGCTCGGGACGGATCTGATGAAGGAGATCGCTTCGTACAAGGCCGGCGGCAGCCGGAAGGCCTTCACCGTTCTGGAAGAACGCCTGCGCGACGCGCGACCGGAAGGACGGGATATCATACAGGGTAAGTTGCTGGACATGCTGGCCTCGAAGAAAACAACGCCGGACGCGAAATGCCGCCTGATCGGGCTGCTGGGCAAATGGGGAAACGTGAGTGCGAGGCACCCAACAACGTCCGTCCGCGCCGAGCGCAAACGCTCTCTCTTTATGCCCTTCGGAAAGCGCCGGGCCCCTGTAAATACGCCCAAGACGGACGACGGCTCTCCGCTGGTTTCAACACTTGCCTCGCTGATGGATGAACCCGCCACTTTCCATGCCGCGCTGGAAGCGTTGAGAAGCCTGCCGGGACCGGAAAGCGAAGGGGAACTCAGAGCAGCAATGGCACGATTCAAGGGAGATGAACTGGTGGGCGTGATCAATGTTGTGGGCGAACGCCGCGACGGTCAGGCCGTGGACAAGCTGGCCGCACTGGCCGGCAGCCAGGACACGACCGTTGTCTGCGCGGCGGTGGGGGCCTTGGGATCCATGGGTTCCGAGACAGCCCTCGCAGCACTGAAGGAAATACGCTTGCCTAAGGAGTTTACGGTTGCAAGAACGCATGCGAGGCTTGCCTGTGCAAATCGTTTGCTGGTAGGCGGCGCCAGGCAGAAGGCACAGAGAGTTCTCGAGGATGTGTATGCAAATGGCGGGACAACGGCACTGCGGGTAGCGGCGCTTGACGGCCTTGCGCGTCTCGACAATGCAGTGGCAGTGAAATCGGTAATCGCGGCCCTGGATTCAAAGAGCCGCGAGATATGCCTGGCGGCAGCCGGCCTGTTGGTGAAACTCAATGGATCGGAAGTCGCAAGAATCGCGGGCGAACGGTTGCCCTCCTTACACGAGGATGCCCAGATCGTGTTGCTCGCGGGATTGGAACAACGCGGGGACCGCGGTGCTGCGGATGCAGTGGCAAAGCTGGCCAGGGATGGCACCAACGCCGTCGACCTCGTAGCGATAAGAGCACTTGGCGGCCTCGGCGGCCCGACACATGTTGCATTACTTGAGCAAAGGATGCTGGAAGAGGGCGAGCCGGGAAAACTGTCACGGGAAAGCCTGTGTCGCCTTGACGCACCCGGTGTTGGACCCGCCATCCTTGCGAGGTTGTCCGGGGGACAGGTCACAAATCGTTGCGAAATGATGGGTGTCGTGGCTGATCGTGGAATGTCAGAGGCAGTCCCTTCCCTGATTGGAGCTGTCAGAAAGGGAGGCGATGAAGAACGTTCCGCAGCACTGCGTGCTCTGCGCGCACTCGTGACCAATGAACATCTTGATGACCTGGTTGATCTGTTGCCCGTGGAGATGACCGAATCCGATCGTTCCCGTCTTACCGCCGCAATGAAAGCAATCGTGGCAAAAGCCGGCGTTACGGACAAACAGATTGAACGCCTGATAGCGGTGCTCAACAAGATCGACTCAACGACGAAGCCCGTAGTGATTGAGGTCCTGGGGCGTTCCGGAACGGACCGCGCATTTGGAGCGATCAAGGAGTCGCTGGACAGCAAGGTTGTTGAGGTCCGGAAGGCCGCGATTCGGGCCCTGTCCGACTGGCCTACAACGAAGCCGCTACCTCTTCTGCGCGACATGGCACGCGATGATCCGGACATGGTTGCCGGTGTACTCGCATTTCGCGGATACGTAGACATGCTGGTGCGCGACTTCAGCCCCGGCAATGACCGTGTTCTGCCGAAAGTGGAAGCTGCGGCTGAATTCGCGCGGCGACCTGAGGACAAACAGTTTGTCCTTCAGAAAGTGAAGAATCTTCAGAATGCCGTGAAGGAGATCGGCGGTTGCATCTGCACGTGGGAATTGGCCGGACCTTACTCGGGTGGCAACAGGCAGTCCCTCTTCAATACCGCGTTCCCGCCCGAACAGGACGGCAACACGGAAGTCGAGTGGCGTTCGATCGATACGCTGGCGGGTCCCTTCACCAAGTTGCTTCGACCGGGGGATATCAATCTGACCGCGATTGTTGGCGGGAATAACCGCGTGGCGTACCTGAGGACCCGTGTCTTCTCGACAACTGAACGTGATGCCATCCTGGAGCTGGGAAGCGACGACGGAATCAAGGCCTGGCTTAATGGGGAAGCAATCTGGTCAAACGATATCGTGACGGCACATAAGCGTGGCAGAGACAAGGTGAACGTGCGCCTCATGAAGGGTACCAACGATCTTATGCTCAAAATCATTCAGCTCGGTGGCGAGTGGGGGGCATCCGCGCGAGTGGTTGAGAAACAGTAGATCAGTTCCTGGGCCTGGAGAACCATCGGAAGCACAAGACCAGGCCCACCGCAATGACAATCGTTGTCGTAGTCAGAACAGGATCGCTCAATTGCAGATCCATTTTCTCAATTCCCAACCTGTAGAGTACAGCAATACCCACGCCCATAAGAGACTCACCGGCAATGGCCCCCGAAGCAAAAAGCACGCCTCGCCGGCTGCGTTCCTGGGCGTCGTTTTCGTTCCTGCCTCTAACGACAGCATGATTGATCAGTCCGCCGATCAGAATCGGTGCTGCCAGTCCGAAAGGAAGGTACATGCCCACCGCTACCGGCATCAGGTGCACGCGAAAAGTGGTCTTGCGCCACTCGAGTATCCTGTCGATCACCAGGAACAGCAACCCCAGTCCCGCTCCCACCCCAACGAGATCCCATGGCAACGCTCCTTCCCCGAAGAAACCTCTGACGAGACCGGCAAACAGGGCAGCCTGGGGGGCCGGTAGCTCGGGACCACCTATTCCTCCATCGGCCGCTTCATGCAGAAGCTGCATGACCGGCGCCATAACCAGGCAGGCCACCGCAACCCCGCCGATCTGCATCAGTTGCTGGCGCATGGGCGAGGCACCGACCAGTTGACCGGTCTTGAGGTCATTACAGATGTCACCCGAAGTGCAGGCCACGCAACAGACTATGGCCGCCACTCCCAGGACCGCCACCATGCCGGAAGTCCCCGAGAAGCCCAAAACCACCAGCAACAACCCGGTAAAGAGTACGGTGGTAATGGTCATGCCGGAAACCGGGCTGTTCGAGTTGCCAACCAAGCCAACGATATAGCTGGCCACCGCGGTGAAGAAGAAAGACATAACAATCATTATGGCGGTTATGATCAGAGTCATTCTCAAGTCACCCGTGAGGTGAAAGTAAACCCCGCCTACCATGAGAACGGCTATCATGCTGAGGGCTACGATGATGCTTTTGGGCAGGTCCCGGTCTTTGTCGGTTGCCCCCGCCGACGCGGCAGGTTTTCTACCCATCTCACGTACCGCGTGAACGAGTCCTCCGCGCACCTTCCATATTGACGATACGCCACCTACCGCCATGCAGCCGACCCCGACATAGCGAACCTTGGTGGACCACAAGGTCCAGGCACTGTCCAGTACTTCACCCGCCGACGCGGGATCACCGCTCAGAAGCGGAATGCCCACCAACCAGGCAATAGCGCCGCCGATAAAGATCAAAATGGCCACGTTGAGCCCCACGATGTAACCCACGGCCAGAAGGGCCGGTGAGACGTCGGTGCCAAGGTAGAAGATTCGTCCGCCCAGCCTCGTGGCCCCTTCGAGGGTTCCGTTGACAACGCCGACCAGGCCGGCAAGCAACTTGACCACTGCTCCTATAACGCCGCCTTGAAGTATAGCGAGTGCCGAACCCTTCTCGGCGTTCTCCTGGCCCGCCCGAAGCACTGCGGCGCAGGCCACACCTTCGGGGAACTTAAGATCGGGGTCCTCCGTGATCACAAAGACCCGTCGCATGGGGATCATAAACAGGATTCCCAGCAGGCCACCTGTGAACGCGATAATCGTAGTCAGGCCCCAATCGAATCTCTGCCAGGCCCCGATAAGAATCATTGCCGGCATCGTGAAGATAATGCCGGCCGCCAACGATTCACCTGCCGAGGCTGCAGTCTGCACCTGGTTGCATTCCAGGATAGTACCATTGCGGAAGAGGCCACGCAGAAAGACCATGGCAAGCACCGCGGCCGGAATAGACGCAGACACAGTCATACCAGCCTTCAGCCCCAGGTATACGTTGGCGGAGCCCATCACCACCGACAGGATCAACCCCAAGATTACGGCCCTTACAGTCATCGGTTCTTCATCTCCATTACATGTAGCTGAATCCGCCCGCCCTCCCTAGCCTTGGCGACGGAGGGTGAGGATTCAGAAATCTTGCCCTCACCAGTACAGAAGAGTCTGAATTCTAACGAATTCAGCTACGGGAGGTGTCCAATGTAGCTGAATCCGTGGTCGTCTTTTCAATGTGCGATTCCTCTCGCCAACAGGTGTGAAACGATCCATCCGAAGGCGTACAATGGCCAGATTGTGAAGAAGGTGAGATAGGCGCGCCCAATCCACGTCTTGGTCCGCGGACGAAACAGCGGCCACAGCGTAAACCCCCATATGATGATGCATAGCGCGATCTCAACCTGCGGAAACGGAATGAACATTGCCAACCAGATCCCAGGGAGGCGAATCGCAAGAAGACAAGAGTCCAGCACATATTCGACAAGGCCGGGACCGGGGCCCATCCGCCTGTACATTGGGCAAGCTAATGCAGCCATGGCCAGGAAGCTCACAGCGTGGGCAATCCACGGATGCACCAATATCCATTTTATCCTTCTGTTCATGGCAATGGCGTGTTGGGTTTCACCGCGTCTTTCGGATAGGGATTGTCCGGGCCGAAAACGAGAAGGTCTTTGTACTCTTCCGGGACCACAAAAGATTCGTCTATCTTCCCTTCTGCATCCTGAACTTTCTTTATGTCAAGTTGCAGGTGTTCAGCCAGGAAAGGATACGCCGCCATGCGTTTGGATGTTCCGTAATCATGTTTCTCTTTAGGAAAATGAGCATTCTTAACTCTGTCCCCTGCCCCGTAAAGTTCGTAAACGTGTTTTACGTATGGGTACTCAATTTTTGGGGTGTTCAGCGTCCAGTCTGAACCATTGGAGATGAGAAGTTGTGGACGAGGTGCTGCAAGGGCCGAGATCTCCGCATTGTTGGTTTTGTGATCGGGGCCTTGGTGGATGGGCATACCGCTCTCGCATACACAGCCACCAAAGAAATGGGCGGAAACCTGGCAGACCGGCACGGTGACCGCTATCCGGTCATCGACTGCCGTCAGGAGAAATGTCTGTGTCCCGCCCCCGGAACAACCGGTCATGCCAATCCTTTGTGGATCTACGCCCGGTAGTGACAGAACGAAATCCACGATCCGCATGCTGTTCCATGTCTGCAGCCTGAGTACCTCCGGCGTATTCCTGTGCACCCAGCCCGCCTCTTTCCAGTCTCCGTAGCCAACCATATCGTACAGAAAGGCCACGGCTCCCATCCGGGCAAGTACGGCGCACCTTTGTTGTTTGCTGGCCTTGAAGCGGCCGCCGTGCCCGTGCGGACAAAGGATACCGGCGAGAGAACCTTTGTGGTCGGTTGGACGGTATAATGTCCCGGTCACATAGAAACCGGGCGAACTTTCTAAAGCAACACTCTCAACTGTGTATCCATCGTAGGTCCGCTTCTTGAAATATTTCGGATTAAGAGGTGTTTTCTCGGGCAGTTTTGTAAGCTTTGCCCCTTTCAGGATTCCCGCACGGATTCTCTTCTTTCGGGCCTCCCAGCCGGCCAGGTCGGAATAGCTCTGCTTGAATTCCTCCAGTTCGGCCTTCGCCTCCTCCTGTTTCTGAGCATGTCCCATGCGTAACTTGACCTGTTCCGCGCCTGCAACGTCAGTGAGAAGCAGTATCGCTGTCAAGGTGATGGTGATACTTTTAATGACCATTTTTCGCTCCCTTTTTCATTCTATTGCAACACCTACGGCCGATAAGGGTATTCCGCAAATTTCACCGGTTTACCCGTAAAGCGAGGATCCCCGGTTGCTTCCAGATACCCGACCAGTTGTGAGCGAAGTTTATCAATGGTCCCGGCATGCTTCGGATCGGCCGCCAGGTTATTGACATGGTCGGTGTCCTTTTCGCAGTCATAGAGTTCCACCGCTCCGCGTTTGGCAAAGCATAGATCGTAGAACTTCCCGTTCCGGGGATCGTCTTTCATTTTCACGATGACGGATTTTGTGGGCCCGTTATCGCAGTCAGCGAAGCTTCCGATGCTGTGAGTTGCACCCTGTGGCACACCCGCGGGCCAACGATCAGGCTCAAGGTTAAGGATGAGCAGCCACTTGTCAGTACGTATGGCGCGCGCTGGATAGCCCTGCGTGGATGGCTTCTTCTGGGCAGGAACATGACGTTCCCGTCCGAAGACCATGAAACTGCGTTCGCTGTCTACGCGTCCTTCTCCGTTTTCCTTGAGAATGGAAAGCAGCGAGTGTCCGGTCATCTCCTTTGGCGTCTTGACCCCCGCGGCCTCCAGGAAGGTTGGTGCGAGGTCTGTAAAGGAAGTGAAATCGGTTACGGTGCGGCCGGGCTTAACCTTGTCGCCCCAGCTAATTGCCAGCGGCACGCGTGCTCCCCAATCGTAGAGGTTACCCTTGCAGCGGGGGAACGGCATGCCGTGGTCTCCCGTCATTACTATTATAGTGTTATCCAGCACCTTCTCATTCTCGAGCAACTTCATGGCGTTGCCGACGTCTCGGTCCCAGCGCTGGACTTCAAAGTAGTAGTCAGCTATATCACCACGCACCTCGGCATTGTTCGGGTAGAACTCCGGAACATGCACTTTGTCTACCTCGATTCCGCTCTTGGCGCCGCTTCCCTTGGCATAGCCGCGGTGGGGATCGCTGGTACCGAACCAGAAACAGAACGGCTTGCTTTTGTCGCGGTTTTTCAAGAACGCGTCAAAACCACTGTTAGGACCACACGGATGTTCGGTGTATCCCCCTTTCCTGAAGTTGCCCGGACCCCAGGCCTTTCGCCAATGCCCTATTTCATAGCCGGCTTCTCTCAGGAGAAACATGAAGTTCGGATGATTCACGTCCAGTGTGCTCCATAGATTTGCCCCCTCTTCAAGGCGGTAGAACTGCTGTCCTGTCAGGAGCGCGTTGCGGCAAGGGGTGCATGAGGGACTCGAAATGAAATTGTGTTGAAAGAGAACGCCTTCCTCTGCAAGGCGATCAAACGACGGCGTCTTGACAACCTTGTCGCCGTACGCGCCCGCATGCGGCCAGCCCCAGTCGTCCGCCAGGCATAGCAGGATATTCGGCCTGGCCCCGGCCTTCGGTTCTGCTGCTACCAGGCAGCGGGATGCCATTGCCATGACTCCAAGGGCAGTGGTGTTCTTAAGAAAGCGGCGGCGATCAAGTTGGTTCTGTCTCATTGCGTATTCCCTTTTCTGTAGCGACGATTCGCTCATACTCACGGCTCCCCGAGATCTGAATTCTAACGAATTCAGCTACGGGGTGCCAGTTTCCCATCGTAGCTGAATCCGCCCGCCCTCCCTAGCCTTGGCGACGGAGGGTGAGGATTCAGACGTAAACACTGGTGCTCAAGTCCCGGGTTGCGTGCGGTTACTTCTTGACGGCGACTTTTTCGAATTGAAGTTCTGTCTTTACAAGCACTGGCCGCAGAATATCCCGCCAAATCACGTAACCGTCTCTATTCATATGAAGATTGTCCTTCTTGAAGATTGCCTTCTTCGGGTTGCCTTCGTCATCCAGCATGCCGGAAGCTACATCCACAAAGGTGAGTCGCTTGTCTTCCTTGCATTTCGAGGCAATAAGTTCATTGGCTTCGTTCATCTTGGGCCAAAGGTGCCATCGGCTGATGCTGGGTTTGATGGCCAGAAAGTAGAATCGGCATTCCGGAAGCTCTCCATGTATCTTGTCGACGAGTTCCTGGAAAGTGGCTGCAATCTTCTCGGGGGTTATTCCCTGCGCAGTGTCATTGTCGCCCTCGTAAAGAACTACAGCCCGCGGTTTGTATGGAAGCAGTATTCTGTCGGCATAATGAAGCGCATCGTTCATGTTGCTCCCGCCGAATCCACGGGGAATGAGGGTCAGGGGAGCCAAGTCATCCTTTATGGTCTTGTGCCAGCCCCGCATGCTTGAACTGCCTACACAGGCAATCGCGCCCTGTGGCGGCGGGTTCTTCTTGTCTTCGGCCTCAAAACGTTGAATGTCTTTCTCAAACCGTTTGGGGTCACCGTACTCCTTGCCGTCACCGGGTCCGTCATTCTTTGCGAGGACGGGCATACCTGGTGAGCAGGCACAAAGCAGCATGAACGCGATTGCTACTCCTGTTCTCATGCTCGCGTACCTATTTCAGTTCCTTTATGCGCACATTCCGGTACCAGACATTCTTGCCCTCATCCTGAAAGCTGATGTATCCCTTGGCAGGTCTGTCCTTGATTGCCGATTTGGTCATATCCAAATCGATAATCTGTTCACCGTTGAGGACAACCTTAAGATGATAGTCGACCAGGGTGATGGTATATCGATTCCATTCACCGGCAGGCTTCACCATGTTCTTCGACGGTCCAACCGTTCTGATCACGCCGCCGCAATCGTGACTCCCCACATTCTTTTTCCCATGGGTGTCAAGTATCTGCACTTCAAAGCCGCTGCTCACATGATCTTTGAGATCTCCCACCCGCATGAAGACTCCGGAGTTGCCCTTCTTGTTGAACTTAAACTCAAGATCCAGGACGAAGTTCCCGTATTGGCGATCCGTAGTAATGTAGTCTTTATACCGAGTCCAGCCATGTTCGCCCGGTCGCGGCTTCAGCGTGATCGTATTCTCGTCCTCCACGACCCAGTTACCGGTTGTATTCCAGCCGGTCAGATCTTTGCCGTTGAACATCCGGACAAACCCTTCTTCCGCCAGGAGGCTGAGACCGGAAGATAGAAGAAAACCGATTGCCAACATGTGTCTGAGTACTGCCTTTGAATCCATCGTCTGCTCCTTACTATTCATTGGTGTGGACCTCTCAATGTTTCCGCGATCTTGCCCGCGACCTGCTCGGCAATTGCCTTGCTTCCATGCTTAGTGTAGTGAACGTTGCCGGGGGCAGTGAAGAGATTCTTTGGGAAATTCCGGGTAAGGGAATGCAGATCGTTAATGACCACTCCATGCTTCTCCATGATCTTTGCTGCCACGTCATTGTATTTCTTATCGTCTCCTACAAAACGACCAGCCTCTTTTTCAGGAACAAACGTAGTGTGTGCCCAGATTAGTTTTGCTTCGGTTTTCTTCAGGCGGGCGACCAGCTGATCGAGGTTCTTCTCATATTGTTCCAACGTAGTGGTTACCGTACCGTTGACCTTGTCTCTTCTTCCCTGGACCTTGGATTGCGGGTGGCGGTAGCAAAGATCCCATAGCCCCCAATTGAAGTGAATCACATCCCACTCTGTGTTCCCTGTCCATTGATCAAGCAGCCGCAATCCAGTGCCCGTGTGCTGTGCATTACCCCTGTGATGTTTGACAATGGCCTTCCCCTTCAACATCTGGGTTACCAGGGGTGTATAGCCCAGGGATATGGAATCCCCCATAATGAGCACCTTCGGCTGCTGGCCTTCGGTTGGTGCATCCTTCGCAATGACTGCATCCAGGTTGAGCGAAATCAGGTACAGGGCGACAAAGAGCATTCTTTTCATTTGCTATGTCCTTTGTTTGTTTCGGGTTTTGCAACTCCGAGCACCAGGCGCGGCTTTCTATGATGCCGTCAAAGCACTTATTCTGTCTCGGAGGGGGTCTTTTCCGGAGGGTCTTTCAAGAGGTCTTCAAACAACTTGCTCCAGACAAGCTGGAAAGAGATTAGCCCCATTGGCATCTCCCCGATGTCCTTTGCGTTTACAGTGTAAGCCGCGCTCTGGATTCCGATCAGGCGTCCTCCCTTGAGGAGAGCTCCACCACTAGAGCCCCACCGGTAGTATCCCCTGGCAAGATACTGCAATCCGTGAGGAGTCTGGGCAACGCCCACGACCTCCACAGGATTAATCAGGAACGTAGGGTCGGCTGCCTTGTGGGGAAAGGTGTAGTGACAGAGGTGTAGAACGTCTCCAGTTTTTACTTTTGGTTTCGATTTTGAGAAGAACTCTACTTTTGGGAAAACTCCTTCAGCCTTGATTCGGAACAAGGCCAGGTCGCCCTCCCCAATGAACCGGGAACCGTTGTGTTTTTGCAACTCTGCGTTGTAGTAGTATTCGAAAAACTCAGTGTCTTCCCGGTCGCTGAAGACCGCCTTGTGCGTATGGACAAATCCGGCCGGCAAACCCTCGCTCCCACCACGGAAGCTGATCCGGAAGGTGTCTGAATATTTCTTATTGTCATCAATCCAACTGATGTGCCCGGCGGAAAGTACGTGCCCGAGCGGGGTGATCACAACTCCCTGTCCCCTGCTCGTGGTTCCTTCTTGGCTCGCCTCCAGAATCACGTACGGCTTCGGGTCCCGTTCTGCCTGCCGTTCCAGGATTCTCAATGTGTCTTCAGCGAGCACTGTGGCGGGCAGAAGCGAAATCACGCTCATCATGTGAATCCAGAATACAGATCTCGTATTGGTCATCAGGTCACCTCCTTAAATCATGGTGTGCATTCTGGCAGAATGTTTGTAATAGCACCAGTGCGCATAGCCATTATCGGGACCCTGTCCGGCCAACTGGTTTCTGTGCGGAAATTGGGTCTGACTCCCAGTAGAACCCTTTTCGGACAGGCTCTAACTAATCCCCGAGCCTCTCCTGGAATTCTTTCCAGGCGGACAGGGAGCTTACCAGGTGATCGCGGGCGTCGCCACGGATACCGTAGCATTGGAGTCCGACGGGACCACTGTATCCAAGATCCTTAAGCGCTTTCAGGAAAGCGTAAATGTCGAATGAACCGCTGTCGAGGGGTTGTATCCAGTTGCCTTTTCCTTTTCGTATCTCGGCGGCCCTGTCTGCCCCGTTTATGCTAACGGCGAACAGGCGTGGCATTGCCGACTCCAGCAGCGGCCCCAAGTTCTTTTCCTCATCTACTTTAAGCCAGTGGCAGAGGTTGAACATCACACCCACGTTCGGACGGTTGACCTTCTCTGCCACGCGGACAGCATCCTCTACGCGCTCAAGCCAGTCTCCCGAGTGCGGATAGAGGACGATACGTACACCTGAAGCTTCGGCCATGCCGGCAATCTCGCGGATGAGCTCCACGGCCCGGGGATCGCCGGCGACGTCTGATCGCCCTAACCCGCTCATGAGGAGAGCAATCTGCGTCCCGCGCCCCTTCAAGAGAGGAAGAATCTCTTTGAGAGCCGGGTCATAGGGCCTCTCGTTGTTCGGGGAGACATTTACCCGGGTATAGATCTGGAAGAGCTTCAGTCCTGCCTCGTCCAATGTCTTGAGCCGCTCCGGCACGTGCTTCAGCCAGACATGCCCGGCACCGGCATAACCCAGTTCCTTGAGCAATTCAGCCTGTTGTTCAAGGGTTCGTTTCTTTGCATCATGCATGTCCATGCACAAGGCAAAGAAAGGGTTGGTCTTCGCGCCGGGCAGCGCGACTTCACTCTTTTCGGCGCGGGATGACGGGACAAGAAGCAGACACGCCGCCGCGAGAATTACCGTGACTCTCATTGTCTAACTCGTTCCTTCGCGGAACTGGGCTAAGCCAGCCAGGGCCGTTCTCTTGGCAGGTTCTTTGCCAGCAGCCCCTTCAGGGTTTGTGCATCATCCTTGATCTCGAAATCGAACATTCCGGCCAATACAAAATCCGCCCCGCTTTGAATGGCATATTTAAATGCATTTGCCGGGGGGATCGCTCCGGCAGCCATCACCTTGAAAGCAATCCAGGGTTTCTTAACGCCTTTCATGAAATCGACAACCGCCTTGGGATCGTTGCACCAGTAACCTGGGTTTTCCGCATAGGCACCTCTCAGTTCATCCGACCGCGGCGCGCTGGGATACTGGTGGTGATGGAGCGTTTTGATATAGAAATCATTGTCAATCTTGCTCTCTTCGCATTTCTTGATCACGTTCAGATCATGTGCGCCGACACCAGACGGGACACCGAGATCTTTTGCTATCTCGACGGTTCTTGCGATCAGGTCCATCCTGCCTTTCGCGGCAAGCTGATCCGCACGCACGCCCCACAGGTAGATCGCGTCTGTCCCGTCATCAACAAGTTGCCTGACGCTCTTGGTGTAGGCCTCCAACTTGTCGTCTATGTTGGCGGTGGTGCATATAATCCACTTCATCTTGCCGCCGCGTTGCCGGTGTTTCTTGAGTACGCTCAAGGCCCTGGGCACTGTGTGGATCACCAGGGTATCGACCCCGTTCTCTTCCGCGGTAGCGAGGGTTTCGAGAATCTTCTCGTCCGTGTTATAGAGCGCGGCCAGCTTGTAAACGTACTTCAAGTCACGGCTGTGGGTATAGTGAGTCAGCAGGTTCCCGCCGAGGAGCAGACGGCTGATCTCCAAATCGCCAATCTTGCCCTTTGGGATCAGGTCTTTTGCCGCTGGTTTGTCCGCGGGCGGGACATTCTTCGCCTCAGCGGCCCCCGCTTTACCCGAGGCCGTTCCCAGTGCTGCAGCAGTGGCTGAGGCCAGCAACGACCCCTTCACGAACGTTCGTCGATCAATCTTCTCTGACATGGTATGTCCCCTTTCAAAGGAGGTAGGTAAATCTCAAGATAATGTAGCAGAAACTAACGCTCACCTGAATGATTGCTTTCAGTTATTTTGTTCAGCTTATTGCGTAGTTCCAGCTTTCCCAAGTCATCATTGCAGGCATCAATCGTTGCCGCAGGGAAATTGTCAGCCCCGCAGTGAAAGACAGTTGCATGTCGACATGCTCGACGAGGACGAGATCGGGTGTATGGAGGCTGCGATTCAAGCCGGCTATGTCGACACGACGGATCAAAACGGCTGAGTACTTGTCAGGATCGCCCTTTGATCAGGTGCCCCCTTCGCTTACCGTAAGAGTTTTTCCTGCTTGAAGTGCCCTGGCAAACGTCCCGCTGCTCCCGTAAGCATCTTCGCCGATTACGCTATCCAAAAGAAACCCAGCCCGGTGGCGATCGGTGTCGGTTTGCCGTTTAGATATAGGTCCCAGATCTTGGCCGTGTGGTCGCTGTGCACGGTGAAGAATTCATGGTGCGCATGGCGTCAAAGTGGCTCGCGCAATACTCAGGCCGCCACTCCAGCACGCCTGGATACGTCCAGGTAGCGGTGCTCAGGGCCGAATGGTGCTTAAGCCAGGTTTGGGACATTGCCGCCCTCTCCGGCCCAGTAGGTCCACCGCTGCGAGGTGGACCAAGAATGGCCGGCTTGGAGCGTCCATCTCCTAGCGATGGACGTACTGGGAATCCCCCAATTCCGCTTATCGAAGCGCCATCTGGGTCAGGGCCCGGGGCACACCTACTCCAGCAGCCACGTCGCAGTCCGGAACTCACACAAGGAGGATGCTGTCGCCATACTGCGGCAGCATGCGATCATGGGTCACGAGGTGCATGGGCTCTGATTTCGCCTGGGCAACCAGTATGCGATCGAAGGGATCACTATGGTGTAGGGGCAGGGCTTCCGTTGTGGCGGCGTGGATGGATGTGACGGGCAATTCGATATAGCCCGCGCTCCTGCAGAGGTTGGCAGCCTCGTCGCCTGAAACCGGCATGTCATGCCGCGCCAACCGATGCTTGATCGCAATCTCCCAGATGGATGCTGCGCTGAAATAGATGTCGTTTGCCGGCTCCAGAATGAGGCTTCGCGCTTCCTGTGACAGGCGGGGGCTATCCGTCAGCGCCCAGAGGGCAATCTGCGTGTCCAGCAGTACCCTCACGTCGACGCTCCGTCACTCCCGAATAGTGTCGCAACCTGAGGGTTCGTAGCGTCTATATTGTCAGGTACCTCAAACTTCCCGCGAGCAACACCAATTCGGTTCTTCGTGTCCACCTCTTTCAGTGGAGCCAAGCGTGCCACCGGCTTTCCACGACGCGAAATAACGACCTCGTCGTTACGCCCCGAGAGGAGGTCTTCAATGATGCGTGACAAATGCGTTTTCGCATCAAAAAGACTAACAGTGTGCATAGCCGGCCTCCTTTCTTCGTATCTGACTAGACCAAACTAGCAGATTGCTGTCATCGCGTCAATGAGTGATTCTTTTGGTGGTTTTCTTGGTGAGGGGATATTGGCGCTGGTGATTAAAGAGCTTGAAAAAGTATTTGGCTGAAGCAGAATGGCTGGGATGAATGATCTGCCCTCCAGGATTTCTGACAATGCTTCCCGAATCCGCGAATGCCTCTCCCGGAATCGTGGTCACGTTCACTTTGTGGGTATATGCGGAATCGGTATGGCCGGCGTGGCTGCACTGCTGAAAGACCGGGGGCTGGAGGTAACGGGGTGCGACAACAGCGAGAACCGGATTTCCGGATGGCTTGCCGATAAAGGAATCAGGGTTCAACAGGGGCATTCTGCTGACCATATCGACGGATCTGTGGACTGGGTCGTCCGAAGTACGGCCGTAAGTCCCGATACGCCGGAGATCCAGGCGGCCATTTCAAGCGGTGTGCCGGTGTTTCGCCGAGGTGAAGTTCTCCCGAGGCTTCTCGATGATGCTACATCGGTGGCCGTTTCGGGCACACACGGGAAGACAACAACCAGTGCCATCATCGCACAAGTGCTCAAGCACGCCGGAATGTCGCCCTCATGGTGTGTCGGTGGCGAGATCGATGCTCTTGGCGGGGTAGCGGGCCGGGGGGATGCGACGATCCTGGTGGCGGAAGCGGACGAAAGCGATGGTACCGTTGCCCTCTATTGTCCTGACATCGCGGTAATCACCAACATAGAGTTCGACCATATGGAACATTTCTCCGGTCCGGAAGGACTGGAAGAGTGCTTCCGGATCTTTGCGAACCAGGCAAAGAAGGTCGTCTTCTGCCTCGATGATCCCAAGGCCGTCGAACTTTTCGGAGGCCTTGAAATGGCCATATCATACGGAATGGACTGTAATGCCGATGTTTCGGCATCCAGCGTGGAGCTGAGACCGGGGCGAAGCCGCTTTTGTCTTACGGTTGAAGGCAATGAACGCGGCGAAGTCTGCCTGCCTGTCCCCGGAATTCACAACATTCTCAATGCCCTGGCAGCCGCTGCTGTTGCGATTGAACTCGGGGTCGCTCCGAAAGCCGTGTGCGAAGCTCTTTCCAGCGTTGAACTGCCAAGGCGACGGTTTGAGCGGGTCGTAGACAGGGACGGGATCTTGGTAATATCGGATTATGCTCATCATCCATCGGAAATAGCGGCCTTGATTCGCTCCGCACGGCCGATGGCCGCCGGACGGCTCCTTGGTGTGTTTCAGCCACACCGCTATACGCGCACGAAGGCTCTGATGGCTGATTTTCCTGCCTGTTTCGAGGGTCTCGATGAACTCGTAATCACCCCGGTGTACCCCGCGTCGGAAGCTCCGATTGACGGCGGACTGGCCTGCGATCTCTACGAGACACTCCGGCAATACCGGGAAGACCCGGAAATCTGTTTCCCCCGCGTGCTGCTGGGCAAGTCCCCTGCCCATGCGTGGGACTATCTCCGGCGCAGCTTGCACAAGGATGATGTGCTGCTGGTAATAGGAGCCGGGGATGTTGAGGAAGTTGCCAACAGGGCCAGGGAAGAGTTTGGCAGTGGACCGAATGGCACTCACCTAAGCCCTCATACGGGAGAACCCACCCCGCCCTTCGGGCACCCCTCCAAGGAGGGGAATTTGTTGCAGTTGAGTGACTTACGGAAGATCCCCTCCTTGGAGGGGTGCCCGAAGGGCGGGGTGGGTTCGATAGCGGATATGCCTAAGTCAGCGTCATTCGGTGGCGTCCAGGATCGTACTGAATCACTCAATGTGCCTTGCGAGGTAAGGGAAACACACGTTTTGAAGGGGCTTCTCCCGGATTCAGAAGTGAGCATTGATGAGCCGTTACACAACAAGAATGCTCTTCGCGTTGGGGGAACCGCGGATATTTGGGTGAAAGTTGGCTCAGAGAAGGACCTGGCTGCCCTTCTCGCCTGGACCAACGAGAACGGTGTTCCGTTCACGGTGTTGGGAGGCGGTTTCAACGTCGTTGTCAGCGATCTTGGCGTTCGTGGCGTGGTGGCTCGCCTTGTTGGGGCGGAGTTTCGTGACATTTATGAGTCGGATAACCTGGTGCTGGCGGGGGCGTCGGCAACCCTTTCGGACCTCGCGGGATGGGCCGCAGATCACTCGCTTGCCGGCCTGGAGTTCCTCGACGGCATTCCCGGAACCGTGGGTGGCGCGGTCCGAATGAACGCCGGGGCATGGGGAAAAGAAATCGGAAATTACGTTTCCTGGATTCGCTGTTTGAAAAAGGACGGCAGCGTGCATATAGTAGACCGCAAGGAGCTGGGAGCGGTCTATCGGGACTGTCTCAGTTTGCGTGAAAGTGTGATGATAGAAGCCGCGTTTGCCGTTCCTGAAGGCGAAGCCGCGGTTATCCGGCAGACAATGGATGAATCCATGGGCAGGCGGTCATGGATGCCGAATTCGTGTTGTGCGGGGTCCATTTTCAAGAACCCCGAAGGGGATTCGGCCGGCCGGCTGCTGGAACAGGCAGGAATGAAAAGCACAAGGATCGGTGGAGCGGAAGTATCTGCCGCTCATGCGAATATCCTGGTTGCGGGGAAGGACGCTACGGCTTCCGATGTTGAGGCGCTTATTCAGAAGATGCAGGCGGCGGTAGCGTTCCGGTTCGGCGTGGAGCTTGAGCCGGAGATTAAGATTTTGAGTTGAGATGCGGGATGCGGCGGAGGCCCGCCGCGCTCCAAGAGAGAATGATGGCTTGAATGGCGGATTCGTTAAACTTTGGCGGCGGATCGGAAAAAGGACTATGGCATTGTTTCGGAGAGTAGCTGTTCTTATGGGAGGGCCGTCGTCGGAGCGCGAGGTATCCCTGCGTTCCGGACGGGCAGTAGCAACAGGGTTGCGGGATGCGGGCTATGATGTCACCGAAGTGGATCTTGCCGGACACGAAATCGATCTCCCCCCGGACGTCGAAGCCGTTTTCATTGCGCTTCACGGGACCTTTGGGGAGGACGGGGATGCACAGGCAATCCTTGATAGCCAACGGATTCCGTACACCGGGTCAGGTGCCGCGGCAAGTCGCGCCGCCTTCGACAAGATCCTGAGCAAACAGGCTTTCGATGAAGGCGGTATTGCCACGCCGGCCTACGAAATCATCCGTGCGGGCGAAAAAAGCCAATTGGACCTGCCCGTTGTGGTCAAACCGCCTCGCCAGGGCTCCAGCATAGGGGTCCACCGTGTGATGGATGAATCGGGCTGGGAGGCGGCAATCGCGGATGCACTTGTTTACGACGACGAAGTTCTCGTAGAAAGCTACATCGAGGGCCGCGAGCTGACCGTGGGGATTGTTGATGATGAACTCCTCCCCCTGGTAGAGATTGCGGCGCCGGATGCATGGTACGATTACGAGGCGAAGTACGGAGGAGGAAGCCAGTACCTGGTTCCGGCACCGGTTGAAGAGGCCGTCGCAGATCGCTGCCGTTACCTCACCGTGCGGACGTTTGAGATACTTGGCTGCCGGGGCTTCGCACGCGTAGACTTCAGGGTCGATGGTATAGGGCAGCCGTATACGCTGGAACTCAACAGCATTCCCGGATTCACCGAGACAAGCCTGCTCCCCAAGGCCGCAGCTGCCGCCGGAATGAGTTTCTCTGAACTCTGTGATAGAATAATGCGGACGGCCAGTTTTGATGGCGATGAGTTTACCGACACCGGCGCGGGAGCCGGTTCCGGAAGGAGGCATCAGACACATGTGGTTTGATGACGAAGTAATATCAGGCAAGAAGCTTGGAACAGTGAAGAAGCGCGCGCGTACTCCTGTTTTGAACGTGCGCAAGCGCCGCAAGAAGGGTGACGGCGCTCGCTTTCACAAGCTTGCGGCGGTGATCCTGGTGGCGGCAGTAGCGGTGTTGCTGGTTGGGTTGAGCTGGTATGGCGTAAAATGGATGGGCATATGGCTGTTCGCGGGCAACGACAGGTTCACAATCACCCGCATTGCCATCAAGAATGATGCCATTGCTGCCCAGGACTTTATACGCGGGGAGAAACAGATCAACGAGGGAAGCAACCTTTTCGCCTTCGACATCAATGAATTGCAGAAGGAATTCCTCGAAAGGGCTACCAGCTACAAAGCCATACGGATTACCCGGTTCCTGCCCGATACACTCACGGTGGAAGTGGAACCGCGAATCCCCGTGGCACGCGTGGGGCGTTGGAGTTCGCTGGTAACCGATAACGACGGCATAGTGTTCCCTGCCCCGGGCCGAACGAAGTCCCTGCCCACGATCCACGGATACCGCAAGGGGGAACTGGGACCGGGGACGAGAATGCGCGGAATGGCGATTGCAGCAATACAGATCGTGAGTGTTTGCGACAATCCCCGGCTCGGGCTGGCGGTGGAGACCGTTGACGTGGGCGATGCGGAACATATTGAAGTTAAAGCGAGGTACGGAGGGCGATCGAGAAGCATCTCCCTTACCTGGGAAGGCATGGGCATCAGGTCTGCCGAGACTCGTCTCAAACTGCTGAGGAAACTCGGCCGATGGGTTCAGGTTATGCAGTCCGAAGCCGGCATGAACCGGACCAGATTTGACGGAACTTATCCCGGCAAGATCTACGCACTATAGGAGCCAACCCAACCGGCCGCACTGAATGCGCCGGCAGAGAATCGGAGTTTCGGTAAACAATGGCCATACCACCTGTTGTTGCACTTGAGATAGGTACGTCCAAAGTCATTGCGCTGGTTGGAGAGATGCGCGAAGACAACTACGTGATGATTACCGGGACCGGCGAATGCCCTTCCAAGGGGGTCCGCAAGGGCGAAGTCGTTGACTTCGGCAATGTGAGTGCCTGCGTTAAAACCGCCCTCGAAATGGCCGAGGAGAGCAGCAAGGTCGCAATAAGACAGATATACCTTACCGTCTCTGGCGGGCATATTCAATGCCTGTCCAACCGCGGCACCGTTCCCGTACTCAGCCAGGAAGAGGGAATCTCCCAGGACGATATTGAGCAGGTAGTGCAGGTTGCGCGCGCCATTAACATTCCCCCCGACCGGGACATTGTCCACACGATAAGCCAGCATTACTGCGTCGACGACCAGGGACACGTACTTCACCCCGAGGGAATGGAGGGTGCAAGGCTCTCCCTGGACGTTCTTGTTATCCACGGCGTGCGGACCAGGCTCAACAACACTATCAGGACCGTACAGGACATTCCCATGGATGTATCGGACGTGGTATTTGGCGGGGTGTGTTCCGCCATTTCGGTTCTTTCCCCGGAGCAGAGAAGAAGCGGAGCCCTGGTCATCGACCTCGGAGGAGGTACAACTGACTTCGTGGTGTACAACGGGAACGTGGTGACATCAGCCGGCGTACTCGGCGTGGGTGGAGATCATATCACCAACGACATTGCGATGGCTTTCAACGTCTCCACGAGCCAGGCGGAGCGCCTGAAGAAGAACTCCGGCAGTGCGCTGGCTGGCAAGGCCAACCGGTCGCAGCGGGTATCGCTTCCACCGGAAGTTGGTTTCCCCGGACGGTCCGTGAACCTGAGTGCCCTCCACACCGTGATAAACGCACGCGTCGAGGAAATGCTCGCCACGATCCTGCACCAGCTTGAGAGCGAAGGCGTTTTGTCACCTATTGGCGGCGGCATAGTTCTTACCGGCGGCGGGGCGCACTTGAAGGACGTGGCGGAACTTGTGGAACAGGTGTTCGGTCTTCCGTGCGAGATAGGCAAACCGCGCGGTATCACGGGTGTGGCAACGGCCACGGACGGACCCGAGTACGCAACCTGCAGCGGGTTGGTACAGTATGGTTTCAAGGAGTACCAGTCGAACCGGCGCGGGCCGGCGTTGAAACAGTTCTTTAAGGGCCTGCTGGGGAGATAACAACCCCGGACGGGTAAGATGTTGAGTTTATGGATGGAGCTATGATTGGCAGGAAGATAAGCGTAGTTGGCATTGGCGGAGCAGGAGCCAGAATTGTCGGCCAGATGCCGTCAGATGCCGATGACGGCCCCATTACTTTCGCCGTGGATACCGACACTTGCTCGCTGGTTGAATCATCGGCGACAGAAAGGATCCAGATTGGCGAAGTCGTCACGGCTGGATTCGGAACTGGCGGCGACACCCAGCAGGGACGCGAAGCCGCGGAGCATGATACGGCGAAGATACTGGCCATGCTGGAGAACATGGAACTTGTTGTCGTCGTTGCCGGACTGGGTGGCGGAGTTGGCGGCGGGGCTACTCCTGTCGTTCTTGGGGCCGCACAGGAGGCGGGAGCCGCAACTGTCTGTTTTGTGACGCTCCCTTTCGACTTCGAAGGGGCCCAGCGCAAAGCGGCCGCAGCAAAGGATATGGAAGCCTTGCGGGAGATCTGTGACACCGTTGTGGTGGTCAGGAACAACTCTCTTTTTGAGAGCGTTGACTCCCGTGACATCGCCGGTGTGTTCAAAGAAGCTGATTCGCTTCTTTCCTCCGGCGTGTACTCGCTTTACCAGATGCTCGCCCTGCCCGGCTACCTCAGACTCGATCTTGCGGATCTGCGCCGGCTGTCTTCCGACACAAAAGGCGAATGCCTTTTTGCGGCCGCGGGTGCCGAAGGGGAGGACCGGGCATCAAAGGCGGTCGAATCGCTTCTCACCGGCTCCCTAATGGAACAGGGGAAGCTGGCGGAGCGTGCACGGCTCCTGATGCTCAGCATCGTGGGGGGGCCGGATCTTACCCTTAAGGAGATAGGGCAGATCATGGACGGAATCTCGTCCACCGTCCGCCCGCAATGCCGGGTGGTTATGGGTACTTCTGTGGATGACGGATGGATTGGCCGCATCTCACTTATGGCTATCGTTGGGGAAAAGCGCAAAGTTCGACCCCAGGTTGAGACCGAGATCCCTCAGCAGCCGGTCTCCGAGCATCCGGCCGAGGGGCCGCCACTATCACCTATCGCGGCGCAGCCATCAAAGAAACGCAAGCGGCGGCCACGACAGGAAAGACTGAAGCTGGAAGCATCCGGCAGGGGCAGGTTCAAAGACGTCGAGCCAACAATCCTGGATGGCGAAGACATGGATGTACCGACCTTTATCCGCCGCGGGATGAGGATTGAGAAGTAGGGGGCAGTGGTTTAGTGGCAAATCCTCTCGCTCCCGGTAGATCGCCTCTCCAGAGGTGATCACAGAAGATTCGCACCGCCTGTATGCCGATCATGGCGATGCGCAGCTCTGGAGAGCCGCGCTACTTTCAGGCACCGATGCTCTCCCCCATCACTGCCCCGTGCGGCGTTTGCGGAACTGGTCGACTGCGACGGTTGTAATGAGAATGGCGCCTACTATGACCTTCGTCCAGTTGGAGTCAACGTTCGGTAGAAGGTCACAACCGTTGTAAATTGTTATCATCACCAGGGCACCAATGAACGATCCTATCGCGTTGCCCTCACCTCCCGCGAAGCTGGCTCCGCCCAGCACGGCGCAGGCAATGGCGTCCAACTCAAACATCTGGGCTGCCGTGGGGCTTCCCTGGTTCGTCCTGGTGGTCAGCATTATTCCCGCAATGCCACCGAGAAAGGCCGCGATCATGTAGACACCGTACGTTACCATACGGGTATTGATTCCCGACAGCCTCGTGGCTTCTTCATTGCTTCCCAGCGAGTAGACGTACCGTCCGAACACTGTTCGCCGAAGAATTATCTCGGCGATCAGGACAACAAAGATCAGAACCCAGAAAAGATACGGGATGCCGATGAACTTGCCCCAGGAGAAATCTGAGAGCTTCATCGTGCTGATGGTGTGACCATGCGAGATGAGCTGGGCGGCGCCGCGAAGAACGATCATCATGCCCAGAGTCGCAATGAACGGGGGCAGCTTGAAATCGTAAACCATGACTCCGTTCAGAAGGCCCAGGCATATCGACACGGCGAGCACAACGACAATAGCCGCCGGGATAGACAAACCGGTGTTTACAAGCAGCATCGCGAGGATGACGTTTACAAACGCAATCAGCGACCCCACGGAAAGGTCAATGCCTCTTGTCAGGATCACTATTAGCGCACCAACACCTATAACGCCGGTTATGGCCATCTGCTTCATCAGGTTCTGGAAGTTGCCGAGAGTGGCAAACTCGTCGGTGAACACGCCCAGGGCGATCCACATCACGACGGCACTCAGGAACACAACAACCTGCGTGTTCAGAAGTTTCTTAACGATCTTCTCTCTATTATCCATCACGTGGTTCCTCTTCAAACGAGAACGTCAATCCTCTCGTGTCTTTATTGCCAGGGACAGGAGGTCTTCTTCATCGAAATCTGCCCGATCGACATTCGCAACTATTTCCCCGGAATTCATGACGATGATGCGGTCACAGATATCCATGACTTCCGGCATGTAGGACGACACGCAGATTATGGCGGAGCCCTGGTGGGCCAGCTTGTTGATCAGGGCATAGATTTCCTCTTTGGCCCCCACATCTATGCCGTTGGTGGGCTCGTCCATAATGAATATCTCGGCTTCGCTGGCCAGCCACTTGCCGACAACCACCTTCTGTTGATTCCCCCCGCTGAGGTTCTTGACCTTCTGGTCGTCGGTGGGTGTCTTGATGGCAAGACTTTCAACGAACTTGCGGCTCGTTTCCTTCTCGCGGGAGGTACGAATAAAGCCGAGGACATCGTTCCTTCGATACACGGCAAGGTTGATGTTGTGTCTGACCGACAGCTGAAGAGCCAGCCCCTGGCGACGTCGGTCTTCGGGAATAAGGCTCATCCCAAGATCGATTGCGCTCTTGGGACTCGAGATTCGGGCGTTCTTTCCCTTTACGGTGAAAGTCCCGTTTTTAACGGGATCGCTACCGAAGATGGCGCGTGACAGTTCCGTTCTTCCGGCACCGACAAGCCCGTAGATGCCAACGATCTCGCCGCTCTTCACGCTCAACGAACAGTCCTTGACGCGGTTGTTGGTTACATTCTCGGCGCGGAACAGCTCTTCGCCAATTCTCCGAGTGTCATCGTAGTGGCTTGCGCTGAGTTCCCTGCCGACCATCATCGATATTATACCGTCTTCATCGATATCCTTTGTGACGGCATCACCCGCATACTGACCGTCCTTCAGCACAGTAACGGTATCGCAGACCTTGAAGATCTCTTCCATGCGGTGCGAAATGTAGATGATGGCGAGGTGCTGCTCCCTGAGCAGATTTATGACCCTGAACAGCTCCTCGGCCTCGCGGTCGGCAAGTACTGCCGTTGGTTCGTCAAAGATTACGATTTTCGCGTCCCTGCAGATGGCCTTGACGATGGCCACCATTCCCTGTTGCGAGGCAGTCAGATTGGCAACGCGTTCGGTGGGATCAATAACGCCCCCGTAGCCGATGTCGTCAAGCACCTTGACGGTCTTTCGCACGAGCTCGGCCTTGTTGACGAATCCTGCACAGGATGGAAACTTGCCGAGCCAGACGTTCTCGGCCACGGAGAGATGTTCTGCCAGCATCATGTGCTGGTACACGCAGGAAATCCCGAGTCCTTCAGAGATTGCCGGGGTCATGCGGGGAACGCGTTCACCATGGATACAGATCTCGCCGGATGTCAGCGTCTCGGCACCGGTCAGCATCTTGATGAGTGTCGACTTGCCGGCCCCGTTCTCTCCCATCAACGCTTTGACTTCGCCTTTCCTGACGGTAAGGCTGGCGTTCTTGAGAGCCTGTACGCCCGGATATGTCTTGCAGATATCCCGCATCTCCACGATGACATCGGCAGGTGCAGTTGTGTTCTCCGCATTGCTCATATCGGGTTACGCGGCGATCTACTCGCTCTTTTTCTTGTGGAAACTGACCGGGTCCAGGTACTCCTCCGCCTTGCCGCTCTCAAGCATTTCTGGAGAAATCGCGGCGACCCCTGTATCAACGAATTTCTCGATCGTCTCACCGTTGGCGGCTTTCAGGGCATATTCAACACCCATGAAACCCATCTTCCAGGGTTTCTGGACGATCATTGAGTCTACGAATCCGTTTTTCAGCCCCCACACTTCCTGTTGGCCGGAATCCACGACAATAACCGCAAGGTCTTTCCTCTTTGCCTGGCTCAGGGCGCTTACGGTTTCTTCTCCCGTGGGCTGGTTGTTGGCAAATATTCCCTTCAGTTCCGTGCCGTACTTCGTCAGGTAGTTCTCCACGAAGTTAATTGTTTGCCCCGTCTTACCGGAAGCATCACGAAAGTCCACAATTTCGACCAATGGATACTTGGCTTTGAGCTGCTCTTCAAATCCTTGCTTTCTCTTCTCCAGGGACGCGGCTCCCGCAAAGAAGGTGATTCCCGCGATCTTGCCGGCAATTTCGCCTGTCTTGGCTGCCAAGGCCTTCGCCATTTCATCAGCGGCAATCTGACCGATCTTTATGTTGTCGGAAGCCAGGAACGAGGTGTATTCATCCGAATCTACACCGCTGTCGATAATGATAACAGGGATGCCCTGCTTCAGGGCCTGCTTGATTGCGGGAACCAGCGGGCTGGACTGTGACGGCGCAACTACGATGGCAGACGGCTTCGACGAGATCGCATTCTCCATAATGGCAACCTGCCGGCTAATATCGGATTCCGAAACCGGGGATTTCACGGTTACGTTGATCCCAAGCTCTTTCCCGGCGACGATTGCTCCATCCTTAACAATGTTCCAGAACTCGGATTCGCTGGCCTTTAGAATCACGAATACCTTCTTCTCGCCAGGTTCCGCCCCGGTTTCTCCTGCAGGTTTCTTGCCGCAGCCGCTCAAGAAAGAAAGACTCACACCAAGAACCATTACGACCGCCAGTATCCATGCCACCCGTTTCATCATGTCGCCTCTCCTTCCGCGTGTTGTTTCCACGTATCCTGATTACAATTACTAAAGCACCATCAAGATTACAGTCAACATCCCTATCCCGAGATACTCGCCTTCTTCTTCAGTCCGTCAACGAACTCCTCGACTGCCTCGTTCTGCTTTGTCCTGAGAAGATGCTGAGAGATGCCCTCCTTTACATCTTCCAGTGGGATCGGCCCGCCGGGGCGGCGCTCATGTACCTTCGCGATGTGATATCCAAATGGAGATTCGAAAACGTCGCTTATTTCGTTGGCGTTCATGTTGAAGACCACGTCCTCAAACTCCTGCACCATCTGACCACGTGCAAAGCAGCCAAGGTCGCCGGCGTTCTCGGGACAATCTGAGTTCCTCATTGCCAGTTCCTCGAACGGCACCCCCTTGTTCAGGTCTTCCTTGACATTCATAATGCTCAGGTACGCATCGGTTCTATCGGTTTCACCCGAAACGTGCTTCACAATATGCCGGGCATGGACCTGCTCCGGGGCGGTAAAGTCACTCCTGTTCTCGCGATAGTACTTGGAGATCTCGTTGTCCGCCGGCGCTGCGATTTCATCCGTCAGGCGCTTGACCATGATCTCGACCCTCTTGCCGACAACCAGCTCTCCGCGAAACTCTTTTTCAGACATTTCCTCGGGGATTCTGTCCTTGAGTTCTTCCAGCTCGGAATCTACCTCTTTGTCGTCAATCTCTATCTCCGCAGCAGCGGCGGCCTGTCGGAGCAGGACTCTTTCAATCAGGTTTTCGCGGGACCATTCCCGCAGCTGGTCCTCGTCCGGATCTGCACTCTGTCCGGCAACATATCTTTCGTAATCCGAACGAAGGCGGTCCATTTCCCTTTCAATGTCCGGGCCGGGGATTTCTTCACCGTTTACTGTTAAATTCATGCCTGTTTCCTGCGTTATGCGTTAGCGTATACCTGCGAAGCTCCGCTTTAAAGGACGTAATTGATATCACTTCTGCTTGTTCATGTCGATAACGGGGAAAGGGAGGGGGCTGTAACAGAAGGGAGAACAGCCCTGACGGGCTTAACTACAAACAGGGCGATTTGTCCAGGAATCCGTTTGTAGTTAACGCCGTGAGGCGTGTCTCCCTTGCCCGACGGAACCTTTTGATACAGCCCCTCATTCTTTCCTCACAAATTGCCGCAATTTCACGCCTGATTCGGTGAACAGCCGCTGGGTCTGTTCGGTGAACTGGTATTCGCTTTCGTATACGACTTCGATGATTCCGGCGTTGATGATCATTTTGGCACATATCAGACACGGACTGAGAGTCGAGTAGATAGATGCCTCTTTCACGGCTATGCCATGGTAGGCTGCCTGCACAATGGCATTCTCCTCCGCATGTGAGCATACGCATTCGCCAAGGCCGGCCCCCGAAGGCGCGTCACTCGAGCACCGCGCACACCCACCGTCACAGCAGTTTGCAAGCCCGCGAGGTGTTCCGTTGTAACCAGTGGATATCACCTGGTGATCCCTGACAATCAAGGCAGCCACTTGCCGCCTGAGACAGTTGCCCCGCCGCTTAACAACCTGGGCAATGTCCATGAAGTAAGTATCCCAATCCGGCCGCTCATTGATTTCGTCTGTCATGATCCATCCAGCTTAGATGTTTAATTCTCAAGCACTCCCCGATCCCCTCCCTGGAGGGGTGGATCCGCCGTCAGGCGGAGACGGGGTGGGTTCTCCTTCTTTTATCCCAAAACGAAAATGGCAACCGCCAGCAGCAGAAAGAATACGCCAAGCAACAGCTTCGCCACGAATACTTCTTTAACGCTCCATGCCATCAGACGGGGCAGCTTGAGTCCCTGCCACGTGAGCAGGAGAACCACGACCAGCGGCACAATGAACATAAGGTTGTAGAGTGCAAGATAAGCAGTGCCCTTTACAACAGAGATTCCACTCCTGGCAACAAACGCGAGAGTTGGAAGAAGCACCTGGCCGGTACAGATGCTCTCAAGACCGGTAACGGCAACTCCTATAATGAACGCGGGCAGCACGCTTGCGTGCCTGCCAAGTCCAACGCGCAGCAGCCTGTGGATGCGGTCCTTGACCTTCTTTGGCAGCTGGATCGTGACATCCGACGCTTTGTGGGAGCGTCCAAAGCGGAACGCGTCGAGGAAAGAGTATCCCGCGAGAGCACAGAGGATTGCCACCAGGACAATGTCAATAATCTTCTGAATCTGGTGAAACGCGGACAGCGATCTGAGAACCTGCAGCAACCCGAAACCAATAGCCATGTAGGTCAGAAACGAGGCCAGGCAGAAGGCCCCACCCACAAGAAGGAGATCTTTGCCCCGTACGTGCGACATCGAGAGAACGCTGATCAGAAACACCAGCGTGGCAATCGCGCACGGGTTTATCCCATCGGCCAATCCGCCAAGCACCACCGCGGCAAGCGTGAACTGTCCGGCAAGCTCTTCCATCATCGTGTCGTCTGCAGGAGCAAGTTCCTCGACAGGCCCGGACTCCGATACATCCGCATTCAGGTGTTCTGCCACAAGCCGGTCAAGAGCGGGGAAAAGGTCCGCCAGTATTGCTTCCAGGCCGGACAGGGCGACGCTCCGGTCAAGGAACATGAACACCCTTGCGTTGTCCGCGATATCCCGGTCGTGAATCAGGCGTATTAATCTCCGGTGATTCTCCTCAACACTGACATCCCACTCGTTGAGATCATAGAGCCCCGCATAAGCAGCCTCGAGCTGCGGCAGCACCTCATCGCGGACACGGGCACATTGGTCGCAGCCGGGCTCGAAGAAGAAATCAATCACGACAGGCTGGATTTCGGGTTCCGTTTCTTCGGCGGGGGCGTCTTGTCCCTGTACAACCTGGACAGCAAAGGCGAGGCACAGGAACAAGGTGATCAACGTCCAACGCCCAACGCCCAACGTCCAACGCCCAAGTCTGGAACGTACCATCTGCGTCCAAAGAACACTTGTCCCTGAGATCCCCTCCCTGGAGGGGTGGATCGCCGACAGGCGAGATCGGGTGGGTTCTCCATCTTCTGTGATTGTTCCAAACATGCCCGCCAGTTTCTCACATTGCGAAGCCCAGGGTCAAGCGGGGCAGTTGATTTCCATGGTGAAACATGCAACTATCTCTACAACGCTACGAAACTAAAAACCTCCGGGAGGGAACCATGTTAAGACTTGATGACACGTTCTTTGTTCTCATAGATGTGCAGGGCAAGTTATCCACCGTCATGCACGAAAGGGAGGCACTGATAGAGAACTGCCTCAAGGCGGTTCAATGTATGCAGGCACTTGATATCCCAATCGTGTGGACCGAGCAGATTCCTGCCAAGATGGGCGAAACCGTGACCGAGCTTTCCGAGCTGCTGGGCGACGCGAAACCTATCGAAAAGATCAGCTTCAGTTGCTGCGGCGAACCGAGCTTCGTCAGCGCCGTGGAGGCGCTGGGCAGAAAGCGAGCCATAGTTGCGGGAATGGAGACGCACGTATGCGTCTACCAGACAGCCGCCGACCTCTTCGCCGCCGGGTATCACGTGGAAGTCCTGGCGGATGCCGTATCATCGCGAACCCCTGAAAACAAGCTGGTGGGCCTGGAAAAGATGAAAACCGCCAACGTGGAAGTAAGTAGTGTGGAAACCGCGGTCTTCGAACTGATGCGCACAGCAGAACATCCCAGTTTCCGTGACATTCTGAAGATAGTGAAGTGATTCTTGGGTTAGAGTATGGCTTCATCCGGTCACACTTTGATGGTATTTGTAGATGGACTGGGGCTGGGGAAAAAGGCCCCGGGCATTAACCCGCTGGAGAGCGGGGCTTGTCCTCATCTGCATGACCTGATCGTTAACCATGCCGTTCCTGTCGATGCCTGCATGGGCGTAGACGGATTACCCCAAAGCGCTACCGGTCAGACTTCGCTTCTTACGGGTGTGAACGCACAGGAGGTCATGGGGCGTCACATTGAGGGATTCCCCGGCCCCGGGCTATGCAGAATAATCAAGAAGGAGAACATCTTCTCCAGGCACCTGGCACTCGGTCTTACGGCCACGTTTGCCAATGGCTATTACCTCAACGATCCCGCGGAAGCGCGCTTGCTCCGGCTGCGGTCCGTCACGACTGTAGCAACACTCGCGGCATTTGGCGGCGTGCGCGATCTGTCGATGATCGAACGCAACGAGGCCGTTTGTCATGATCTCGTGCGGCAGACTCTTCGCGACCGCGGATATCGGGGGCCGACGATAACCATAGAGGAAGCTGCAGGCCACCTTGTTAACATCGCAAACCATCACGACTTCACCCTGTTCGAGTTTTTTCTAACGGACCGCGCGGGACATTCCGGTGACATGGGCTTTGCCAAAGACGTGCTCGGCAGGCTGGATCAATTGCTGGCACACGTCCTCAGAGACCTTGATACAAGCTCAGGCAGGCTGATTCTCACCAGTGATCACGGGAACATCGAAGACATGAGCATTTGTCGTCACACCACTAATCCGGTTCCATTCGTAGTGCTGGGGAAAGATGCGGAAGAACTCCTGCCGAAGGTAGCATCACTTGCAGACGTTACACCGGCATTGTTGGGGCTGTGTGATTGACGGTAGCAATCCGCGCGCGGCTGAGAAGTAGAGCTGGCGTCCTCGCCTGCTCATGATCAGCCGAGACGGCCGATCTACTTGAGCGCTCCGACTCCCAGGTACTCTTTCACACGCTCCGTCAGCACCACCGGCTCCCTCGGTATGCTCGAGAGATCGTACCGGTCAATCAGCTCCCCTGCCGACAACTCCTCCCCCCATTCAGCCCAACCGCACCACCACGCGAGAAGACCCAAAGTCTTCCGCGCGGATTCGCCCTGTTCCCGAAGGGCAGCAATACGCGTATCGCCATGCCGTTTTGCAAGCCGTCTTCCATCCTCACCTATAACTAGAGGAACATGGGCAAAACTCGGAATTGGCAGGTCCAGGGACTTGTACAGCAAGAGCTGACGATGAGTTGGCGTCATCAGGTCATCCCCGCGAATCACTTCCGTGATTCCCATTGCCGCATCGTCCACGACGACCGCCAGCATGTAGCCCGCCCCATCGGGATGCCTGCCAAGTACGAAATCGCCAACGGTTTCCCACACGTCCTGCCTCTGCTCGCCCCAGAAAGCGTCATCAAACGAAGTCTCCCCTACCGGAGTTCGAAATCGCCATGCGGGAATACGCGGCGGTGTCAGTATCGTCGCGGCTTCTTTGTACGAAATCCATCGTTCGCGGCACATGCCAGGGTACCTGATGTCCCCCTCCCCCGCGTGAGGTGCGCTCTGTGCGGATTCAACATCCTTGCGCGAACACGTGCATGGGTAAGCAAGGTTCTGCTCCAGCAGGCGGTCGAGCGCCGTCCTGTAGTTCTCGCTCCGTCCCGATTGTGTATAGGGCACATGCGGCCCGCCCACATCCGAACCCTCATCCCAATCCAAGCCGAGCCAGCGAAGATCCTCCAGTGCCTGTTCGGAAGCTCCCTGTTTCACCTTGGGATGATCCAGGTCTTCCATTCGAAGCACAACCGTTCCCCCCTGTGCGCGAACCGACAGCCAGGCGATCAGGAAGCTGCGCGCGTTGCCGAGATGCAACGCACCCGTGGGACTGGGTGCCAATCGACCTCTTACACGTTCTGTCATGCAGGCAGTATTGTGCAGACTGGGGATTTGCTCAAGGATGTGTTGTCCATGCTTCGCATCATGCCTCTCGGAGATAGGCATGTACTGCGGCAGTAGAGACCTATCTCCGAGAGGTCTCTCCCCGCGCAATGCAAGACACAATGAATAGAACGCCAGCCCCTGAGCCGTGTTTCAGAAAACGGTCGCCTACTTGCTTGTGCTGTAGATAGGTGCCCACGCTGCTTGATCTCTTGCCTCGGTCTCAGGCGTGTGCCGCCGCCACGGCGGGTATGCCACGGTTTTTGCCAGTTTCGCCATGTTGCGCATGCCCAGGAGGCGACCGAGAAATGCGGTTTGCTTTCCGAACTTCCTGTATAACAATTGAAACTGCAGGTATGCCAGTGCCTGACCACGTGCAACCGGCCATCTCTGAAGGATTCCCGACCAGGAATAGAACTTGTCGTATGTCCACAGGTAACCTCGCTCCAGATCTTCCGCGGACATCCCATTTGGCGCGAACACCGCATGCGCGGTGTTGTAATGGTCGAGATCTCTGTCAATAATCCGCCCTTCTTCCTCAAGTCGCTTGTATAGCCTTGTCCCCGGGTAAGGCGTCAGGATGTGCGCGGTCATGGTTGCAACCCGCTTGCTTATCAGCCATTCCGCCGTCGTAGCGAAAACAGAAGGATCGTCTCCGTCGAAACCGAAAACCACGCTGGCATTCACCATCATCCCACGTTCATGTATTTTACTGATGATGTCGTCATACCCATCGATGCGGTTCTGTGTTTTGTGACAGTGCAGAAGGTTCTTCTGGTTTACCGTCTCGAAGCCAATGAAAAGACTCTTGCAGCCGGACTCAGCCATCTGATCAAGGATATGTTCGTGTCTGCCAATATCCGCGGATACGGCGGTATGCCATGTCAGACCCATCCTCTTGAATTCCGGCAGAAGCTGCTTCACCCGTTTAGGGTTTCCGATGAAGTTGTCATCTATAAACATCACGTGCTTCGTTCCCAGGGATTCTATCTCGGCGAGAATGTTCGATGTCGGCTTCATGCGATACCGCGCATCAATGTTATCCGAGCTGTTGTAGCAGAAGCTGCAACGCCACGGGCACCCCCGCCCTATCGTAAGCGTGTTCGTGAACAGGTAGGACTTCTTCTTGAGCAGGCTCCAATCCGGTGTTGGCGACTTGGCGATGTTAACCGGTCCGTCGTTCCGGTAGACCTTTTTCAGTCTGCCATCCTCGGCGTCCTTCAGAAGTTCTGGCCATATTTCTTCGGCCTCCCCTACAACAACCGAATCCGCATGCTTCGCGCATTCTTCCGGGCATGCAGTCGCGTGAATTCCTCCCATGATAACCAGAATTCCGCGTCGCCGGTATTGTCTGGCGATCTCCGCTGCGCGTTTCATCGTGTCAACTTTGACACCGATACCCACGACGTCGGGATTGTCATCCAAACGTAACTTCTCTACGTTCTCGTCCTGGACGGTCACCTGGTGCCGCATTGGAGTTAGGGCACCAAGTACCAGAAGCCCCAGGGGGGGCGACATCTGTGTCTTCCAAGCCGAATCCATGGGTCGCATGGTTACACGGGGTGATATTAGCTTAATCTTCATTATTGCGCCTCCTTTCAACTTACTTGCGCGCCACATTTAACAACACGCTGCGTCTTCCGTAGCGCCCGACTCCGATCGGGCGACTGCAGGCGATCTCCCGAGTGGAATCGGGAGCTACGTACGAGACCTGCTGCACATTGTATGCTTGGAACCTTGCCGGCCGCCCGCTGTAAGAGAGTACTCTGGCCCACAAAGTCCTCTGGTCAAAAAAAGGGGAAGGGGACCTCGAATGCCCTAATTGACTGGTTCGGTATCTCCTCCTCCCTTGCACGTATTATCGCTTACTGAGGTCCCTTCCCACGATCCATTTACCAGTGAATCGGCTATAACGCCGCATTCGAGGCCGAACGGCAGGTAGCCCGCGTAGCCGAGAACTGGCATCTTGAAGATCTTGAACTCACCGACATAGGGAACAGTGTACTCCCATTGGGCCAGGCTCCAGTGGTTCCACATTTCCCAGAACAAGCCACAAACAAGGGCGGATATGGCCAACAGGTATATTCGTCGCCACCTGCCGTGGTGCAGTTCACTGAAGAGTGTTTCACGGCCGGTTAGCGTCTGAACGCAAGTAATAATGAAGAGCGGGGACAGCCACAACAACGGAAACAGCAAATCGGGCCAGACGCCTGTTCCCAGCAGGCCAATGCCCGCTATCCACAGGCCTGCAGCTGCCCATTTCCGGGGATGACCGATGATTATCGGAACATAGTGATTAAGGCTCGCGCCGGCTCGGGGCCACGAAGCCAGGAGCTCGTATGTCCCAAGCACGGCCGGGAGAACCGTTGAGAAGGGGAGGGTTGCATATATGAAGTACTCCATCCGGCTCATGGTACCTGTCCCCACGTAATGCCAGTTCTGTACAAATCTATTCAGATACTCGAAGAACCACCAGAACGCTGCGCTGCATACAAACAGCATTAGAAGATATCGGGGCCTGTCCCTAAGCATGCATTTGCCTGTACGCTTGAAGGTCCATGCGTTGACGACGAGAATATATGCGAGCCAGAGTGGGCTAAAGGTGTGTCCCTGCAGGGGTGCAAACCATGAGAATCTCGACCAGGCTAGCACCCAGGTGACGGCACCGCCGAGGAGTCCAAGCCATCCCCACCACGGATATGTGCTTGCGGATGTCTCCTCCTCGATGGCGTACGGCCTGTTCCGCAGGTCATAAAGCACAAACGGCAGGAGAATCGCTGCAAGCACGATGGCACCCGCGGCAAACAGCGGCCAGGAGAAGTCTGCGTGTTCCACGTATTGCGTCAGCGGGGGAAACTCCAGATACTGCGCGACCGGATATCCCTTCAAAGCAACACCAGCAAGCGGCAGGCCCAAGAGCAGAACCGCTGACACCAGAACCGTAATCAGTCTATTGGCTAGAGTATTCATTCAGTAAACGTTTCCCTCGCTAATGATCCATGCCTCTCGGCTTCCATCTCCACGGGCTCATGTACCTGCACTCCACTTGGGGAGGGACCTCTCGGAGATAGGTCCCTACTTCTTCAGTACATGCCTATCTCCGAGAGGCATGATCCCCGGTGGATCTCCATTGCACATTGCCCGCCAGATAAGTGGGTTGATCCAATTACTCAATCCATCCCCATTTCCAGGTCCCCTCCCCCGTACGAGTAGGCCGGAGAAGGACTTACGGCTGCAACGGCTCCACCCATCTGTATCTCTCCCACTGGAGCTGCGGCTTTCCGAATAGCATCTTCAGGCATTGCTTGCCTCGCATTTTCAAGCACATTGGCCAGTGCGTTGAGGTATTCGTTGAAACGCTTGATGCCCTCGTCCGATATGAACACGGTAGTTCGAGGCTTCGCATCCACAAAGCGTTTCTCAATCCGTATCGCACCTGCATCGTCGAGAGCCTTCAGGTGGCGATTAAGATTGCCGTCTGTCAGTGAGCATTTCGCCTTCAGCTCCGTGAAAGTCAGCCCCCTGCCCTCTGCACATAAGGCAGACATGATGGCCAATCGGTTCGGCTCATGAAAGAGCTTCTCCAGCGCTTCATACGGGTTTTCCTGTCCTTCCTTCATATTTCCTCCATATCAAACGAACAATTCGAGATCCACAATTCCGGTTGGGCGCCCCCCGCGATCTTTCGCGGGATCATCTCCATCAGCCACTTCCATTCCCGTTTTCTGCCCTGCTCCGCCAGAAGATCCATCCACCCAGCCATTCGCCGGCAAAGAATACTATTCCCATCGGCCACGGGTTGGTGAACGGTTCCTCCCCATATGCAAGGTACGCCGTGCCGCATACCATGTAGAACATCCCGACGAAGTAGTTCGCGCGCGGCAGCGAAAGGCGATAACCGGTGTGAGCAACGCCAAACAGGAGCATCCATACCCCCTGCAGCAAGTTGAAGTGGCCCCACATCACCAGGGCGGCACTCAGAATGCCGCCGGCAGCAAGGGCCGGCACGGCGTCGATAGCCGGAAAAAGCGACATGGGACTCGTCTTCGCTTCGGGATCCGTGAAGTACCAGTACGCCAGGGCGCCGTAGTTGATCACCATCGCCAGCCCCATGACAAATGCCCATCCGCCCAGGTGGGCCATCACCGAACGGGGGACGAGGTCAGAGTTTAGAACCATGGCGGCACCCACCACAACCGTCCCGGAAGCCATTCGGGCTACCCCCGAATAGCCCTGAAAATTCTTCCTCGCCAGAATCAGCGCCTGCAGCCTGCGAACTTGGGAAAGAGCATCATAAACATGTGTAGCAATCATATTTCCACCTTTCTTGACATGAGAATAGCACTCTCCAGAGTACTTTGCAATACAAAGTTACAATTTTCTTTTTTCCTAAAAAAGCTCATACAGTCTGTCGTTGTGGTGCACCCGTCCCCGTACCGGCCCGCCCTCCAGCACAGGCGGGGCATAGGGGTGTCACCTATTCTCAAGGGTTAATCATAGGTCAGGCTACCAAATCTCCTTGTTCCCGGTCGGCTTTTAATGTATAGTTCCAAAAATCAGGATAGCGTCCTGATGCGAGGCGCGTCAGGAATACTTAACTACTGGTAATGCGGGCTGGGAGCCCGTTTTTTAGACAGACATCCAGAAGGCAATGCACCGGATACTCGCTGGTGTTTCTACTCAGGCGTTTCCCACTTGAGGCCCACAGTGAACGTCTGGAGCAACCTCGTTTCGATCAGGGCTCGATGGGGGCCACATGAAGTCCAGCGACTTCATTGGATGCTGTTTTGGCTTTCCCCCCGCGGGTCCCTTCTATGGCGTGAGGAGATTATTATGGCGATTAAGTTGTCGAGGACGTTATGTATGGCTTCCAATGCGCGAACAGGTTTTCGATCTACTGTTCTGCGAATATTGCCCCCGGTGTTGTTCACGATTGTTCTGGCATGCCATGCACTTGCTGCGCCATACAACGGCGAGACCTTCACTTATAGCCAGCCCGGCGGGGCCACGTTCCAGGTCCGCCTGTGGGGTGACGAGTTCTTTGCTTACCAGGAAACACTCGACGGATACCTCGTGATCCGAGACGATGTTTCCGGCTTCTTCTGCTACGCGCGAGTCACGCCGGACGGAACCGACATCGTCTCAACGGGGATACGCGTTGGTGCCAGGGTACCTCCCAGGCTTGCCAGGAAACAGCGACTGAGATCCGGAGCAGCGTTTGAGAAAAGCCGGAGACTGCGCGGGCTGCTGCGTTGCGACGAGAAAGGTCGCTCGATTGAGACACCGACGACAAAGGCACCCCCCGGCAGTACTACCACTGGGACAAGGATCGGCCTCGTTCTCCTCGCCTCCTTCCCCGACCGGCAGGAGGATGTTACGATCACCCGCGCGCAGGTCGACGCCTACTGCAACGACGACGACTACACGGATTTTGGGAACGCCACCTCGGTGAAAGGATACTTCTCTGAGCAGTCGGACGGAACACTGACCTACAACCTGACCGTTGCTGCATACTTCACCGCCACGAATAACCGGGCGTACTATATGGACCCCAATATCTCCTACGGCACAAGGGCTCGTGAGCTCATTAAGGAAGGGCTGGCCGTGTTGGACGCGGAGGGCTTTGATTTTTCGCAGTGCGATGCAAACAGCGACAGCGTTATTGACGGGGTCAACTGCTTCTATGCCGGGGCGAGAACGAACTCATGGGCGGAAGGCCTCTGGCCACACAAATCGAGTACGTCGTGGTCGGGGTTCACCTCTCACGGCCTTGCTACAGGCTTCCAGTACCAGATTACGGATCTCCCGAACGACTTGAAGCTTGGAACGTTCTGCCATGAGAATGGACACATGTTGTGCGGATTCCCCGACCTCTACTCTTACGACGGGAATGCCGCAAGGATAAGCAGTTTCTCACTGATGGCCAGCAGCGGCTCGAGTCATCCGGTTAACGTCGACCCTTACCTCAAGCTCCACGCAGGGTGGGCGGACATCGTTGACATCGACAGCAGCAGCCACCAGCTATGTGCCGTTCAGGAAGATCGCAACTACTTCTACCGCTACCGGAACCCGGACGACAGCCAGGAGTACTTCTTATTCGAAGTACGGAATAACAGTGGGTACGAGGGTCCAACCGGAGGCGCGTCGGGAAGCGTTAATCCATCGGCCGGCCTGGTCGTCTACCATGCCCTGGAGACGGGGAGGAACACGTCCTCATCCATATTTACGGCAAACAACCCGACCAACGATTACAGTACACCGTACGAATTGCTCGTCGTCGAGGCCAACCCCTCGGCAGCCGTTACTCCATGGTACGACGATCCGACCCCGGGCTCGGATGACGCTTTCCACGCAGGCGGTAGCAACGAGCTGTCAGACTCCACATCCCCTGCACTGAAATTCTGGGACAGTACCGGCCGCGGCAGTAACTCCGCGTGCCACGTGCACAGCGTCAGCGCCATCAGCACATCCATGACCTTCATCGTGGGCACAGGTGCACTCAGTGGGCCCCCGGCAATTGGTCTGACCGTGACAGAACTGAACCCCGTTACCGAGTACGGCACGGACGCGGCATCGCAAACGTTCGGTGTGTATAACTCCAACGCCGGCACGCTATCCTACACGGTAAGCAACAACGCTGCCTGGTTGAGCGTGGCACCGGCCTCGGGAACCGCCTCGAACGAGACCGACTTGCTCGTGGTGACCTATGACACCGACGCCCTGTCTTCAGGATCTTACACCGGGACCGTCACGATCACCGATGCAGGTGCATCAAACTCACCGCAGGCGTTCGATGTGACTCTGACCGTCGAGGACGAACCCGGCATAGAGTTGACGACCAATGCCGTAAGTGTGACCCTCGCTCCGGGAACAGGCACCAACGAGTACTTCGAGGTACGTAACGCGGGTGGCGGCACTCTCGTCTACACCCTGAGCGAGAGCCTGTACTGGCTTAGTTTGGATTCTACCGGCGGGTCGGTCGCAGCCGAATCCGACCGGATTGCAGTCACGTTCGGAGACCGTGTACCATCGGGCACTTACACCGGCACAATCACCGTTGCATCTTCCAACGCCACGAATTCCCCTAAGACGGTCAGTGCATCGTTGACCGTGACGGGGAGTGTTAACCTGTTCCTGGAGACGCCCGATGGCGGTGAAGATCTCTACACGGGTGAGTCAACGGATATTACGTGGAACGTTTCTCCGACGGTGACGGGGAACATGCAGATCGACTTGCTGGAGGGCGGCTCAGTTCTGACGAACATTGTCGCCAGCACGGCCAATGACGGACTGTACAGCTGGACCATTCCCGGGACCCTCGGAGGCGACACCTTCAGGGTGCGCATCACGAACCTGGACAACGGCTCGGTCACCGATGACAGTGATGCCGATTTCAGTATCAACACGAAGCTGCATGACGAGAACATGGACACGGATCCTGGATACGCCGTCTCCAACGGTGAATGGGAGTACGGAGACCCCGTTGACAATGCGTACGGAGGGCCGACAACGGCGTACACCGGTACAAATATCTACGACACGAACCTGGACGGTGCGGCTTTCAACACAACCTACTTGACCACTCCCGTCATCGACTGCAGCGGTCACGAAAACGTGTCGCTTACCTTTGCCGGCGAATTCAGTGTTTACACCGGGTTTGCCGCCGTGGTCCAGATCACGACCAACGGGAGCACATGGAGCAACCTTTTCTACGTGAAAAACAACAACGACTCGGGGTGGCAGTTCCACTCCTATGATCTCTCGTCCACTGCTGACGGTGAGGCCAACGTGCAGGTCCGGTGGGGTCACGTTCGCGAACCCGGGGGGGCCAACTGGAGCGGCATGGGCATCGACGACGTCCTGATGGTGGGCACGTACGCTGAACCGGCGCCACCGTCCCTTCCCGCACCGATCGCCACCGCGGCGACCAACATCACTTCGAGCAGTTTCTTCGCCAACTGGAATGCCGCCGCCGGTGCCACTGGCTATGAGCTGAACGCGTGGCAGATGGACGAGGACTTCAGCGACGGCAATCATTCTGCTAACCTGACATGGTCGGGTGATACGGCGTCGTTCGACGTGTTGACCGACGGCACAGTGCCCGATGGAAGCGCCTCGACGGACGGCAGTTTCCTCGCCAGCAAGGGCACGGCTGACGATAGCCTGCTGATCACCCCGAGCACCGAGGTCAGCGAATGGCGGTTCTCGCTCGGGACACCTGACGTCAATCCCAGCGATGCTAATTACTTCGGTGTTGTTCTCATGTCGTCTGCAGCGATCAGCGGAGATATCGCCACGAATAACTTCCAGGGCTACTACCTCAGAATCGGTAATAACAGCACACCTGATCAGATCCGGCTCTATCGCAGCACCGGGGCAGGCAAAGGGCATGAAGGTACATTCAGCAGCCCCGCCTTCACCACGGGCGGCCTGAAGGATGGCATTAACGTCCGCGTCACGCGTGACGGCAGCGGTGTGTGGAAGCTCTGGACCAGTACCGGATTCGAGTACGGGACCGATGCTACAAACTACTGCGGATCGATCACGCAGAACTCGTACGACACCTCTTCGTACTTCGGGGTCTACAAACACATCAGCACACCCGATCCTGACCGCCGGGTGTACATAGACAACATCGAGCTGGGCGCACGGAACTATGTCAGCGGGTTTGAAGACAAGGGCACAACGGCCCTGACTGAACAGGTCGCCGGTCTGGGCGCCCTGGCCGACTACGCCTACATGGTACGGGCAACGAACGCAACACAGACCAGCACCAACTCAAACATCATTGCCGTGCAGACGTTGACGACGACGGTTACAGCCATAGCCGCGACGAACGTCCAGTCCACAAGCTTCTTCGCCAACTGGAATGATGTATCCGGCGATCTCGGATACCTGCTGGACGTCTTCCAGCCTAACGAGGATTTCAGCGATGACGATTTCACGAACAGCCCCGCGTGGAGCGGCGATACGGCGGCGTTTGAGATTCTGACAGACGCCACACTGCCAGATGGTAATGCTGCCACCGACGGTCATTACCTGGGAACCAAGGTAAGCGAAGGGCATGTCTCTCTGAGCATTTCCAGCACGGAAACGAATGAATGGCGCTTCTCCGTAGGCAGCCCCGATTTCGACCCGTCGGATGCCAACTATGTTTCCGTTGTGCTGATGGCTTCGCTGCAACCAAGCGCAGGCATTGCGGGTTCCACGTTCGAAGGGTACTACCTCAAGTTCGGAGATGGTGGATCGGCGGATCAGGTTGAGCTATGGCGCAAGACAGGTGCCGGCGAGGAGATTGAGGGGACATTTGCCAACTCACCGGACATCGACCCGGGAGCGCTTCTTGACGGGCTCAACCTCAAGGTGACACGTGACGCAAATGGCGTTTTCGATTTGTGGTATGATACCGGATTCACCTACACAAACGATCCGTCGACGTACGCCGGAGCCGTGACCAACACCCAGTACACCGGGGCATCCGCTTACTTCGGCGTGTGCGCCGACGTCGGCAGTCCGTCGGCAGACCGTCGAATCTATGTGGATAACATCATGCTGGGAAGCAGTCTCAACTACGCTACCGGTTACGAAGACGGTGCAGTTGCCGCGGACTCCGCTACTGTGCAGGTGACGGGGCTGGATGTCTATGCCGACTACTTTTATCGCGTAAGGGCGGTCCTCCAGGGCGGCCAGACCGAAGAGTCGAACCTGATCTACGTGCAGACCGATCTCGTGGAGCCTACCGCCACTGCTGCAACCGCCGTGCAGTCCGATAGCTTCACGGCCAACTGGGATGCGCTGAATGGCGCTCTGGGCTATCGGCTGGATGTGCTCGAAATGGACGAGGACTTCTCGGACGGCGATTTCACGATCGGCCCGGCATGGGGTGGCGATACGGGGTCTTTCGAGATCCTGACGGATGCCACGGTCCCCGGGGGCAATGCGAGTACGGACGGGAGCTATCTTGCCTGCACGTCCAACACGGATTACGCCTGCCTGAGCATCGCGAGCACAGAAACGAACGAATGGCGCTTCTCGCTGGCAAGTCCGAACTTCAATCCATCCACGGCGAACTTCCTGGCGGTGGTCCTGATGGCCTCGGCACAGCCGAGTGGGAGTCTCAATGACGATGCCAACTTCCAGGGATACTACCTTAAGATAGGGGACTCTGGATCGGCCGACGACCACATCGAGCTGTGGAGAAAGACCGGGGCCAGCGAAGTAGAAGTCGGTAGCTTTATCACTGCAAGCGATTTCGACCCGGGCGCCCTGCGCGATGGCTTGAACATCAAGGTGACGCGTGATTCGGCCGGTGTATTCAATCTATGGTACTCAACCGGGTTTACATATGGAGCCGAGCCTTCGACCTATGCTGGGGCGTTGACCAATAATGTCTACGACACATCGTCATACTTCGGTGTGTGCGCCGACTTCAATTCGCCTGCCGCCACCCGGCGCCTGTACATCGACAACATCACTCTCGGCGACAGGCTTGTCGGTTACGACAATCTCTCGGTTGCCGGCACAAGCCATGCCGTGAGCGGGTTGAGCGCCAACACTACTTACCTGTACCTGCTGCGAGCGGAGTTCCCGAACGGAACGAGTGATGACTCGAACGTGATCATCACGAACACAACCGGTGTGGGAAAACCAGAGGGTGCCATGTTCCTGTTCAGGTAATTCAGGTGTAGGCGCCGACGGCCCGACGGCGCCAGTGCATTGACGGTGCATTGGATTGTGCACTTCTTGGGCTTGCACAACTTGTGCGCTCGCAAGGCACGTCTTATGCGCTTGGTCCCACCTTCGCGCAAGGCTCCGGTGGACAGGCCCGTCGGGCCGCCGGGACCTACTGCCGGGCATTTCCGGTCAGTGAAAAACTTGGGCACCCTGCGCGTGATTCTGCTACATTCTGAAGAATGAACACTCCGATTGGACACCTCTATATACACGTACCGTTCTGCAGCGGAAAGTGCGTGTATTGCGCTTTCTACTCCGAACTGTTCGACGCAAACACCTGTAACGCATTCCTCGACAGCCTTGAGCGCGAACTGGATATGTACATAGATGGTGAGTCGGCTCCGGAGACTGTCTATTTTGGCGGTGGCACCCCTTCCATCCTGGATAAAGAACAACTTGAACGCCTGCTGCAGACCATCCACGACCGCATGGACCTCTCGAAGGTGGTCGAGTGGACATTGGAGGCGAACCCGGGAACGCTCACTGACGGAAAACTTCCGGCCGTTAAGGCCGCAGGTGTCAACCGGATCAGCCTGGGGGCACAATCGTTCGATGACGAGGTATTGAAACAGATGGGGAGGCGCCATTCCGCCAGGGATATTTCCGACTCGGTGGAGGCCGTACGATCTGCGGGTTTTGAAAAGATCGGCATTGATCTCATTGCCTGCCTGCCGGGAGTGGATACGGATGGCTGGAAGAGGGATCTGCTTGCCGCCGCCCGCCTTGAGCCCGACCACCTGTCGGTCTACGCATTGTCGGTCGAGGAGAAATCGGTACTCCACGCGATGGTTAAGGACGGACATGTATCGATGCCGTCAGAGCAGGCGCAGATTCACGCTCTGGCCATTGCCGAGGACATCCTGGGTGGGGCTGGATACAATCGATACGAGATCTCGAACTACTCACGTCCGGGCTCCGAATGCCTGCACAATCTTTCCTGCTGGCGGGGAGGCGACTATGTAGGATTCGGGCCGGCGGCATCTTCACGCGTCGGCAGAAAGCGGTGGTCAAACTCCGCGAGCCTGGACGGTTACGTATCACGCCTGTTCCAAGGCCTCCCACCCAACAGTGATTCAGAAATCCTTTCAAAGGAGATGGATGCAACGGAGCGCCTGATGTTCGCGTTTCGGCTCAGGGAAGGAGTGTTCCTCAACGACTTCGCGATTGAAGATCTGCCAATGGATCATTGGTATCAAGCTCTGCTGGAACAAGAACGGCTTGGACTTGTTGAACAGCGAGACGAAAGGTGGTTCTTAACGAACACCGGATGCCTTCTCGCCGACACTGTAGCCGAAGCACTTATCCCTTCGTCGCCCGCGCAACCTGCCTAACGAATCCTCGGCTCGAAATGCACGCCGTGATCACCCGGGTGGGCTACATCATGTATTTCGTCTCCGTACAGATATTCCGGTGGAACACCATCCGGATAGGCATCGCAGGTCTGCTCATCCTCATGGAAATGCCTGCATTCAAAGCAGTTTTTTTCAATATCCATGAGGATAAGGCGTTCGCTTCGTTCTTCCACGCCATGAATTTCGAATATGGCCTCTGTCATCGCTATTACCTCCCCGTTGACCGTAGTCTAATCACGGGAAAAAAAAGGTCCAGAAGAAAAGGAAGATTTTTCGCAGTGCAGAAAACCCATGGTTGATTGCTTGCGGGGGGAAAGTAGGTCCCGGCCGCCCGCCGGGACCTACTTGTGGCATCACCGGAATTCTTGTATGATCTGAATGCCATGAGCTTGATTTCTGTTACTCTTGATGACGGACGAATGATTGAATGTCCTTACGGGGTTGAGGTCGGGACCCTGGCACCTGCACCTGTATCTCCGCAAATTCCGTTCATTGCTGCACTGGTGAACAACGACGTTTCTTCGCTTTCGTACCCCCTTACCGTAAACAGCCACGTATCCTTCCTGACAATGGAGGATTCTCACGGATGGCGAATCTACCGCCGGTCGCTCTGCTTCCTGCTTGCAAAGGCCGTACGCGATGTTGCGCCGGACGCGGAGTTCTCCGTGGAGCATTCATTCGGCCCGGGCCTTTACTGCAGCTTCCACCCAACGGAAAACGGTGATGAAGGAATGTGTGAGAAGGGTCTGGATGCCGTAGCGCAGAGCATGCGTAAGATGGTTGAATCTGACATTCCCATTGTCAGGCGTAAAGTCGCCTACTCCGAGTCGGTGAAGGCCTTCACCGACTCGGGACAGATGAGCAAACTGAACCTGCTCAAGCATAGAAACCCCCCGCGCGTGGTATTGCATTGCTGCGGTGATTTCTCGGATCTCGCGCACGGTCCGCTCGTTCCAAGCGCCGGGGTTCTCTCTCGTTTCAAGCTGATTCACTATCCACCGGGTTTCGTTCTCCACCTACCCGATAGAGCCGATGCCCTGAACATCCCGCCGTTCGAGGATCAGCCTCATTTGTTTCATATCTTCCAGGAACACAAGGATTGGGGACGGATTCTTGGTGTCAACACGGTTGGCCGCCTGAATGAAACTATCGCATCCGGCAAGGTAGAAAATCTCATATGGACAAGCGAAGCGCTTCACGAGAAGAAGCTGGCCGGGATAGCCGACCAGATATCGGCCGCCCGGGACCGCATACGCCTGGTCCTGGTTGCGGGCCCGTCGTGCTCGGGAAAGACCACTTTTGCCAAAAGGATCACGACGCACTTGACAGTGAACGGGCTGCACCCCGTCACGCTGGCCACGGATGACTATTTCGTAGGCGCCGACCGCAACCCCCTGGACGAACAGGGCAAACCGGATTACGAGCATATAGAAGCCGTGGATCTCGAGCTGTTCAATCAGCACCTCTGCGATCTGGTCGATGGCAGGGAGATAGAGCTGCCATCGTACAACTTCGAGACGAAACACAGGGAATGGACAGGGCAGAATCTCCGGCTGGAGCCCGGGCAGATTCTTATCATCGAGGGAATTCACGGTCTCAATCCCATGCTGACCAGCATGGTTCCGGTCGATCAGAAGTTCAGGGTATACGTGAGCGCCTTGACACAGCTGAGTGTGGACGCCAACAACAGGATCTCCACCACAGATAACCGTTTGATTCGAAGGCTTGTTCGGGATCACCAGTTCCGCGGTCATTCTCCTCTGTTCACCTTCCAGCTCTGGCCGGCCGTTCGACGTGGCGAGAAGCGGTGGATATTCCCGTTCCAGAATGAGGCGGACGCCACGTTCAATTCTGCATTGGATTACGAGCTGGCCGTGTTGAAACCCCTGGTCGAACCCCTGCTCATGCAGATCAAACCCGCCAACCCCGAGTACGCCGAGACAAGGAGGATGTCGGAGTTCCTCATAAACTTCCTCGCCGCCTCCGACACCGCCGTACCTGGCATATCCATTCTCAGGGAGTACATTGGCGGGAGCAAGCTCTCCTACTGACCAGTTTCCCGAGAACGAGAATTACCCTATCAAAAGCTTGCTTTTTTTTGCAGTTAGTAGAACATACGGCCCTTAAATAGGGAGTGGTCGGTAAACTTCATTTAGCACTATATCCGCCGGCTGTAATCATCTAGAACGAGGGACCTATGAAACTCGACGCCACAAAGATGCAGGACTGGGAGATCGCAGAAGCAGCAGAAGCGACAATGAAACCCCTGGAGCAACTCGCCGAAGAGGCGGGTCTAACACGTGATGAACTCATACCTATGGGGAAACGAGTAGGCAAGGTGGATTTTATACAGGCCATGAAGCGCCTGGAAGGCGTCCCACAGGGCAAGTACATCGACGTAACCGCCATCACTCCCACGCCGCTCGGCGAAGGGAAGACGACGACATCCATGGGGCTGGTAGAGGGTCTCGGAAAGATCGGAAAGAAGGTGATTGGGGCCATACGCCAACCCAGCGGTGGACCGACTTTCAACATCAAGGGCTCCGCCGCGGGCGGCGGGCTGGCCCAGTGCATACCGCTCACCGAGTTCTCCCTGGGGCTGACCGGCGATATCGACGCCATAACCAACGCCCACAACCTGGCGATGGTTGCCCTTACCGCCAGGATGCAGCACGAGAACAATTACGACGACGAACGCCTCGCCAAGAGCAACCTGACTCGTCTGGACGTCGATCCTGAACGCGTTGAGTTCAAGTGGATAATGGATTTCTGCGCGCAGTCCCTGAGAAACATTCGCATCGGTCAAGGCGGCAAGATGGACGGGTACGAAATGGATTCCGGTTTCGCGATCACGGTATCCAGCGAGATAATGGCCATTCTTGCCGTGGCAAAAGACCTCGCGGACCTTCGAGAGAGGATGGGGCGGATTGTCCTGGCCTATGACAGACAGGGCAACGAGGTCACAACGGCCGACCTGGAAGTGGACGGCGCGATGACTGCCTGGATGGTCAACGCCATCAACCCCAGCCTGCTTCAGACTGTCGAGGGCCAGCCTGTTCTCGTCCATGCCGGACCGTTCGCGAACATCGCGATAGGGCAAAGTTCGATAATAGCCGACCAGCTGGGAACACGCCTGGCAGATTACCACGTGACCGAGAGCGGGTTCGGAGCGGACATTGGCTTTGAGAAGTTCTGGAATCTGAAATGCCGCTTCTCAGGACTCGATCCCAACGCGGTGGTTCTCGTCGCGACGGTTCGTGCGCTCAAGATGCACGGCGGCGGACCGACGGTTAGACCCGGCGTCCCCCTGGATGAAGCCTACACGAAAGAGAACCTGGGGCTCCTCGAGAAGGGCTGCGAGAACCTGATCGCACATATCGAGACCGTGAAGAAGTGCGGGGTTCGGCCGGTTGTGTGTATCAACGGCTTCTACACGGATACCGAGAATGAAGTGGCCCTGATCAGAAAGGTTGCCGAGGACAATGGCGCCCTGTGCGCCCAGTCGAAACACTGGGAGAAGGGCGGCGAAGGTGCGATCGAGCTGGCGGAAGCCGTCGTGACTGCCTGTGATGAAGAGCATGACTTCCGCCTGCTGTACGAACTCGAGACGCCGCTTCGGCAGAGAATCGAGCTCATCGCAAAAGAAGTATACGGGGCAGATGGGGTCACCTATTCTGATGTTGCCCTGGAGAAGGCGAAGATGCTGGAAGCGGACCCGGCGACGGGAAAACTCGGGACATGCATGGTGAAAACTCACTTAAGCCTCTCTCATGATCCCAACCTGAAGGGACGACCGACCGGATGGGAGCTACCTATCGCCGATATCCTCGTATACAAGGGTGCCGGATTCGTCGTACCCGTGGCCGGGGCTATTAAGCTGATGCCCGGTACATGTTCGAATCCTGCTTACAGAAGAATCGACGTCGACGTGGATACAGGTAAGGTCAAGGGACTATTCTAGTGTGGTGTCCATGAAGTACCATGGATACGTCTGGTCCGTGTCATTCCGAGCAAAGCGAGGAATCTCGGCCGCAGGCCGCTTCGCGAGATCCCTCGACAAGCTCGGGATGACATCGGATCTCTTAGCGGAGTTACAGGACGCGGCACTAGGTTGTGAGCGATGATGACCGTTGAACACGGCAAAACAGCAGGGGCAATTAATGACAGCGAAGATTATCAGCGGCAAAGAAGTTGCAGCACAGATACGTGAAGAGATTAAGGAAGCGACAGAGAAACTCACGAACGAGAACAGCATAGTACCCGGCCTGGTGACCATACTTGTGGGAGACGATCCGGCGTCAAGAAGCTATGTCACGGCGAAACAGCGCACGTCAAAGGAGCTTGGTTTCTATTCGGTGCAGGACAGTCAAGAAGCAGACATCACCGAAGAGGTACTCCTTGCGCTGGTTGACAAGTACAACAACGATCCCAAGATCCACGGAATACTCGTTCAGCTGCCACTGCCCAAGCACATCAATGAGACAAAGGTTCTTCTCGCCATAGATCCCAACAAGGATGTTGACGGGTTTCATCCCATCAACGTGGGCAAGCTCATGATCGGCGAAGCTAATTTTCTTCCCTGCACACCGGCAGGCATCCAGCAGCTTCTGATGCGTTCGGGAACGCAGATCGAAGGCGCTGAGGTGGTGGTGGTGGGAAGGAGCAACATCGTCGGCAAACCAATTGCCAACATCCTGATCCAGAAACAGGATGGCGCCAATGCCACGGTGACGGTATGCCACACGCGTACTCGCGACATGGCCGCTCACACGAAAAGAGCCGACATTCTCATTGTTGCCGCCGGCGTGCCCAACGCCGTCACCGCCGACATGGTTAAGGAAGGCGCGGTTGTCATAGATGTCGGTGTGAACCGCGTTGGTGAGAAGCCCAGCAAGAAAGACCCCAACAGGATGGTCGCCATCCTTAAGGGAGATGTTGATTTTGACGGCGTGAAAGAAAAGGCAAGCGCCATCACGCCGGTCCCCGGCGGTGTCGGCCCAATGACCATCACGATGTTGATGCTGAACACCCTGAAAGCCGCCAGGCTGGCGAACGGCCTGGAGGCGTAGGCGGGGTAACTCTGCGATCACCTTTGGAGGGGCGATCTACTCTTGAAGTAGCGCTGCTCTCCAGAGCTGCGCATCTCAGCCCGCGCCGCCGCCAGCGAGTGCATACCAAAGTTCTTCGGGTGTCTCGGCAGCCAGGACTCGATCCCGACCTTCTTCATCCAGGATCCGGCTGATCATGGCCATGAATTGGATGTGTGGTTCTGATGCCTGAGTTGGAGATAACGTCAGAACGAATATGTTGGATGGCTGGCCGTCGATGGCCTCGAAATCTATGCCGTCCTTCTTCAGCCCGACCACGCAAGTGAGATGACTCACTTCGTCGGTTCTTGCGTGGGGTATAGCCACGCCCTTTTCCATGCCGGTTGACATCTGTTTTTCTCGCTCGAAGATTAACCGGCGAACGGTATCCACATTCTTAAGGCCCCCGTGCCTTGCCAGGATGTCCACCAGGGCATTGATCACTTCTTCCTTGGTTTCCCCGGGCAGGTTCACTTCCAGCAACTCGGACTTCAGGTACTTTGAAAGACCCGGTTCCAGTTCGGTACGCGGCTTCCCGTGAGTCCGCGTCCGCTTTTTCTTCTCCTTCCGTGGCTTTCCTGGTGCTCCCTTGGCATCCCGTTTTCCGGAGAGAATGTCATACATCTGGTCCGCTGTGTTGCAGCACAATAGCGCATCCCGGCCAGATTCATTCAGGATCTGGCTCATGGTGGACATGAACTGCACGTGCGGTGCCGCGGCACTCAGCGGCGACAGGGTGAGGACAAAGATACGTGACGGTTCGCCGTCGATCGAATCGAAATCGACGCCGTCAGGCTTCAATCCCACGGAACACACGAGATGGTCAACCGCGTCTGTCCTTCCGTGAGGGATGGCTATTCCATACTGCATGCCGGTTGACATGCTGGCTTCACGGGTCATGACCGCGTCCCTTGCGGCTTCCAAGTTCTTGATAAGGCCCTTCCCCTTTATGGCGCCCAGAAGTTCGTCGATTACGGCCTCCTTGGTTTTGCCTTTAAGTTGCGGCAGCATGGTGTCGCGAACGACGTAAGATGATGCGGCCGCAATTTGTCCCGGCTTTCCAGGCGCTTCATCCTGCAATTTGCGGACAATGGCAGCGCGGTCGATAGGTTTTCTGAGCTCGTTGATCGTGTGTTCCAGGTCGGCAAGTACCTCGTACATGGCGGCATTCACCAGCGGCACGTCTGGTTTGCCGCAATCAAACAATATGTCGGATCCGGACTGCTCGAAGCCTATGACCACTTCATCCTTCCTGAGCTGGTAGATCCTGTCACGGCGGTGGATCGTGTGAACAAAGAATCCTTCGGACTCAAACACGCGCATCAGTTTCTGCACAAGAAGTTCGGCGGTCTCGACAGAGGGGAAGCTGAAAGCAACGGCCGCACCGGTCTCCTCTTCTTCGGGATTCTTGAGTCCGCTTCCCGAGAGCTTGAAGAGCCACGTGATAATCCCCGGGGATGTCAGCGATGCGGCGAGAGTCATGAAGATAACGACGCCGAACAACTTCTGATCAAGCAGTCCAGCAGCCAGCCCGACGCCCGCAATGATCAGTGTAACTTCGCCGCGAGGCAACATCCCCGCACCAATCCGCAACGCTCCCTTTGCGTTGAAATTGCACGCAAGGGCGGGAATTCCACATCCCACTATCTTGGCGAAAGCCGCGACCAGCGTGTAGATGACTCCGAACAGGAGGACCTCGGGGGCGAGAAGGAGGCGGATGTTGACGAGCATGCCCATAACGGTGAAGAAGACCGGAACGAGGAAAGAAGAGACAGGGTGGATCTTCTCACGCACCACGAGGTTGATATCGCTTCGCGACAACGAAAGCCCCATAACGTAAGCTCCCACTATCATGGCCAGTCCCGCTTCCTCGAACAGTCCCGCGAGGACCAGGGCCAACCCTGTGGCCATAACTGCTATTGCGGACCTGTCCTTGAACCATTTCAGCAGCGTGCTGATTCGGCGAGAAGCCACAAGCCCGATGGCGGTTGCTGCAATCCAGATGCCGACGGCCTTGACCGCGATGATGGCGATATGACCCCAGTCGATATCACCAGGCTTTCGCGAAGCGGCGATGACTCCCATTCCTATGGCGAGGAGAATGATGCCCAGAACATCGTCGAAAACCGCGCCGGCCAGTATCGTGACACCTTCGGGAGAATCAAGCTTGCGCTGCTCGCTCAGCAATCTGGCCGTAATGCCAACCGATGTTGCAGTAGTTATTATACCGAGGAAGAGACATGGCGCCGACAGAAAGCCCGCTGTTTGCCCGAGAAAAATGCGGTAGAACCCTACTGCGGCAAGGTCCCCAAAAACGAAGGAGACGGTGACACCGCCTAGACCCACGAGGCTGCCCACGACCGAGTAGCGCATGAACAGGCTGATATCCGTTTCAAGGCCAACCATGAACAGGAGCAGCACAGAAGCCACTGCACAAATGCCGTAAAGTTCGGGAGAGACGGGAATGCCGGCCAGCATGATATCCGCTGAAACGTGGAAGAGTCCGTTCGGGAATCCCAGAAAGCGAAGAGGGACTGCACCCAGGACGTAGGGGCCTATGAGTATCCCGGCCGCGAGTTCCCCGGCCACCCCGGGAAGCCTGAGCCGCCGGAAAAGAATGTTGCCGAGGCGGGCCGCCAGCAGAATAACTCCCAACTGCACGACGAGCGTCATCATCCGGTGTGGCATATCCCCGCCGGCGTCCCCATCGATTCCGGCATAAGCCGCTACCGTGAACAGGCAGGATGAGGCGAGTATTGTTAACGTGACAAGGTTCGGTTTCTTCATTTTTCCGGTTCTTCGCGGCAGTACAAACCGTCTAAGGCGGGCTTTCCGCAGAAAACGAGCGCTACTTATATGCACATCCACGCAAAAACACAACCGTCAAAAAGCAAGTTCCATCAGGGTCAACATCCATGAGAAGAGTCCGCATCAACGCGGCCATCAGCCAGTGCAGCAAGTAACTCGCCCCTCAAGCCAAGAAAGAACTCCGTGTAACCGGGTGTCTTGAAATCCGGATACGTCCAGTCAAGGAAGACACATCCTTTCTTGTCAAAGGTCATGGTGACCTCGGCAAATATCCCCTTGGAAAGGTAAACCCGATGAGTGTAGTTCTTGGCAGTGGCAAGTACGACCTTGGCCGGAGTAACATATCCCGGATCCAGGTTGACGCACCTTGATGTTGCACCCGAAGTTACGGCCGTCATGTACTTCTGTTCGATCTTGTTTGTGCGGGTTTTGATGTCAGCGAGGTCTCCCGGATCGATCATGTTATCGAAGGCCACAAACTTGCGGAGAAGTCCCGAACCCATTTCCAACTCGTAGTAATGCGTGCAGTCGAAGGGTATTGTGCCTGTAGCGACATTGATGGGCCCGAACAGCATGGCCAGTTCCTGCTCCACTTGCTTCATGGCGTCTTCTGATACGGCGATGATGCCGCAGAACAGCCTAACCAGCTTTGCTTTCTTCACAGTGCTCATGTCAAACCGATCCTTCTTTGCGGAAGAAGATTGCTTAAGAATGATAAGTCATTTCTTCAGTGACTTCCACATCAACCATCAACCGTCAACCATGTATCTCCGCTAGTAGCGGAGATACTTATCCATATCCTTCATTTCAAAGACGGTGCCAGTTCGTGTATTCTCCGGTTATGTCACGTTACAGATATCTTTTTGGCCCGGTTCCTTCCCGTCGCCTGGGAAGATCCCTGGGTGTTGACCTGGTGCCATTCAAGACATGCACGCTGGACTGCCTTTTCTGTGAAGTCGGAGCGACAACCTGCAGTACGCTCGCTCGAAAGGAATACGTTCCGACCGATGAAGTGATCGCAGAACTGTCAGATTGGTTTCGCGAGGGTGGGGGCGCGGATTACATAACGCTGGCCGGATCTGGCGAGCCAACTCTTCACGTGAACTTCGGACGAATACTGGAGTTTGTCAGTGACAACGCTTCGGCGGCGACGGCAATTCTTTCCAACGGCACCCTTCTGTCACTCCCGGAGGTACGAGAGGATGCATGCAGGGCATCGCTTGTAAAAGTATCTTTAAGCGCGTGGGACCAGGCCTCTTACGAGCGGCTTCACAGGCCCTGCACAGGGGTGTCGCTCGATGCCATGGTAGAAAGCTACGTGAAGTTCAGGGACCAGTTTCAAGGGAAACTGTGGATCGAGGTATTTCTCCTGAAAGGAGTGAACGCCGATGACTCACAAGTCGCCAGAATTGCCCGGCTTGTCGACCGTATCGGCCCCGACCGCGTACACTTGAACACTGCAGTTAGACCTCCTGCTGATCCGTTGGCAGTAGCCGTGAGTCCTCGCAGACTCCTGGAACTGTCGGCCTTGTTCTCGCCGCCTGCGGAAGTCGTGGCGAGTTTTCGGGGAAAGGAGGCGCGGGACATTGAGCCACCGCGGACCGAAATCCTGGCCATGCTCAAACGGAGGCCCTGCACTGCCGAACAGATCTCAGCAGCCTTCGGAATAGCGCGGCCGCGCGTCAACGAAACCGTGCGGCACCTCCTCGAGGACAACGAAATCGAAGAAACGCCCAGCGACGGGGAGACTTATCTGTCTGCCACATAGGAAGCGCTTCAGACCGTCTTGACTACAAGTGATGAGGCTGAGTATAGTCCTCCTGTAGCGCATAAAACCATCTGTAGGGAGATTTCAAATGCCTGAAGCTGAAGATATCGAGTTCAGCTGTCCTCGCTGCAATCAATCGCTCGAGGCTCCGTCCGACATGGCCGGGGAAACCATTGAATGTCCGGCTTGCGAACAGGCCATTGCGATCCCGGTGCCTGCGGGAACGGTGGCCGCGGAGGCGGGGTGTCCAAGCTGTGGAGAAGCCTTGGCACCGGGTTCCGTGCTGTGCGTCAGTTGCGGATTTCATACCGGGACGGGACAGCATATCTCAACCGAGCTCTCCTAGGGCCATCTCAGTCGTCTTCTGCAGGCGGAGGCGTTTGGGCCGAAGCGTTCAGGTCGAGGATGTTTGTGCCGTTCAAGTAGTGAGTTGTGCGCAGCTCTCCCGGCTCACCTATCTGGCTAAGCGTTTCCGCAATCTTCATCGTCAGGTTCGTAATGTCATCGAGGCTCTTCTTGAATTCATTCTGGTCAGTCGAACCTTTCTCCAGGGCCATTGACATAAGCTTTGCTCTCACGCTTATAACGGTGAGATGCTGGTTGATCGTGTGCATCAACGCACCCATGAGCTCACGAACCGCTTCTTTTTTGTGAGCCTGCTTGACTTCGCCTTCACGGTTCTTCTCCTCGGTAATATCTTCGACAATTATGACCCGAAGCTCGGATTCCCTGCCGGAACCGACAACCGAGAACCGCAACATGTGAGCAACCCTGTTAGGCAGATTGACGAGGGCCTCGCCCTGAGAGATTCCACCTTCATCAAGGAGACGGGAAAAGAACTTGGGGTCGCCGCAATCCATGATATTGGAAACGTTTTTTCCGAGCACCCCGAAGAAGGACGTCTCGCCCATCATTTCGAGCAAAGCCTTATTAGACCGCAGGATCGTACCCCCCGCGTCCAGCAGCAGCATGATCTGAGGGTTCAGGTCTATCATCTGTTCGAGCTCGTGCTTCGCACGTTCGATAATTGCGGCCAAGTCCGGATTCCCGGTTCCCGATGCTTCTACTTGCGACTTGTCATTCATAACGCACTCCTGCTCCAAAGCCCCCACGCTTGTGCGGCATTTAAGCAGAGTAGGAGGTAAAGATCAAGGATTCACGCGTGGTTCACCCAATCCGATTCGTGGGCAGAAAGGACTCTGTCGACGGCGGCCATGACCTCAGCCGTGCTGAGCATTGAGTTGAGTCCGCGGCGTATCGACGAACTCCCACGAAAACCGGCCATGTACTTAAGCAGCACCGGACGAAATAGAACCGCGGCCGCCTCGTCGGAATTCATGCGCCCGCGTTTCCTGAAAGGTTGTTCCCTTTCCTTGAGTTTTACTACGGCCTCGACATGGGCCTGAATAGTTTTCCTGTGCTCCTGGACACTGTGTCGCCCCTCCGGTTCACCGCCGCCGAGCAGGGCCGCAACATCTTTGAACACCCACGGATTCCCTATCGACGCTCGACCTATCATTACACCGTCAACACCTGTGTGTTTCAGCATACGCGGCGCATCTTCGGCACCGTCTATTCCGCCGTTGCCCACCACGGGAATGCTGCAGGCCGTCTTGACCTCCGCCAAAGCATCCCAATCCGCAGGACCACTATGCTGTTTCGATGCATAACGCGAATGAATGTGTATCGCATCCCCCCCGGACTCCTCAACGGCCTTCGCTACCTCAAGTACGTTGTGGCGGTCCTCGGAAAGCCCGAGGCGTGTCTTGACCGTGACCGGCAGCGAAACCGCCTTCTTCACAGACGCCACGATTCGGCCCAGCCGGGCAGGATCGGCCATCAGGGCCACACCGCAGTGCTTTGCCACGATTTTTCTCACGGGGCATCCGCAGTTGATGTCGATCAACTGGAATCTTCCGGTATCTTCTATCGTGCGTGCCGCATCGGCCATAACGGCTGGGTCCGAACCATACATGTGCCCCGCCAGGGGGGTTTCACCCGCGAGCGTTTCCAGCATGAACAGCGTGCGCTTCGATCCATGTGTAATGCCCGCGGCATTGATAACCTCGGTAAAGAAGAAACCACAGCCAAACTGGTGGCAAATCGTCCGGAAAGCCGCATTCGTGTAGCCCGCCATGGGGGCGAGGGCAACGGGCATCTCGATATTCAACCCGCCTATGTCCAAGGGCTCCATATTCACGCCAGGAACTCCGGGTGTTGCCTTAACCATCTTTCTACCGATTCCCGTGGCAACCCCATGACATTCGTCCTGGAACCTTCCAGGCTTTCGATAACCATGTGTCCGTACTGGTCAACATCGTATGCGCCTGCCTTGTCCATGGGATCCACGACATCGAAATACAGGGCCATCTCGTCCTCCGTCAGATCCTTAAACCGGACAAGTGAGACCACAACTTCCGCTTCGGCCGGCAAACCCGGCTCCGAAAACACCACTCCTGTAAGAACCTTGTGAACCTGGCCGGAGAGCATTCGAAGAAAAACGAACGCTTGGTTCAGGGATTCAGGCTTTTCAATGCACTTCCCGTTAAATACGACAATCGTGTCCGCCGTGAGAATGCACCGGTCGGGGAAACTGCTGCGGCAGGCGGCATTCTTTTGCAGGGCATTCTCCCTAACCGTTCTTCCAGGGTCATCATCATAGGTGACCTCCTCCACCCCGGAGATCTCGACATCAAACCGGACACCAAGTGCCCGCAGTATCTTACTGCGTCTCGGGGAAGCCGATCCGAGAAGAAGTGCCGGGGCGATCTCGTCTTTTTTCTTGTTCATGTCCACCCGGGAATCACCCCTGTTGATAGTTTACCTGTCTGGAAAGGCGAAATGCGGATTGTGAATCAAAAAAGAATAGTTTCAAGTTCCAAGTTGCCGGTTCATCTGCTAATTTTTCATCGACTTCGAATTAATTCCCAAAAAGGAGGACAGTCATGAGCGGAACAGATTTCAAGGCCGCCTACAAAACTATAATGGACGATCACTTCCCACCACAGATGGAACTCAGCTTCGTGGGTGACAATGGTGACCGCCAGACGCTGTTCTACGAAAAAGTGTCCTGGCTCATCGACGGCGTTCAGAAAGGCCTTAGATATGGCGAGAATCCAGGCCAGGAAGCAGCCGTCTACAAGCTCGTGAACGGCAACCTTAGCCTCGGAGAAGTGGAGTGTATCCAACCGGGCAACTGCCTGGCTTCCGATATGGAACTTCTGCAATCCGGCAAGCATCCCGGCAAGATCAACGTAACGGATGCTGACAATGCCCTGAACATTCTGCGGTATCTCACCGGCAGGCCCTGTGCCGCTATCATGAAGCACAACAATCCCTGCGGCGTCGCGGTAGCCGATTCGCTGGCAGAAGCGTACGACAAGGCCAACATGGCTGATCGCCTCGCAGCTTTCGGAGGTGCCATTGGCCTTAACGGCGAAGTGGACATGGACACGGCAAACCTGATCGTCCAGAACTACGCGGAAGTGGTTATTGCCCCGGAGTTTGCCGATGGCGTCATGGACGTGTTTGCGACCAAAAAGAACCTCCGCGTTCTGCGCATAGGCAACATGTCCAGACTCCAGGAGTTCCAGACCGCCAGGTTCGTGGACATCAAATCACTCATGGATGGCGGGCTTGTCACGCAGTGGTCGTTCGTTCCCGAAGCGCGCACGAAAGAGGATTTCGTGCCGGCCCAGTCCACTTACAAAGATACGGAGTACAAGATCAACAGGCTGCCAACCGACTCCGAATACGAAGATTTGCTGTTCGGATGGATGGTGGAGGCAGGTGTGACAAGTAACTCCGTGATCTACGTGAAAGACGGCGCGACGGTAGGGATCGGTACCGGCGAACAGGATCGTGTCGGCGTTGCCGAGATTGCGAGGGACAAAGCTTACAGGAAGCTGGCCGACCGGCTGTGCTGGGAGCAGCACAAGGTTCCATACAACACCCTGGCCGATGAGGACGCTAAGAAGGCAATCGACGAGGAAACCCAGCGCCAAAATGGCGGGCTGCTCGGAAGCTGCATGGTGTCCGACGCGTTCTTCCCGTTCCGCGACGGCATCGATGTTGGAATTCGCGAAGGCGTCACGTCCGTGGTTCAGCCCGGCGGATCCATGCGGGACTTCGAAAGCATCGAGGCATGCAACGAGGCCGACGTGGCCATGGTCTTCACCGGCCAGCGCAGCTTTAAGCACTGATACGGGGTTAAGACAGTTTCATGTTCTGCGAGACCAACCCACCCCGTCTCGCCCGCGGCGATCCACCCCTCCGAGGAGGGGCTCTTAAATGTGGGAGATCTTTTCGCTGAGAGGTTACTTATCATCGAACTCGGGCGTTGGACGTTGATCCCAAATCCCCTCCTCCGGAGGGGTGGATCGCCGCAGGCGAGACGGGGTGGGTTCTCCAGCACAATCTGTGGCCACTCTTATCGAACATCGGCCCTTGATCGACCCGTGCTGTACCTCAGACTTCCCCCAGAAAGCCCTCGACTGCCTCAATCATGGTGTCGGCGTCCCCGAACCTGACCGTCTTGGAAGGAAGGCTGTTTCTGAACCAGGATCCGTAGCGTTTTGTAACGATGCGGCGGTCGGCCACTATGACAACTCCACGATCTGTACGATGCCTGATCAGCCGGCCAAAGCCCTGGCGAAAACGGATCACCGCACTCGGCACCGAGTATTCTATAAATGAGCTTCCCCCGCGGTTGTCGATCTGCTCGCATCTCGCGGCAATGATGGGGTCTGTGAACACGGCAAACGGCAGGCGGGCAACCACGAGGCACGAGAGCGTTTCTCCAACAGCATCAACGCCCTCCCAGAAAGAATGGGTTCCCATCAGAACCGACTCTATATCCTCCTTGAACGCGGCAGTGATTGCTTCTCGCGAACCGGATTCCCCCTGCGCGAGCACCTGGATGCCATGGCCTTCGAGCTTGTCCCGGACTACGTCTGTGGTCTCGCGCAGCATTTGGTAGCTGGTGAAAAGGACCATTCCCCGGCCCCGGGTTCTTTCGAATATCGCTGCCATAAGAGCCCCGAGTTCGCCCGCGTAGTCAGCCCCCGCTTCAGAGGGTTCAGGGAGGAAGGCGGGAACGGCAACCATGCATTGTCTGCGGTAGTCAAAAGGAGAACCTGCGTCCAGTTCCACGAGCCTGCCCGGCGGTATTGCATCTATCCCTATCCGCTTCTTCAAGAAGTCGTAGGATCCGTTCACGGACAGCGTTGCTGAAGAGAAGACTACACATTCTTTCTGCGAATAAAGATCGTTCTCGAGGCGGTCTCCGACGCTCACCGGGGCCCCCCAGGCCCTGGCTTTACCCTGTCGTCTGTCCGCCTTTTCTATCCAGAACACGAAATCCTCGGCGGCGGCGTCTAGAACGAAATCCATGTCCGTACAAAGCTCGTGAAGCTGGCAAACCGCACCCTCAAGATCGTGAACGGCCTCCAGGTGAAAGGGAAGACCATCGCATTCAAGTGCTTTCAGTGATCCCGTGAGTTTTTCGATGTCAGCGATGATTTCGCGCACCGATTTTTGAAGATCCTCTTTCGCCGACATGGCCGATGACCACCGTGAAGATTCGTGGTCACCCGCATATATACGCAGGGTGCTCTCCTTCTTGCCCACAATAACCGCCAGCGCATCGAAAAACGTGGATGCGCTCCTGTCAACGCGTTTTACCGAATCCACAACGGCCCAGGCGTCACTAATGGTGTCGGTTTTGATTCGTTCGTCCCCGGCGAAAGCTCCGCTCTCAACCTGCCGGGTTACTCCAGGGATGAGACCAAGCCCGTCGTGCTTTCCTTTCGGACGCCATATCCTGCTTAACTCGAACTTGACCCTTGGCATTGAGAGCTCTACCGAGAAATGCTTTGTGGCGGCTTCTTCGAGGTTGTGCGCCTCGTCAAAGACAACATGCGAAAACGGCGGCAGCGCAGGACTTGTCATCCCCATCTCCGCGAATATCAGGGCGTGGTTGGCAACCACGAGGTCCGCGGTTTGTGCTTTTGCCCGTGCCCTGAGAAGGAAGCATTTTCTGGACATCCTGCAGGCGCGGCCCATGCATTCCTCTCCCGTGGCCGTTACCGTCAGGCCAAGGGCTCGTGAAGTCTTCTTGTCCCATGTCGGGCATTCCGACAGGTCGCCGGTTTCTGAACCGGCAACCCAGCAAAGCAGCCGGACCATCTTTGGTCGCTCTTCCGGAGTCAGTTCCGAAAGCGGATGTTCGACGGCAAAAAGTGTTTTGCGCAGGCACAGGTAGTTCATTCGCCCCTTAATGAGGGCCGCCCTGAAGTCCGAATCCATCACTTTTCGTATCAGGGGAAGGTCTTTACCGAAAAGCTGATGCTGCAGGTTCTTCGTGTTTGTACTGACAACTACCGGTCTGCCGTTGACAAGCGACCAGAGAACAGACGGAACGAGGTACGCGAGGCTCTTGCCAATGCCGGTGCCACCTTCAACCATGAGGTGCTTTGAAGAATTGAGACAGCCCGTCACGGCGCGGGCCATCTCGATCTGGCCGGAACGGTGCTCATACCCGGTCAGCTGTACGGCAAACGCGCCGCCAGGCCCCAGCATCTCACCGACCATTTCGGGGTCTACGGGCTCTATCGGGCGGGGCTCCTGTCTTTCGGGGCCGGGTCGAGGCAGTGGCGCGGAAGGGAATATGTCGGACAAGAAACACTCGGCACGTTCCTGCCCGAGTCTCTCCCCGGCATCCCGGCCGATCTTCTTGTAAGGTTCCCGGCCAAGACCTGTCAAAAGCTCGGCAATCGCCCTTACCAGGGGTAGGGGGAGATCGGGAATTCGCGAGACGAGGGACTTCCAGAAATCTTTTCCGCCGTCGAGATTAGCGGATAAACGGTCGTTCGTGTTGGTCTGTGGTTCCACCAAAATCCCTATCCCGAAGTGGCCCTGTGCCCAGTTCCGCCCGATTGATTCCGACGGGGTGTCGAAGCACGGCCACCCGTGCCCTGGCTGCGCGGCCCCCTGGGGGGTCTTCTCCTGCGCCTGCCGCCACGTCTGCCGCCGCTCCTGCGCTGCTTGTGCGCCGTGTCTTCCCCGGACCGCCCTCCGCTTTCCTTAAAATCTTTATACAGGCCCAACCAGCGGCCCAGTTGAGACTTGTCCCCATCGGCGGCGGCAACACGGATTTCGTAGAGGCGCAAAGCGTTGGGAAAGATGGGTTGTGACATGAACTTTCTTTTTGAGAAGCGCAGGGACGGGTCCTCGATACGCCGCTGGGACGCAAGCAAGCCGGCCATTTCGTATTGGATTTTCTTCGGGATCTTAAGGTGCTTGGCCACTTTGCCCACAATATCCCGCGCAATGTCTGCGTAAACGACTTTCCGCTGGTGTTCCCGAAGAAAGCACAGGCGGTCCTGGAACATCGCGTAGCAAAGGGTGGCCATGCGAAGGGCCAGGTTGGGTTCCTCGCCTTTCGGCAAGGAAAGGGAATCAAGCGCATTCAGGCAGGCCCACATCAGTTCCCCTCCGTCCGAAGATGACTCCTCCAGGTAGGCGGCCAGCTCGGGAAGGAGATCGGCCATAAGCTTCGATTCACGAAGCATCCTGAACGCTTTCTCGCCGGAGCGGAATGCGAACAGCTTGGCAATATCCTCGATCAACCGGGGCGCCGAGGCCTTGGTGATATCCTTGTGGTGTTTCAGCAGTGCTTTGTAGGTCCCCGACTCTATTTTGAAGCCCAGGCGTGAAGCAAACCGGACGGCCCTGAGCATTCTGACCGGATCTTCGCGGAAACGTATATTGGGATCTCCTATTGACCGGATCAGATGCTTGTCGAGATCTCTGAGCCCACCCACGTGATCAATCACGCTGAAAGTCTTTATGTCGTAGAACAGCCCGTTAACGGTGAAATCCCTCCGGTGGGCATCTTCCGAAGGGGTCCCGAACGTGTTGTTCTGGTGCTGATACAGGTCCGTGGCAGGCGCCGCGGGGTCCATGGGAACAGGTTCTCTCCTGAACGTGCTGGTTTCTATGACTTTCTGCCCGAAACGAATATGGGCGAGACGGAACCGACGGCCAATGAGAAAGCAATTGCGAAACAGTCTCTTGATCTGACGCGGATGGGCATCCGTGCTGATATCGAAGTCCTTGGGGTTGCGGTGGAGAAGGAGATCCCGCACGCTTCCACCGACAAGGTATGCGATGTACCCGTGACGGCTCAGACGATAGAGCACTTTCAATGCATCGGGATCAATGTTCTTCCTCGACACACGATGATCGGATCTTTTTCTGATTATTGGTTTGCTCGCAGCCATGTTCCTGCCGTTTAAGGAATCCAAAAACAGAGAGTACGACGAAAAGCCCTGCAGGGCAATTGCGATATGGGGGGCGGGTTTTCCGCATTCGCGGAAAACGCGATGGTTGATGGTAAATGGTTGATGGTTGATGAGGGCGTCAGTTCGCGGGCTACGACAGGGCACAACCCGACCGGAAACGATAGTACGTTACAGGGGCTGGCGGAAGAGCGACCAGCTCTATATGGCGGCCACTTTCTTGGCAGCGGCAGATTTACGCCTTGCAGCCGTGTTGCGCTTGATCACGCCTTTTTTTACCGCTTTGTCCAGGACAGAGAAGTATTCCTTCAGGGATTGCTCCGCTGCGCCCTTGTCTTCCAGGGAACTCAGAAACTTCTTCTGGCTTGATTTTGTGCGGCTATTGACGGCCTTGTTGCTCTGACGTCTCTTCTCGGATGTCTTTATCCACTTAATTGCGCTCTTAGTCGTAGGCATGTTCTTGCCTTCTCCTTGCTAGTATTCTCGATCCTGGAGGTAAAAAGCTCGGCAATAATAGCGCTGAAGGGCCCACGGTCAACCTATTTTTTTGGTTATTCTGCCGATTCTTCTCTGAGAATCACCCGCGGCCGGCCATTTGGTTCTGGTTTTCCATGTTTGTCTTGGAGTAGTTGATGCGGCATGATGCAGGGGTAAAACGTGATGAGAATTGTAAGATTAATTGCTGGATTCCTGCTTTTGCCGCTTTGCTTTGCGGCGACGAAAGCGCTGTTCGGGATTCTGCTTTCCACCCACCCCGATGGCGCAGGGGCAGCGACCCCGGCGGAATGGGCGATCGTCGTGGGATTCTGCCTATGGCTTTTTCTCTACTTCACCCTTCCACGCCCGGTCAGATCCTATATCCTGGCCCACGAACTTACGCACGCCCTATGGGCATGGATGTCGGGCGCTGTCGTGCATGGGATCAAGGTTGCGGAGGACAGTGGTTCGGTTGTATTGTCCAAGAGCAACTTCCTCGTTATGCTGGCCCCGTATTTCTTCCCTCTCTACACGGTAATTGTCATTGCTGCCTATTGTATCCTTTCCATATTTCTGCCGGTGGCGGATTACTACGTGTTCTGGTTCGGGCTCATCGGACTGACATGGGGGTTTCATTTCACGTTCACCATCAGTACCCTTTTGCAGCACCAGACAGACATACGGGACTGCGGGTACGTCTTCTCATATACGTTCATTTTCTTTCTCAACGTACTTGGTATCCTGGTATGGATAGTCGTGGTTTCGGACGTGACGCTGGAAGAGACGGTAGGCATCATGTCGGACGAAACCCGGATCATCGCGGCGTATTGCTCCGAAGCGTTTGCCCATATAGGGAAGATAGTCGGGCAATAAACAGGCATCACCGCGCGTTATATGTCCGAGGGGGTTAAGGAGAAGAAGCCTAGACAATGGAATCGACCGACTATGAGTTGCTTTCATGCTATCGCGAAGGGCAGGCGGATGCTCTTGCGCAGCTTGTTGACCGGTACCGCAGGCCGCTTTTCTCCTACATACTTAATATGACACCGAACATGGCCGAGGCGGATGAGGTGTTTCAGGAGGTGTGGCTGAGGGTCATAAAGAAGGCCCATCGCTACAGGAAAGGGAGCTTTTTCGGATGGCTCGTGACAATTGCCCGAAACCTTATCATAGACCGTGGGCGTCGAAAACGGCCTTCCCTGGTGCTGGACGTGGAAAGCGATAAAGGAAGCCCGCTCGTCGACCGTTTGCCGGCCGGAACGCCAAATCCTGCGATGTCCGCGCAGGCAAACGAGCTTGGCAACAGAATTGCCGAGGAGGTGAACACTTTGCCTATAGAACAGAAAGAAGTGTTCCTGTTGCGGGTACAGGCGAATGTCCCGTTCAAGGAGATCGCGCGGATCCAGAAGACATCGATAAACACCGCCCTGGCGAGAATGCAATACGCGCTGCACAAGTTGCGCCGCGCTTTGAAAGAAGATTATGTTGAATTAACAAATCCCAGCGAGAACACGAAGACCGGCGCTCGCGAGACAGTTGCCGAAGGAGTCGCATCATGAATCGATCAGAGTTGGAAAGAAAGATCCTGCTCGCACAGTCAGGCGAGCTGGCCCCGGCCGAGAAGGCGGAGTTGGAACTGCTGCTTGCGCAGAGCGACGAGAACATGGCTCTCCGGGAGGAGTTGGACAATCTTTTCCTGCAGGCACAGAACGCCCTTGTCTCCGCCGAGCCCTCGCCGGAAACCGTATCAAGGATACTCTCGGAAGCCCGGGAACCGGCCGGCCGAAACCGGATTCTCTTTACGCGACCGGCGGTACGGCTTGCCGCATGTGCTGCGGCCCTGGCGCTTGCCGTCACCGGTTGGTTTGCGCTGGTGCCCGACGAGGAGCAACCAGATCAAGTTAGCCAGTTGCAGGTTCTCGTTGCAATGGTATCCGAAGAGGACGTTCAGGATGAGGCGGTCACAGGGGAGATGGAGGAGGAACGCGTCCGCGCCCTTGCGCGTCAGCTTCTGATCATGGAGGGTTTCGAAACCGAAGAGATCTTCAGTGAGGAGGCTCTTCTGCTGGACCCTGCTCCCACAACTCTTCGATTGCGTAATATGACCGAGCTTCATCCGAGAATATGTGTATGATGACGTCGATGTAGTCCAGAACCAGCCAGCCACATTCCGGGTCACCCGCCTTGCGGTAGCACCGCACACCGATTTTCTTGAGCCCCCGCTGCACTTCGTTGAACATCGCTTTGAGGTGAGGCGGGCTGAATCCTGAGGCAACAACATAGAAGTCCGTCACTGCCGAATTCTCCCGTACATCGCGAATCGATACGTTCTCACCCTTTTTGGACTCAAGGATTTCCGCCGCGGCATTCGCCAGGTCTAATGAACCGGTTTCCACGATTATGTTTACTCCCCTGTACTTTTCAATTCAGATCACTTAAGCCGCCATTCGACCCGCTCACGGGAACGAGACGGCACGTAGTTCACGTATATAATCCGTGCTCAGCAATATACATTTCGACGGCATCGGGAACAAGATAGCGGATACTGAGTCCCTCGGCCACCCTGTACCTGATGTCCGATGACGACACATCTATCAGCCTGCCCGTTGCCACGTTCGCAAGCAAACGGTCCGGCCATGGCGGATCCAGGTGGAGACTCTCCCGGGAGATTCTCGAAACATCCGCACCGGGCCTGCATAGAGAGACAAAGGTGCACATATCAAGAATCCTGTAGATATCCTTCCACGTATGCAATTCTGTTAACGTATCGGTCCCCACGATGAAATGAAGCGAGGTATCGGGATACCTCTGTTCCAGTTCCGTCAACGTATCAACCGTGTACGATATCCCGCCACGCTCTATCTCAACGTCACATACATCGAAACGCAGTTCTCCTTCGAGCGCATGCTCCAGCATCGCCAGGCGATGCCGGGGTTCCAGCAACATAGAACGGCCCTTGTGAGGCGGGTTGTCACAGGGCACAAACAACACCTTGGCCAGATCGAAAATCTCCATTGCGTTCTGGGCAAGGATAAGGTGACCAATGTGAACGGGATTGAAGGTCCCACCAAGAATCCCAAGCCTGGTCTGCGGCTTCGTGCGGAGGTCTCGTTCGTTCATTCCGCGGCAATATTGGCACTTTGGGAGATGATTTCAAGTATTAACGGCGTGTTTCGCAAATGGGATCCGGACGCCGAGGCCGGCGTCCCTCCCGCCGATTGACGTCGTTTTGCACGAGAACTGGGAGGGTCCGCGCCTGCCGGACACCGTGCTTGCTCTGGTGCCGGGGCCTCGCGGACAGTTGATTCCAACGCTTTCGTCTTTGCGCAACACACCGTTGAGAAAAGAGGATTTACGCTTCATTCGTGTTTTATCCGCACTAACGAGAGAAGAGAATGCGCTGATGGGCGATCACAGATCGGCGTAAAGGACAAGAAAAAAGATGCAGATTCATTGTTGCATTATTCCCACGTTGTGGTACAAACCCCGCCCACCATTGGTGAAATCTGATGAAAACGATGAGAACGACAGCGGGGTGCTTTACGCTGGGGTTGCTGCTTATGTCGTCGCCAGGCGACGACATGGGAGGACACTTTGGTGCCTTGGGCCAGGGGCCTCTCCTGAGCCTGCGCAACACCAGTTTCTTTGCCGTAAGGCCGAAAATCCGAAAACTCAAAAAGCCCCCAGTTCAGGGCTCGGAACGTGTCCCCATATCGCCGAACAGCCGCAGCACGGCCCCCACGGAAACCGACATGATCGGGCGCTTGAAAGATATCTTCGTCGAGGAAGGTGTGCCCGCCGAGCTGGCATGGATCGCTGAGATTGAGTCGGCACTCGACCCGAGAGCACGCAGTTCCGCCGGAGCCCTGGGCCTGTTTCAGTTCATGCCTGTAACCGCCCGCCGGTTCGGCCTGAGAACAGGCCGTAATGACGAGAGGACAAACCCGCTCAAGAGTGCCAGGGCGGCAGCAAGATACCTCGGCTTCCTGTACCGGGAGTTCGACTGCTGGCAACTTGCAGTGGCAGCCTACAACGCCGGCGAGGGGACGGTAAGCAGACTGCTGCGCCGCCACAGGGCATGCACATATGCCCAGATTGCTCCGTATCTGCCGTACGAAACGCAGAGTTTTGTGCCCCGGGTTCTTGATACGGTGGAATCCAGGGAAGGCAGGAAACACACCGACATACGTCCGCCTACGTCATGATTCCGCACGGCCCACCGCTTCCACGCGACACCCGACATCTGACACGCCTTCTGCGCTGGTACAGAGCAGAATCCCCAAGGATTTCTTGCCCAAATCGAAGACCGTCTGAATCCTCACGGATTCAGCTACGGGAAGTGGGAACCTGTAGCTGAATTCGTTAGAATTCAGATCGGTGAATTCGAGGAATGTGATTTGGGCAACACTCCGTCCATGTATGATTGATCTTGCAGGTATCTTGCGCCACTATTTAGACTGATACGCGAAGATACTTAGAGAGTAGGGAAAGATAGAGGCACATTATGAGCAAATGGCAGAAACGCGTAGCCGCCTGCCTGGCGGTGGTCCTGATAATACTGGCTGCGGGTTCCGTGGCTCTTCACATGGTTCTGGAAAGACACCTGGGCGAGTTGCTGAGCAAGTACTTCGTGCCCGTAGCGGAAGAGAAACTGAAAGTTGACGTCAACATCGATGATGCCGGGATAAACCTGTTTAGGGGCTCCCTGAACGTGGACGGAATCACGGTAGGGAATCCGGATGGATTCTCGGAGCCGGCCATTCTGACACTCGACAACCTGGTCATTCAAATGAATCTCCCGTCGCTACTCCGTGGAGGACTGGTTCATATTTCTGGTGCAGAAGTCACTGATGCCGTACTCACGATAGTGCGGCAGGATAAGCGGCCCGTTAATCTGAAAGTGGTGGCAGACAGGTTATCACCGGCGGAGCCGGCAGCGGCCCGTCCAGGGGCACCACCGGAGGGGAAACAGGAGAAGACTGGAGAAGCGGCGGCCTCAGGGTTTCCCAAAGCTACCCTGGACAGGTTGCTTCTGAACACGAGGGTGCGCTATGTAGACTACGCCATTGAGCCGAAAAAGCCGGTCGACTTCACCTTGGACCTGGTTACAACTGTCGACAACCTGGCGACATTTGAAGAGTACGCGGGAGACTGGGGAAATATCCGCATAGAAGGATCGCTGTCTGGGAACACTAACCTGTGCGTTACCGATCTCCGGGGACGGCTTGGCCCTATGGCTGATCCGGTCAAATCGAGCTTCGACCTGTCCGGTGACATTACATCCGTCGATATCGACTTGATTCAGCCTTACCTGGCGCTTGGCGAATTCAGCTGTTCCTCGCTGTCACTCGAACTCAAGATGCGCTGCAGAGACGGGGAGTTCGACAGCAGGGAGTCGTACATCGACCTTGAAATGAAGAACGTTGTGCCGACCGGGAAATTTGCAAAGACGTTGCCGCCCGGACTTAGCGTCATTCCATCCATTTCCGTTCCAATCCCGCTTGGTGGAACGGTCTCCGAACCGGAGTTGAACTTCACTTACGCGTTTCTGAAGACAATTTCCGACAACTTCCAGGACAACATTGTGGACGCTGCGAAGGCTCTTGCCGACGATCTCGCCGGTGATGGGGAAAAGACTGCAGAGGCCCTGACTGAACTTCTTGGCGGAGGCGGATCCGAAGGCAAAGGACTTCTGGAAGGATTGGTGAGCGACGAAGATATCAAGAAAGCTTCAGAAGCCGTCGAGAAACTGGTGGAGGAAGAAGATGCAGTGGAGGACCTGATCAAGGGACTGTTTAACGGATCGCTCGGCAAGCCCCGCAAGAAAGACGAATAGGGCGATGTACCAGGCAGTGATTCCGGTTGTATTCTGATGCCTTGCAACGGTTTACACAGGGCTTGCGCGGCGACTGCAAAACCAGCCCAAAACTGCTACTTATCAAAAAGGCGGAAATACAGGTAGCAAATGGGGCTGACAGTGGCATTCTCAAGTATGAGTGCCTGTCCCCCAGCCAGGCTTTGTTGGAAACGGAACGGACAAGGGCCTGACATGATGATGTAACAACTTGATTATGAGCATGTTACACTAACAGGACAAGCCCTTCCGGCGTTGAGAATCCGTTTCAGGCAACCTTAGCCGCGAAAGCTATGAATTTGTGGCCGTTTTTGCGGCCCGAATATGGAGAGAATGAATTAACAGTTATTAACAGGTTATACACAACCACAAAATGTGCCTCAGAAAGGCGAATTCTCGCCCCGGAGACGTAAATGCTTGATAAGACGCAGTTTCGGTACCGCAGATCGGATTTCGGGCCCCTGGATGTAAGCCTGAAACACCTTGATATTGAAGTCAGTTTCGAGGGTGAAACAGTACGGGCGCGCAACCGGCTGAGAATGGAGGCCTGCAACGATCTGTCCCGGATCACGCTGGACGCGCGCAACCTTGATATACTGTCTGTCTCGTGCGGCCCGGAGAACCAGCCGGTTGAATATGAGTACGATCGCGACTCAAGTGCCCTGACTGTTCTGCTGCCGCAGACGATCGCCGAAGGGACATCCTTCGAGCTTACCACCGTAACAACGTGCGTGCCTTCCGACAGTATACTTGAGGGCATATACAAGGATGCAACTCCTGACGGCTGTCCCCAACAGTACATATCGCAATGCCAGCAATGGGGATTCCAGAGAATAATGCCCATAGTCGATGATTGCCGTGCCAAATGCACGATGGTTACGACAATAGAAGCGGATGCCCGGTACAGGCATCTCATCTCCAACGGAAACATCAGCCGGGAACACAACCCGTCCGGTGAACCAGTACTGAAGCCCGGTGATCCTTCCAGGAAGATCATCACGTATGACAATCCGATCCCGATGGCTCCATACCTGTTTCTCCTGGCTGTCGGAACCTGGGATGTGTTGTCGGACGAAGTCTTGTATCCGTCCGGTCGCAAGATCAGGCTTGAGTATCTTGTTCCGCCCGGAAGAGTAGGCGGGGCAAGGCTCCCCATGGAGATTCTCAAGACATCTGTGCTGTGGCAGGGCCGGTCGCAGGAATACGAGTACGCTCACGACGTCTACCGCACGATATGCATGGAGAAGTCGAACTTCGGCGGAATGGAGAATGTCGGCAACACGACAATTGTTACCGACGCTGCGCTTATTGATGAATACACCACCGACAGGCGGTTGGCGTATGCGTACGGCGTTATTGTTCACGAGTTCGAGCACAACCAGTGCGGAAGCGACGTCACAATGGTCACCCCGTTTGACATGTGGCTGAATGAAGCATTCACCGTGGATGTAGAGAGACAGTTCACCCATACGGAGTTTGACCCCACCGTGGCCCGGCTGGAAGAAGTGGGAGCCGTGCGCGCACCCATAGTAGGCCCCCTTGCCATTGAAGACGCGGGGCATGAAGGCAAAATAGTAAGAGAAGCTTTTAACGATCCAGACGAGCTTGTTGACGGATTGACATACGTAAAGGCTGCCGAAGTCATACGGATGCTCAGACTTATCCTGGGTCCGAAAGGCTTCAGAAAAGCGAAAAACGCCTATTTTGATAGATATACGGGGGGAAACGCAGATACAGACCAGTTTTTCTCCTCTTTTCAGGAGGAAAGCGGGCGGGATTTATCGCAGTTCAGGAAGGAGTGGCTGCACAGTATCGGGTACCCTCGGGTCACCGTTCGACATCGGTACGATGCGCCGGCACGTTCTCTTGAAGTTTCCATATCACAGGATCGCGTTGGCGACGGGGGGGCCTTTCACTTTCCGCTGACCATGGCCGCTGTAGACAGTAGCGGTGCGGATATTGCGGGTACTTCGTCGGTCATTGAAGTGAAGGACACGGAACAGACGGTTGTTTTCAATGACATCCCCAAACCGGCCTTCATGTCTTTCAACCGCGACGTTTCCTTCTACGGCACGTTCGAGGACAGTAGCTCCACGGAGGATCAGCTCGTGGCGCAGGTTCGCCATGACCCCAACCTGTTCAATCGCGCTGAAGCCATGAGCCGCCTCACTGACCGGGAGCGGGTCAAGTTAATCCTGGATCCATCCGCACCGATAGGCGAAACCTGGCCGGAGTTGTACCACGAGATTCTTCTGGATCACGATCTGCCGCAGGGACTGAGATCCCATCTTCTTTCAATCGCGGAAATGTCATTGCAGCGTGAGTATCTTCCTTTCTATCGCGAGCGCTACCAGGCGAGGAAGAGGCTGCTTGGCGAGGTGGCCGGCAGATTCATGGGGGACCTGGTCGGCGCGTTTGACGAGATCGACACGTATACAAGGACTCCCAACCTTAAGGATGGTTACCATGCGCGGCACCTCAAGGCCGTCCTGTTGCGGGCAATAGTCGAAGCCGACACTCCGGCCGCACACAAGCTGGCGGAAGACCACTTTCACGCTGCATGGCATATATCCGACAGGGCTTCCGCTCTTGGGTGCATACGGGAATGTACCCACCCGGAGAGCAAGAAACTGCTGTCCGAAGCTTTTGAGATGTGGAAGGACCACCTTAGTGCCTATATCACGTACCTGTCCCTCGTGGGAACAGGTGGAGACCCCGAAGCGTTTGACCTGCTGGACGAGGAGGCGCGGCGAAAGACTTTCCGCCCCGATCACCCAAGCCACACTCGTGCCCTGTACGTTCCAATGACCACAAATAACGGTCTGCTCTGGACGGATAAGGGAATAGAATGGGTGGCTGATATCGTGTTAATGTTGGCACCAATCAACGAGAACACTGCAATTCGGCTCGTTTCCTGCTTTCAGTTGGTAGAGAAACTTGCGGAGGATTTGAGACCCATGGTCAGGCAGGCACTGCAGAGGATTCTGCATGGGGTTGACGCTACTGCCTGTCCGGCGTTGGCTGGTCGAGTTCGCTCATTTCTGGGATAGGGTGCTTAGTTCTGTTTGTTGGACAAGGAGGGAAACGACATGAAAACTGGGATTGTGAGGTTATCCGTGCTTTCCATGGTGGTGCTGGCATGCTTCGCAGCCGGATGCGCGAGGGATGAAAACCCCGAGAGTAAGCCTCCGGATAAGACCCCCGGTGTCGTTGACGTCATCGCCGACGAAGTAACGGGTTACCGGGCCGTGAAACAGGGGCAGCAGGTGAAGGAGAAGCTCCGCAAGATAGAGGCGCAGCGAAACGAACAGATGGAAGGTATCCTGGACGATACGGATCCGGCCAAGAAATGAAAACTCGCAGAATCGGCGATCCTGTTTTTGATTGACAGAAAGAGCGTATGAAGTTAGATGTCTGACTAAGTCAGGCTGGTCCGGCAGGCCGTGTGGCACTGCTGCAACGCGCAAAGTAACGCAAGGGAGAGCACCCCGATGAAAAAGGCAATCTCTGGACTCTTGGTAGCACTGGTAGTGTTCTCGGCGGTCTCGGCACAGGCAATCGATCGCGGCGCACGGCTCATCGACACAATCGGCGTCGAATCCACATTCTTTGATGGTTCCGATGGGATATCAGGAACGCTGTGGGGCGAAACGACAATCAGAGATACAGCGGAGGACTGGGCTTTTCTCATCGGCGGCAAGTACGGAACTGTGTCGCCACACATGCTGGACAACGTCGACTTCTGGAGCGTAGGGCTCGGCATAAAGTACTACATGTTCCCGGTGACCAGCGTTGCCGTAACAGGGGAATACGGGGAGTATGACCTCGACGGGAACCCCGATGTCAGGCAGGGAACCGTCACGCTGAAGCAGCGCCTGGTCCCCGCGGATGCTGGGATTTCGCCGTTCTTGACCGCGGGTTACAGGGTAAGGTCTGCGGAAGGTTTCAGTGTGCTCAAGGGAGAAGACCGTTTTTACGAAAGCTCCCATACCTCGTCAGAGAACGTGATCTTGCTTGGCGTCGGATTCGATCTATCAATGACCGACAACATGGCGATCGTGATCAAGGGAGTTTTCAATGAGACAGAGACTCTTGAAGATGTATGGATTACTTCCCTGGGCATGATGTACTACTGGGAGTAATGTGCAGGGGCTTGCATGAACTCCGCACCGCGCCTTATCGAGGCTCTCAAGCTTGAGCCGCACCCCGAAGGCGGATTCTTTCGCGAGACGTATCGAAGCGCGGAGCTTATTGACATAACTGCACTACCAGGCCGCTATGCTGGGGATCGATGCTTCTCCACTGCCATCTACTTCCTCTTGGAACATCCTGATTTCTCGGCGTTTCACCGTATAAGATCCGATGAACTGTGGCATCACTACGACGGTGCGGGAATCACAATACACGTGCTGTCGCAGGATGGAAGCTACCGCTGCCTGGGTCTTGGCAATGATATGGAAAGCGGCCGGCAGCCGCAGTTGACAGTCCCGGCTGGATGCTGGTTTGCGGCCGAGACAATGTTGCCCGGTTCCTATTCTCTTGCGGGATGTACAGTGTCTCCAGGTTTTGACTTCCATGATTTCGAGATGGCTGATAGACAAGAGCTTTGCAGGATCTACCCGGCACACAAGTCGCTCATCGAGAGGCTGACTCGCGAAGCCAGGGACGTTTCTTGTTGAATTGTTCCGGCTAAGGATAGCCCACTGAGATCCGTTAGACTGGTGTAAAGCACATGAAATTCCGGTGTCCATATTGCCACGAGATTTATGGCCCCGAGGCCAGGGCTAAATGCCCAAGCTGCGGGAACGCCATGCGTGTGCCCGAGCATCTTAAAGATCCGGCGGCACGCAAACGTCGCGCCGCCCGGGCCCGGGCAAGGAGAACAGAAGAAAGAAGAAACATCAGGTCATCCGAATCTCCGTTACCGGAGCTTCTCGTGGAGAAGAAACCCGCCCTCCTTCTGTTCTTCCTGGCCCTGCTCGTAGTGGTTGGCGGGCTGCTGGCGGGACGTTCGAAATTCCAGATCGAGACACGCAAGAAGACACCTGCCGGTGATATCGCGATGAAGGACCTCAAGGCGTTACGCATCGCCCTGGAGAGATTCCGCCATGACTGCCGGCGATACCCGAGCACTGAAGAAGGTTTGAAGTCACTGGTAAGTGATGACGATTTCATCGGCTGGCGGGGCTATTACGTGAACCTCATCCGCCCGGATCCGTGGTACAGGCGATACCGGTATCGTCTAGAGGGCGAAGTCGTAGTGCTGCTCAGTCTCGGCTTCGACGGTATGGAAGGTACACCGGACGATATCATCCCACCGGAGCCATCCGCTGAAGAAATTGCCGGTGACTTTGGGAAGTGGGGAGACGATGAACCGGAAGGGGAGGGGGAACTTGACATTCCGGCAGAAGAAGAACTTCTGCAGGAACTTCCGGAAGCCGCCTCCAAATCTGGAGGAGATTAAGTAGAACTATGGCTGAACTGATAGATTGGGAGGGACAGCGGCCCCGCTGTCCGCGGTCGCCGAGGCCGGCGACCCTCCCGAGAAGGCGGTCATGACGTTTTTTGAAGTGCTCTAATCGTATTTCCTTATGACTGTCCGTACGATCCCGCCGATTTCGAGTGAGTTTTTTGGGCGTATGGTTGCGTAGGCTTTGTTGGCGGGTTCGAGGCGAACCCCACGGCGGTCTTTCATGAAATACTTCATCGTCCATTCGCCGTCGACCTCGGCGATAACAATATCGTTGTTCCTCGGGGCCTTACCTTTTTCGACCAGCACCATGTCGCCGGGTTGAATCCCCGCGTCTATCATTGAATCGCCCGTTACCTTCAGCATGAATGTAGCTTCGGGCCGGTCGACGAGAAAATCGTCAAGGCTCAGCGTATCGATCAGTTCCTCTTCCGCTGGAGATGGGAAACCGGCATTAACCTCGCCAAGCAGGCGTATCGCGCCGGTGAGCTTATCGGTTAAAGCAATCTTGCCCTTGTTTTTGGTGATGTATCCCGATTCTTCAAGCCTCGACAGTAGCCCAAAAACCGCGTTCTTCGAGCGGTAGTTGAAGATTCTGAGCATCTCGTTGTAACCGGGAACCCGCCTCTCGGCCGTGTAAAAGGCCCTCAACGCACCGATCTTTTCCTTCATATTGGTTTTCCTGGGCATGATTACTCCTAGTTAAGTATTATTGATTATATATGAACTTACGTTCAGCGTCAAGAGAGGATCCAGGGCTAGCAATTGGATAATGCGCAGTTTTGACTTTATGGGTCCTAATGTGGTATTATTAGACACTAGTGTCCGGTTAAATTTGGATATTTCGATTGTAACACATTGCTCATGAATTGCTTACAGGATATTTCAGAACG
>JASLPY010000029.1 GCA_030744755.1 Kiritimatiellia bacterium | reverse complement strand
GTTTCGTAGACGTTGTGCGAAATGCTGCAAACGTATTGTCCCAGTAAAACGATCGTTGAATTCAGCGCGCTCTCCATGAGCTGAGTCTCCTCCTGTCTTCTAACCTCCGTGCTGGCCACGCCATAGGCGTGGTCCTCGGGAACTCCAGCGCGGGAGCGCGGGTGGTTACGTTCTCCAGTTCTAATCCTCAATTCGCATGCTGCCAGTTCAATTCCGGCTACTTTCGGCCATCACCACCCGCAATTATGTTGAGTAACTCCGTGGCGTCACACCTCATTCACTGGAACGTGCAGAATCTACTCCACATAATCCCCAACTCCACATAACAGCGGAAAATGCTAGGGAAGCCCGGTGGGGTCTTGACAAGAGGTGGCAGACCCACAGAATGGGTGAAAGAACAGGGGCAGAATATCAAAGCCTTGCGCCAACTTCTTCTATCCAGTCGCCGCCGGGAAGGGCGTATGGCCGGAACACTTCCGTGTACCCTTCATGCTCGTTATAGAAGATTGCCCGGTGGAGGCCCAGTCCGCTGGCCCTGGGGCTGTCTATAAGCATTGCCGAATCGTTGGCGCTCATCTGGAACAGCACGCGCATTTCGAATTCGCTAAGGGCTTTTCGACTCAGAAAACGAGTGATGTTGTTGCAAGTGTCGCACGTTGCGATCACATGGATTCCATTACTGCCGCCTTCGCAAATGATCTCGTTCAGGTTTCTCCCCGGGTTATCGGCGCTGTCGCTGTCGTCCATTGAAAAGCTGAAATCTTCTTCGAAACGGAGTTTCTTGAATTTCTGAAGACCCAGGATCATGATGAACGTAGATGCGACAGCGTTTGCCGGGTCATTCTCTCTTGCCGTCATGTCTGCGACAACGCTTTTCATCACGGAGGCCGTGTCGGAATTGCTGACCACGGTTACTTCATGCCGCATGTTCTCTATCACTTTGCCGATAAGCTCCCTGTGAGCTGAACCAGGTGCGGTTCCGTCGAACAATATGAAGCGCGCCGTTCCTGCGGGATGCTGGGCAGCCAGCGCGACCATTGACACCACCATCGTGGCAAGTGCAGCTTCATCTCTCTGCCCGACCACGAGAAGGTTGTGTCCGCTTTGTCTCAGGAACGTGGCTTCCGTTGGGCCCTTGATAGAGTTCGGGGCACCCAGCCAGACACGGGCGGCCCCGGGGCGTTCGCCGGGCCGCGTACCGATGCTTTCTGCCAGGAGCTCGTTGTCGCGCACATCGGCAGGCGCATTGCCCTCGAAGATGATCGGGCCACGGTATTCTCCGGGGCGTTCGTCGGCCAGAGTGACCACTTTGTCGAGGAAGGAGTCGCGGACTTCGTCGGGAAGCCATACAACCTGGAACGGACTGTTACCCTCGATCATTCCTGCGGAGTCGTTGTAGATGGCTTCGCCCGGACGCGAAAGGAGGCGTGGTGCCGGATTGTTGTCGTCCATAATCAGATAGGAATCTGCCTCGCTGCACTGCAGCGCAATGCGGATGACCATCTGGCCCAGGGTCGTACGAGCAAGCGTATATGCTCCACCAAGCGTCTGGGAGCCCAGCAATACATGAATTCCAAATGCGCGTCCCTGGCGTACGATTCTATCGAGAAGCAGGGCCGCGTTCTGGGAGATTCTATCGTCTTCCACGAAGAACTCCTGGAACTCGTCAACTATCAGTAGTGTTCTGGGAACGGGCTCAGTCCCTCCGGCCCTCTTGTAGCCTGGGATATCCTGTACGCCCAGCTCCCTGAACATATCGCCGCGCCGCTTCAGTTCATCGTCCACACGCTGGAGTACACTCATCCCGAACTCCCTGTCGCTCTCTATGGCAATTACTCTTGCGTGGGGAAGGTGCTTGGATGCATAGCACTTGAACTCTACACCCTTCTTGAAGTCAACAAGATAGAACTCCACCTGCTCAGGACTGCACCAGAGGGAGAGGTTCGTGATGAGCACGTGGAGAAGTGTCGATTTGCCGGACCCCGTTTTCCCGGCTATGAGCGCATGCTGCCGGGTTCCCTTACCGAGAGCCAGCTGCAACAGCTTGGTCGCTCCGGTGCGCCCTATGGGAATACGGAGCTCCTCCGATGTATCTATCGACCACAGTTCTGAATCACCGGGGACGACATGCGAGAAGGGAACTTCAACGTGGCTTGAATCCACGCTGGATTCACCAACGCGATGAAGAAATTTTGTGGCAAAATCCGGCGCGGGTTGAGAATCCAGCTCAAGGGTAACTCCCTTGAGTATCCTGTCGGCAAGCACGAACCTGTTCTGCCGGCCGCTGAAGCACACGCTGCCCTTTCTCAGTTCGTCAGGAACAAGATCCTGCGGGACCGACCGCCTGTGATCCCAGTGGATCAGCGTGTATACGCCACACCTCGCCCCGCTTGCCGCAATGCTGAGAAGCCGCCGGGCAGCAATGTCCGTGAAGTTAACGGGGAAATCCGCGACTACAAGGAAATGGTACTTTTCCGCTATCTCTCCGGCCTGCTCGTTGTACTGGGCAATGTTTTCGTATTCATTCCGGAGATACATCTGGATAACCTTCTCCATGTGCTCGTTCAGGTCGGCCAGCCGCTGCTCAATATGTGACGGCTGAGTCCAGATGCGGCTGTTGACGAGAGCTTCCTCATAGTCCGCGAGGTGCATAACTCCGGCGAAGTTCTGTCCGAGCTCAACCGGGTCAAGAATGGTGAAACCGAGCTTACTCGGCGATGTGGTGGCAAGCAGGCGGAGCACGATAGTGTTGAGCGTGGCTATCGCCTGGTCGCGCCCGAAGTTCCATGTCTCGAACAGAACGGACCCCTGGTCAGGAAAAGTCAGGCAAAGGGGCATGCTGAAACGGTCTGTACCCGGAAGAGCAAGACGATCGTCACCGGGCAGGTCTCCGCAGAGCTGTTTCAGGTCGACATCCAAATGCGCGAATTTTGCGGCCCTTGCAAACGTTGCCGGGGCTTTCCAGTCCGAGAAAGATTCATCATCCCAGTTGGGAAAGGATTTCCGGGCGGCCGCGTCAGCCCTTGTTACCTCGTCGTAGATCGGATGAATCCTGTTCCGCCACTCCTCTGCGAGTTCCTTCCATGTACCTTCGTTAGCCGATCGAAATCCGGCGATTCCGTTTTCGCAGGCGTCGGTGAGTTCTTTTCTGGCTGCCTCGGCCTCCTGTTTGATGCGTGCGACTGTATCAGAATGTTCCCGTTCAATTCGCTCCTGGGTAAGGCGAAACAGTTGTTCGTTCTTTTCCGCCGCACGTGCAGCTTTCACGTCCAGTTTCTCGATACAGGACAGGCGCATTGTTTCCGCGGAATCAGAAACCGAACCCCATTGGTTTTCCAGGGCATCGAACTTGTTCTCGCAACGGGCATCAATGAGCTTGAGCTGTTTCTCATGATTCCTTGTAGAGCTTTCGTCGCAGGCCTTATACAGACGGCGTGCTTCAACAAGCCCCGATAGAATGCCGGGAGCCGCTTCCTGCGCTGCCGGTCGTCCTCTGATATTCAGGCCAACTGCACCGGCCAGCAGCGCGGCGGCAATGGCGGCACCTGAATAGGAAGCATGGGCAATCTCCCGGTTGTGCATTGCGAAACCGACGACTGCGCCGGCGGCGATTATCAGCATGGTCACCAGCCATGGCGGAAGGATGCGGAAAACTGAGGGAAGTGGCTGTCGTTTAAAATCGGCCAATTTATCTGCCGTCTGCCGGATATGCTTCTGCAGTGCGTCACGCAAGGCATGCTGGTCGACTGGCTCCGGTTCCGCGGGTTGAGCACCGCCCTGTCCGTCGCCGGATATTCGCAGCAGGGAAGGATAGCCCCGGAACGCCCGTTTACAGTTCTTTTCCAGTTTGCCGAGAGACCGGTCAATTTCCGCCAGTTCCCTCCTGAAATCCTCGAACTCGGTATCGGTACGTTCCCAGCTCTCCGGGTAGGCTCGTTCCGCGTCCATCATCTGTTTCTGAAGTTCGTACTTACGGTGTCCTTCGTCGCTGTCGATTCTCTCCAGGAGCTTTTGCTTGCTGGATCTGTGGGCGATGCCGATCCTCGGTTTACGCGCCGCGTATCGGGATTGGGATCTGCTGATAGCCGAATCCCTTTCGGCCTCTGCTTCTGCAAGCACCTTGGAGAGTTCGAGCTCGATTTCCTTTATGGCCTCGGCCATGTCTCTGCGTTCGGCGGCGCTCCTGGCTCCTAATGCGCGGGAAAGGTTCTTCTCTTTCTCCGTGAAGCTGGTCACGGCAGATCGCAGGCCGTCCAGGAGCTCCAACGTTTCTCTTATGCCGAGGTTACTACTCACAATCTTTCTTTATCCTCGCTATGAGACTATCCAATTCATCTGTAGCCTTTACAGCAGTATCCACGTCACAGAACAGGTCTTCAAGATACTCTTTCTGGAAACCCCGGCTCTTTTCATCTCTCCAGTATTCGAGGGTCCGATGCCAGTCAGCCGAGAGCTCTTTCGTCATCATGGCAAGCCGTCCTTTGCTGGCGTTCATGCTCATGGCTGTGCTCCGGGCTGCCCATCAACTGTTTCATCGGAGAGGGCCGTGCTGCCTTCTGTTTCGATGACCGGGCCATCCGTCGCGGGGGGCGGCGTTGTCGTGTATTCGTCCAGGACCTTCACCATGTTTGCGAGATACGCAATGGCTTTCGGCAAGTCATAATCCAACACGTTGCGGAGTCGATCGATCTGTTTCTTCAGCGGTTCAACCCTGTTGTCGTATTGAAGATACCACTTTTTCAGGACTCTTACTTTTTCCTCCGCGTCTCTCAGCAATCGTTCAGCCCGAAGGACTGCCATCCGGGCCGACTGTTCTCCACGGAAAGCCGACAGCCTTGCGCTGAACCGGGCTTGCCTGGTCTCCTCGAGTTGCCTTGCGCGAAGCCGCACCTGTTTCGCCAGGTGGTTTCTCTGGTCTGTTTCGAGCCACAACCTGGTTCGGACGACCTCCGCGTCGACTTCATCCAACGTCGCCCTGGCGCGCTCCATGTAGCGGACAAGGTTAGCCCTGAACGCTTCGACAGCGTCTATAGATGTAACATTGGCTCGGACTGTCATAACTAACGCTGGCCAAGATAGTCTTCGATGCGTTGGGCTTTGCGCAGCAGGTAAGGCGTGTGCCTGCTCGAAGCATCCACGAACTTCTTGAGTGCCTTCATGGCCATGCGGAACTCCTCGGCAAACTTCTCCTGTTCCTGGTCCTGCCATGTGTCGCCAAGCGAAGCAAAGCGCGCCTGTAAAGATGTTACCCTGCTCTGCAGGTCGCTGTTGAATCTTTTCAACTCATTGGCGAAGTTACGCACTTCTTCGGGATCCATAATTGCCTGTGGCATAGCATGTCTCCACGTTGTTGTGTAAGCAATCCGTGATTGCCTGAGATCGTTCCCTGCGAATCCCGCGCCGCAGTTGTCACGCGGAAGACCGCCAATCACGTTACCAGAGGGGTGCTTTGTGGCAAAGGAGATTATGGAATGTGCTTTTACCGGAAATTTCGACAGCCACTCATGCACCCACGTACTCACACACCCACACACAGAACAGAGCGCTAACAACCCTTAGACATGTCGGATACGCTATGAAAATCAGGTACATAGCAGAAAGCTGGTGTAGAAATGACCCTTGATCTCCACCCCCGAAATGGGTAATACTACTGGTATGAAAGCTGCAGTATCAATACCAGATGATGTATTTCAGCAAGGTGAGCGTCTTGCGCGTCGCCTCCACACCTCGCGTAGTCGTCTTTACGCACGTGCGTTGTCTGACTTTGTCGTCCAACATGACGAGGATCAAGTGACAGCCACTATGAACAGCGTTATTGATGAAGTCGGAGCGGAGTCCGATGACTTCACCCGGAGGGCCGCACGCCGAGCATTGCGGCACGTGGAATGGTAATCAGTCAAGGTGAGGTCTGGTGGGCCGACCTCGGAGAACCCACCGGTTCAGGGCCTGGTTTCAGGCGGCCGGTGGTTGTAGTCCAGTGTGATGCACTGAACCGTAGCCGAATTGCAACCATTACCTGTGTTCCCCTGACGAGCAACCTGAAGTGGGCGAATGCGCCCGGCAACGTCTTGTTAAAAGCCAACGTTACCGGCCTACCGAAGGATTCTGTTGCCAATGTTTCCTTGATCACTGCTCTCGATCGGAGCGAACTCTCCGAATGTATAGGCAAACTGACAGGTCGTCCTTCCACGAAGACTGGCGGTTCCGCACCCCCGATTCCTGGCAGCGCTGCCGGTGACTTAAATGACGCGGGCGACATAGCCAGAGAACGCCGGTCGAATAAGGGTAGAACTCATGCTCGTGAGCGAGGAGACATCGTCCCAGTGTAGGTACTGCTCCTTGAGGTGAGTGGGGGCGGGCCGAGGGGCGGCTTACATACCGTGTGGCGGTGGTGGCCCTATCACTGGGACCGAAGTCCGGCCTCCAGTTTCTCGCAGATGCGTTCACGCAGTCTTCCGGCATGACCCCCACATGCTCGCTGAGCCAGTCGGACTCAATGGTGATGTCGCCTTCCAGTGACTCGGCGATGTTGCCTCCCACCGAACGGCCACCGCCACAACTGCCGCCGGCTGAACCCAACTCATTGGGATACACCATTTCGTTCGAAACCGATGGACTACCCCAGGCTTGCCCGCCCATGCCCATAATTCCGTCTCCTCCACCTCCACCATACCCGCATTGCCCCATAACCAGTACTGTAATTGAGTTCTGGCAGTACAGGGGCCATTCCTTTATCATTAAAATGCAAAGTTTTCGAGGAGGTAGAGGGGTAACCCTCGTGAATTAACTGCCATATCAGGTAAGAAGATGAGCTATAAGAGTGAAATTGATGATGTAGCCGTCGATAAGGCGGTAAGACAGGTACAGGAGGGGAAGACCGCGCCTTTTGAGGTAGTTGTTCGCCGATATGAACGGCCGTTGCGCGCATGGCTGGCAGTACAGGCGCCGCCGGGCATTGATGTTGAGGAGATTGCTCAAAGGGCCTTCGTGACTGCATACGGCCGTATCAGCGACTATTCCGTCGGCACAGATTTCGGGGCATGGCTGTTCACAATTGCCAGGTACCAGTTGAAAACGGAAACAACGCGTTTGCGCCGCATTGCGGACTACCATGCCCGTTATGAACTGAATTTACTGGAACTCGAGCAGGAGAAACGGCTGGACGAGCCGCCGGAACACCAGGTGATGCGATTGGACCACCTTAAAACCTGCATGGAGTCGCTGGGAGAACATGTGCGGAGGTTTGTTACCTGGCGCTACGATGAATGCATCCCGCTTGATGTAATGGCAGAGCGCTCAGGACGCTCTGTCGCGGCAGTGAAGAAACAGCTTTGGAAAGTTCGCAGGAAACTTCACGATTGTATTGAAAGCAAGATGACAGCGCAAGGCAGCCTATCATGAATACAGGAGAACGCTTCAGAGTCCTCTGGACTGATTACCTCGAAGGCGAGCTTGATGAGACGGGACTCGTCGAGCTGCGTGAACTGCTGGCAAATGATCAGCATCTTGTTGAACTTGCCGCCGACAGCTTGAGAACGCACAGGCTCCTGGGAATGAACGAGCAGGAGAGCACATGGCAACAGGATGTTTTCGTGGCAGAAACCATGGCGAAGCTCCCCGCGGAGGGGGAAGAATTCATTGGCGAGGTAATGCACCGGTTGCCATGCGCTCCGCCAAAGAAGGAAGGTACGGGAATCTTCCAGCTGAAAGCCTGGCACCTTGCAGTAGCTGCGGCTGCGGTCGCGCTCCTGGCGACAGTCGTTATCCACAACATGGAGCCGGGCCCGAGAACCATTGCCCGCGTAACGGCATTGAACGGATCAGTGCAGTGGACCACCGGAGGCGGGCGTGTCAGGAGTGACCTGGAGATCGGTACACCGATCCATGGCGGAGTGCTGGAAACGCTGAACCACGACTCGTGGGTTGAATGTGAATTTCTCGACGGCACGAAGATATCCCTTTCGGGCTCATCCCAGGTAACTATCTCTGAGCATCAACACCAGAAGATCCTGCACGTCCGCGAGGGTTACATGTTCGCAGATGTCAAACCCCAACCGAAAGACAAGCCGATGCGCGTAATTACTCGCACCGCGGAAGCCGAAGTTCTGGGAACGAAATTCCAGGTGGCCTGCGAGCAGCAGTCGACCAGTCTCAGGGTTAAAGAAGGCCTGATCCAGGTCCGAAGGCTTGCGGACGGCAGCACGAGCAAAGTCCCGGCGGACCACGTTATCGTGGCGGCATTGGAACAGCAGACAGAGTTCAAGCCCAAGCGGCACAAGGACTCCGTCTCCACATGGGAGGCGGTCCTCAGGCGGGATGTCGGTTACGGGGAACTGCGCCATGCATCAAACGGAAAACCAAGCAGTGTTCGCGCAAGGCCGCTTCTCTGGCGGGGCGACGATGGCAAACAGCCCCCTTTTCTGATCTACGTAGCGGCGCTTGACACCCGCGCGTCGACACCGATTCTGGAAGCCGGATCGAGTATCAGGGTCAAAGGCATAGTGAGAGAGGATGCAATGGTTGTTATTGGCTTCACAGCCAATCACCGCAAGGGCGGCTTCGCGGGGAAGTACTCACACGTGAAGAAGACCATAAAAGCGAGCCCGGGCGAAGGAGAGTACTTTGAAGTGGATATCCCGCTTAAGGATTTCGGAAGGGACATGGGGCACAAACACTACCATGAGTCACCGATCGGCCTGGAGCTGCATGAGTGCTGGATTCTCACTCTTTACAAAGACTTTGGATTGGAAATTCTGGACGTTGAACTGCATAACTGAAACCGGGAAGACAGCAAAGGAAAAGGTAAATGAGAACGAAGGGCAAACAGATGACGGCGCTGGCAGCAGCGGTAGTTTCAGCGATTTCGATAGTCACAGCGGAGGCCGCCGAACCTGACTACAGGTTCTCGTATTACGCAAACGGCAGGATCTGCGTGGACAAGCTTTCCGGGATTGATGGAAAGGATCCTATCATGGTCCCTCCGGGTAAGGGGTGGGAGGACTTCAAGCCGTCCTGGTCGAAGACAGGTGACATGCTGGTCTTTTTTCGCAGGGTCAAGGACGATCCGGTTGTTGTCAAGTGGAAGACCATTCTCTGCATCGTCAAGGCGGACGGTACAGGTCGGCAGGAGCTGACCGATGACAAGCACACGAACTTCAACCCTACCTGGACACGCGACGGAAAGAACTCGCCTATCTGGAACCGGAAGCACCCCAAGGGACACTTCATTATCATGCGAAGCGAGATTGGCAATAAGCCCGAACAATGTGTTGCTCTGACCGACGAGAGCTATCACAACTGGGTACATTCCAGTCTGACCGATGGCCGCATCCTGGTGGAGTGCGCGCACCCGGCGAAGGGTTATGGCTACTACCTGATGACTCCGAAGGCGGGGGGGAAGTCAACATATCAGCGGATTGATGACGGCGGCTTGCTGGCGAAGGGATTGATGGCCCGGATCAGCGTTTCGCCGGATGAAAAGAAGATATGCTTCGGTCACATCCTCGGCCACAAATTCAAGGAGCCGGGACATGCCATGACTATCGCCGACTTCGATGTGAAGAAACTGAAGTTCTCGAATCCCAAGGTGATCGCCAACAAAGAGTACAGGCCGGCCTGGTACGCGTATCCTCGATGGACGAAGGACGGTAAGGCGGTGATTTACCATGCCAACACCACGGGGAAGGGCAGGCTGTTCCTTTATACGCTGGCTGACGGTTCAACGAAGCAGGTATCCACGGACGATTCCATTGACTTTCGTTATCCTCACGTGGAAGACACCCCAAAATAGCCAGGAGGGCGGGAATGCAGAAACTGAACAGACGTGACTTTATCGGAGCGGCGGCGGGTGCCGTCTCTGCCCTGAACGCTCCGCATCTTTTCGCGGCAGTCAAGGAAGCTGGTAAATCCAAGGTCTCCGCCGTCAAGGGAAACGACCTGGCCAGGATGACGCTGGACGCACTGGAGGCGCTGGGAGGCATGAAGACCGTGGTGAAGGAAGACGAAACGGTATTCATCAAGCCCAACTTCGTCAGTGCCCCATGGGCGAAGCACAACAGGTGTTTCGCGACAGGAGAATGCACTAAACCTGAGATCATTCTTGCCGTGACAGATGAGTGTCTGAAAGCCGGCGCGAGGGAGGTCATCATCGGAGACGGCAGTCAGCTTCCTAAGTACGACTGGAGGGAGATAAAGACCCTGGACGGCAAGAAGGACATGGTCACGGAAGCGAAGCGCCTGAGCGCGAAGTACAGCGGCAATGTCAAGCTGGCCTGCCTGGAGGTCGACTCACCGGGCTGGGCAGAGATCCCCTCAAAGTGCAAGCAGAAGAAGATCGCCATAGCGGATATGGTGACGAAAGCGGACAAGGTCATTACGATCCCGGTCGCCAAGACCCATTCGTGGGCCCAGCTGACGCTGGGAACGAAGAACTTCGTCGGGATCATACGGATCAAGGGGTACTCGCAGTTCATGGATAATTCCTGGTGGAACCGCGGGAGTCTCGATCACAGCAGCCCCCGCGCGATTTCTCAGATATTCCTGGACGTAACCAAAGCCGTAAAGCCGGATCTGTCGATCGTGGATTTCTCCATGTGTCTCGAAAAGGACGGACCATCATTAGGGCAGGGGGGCAAAACGGTTGACGTCAGGAAGCGTATCGGATCCTGGGCGGTTATTGCGAGCAAGGATGTCATGGCGGCTGACGCCACGGCAGCCAGGATTATGAGCCACGATGTAAAGAAGATAAAACAGCTCACCATGGGGCATGAGATGGGGCTGGGCCAGATCGACGAGGGGTCAATCGAGATTGTCGGCGAGAAGCTTGACAAACTGGCCATGAAATGGAAGCCCGCACAGATCAAGTCAGGCTTCTAGCGAACATCGTGAATAATGTACGCCAAGGGAGGAGGCAATCCAGTGGACAGCAGGTTCGGTAGACGCGGTTTTCTGAAAGGTGCCGCCGCCACGGCGGCAACGGCAAGTATCGCATCCGCGGCACCCGGGAACGGTGCTTCATCCAGCGCTATCCCCTTGCGGAAGTTCGGCAGGGTCGGCGTCAAGCTGCCGATCCTTGGATACGGGGGCGCAGCGCTTCCCAAGGCCTGGGCAAATCCGCTGTCGCGTGAAGACCGGGTCAAGCTGGTCCGTTATGCGCACGACCGGGGGATCCGCTATTTCGATACGGCCGGGAACTATATGGAGAGCCAGTCGATCATTGGTGAGGCGCTCAGAGACCGCCGCAAGGATACATTCCTTGTCTCGAAAGTGGAAACGACGAGGGAGACAGAGGTACGGCGTGCGGTTGAGAAGTCGCTGCGCGAGATGCAGACGGATTACCTTGACGGCATCCTGATCCACGGTACGCCGGGACTCCAGCAGATGAGTATCCCCCAGGCGAAGAAGATCCACGCCGAGCTGGTCAAGCTGAAGAACGAAAAGATGGTCCGCCATATTGGACTGTCCGCCCACGGCTATTTCGACAAGGCCCTGGCAATGATCGAAACGGGAGGTTTCGATATCTACATGCCGGCGTTCGGATTCATCCCAAGAGGGCACAACCAGGTCTTCTCTGAGAAGATGTTGAAACTCCGGGAGAAGAGTATAGCGAAAGCCCACGAGCTCAAGGTGGCCTTGGTAGCCATGAAAGTGGTGGGGGCAGGGGTGCTCGGTGCGTGGTCGGGCTACATTGTCCCGGAGTTCGAGAAGAAAGACATCAAAGAGCTGCCGGGCGCGGCGATCCGCTGGGTCCTCAACGACAAGCGGTTCGATATGCTCCTCATCGGCATGCGGCTCCGGCACGAGATCGATGCCAACATCAAGATCATCACCACCGAAACTAAACTGACGAGCAAAGACAAAACCCTGCTTGCTTCCTACAGCAAAAAGGCCATGACCCGAAAGCCCATGAAGAACATGAAGGTGGAGTAGGGATAGGGCCTACCGGATGAGAAGTATCATTCCGGGCGGGGGAGATCTGAAGACGGCGGCGATTGCGCTGGGAGGTCCTTCTCCGGCATACACAAGAATGCATATGCCTCGCTGATAGAGCATCTCGGCATTGACGACGAACTCGAAATCATTGAAGCGGTACAGCAGCTCGCGGAACATTGCGAGGAGTTGCTCTAGCGTTTCCATGTCGATACGCGCTACATCTCCGCGGGAGCAAGCTGGCGGGATAGGGCATGCAGCCTGTCAAAACAAGCTAGGGCGTGCAGCGTGCCACGCCTTGGCGACGGCGGGTCCCTTGCGCGCCGCAATATCGTATGCAGAATGCTATTCGTCTATTTCGGCATCATCTCGCCGTGAGGATAGCGATAGTCCGCAGTCTCATCGGTCGAGATCTGCTTCGTTTCCTTGGTCTTCAGATCGTAAATGAACAATCTACCTTTACCAGTGCTGTTGGCATGGAAGGCAATTCTGTTGGAGCCCTCAAGCCAACGCGGGTAGGCGAACCAGGCGTAATCCAGGGTTGGCTTATGATTGGCAAACGGTACAAGGTCGTACATCACCCGCTTCGTTTTGTCGAATTTGCCGTGGTAAAGGATCCGGCCGGTATCTTTGCTTTTGTTGGAGTGCGGGCTGAACTCGAAACATACCTTCTTTTCATCCGGCGTAAGGGTGATACGAGCCAGAAACCCTTTCGAAGCAAGATCGCACTTTATGAGCTCAAACGTCGGATTCGGGTTCTTTTTGTTGTCGCCGGGAGTCATGAGGTAATATTGCAGTGGTCCGTCATGCGTAGAATTGACCAGGATCCGGCCGTCTTTGAGGCATGAATACGCCCAGGAGTGGTAGCGGGAGGCGGTAAGTGGATATTCGGTACCCGGACTGCCATTTATCGTCGTAGTCATGATATTATAAGTAGTCCATTTATGCGCTTTGTCTTTCCTGCTCCAGATTGGCATGTGGGAACCGTCGCGCGTCCATGTCGGATTGAAATTGGCTGTGTCGCCGTCGGCCAATTTCCGCAGTCCTTTACCGTTGTATCCGGCGATATAAAGATCAGTCTTCCATTTCAGAGTGTCAGGATCATTCTTAACTCTGCGGAAGAACACCAGCCAGCCCTTCTTCGACCAGGACGGTTTGAAGTCATGGTGGCCTTCCCTGCATTTAATAATTGGCTCACCGTCCGGTTGACCGGGTATACTGACGTGAATACGGCCGTTCTTGGTATAAGAGATCCGCCCTTTATTCGTTTGTGATGTACTCTTTCTGGCTGCAAAAGTATCTGATGCACAAACCATCAGCATCGCAGCAATCACCAACATTAGTGTCTGTGCAGAACGAATTGTCATACGAGTCATTGCTGTTTTTGTCATACTCACCTCTCTTACAGTTTGGAACAAACATACATGGCTATATGTCTAAAACTCTCGTAGCTCATGTTCTTACCGGATATGGCAGTTGGGGCACGATGGTTGCCCCTATACCCAAAACAACTGCAGAAAGAAAGTTGGTTCAGACAGGCCAAAGCCTGCACTACATGCAGTCCGTTCCAACATCCCGCTGCTCGTTGTCGTTCTGCTTGGCGGTTTCACGACCAACTGCATCTGCTGCATCTGGCTGAGTGAGAAGAACAAGACGTTCTCGAACTATGGCAAGGCTAAAGACGGCGGATCCCTGGGACGGAACTACACTCTGTGCATGGTTGCCGGAGTTTTATGGTACCTGCAGTTCTTCTTCTACGGCATGGGTGAAACCCAGATGGGCAAGTACGGGTTTGCGAGCTGGTCGCTGCACATGGCCTTTATCATCATCACCAGCAACGTGATTGGCCTGCTGACCAAAGAATGGAAGGGCAGCAGCAAGAAGACCATCAACGTGATTCTTGCGGGAATTGTTGTGCTGATCCTCTCGACCATAGTTATCGGCCGCGGGAGCAAGCTGGTAGGAACTGAGACATCTGCAGGTCAGGAGACCGAACAAGTCACAGATCACTAATCCCCGCTCCGGCATTAGTCTTCACCGTTTTGGTTCGACATCCGGTGAGAAATGCGGGTTATACGCGGGACAACCAAACGATCTCTATCCAACTTGCGGGTTAGAACGTGAATCGGCCTCTCAGACCGTAGAACCAGAGATGATCGTCCGGTGCATCGGGAAGAGCAGGGTCGTCAACAAACTGGAGCGACGGCGTGATGGCCAGACGAGGGGAGAGCTGGACACGATAGAACAGCTCGTAGACCGTCTGTGCTTCAAGACTCTCGTCTGCCGGCTCGCTCCAGTTCATACCAAGGCCAATCATGTCGTCTCGCGTTGGAGCACTGTATGTTAGTCCTCCCCCTAGAGAACTCTTGGCCATACGCGACGCACCATCCGACCATCCGCCCCGGAAGAAGAAGGCCAGCCGCTTGAAGAATGTCCAGTGCGCACCAATAGAGAGACCGTTGCCCTCTGCAATGTCAGCCCCATCCCTCAAGCGTACGTTTTCGCGTGCAGTTGCATGCCACGCGGTCACATGTATGTTCTTCGCGTAGCGCTCCCAACGCTCGGGTGACCAGCCGATTTCAGCGATGGTGAAGACCTCGTGAAAATCCTCAAAGAAACGAATGACCGTCGGGTGCCCGTTGATATCGCTGACGCTTGCGTTGACGTACCACTGATTGTTGATCCAGTGCGATGCGGCAATGCCTATCCCGTATTCGGGCATGGTCACGCTGGTGTTGAGAACGATGGCATAGTTTTGGAATGTGACCCAGGGGTTCGCGTAGCCGAGCACGTCAAACACGTTGTTTGGGTTATAGCGTCCAATGACGACCCAGGTCTTTCCGTCGTTGAGGACCTGCTGCCAGCTCAGTTCACCAAGAATGTGTTCCGTGTTGTTGAAGAGCAGGCCGGGTATGCCGAAATAGCCCACGTGAAACCCGAGCTGCTGGGGTTCAAGCTTCGTGTATCGATGGCGATGATCTGTTTCGAAGACAATGCGTCCTACATTTCGTTTGCCGCGATTCACCAGCGTCCATGAACCCGACAGGCGGAAGATGCCGCCACCCGCAGCGTCGTATCTTTCTTCCGGGGCGTCGCTGGCCCACATGTGAAGGTACGAGTAGGCCATGGCGATATGCAGGCCGGTCTTCTTCCTGAGGTTCTCTTTCCATTCAAACCACGGTCCCAGAGCCTCATCGATCAAGGAGAACTGCAATGCAGATGTCTTGGGTTTCTCGCTCTCCTTCAGTTGCGCTCCGGCAGACCCCGGTGCGGAGAATGCGTCGTCGTCAGTGGCCTTTGATTTCTTGGTGGGCGCCTTGTCCGCTGCAAAGGAAATACAAGCGGTTCCAATGAGAACCGTACACAGAATACCCCAACGCTTCATTTAGCCCCCTCCGGCCAAACCGATAGTCCCCTCGTAGGGTCAAAAAAACTCATCCAGCCCCTTGGCGCACCCAGCCGCACCCAGCGCGGTCGTACCCTAGTTCTGAAGAACAAAACACATACCGTTTGAATCTACTCTTTAACGCTGTAGGCGATAGCAACGTCAATGTATTGCCCGCCTTCAGCATTGTCGCACTTGACGGCAAGGTTGTTGCCGGTCGGCTTGAGGGACGCTTTTGCTTGAGGTGAAATCTCAAGCAAGAGGTACCAATAGGAATAGCCCTTGAGCTCAGCGGCTTTAATGCCGTTTATGTAGATCACCGGGTTCTCATCGAAAAACGCATGGAGCCAGGGAATGCCTTTACTCTTGTCGAAATCGAATGTGGTCCGGTACCAGATATTGCCAGAGTCCCACTTGGTTTTGACCACGGCGTGTTTGACGGTATGATTGCCTAAACCGGCTGGACCAGTTGTCCATGACCCATCATCGAAACCAGGTTTGAACCAGTCCGCTTTGGGTTCAGAAGTGGTGTACTTGACCGCTGTGCTGTTTGTATGCGCCATCGGCAATGCGTACTCACCGGTCAGGTTTCCTGAGTAAAGCATGTTATGCAGGCTTTTGAGCTGCTTGCGCGGGAATTTTTCAATAGCACGGTCATAAGTCATCAAGCCGTTGACTTCGCCTTCTACGTCTGTAGTCTGGGTGTAGACGCCGCCGGCAATGCCCTTGTTCTTGAGTTCCCATAGGTAAAACATGGATAACCTGAAACGAGCCAGCAGCTCATTCTTGTTCCTCGGCAAACCGCCGTAGCCCCAGTTTTTCTTGCCGGGGAACCACAGACTGTCTTTACTCGCGACATATCCATGACCGCCGAATTCGCCGACGACTTTAGCGTAATCTTTCATCCGTGGGTCGTGCAACCAATGAAACTTGGGATGCGGATAATGATGTTGGTCGGCAACGTCGCCAACCGGCCAGAAGTTGCCGCCGCTGGCGATATTGACGAGGCGGGACGGATCGTATTCGACGGTCCACTTCCCAACTTCCATCGTACGATGTTGACCCCAGGCTTCGTTGAACGGAACCCACATGACGATACTCGGGCTGTTGTGGAGGTAATCCATCATCTCTTTGAGCTCATACATCCACTGTTTGTGCGCCCAGTCCGGCCAATCTGCATCTTTTGGGTTGGGATGCAAGTAAGTCCATTTTGGCGTCGGCGCCCCGGAAACCTGATCCTGCCAAATCATCATACCGATCTTATCGCAGTAGTAGTAGTAGCGACGGGGGCGGACTTTGATGTGGTTGCGGATGAAGTTGAAGCCGCAGTCGCGAATGTAGTCGATATCGTAGATCATCGCTTCTTCGGAAGCCGGTGTAAGCAGGCCGTCGGGGAACCAACCCTGATCGAGCGGACCAAGCTGGAAGATGAATTTACCGTTAAGGGTGAAACGATAGTGTCCTTTGGCGTCTCTCTTTTTTCCGACTGCACGGATGCCGGCATAGGATTCGACCGTATCCAGTACTGCGCCGCCGCTGAGGAGTTCGACTTTGAGGTCATACAGGTTCGGTTCGTGGGTCCACCAGAGTTTTGCGTCCTTGATGGTAATCGCGGCATTGTCGAGCGTACCTTTGACGCTTCCAACTTCTGCGCCTTTGAAGGAGGCAGTGACCTTTACGCCGTTGGCCTTATCGGCAGCACCGCCGGCAAATGTTCTTACTTTGATGACGCCCGGATTGATGCTGGTGTCGATCTTGATGCGTTTGATGTAGGTCTGCGGTACGGTTTCCAGCCAGACAGTCTGCCAAATACCGGATACGCGGGTATACCAGATGGCATGGGGCTTCTCGATCTGTTTGCCGAGGAGCTGGAACTTCGCGGTGCCGTCGACAACCATGAGTTTGACGTCGTTTTTACCGTCAACAGCAGCGTCGGTAATATCGAAGGAAAACGGAGTGTTTCCACCCGTATGGGAGCCGACTTTCTTGCCGTTAACCCATAGCCAACATTTGTAGTCAACAGCTTCGAAGTGCATCAGGATGCGGTTACCGCCCTTCTTGATCGTAACTTCGCGCTGGTACCAGAGTTCTTCCGTCGGCTCAAGGATATGTCCGACGCCAGAGAGGCTGGATTCGATGCAGAACGGTACGAGGATCTTCCCGCGCCATTCCGTCGGGATCTTGGGCTGTTCGCCCTTCTTGCTAACAGGCTGAACTTTATAATTCCACAGTCCATTCAGGTTCTGCCAGTCTTTGCGCACCATCTGCGGACGCGGGTACTGACGCCAAGCGTTCGCAGGGGTAACCTTCGCTGCCCAACGTGTTTTGATCCTGCTCCCCACAGGCTTCCAATCTGCGCCAAGCACTGATCCTGCCATAGCAACAATTGCCATTACAGTGAATGCTTGATGAAGTTTCAATCTTGTCATTGTTTTACAGTTCAATGATAGGCATTTCATTTGTATCTCCCGTTACCGATGAATACTTAATCTCTTTACCTGATTTCACTACTTGATCTTCCCCCGTTGTAACGAGAGATCAAGTAATGAGACGGTTCATTCTCTATTTGATACTACCCTCCGTTCTTTTTGGTATGGGCGGTCTTTCTTTCAGTGGCTTCCGGCGCGAAGAAGGTCAGGATGCCGTTGTCCAGGACAGCCAGGGAGTGTTTGAACGGGAGAAGGGGGCCTTGGCCGAGGGATTGACTGTTCTTCAAGAGACGTCCGTCGACTGTGGACCAGCGCAGGAGTTGGTGGCCTTGCAAGCCGAAGAAAATCTGATCACGAAACCGGGCTCCCCGGGGTCTGCCGTGTCCACCCTTCCAGTATCCCTTGATGTGGTCGGGGGCTTTGTCGTTGAACTCCAGCGGCCGCTCGCGCTTGCCGTCGAACCACATGAGTTTGCCGCTGTCGTGAAAGATGAGTGCACCGCCGCCTTCCACGACAAAGCACTTCTTGATGCCGGGCATCGGTCTAGTCTCCGGTCCCTTGAACGCCGATTCATGCTGCGCAATCAAGCGGTCACTGCAGAAGCGAAACGTGCACGCCCAGTGTCCCTGGCCTCGATGCAGGATCTTCCCTGTTCGGGCGTCCACAAGATCGCCGATTTTCTTGCCACCGTGGATGCGGGATCCGTAGAACATCCCAGGGACAGAGTCCGGGGCGCGGTCAGGGGATGTCTCGCGGGGAATCTCCCAGACAAGCTTGCCCGTTTTCGCGTCAAAGGCGAAGCGTTTCCCATGTTTTACAAGCGATACATTGCCTGCGGCCATGTCGATCGTGGACAGGCCGTGGGGGACATCAAAGGCGATTTGACGTTTGCCTGATAATACCGCGATGACGTGAACGCTGTTACCGCTCAACTGGATGGCGATGGATTTGCCGTCGTCGGACCACGCAGCGCCAAGGATTCGAGGGAAATCACTGTTTACGGTGGTGGCGGGGACGGGTATAGAGTAGCGGGTGAGGTGGGTCAGGTCGTAAATGTTCCGCACCTGGATCTCCCAGTGGGTATGCGTGAGCACCCGATCACCGTGCAGTTGCGGGTTGTTCAGGGTCGCACTCCAGACAAGCTGGGGCGGCTGAAAGCCCTCGGGGGTGCGCACGCCTTCGCGCACGAGCGCACACAGCGTGGCCTGGCGATTCTCGATGGTCGTGTGCAGAAAGGAGTAACTTGGATCTGGCAGGCGACGTGAGGAAAATCTGGAATGCTCCTCCCCGTCCCATCCGGAAATGGTCTTGAACGGGACGCGGACCTGTCCCACGCGCAGCAGCGGTCCGCGCCAGTCGGCTTCCGGCGGCGGCATTGCGGCAGTCACGGCGGCGGCCTTGACGGTTGGCGGCAGCGGTTTTGGGACAAAGTCACCCTGGCCGCTGAAGACATACAGCTGATTGTCACTGAATAGGTACCAACGTCCGTCCACGACGCGGATCTTGTGGACGGGAAATGGCGTCGGCCTGAGCCCCAGGTATGCGCCGTCGGCCGCATTGTATACGGCGATGCTTCGGTCACAAGGCAGCCAGATTTTGTTGCCGAGTGTCACTCCCTCTCCCGTGACCTCCAGGCCGTTTGTCGGCCTGCTCCAGAGGACCTGTCCGGTTCCCGGGTCGAGACGGACCAGGGCCGGTTCCCGGTCTTTGTCGTGAGTTGAGAACACAACGCGGTCGGTGGACCCGCGTGAATGGATCTGCGTGGGGACATACGCGGCGCAATGCTGCCAGAGCAGACGTCCGGTGTCGTGGTCGAGGCCGCACCAGCGCAGGAGTTCGGGCAGGTAGGCGACGACTTGTTTGCCGATAACGCCGACATGGCTGGCGGCGGCGGCGTTGTAGTTTGCCTGGTCCACCTGTGATTCCCGCCACGTCTTGAGCCAGGCCAATCGACCGTCACCAAGCCCGATCTTCATCAGCGACCCGCAGCCGGTGGCTGCAAACAGCGCTTGCTGGTCGGTTGTCGATGTCGCGCCGAAACGCACGGTAGCGAGGTCCGGCTTGTAATGACGTTTGACGAAGTCTTTGACACGATGCAGCGGTCGCACGCGTGTGACACGCGATTGGGCGGCGTCAAACGAGGCCAGGGCCAGTGTTGGTGTCGTGTCCCCATTTCTCGTGAGGAGCAACACTCGCTCCCAGCCGCCCGCGCCGAACGGAGGCGTGATCACCTGCCAGTCCTTCAGCTCAGGTGCCCACACCGAAGACCAGTTATAAGAGCCGCCGTGCATATCATAGGCATTGAGTTGATGTTCTCCGAGAGCAGGGCGCCGTCCGGTCGGCTTGCTGTCCCCCGACAATGTCCAGGCATGACCCGCACTGATGAACGGGGTAAAGCGCACGGGGGAACTGTACAGGGTGGCACCGACATTAGTGAACGGGATTGACTGCTTCCACTTGACCTTACCTGTCGCGGGTTCGAAGAGGAGAAGGAAATCGGGTCCGCCTAGAAGAATATGGTTGCCGAACGGGACCAGCTCGAGCGGCTGGCGGCGGCATCGCAACAAGGTGGGGGAACGCAGTTCGCGATAGACGTCACTCTGCACAGGGATCCGAATGCTGGCAAGTTGTTTGCCCGGGGCAGGGCTCGTCTCCGGCGCCACGAGGTCGCGCAGGCCGAGCGCTTTCTGCAATGCGCGCAGCGTGACCTTCTTCCCCTGCCACAGGACGGTCGCGTCCATCAGAGTCGGGGGAATGTATCGCCGGCATTCCTCCGGTTGCTGTCCGAAAGCGGCAATAGCCATGAGATGGGCCGCGGCCAATGCCCGTGTCTCCGGATCCGAGAGCAGCTGTGATGCGTGGCGGTGAACCGCACTGAATGCACCCCGGTCCATGCTCAGGCGCATCAGTCTTCTGCGCAGCGGCGCCTCATCCATGAACCCCGCGAAGTCACTCAGTATGGCCTCCATTCGGTCCATGTTGTTTGCCGCGATGGCCGTCTTGATCTGGGGCGCAAGGCGTTCGGTAATGTAGTTTGTGAGTGCAGTTTGCAGATCGGGATGAGACTGCAGTTCTTTCTGCAGCGCCGAGGCGGCGGACTGCAGACCGCCTGGGGTCTTCAGCCCTTCCCGGCCATACTTACGCAGAAAAGAGTAGAACTTCGCACAGGCCTGTTTGCTGGGTTGGCTCTCCTGGATGAGAAGACGTGTCTCCTCGAACATTTGTTCGATTTCCGGGTTCACGGTTAGTTGGCGTTCTCCGTTCTCGGCGACCGAGACCTCCGCGATCAGATTGTCGTGTCGAACACGTGTCCCTAATAACTGTGCTTTCTTCAGGGCGGCATGGGCTGTTGCGAAATTGCCCAGGCGGGCGTGATACTCGCCCAGGTGCGTGTAGATCTCCCCCAGTGCCTCGCTGTTTGTCTGCCAGTAGGCGGTATTCGCGCTCTCAATCTCTGCGAGCAATTCGGACGCAAAGGCGTCGTGACCCAGGGCGATGATCCCTTCAATCGCCTGTTTGAGGGTGTGAGTGTCACGTCCGCTCATCAGGATACGTGCAATGTCGGATGTGGGCATATGGGAGCGGAGCACCAGCAATGTCGACGCCAATTCACGTTTCTTCATCGAGGCAAGGATATGGCTGATCCGGGTGAGTCTGTGCATGGGGTGCGACTGCCGGATCTGGGCGATCACCCCTGCGAGCTTCTCCTGCTTTTCATCCCTGGCGATCTTCTCCAGGGGCTCGCAAACCTGGAGGATTCTGTGGTCCTGCTCCGGGAAGGCGCTCATCGTCTCAAGCACCGCAAGGAATTCATAGATATTGGAGAACGCCAATGGCTCAAAGTAGAAGGCCCAATCCCATCCACCTTGAGTGACTTTGATAAGAAAAGTCTGCTTGCCAGGCGTCACATCTACGGAGAACAGTTCCTGATCCGGGGCGCACCCTCGGGCAACCTCCGCCTCACAAACCTTCTTGCCGTTGTGCCAGATCATCAGCCCATCGTCGCTGCCGGCTGATATGTCCACTGTCCCCGCCCGAGTGGCCGTGTATGTTTTGTAAATGTACGCCGCGCCGTGATCGGGCGGATTCATCACCGCTCGCAAGTCATTGATTCGCCCGTCTCGCCACGATTCGGGTTTGAGCTGCCACTTCAATTGGCGTGTTTTCGTCTCTTCCTTGACTTTCCATTTCTGTTCGATGACCGCCGCCAGATCGACCTTCTTCTCAGGCGCGAAGGCATGCTTGAACCAATCCGCGCCGGGTGGTCTGAAGGGGCCAATATAGTGAGCCTCGCCCGCCGTCAGATTGGCGTCCACGGTTTGCGAACGCAGTGTCGCCTTGTATGTCTCCAGCCAGGTTGCTTTGCGGACAAGTGTCGGGCGTCTTCCACGACCCCACTCCTTGGGGACGGCACTGCGGATCTTTTCAACCAGAGTGCTGCCGGGGCTTTGAAAATCCAGGCGTCCCATGTACAGGAGAATCCCCTCGGCGAGCGGCTCAGCGTCTTCCTGGGCCAGGTGCGTGAGTACATCGATCCACAGTTGATCAGTCTCCGGGCTGGCGCGGTGCAGGTTCTGCAGCCGTTCCCGGCAGAATCTCTCCAGCGACTGCGCGGGGTAGATGCAGCTGATCAGCGGCCTCGCTTTTCCCTGGGAAACGACGACGAGGCTGTTCTTCTCCTGCTCCAGGCGGATAGCGACTCTGCCGTCGGGTGCGCTGAAGAATTCATCACGGATTCTTTGGAGCGGGCGCCCGTTCAGGAACGCGGCACGGCCACTGGCGCGAATGACAACCTCCATACCCTTCCGCCCCGAGAACCCCAACCGGGCGACACAGGGTTTCCCGGCCATATCCTTGTTCCAGGGTTTGAATGTGACTTTCCGCCCCGCGTACTCCACATAACTGTCGGCAATCTTGAGTTCATCCAGGTGGCGGACATCCACAGGCCCGGCGACCATGGATTTCGCGTTACTCTTGTCTGCCGCGATGCGAACCTTGTCAATCGCCCTGGCCATTGCCAGCATCGCGTGCGGCGTGTCGCGTCCGATCTTCCGTATCCAGTTATTCAGGCCCTCCTCGGCGGAGACATGGAAAGCCCCGGCAAGAACAGCGCATGTGATGAGCAGTTTTGTGAGTTGTCGTCGCATAGGTCAGCGCTTCACCAGTCTCGGGTTCAGAATCAATGCGTGGTCGCCGGTGGATCCGAGCCCACCGTAATCGAGGATCAGGCCCAGCGTCTTGCAGGTGCCGAGCGGCACATGTACAAACTGGAACGGTTCCCGGGATATGAGCTGCAGATTCTTGACCGCCTTGCCGTCGAGGGAGATCGTCAAGCTGGCGGTACCGAGCCGGCTGTAGCGGGTGTCGAGCCCCACCATCCCGACGAACAATGCCGCGCCTTTGGTTTCGAACACCAGTTCTGTGCGGGAGTGCATCGCAATCCCTTTGGCATACTGCACGCCCCCGACGCGGAGCGGGAAGCCGAAGAGGTCCTTATTCATCTGGGGCGGGTGGATCATGTCCAGAAACGCCGTCTCCTTCTTCTTCGCCGGCTTCAGATCGCTTAACGGCGTCACATGACTGCCGACCCGCTCAATGGAGATCAGGTCTTTCATGGAGATGTCGATCTTGCCCGAACGGGTCTTGATCGCAAGGGTATCGTTGGTAAGCTGCTCAACACTGCCGAGGATCCGGGCGCCGGAAGCTGTCCGCACGAGCAGTTCATCACTCTTCGGCGCGGCGGGCGGCCGGAAATGGATGGCGGCAAGCGCATTCCTGCGGAAGCGTTCACGCTTCCCATTGACCTTCGCGCCGACGAGCAGTGATGTGATATAGGAGAACTCCCCGGTCACCACCGTACCGTCGATCTTGACAATATGAACCTGACCCTCTTTGAACGGTGGAAGCCTGGGCGCCTTCGTCCCGCGAATGGGGTTGAATTCGATCGATTGGACGTGGCTGAAAGGGACATACTCCACAGGAACGAGGTTGGACCAGCCTTTGGCAAAAAGCAGTTGGACTTCCGATGGCCTGAGAGCGCGATCGAAGAAACAGAAGTCGTCGATCTTCTCGGCAAAAGGCTGACCGCCGCCGTGGTAGTTGCCGATGGCATAGATGTCGTCTCCAGTGACACAGGAACTCGTTCCCACGTACGTGCCGTCAACATAGAACTTGGTCTCCCCGTCCCCGCAAACGGCGGCAATATGTTTCCATTCGGCGTTGCCCGGAGCAAGCTCACCGCCACATCCCCTAAACCCCCCGTGAAAGACCCCCAGCTTGTTTCCACCCACGATGATGTGATGCCCCGCCGCACCTCTATTGGCACGGGTGAGTGTCCGCCAGTTGTGAGCCGGATAGAGATTCTTGAACCAGGCCGCGATGGTATATTCACCCTTGCAGGGGGTCGGCACGGCGGTCCGAGGGCGGATGTATTGGCCGCTGTTGGCCGCGATGGATAATGCTTCTCCTGCTCCGCCCCGGCCCTGTTTTCCGGCCGTGAGTTTGGCACCGGCCATGAGTTCTCCATCGTAGGTTGCACCAGCAGTACCGAGATTCGGGACCGCACCCTTCGAGAGCGCGTCGAAGTTGTAGCGGAGTATCGGTGCATCCCTCTTCAGAGTCTCCCCGATACGCAATCCTTTCGTCCGCGAGCTGGACGAAATTCTCACGCTTCGCACCGATCCGTCGACCAACGTCAACAACGTGCCCGGGGGATCCGCTTTTGTTGTTGGCGCGTTGAAACGGATCTCCACCATATCCTTGGGCGCAACTGCCTGCTGCGAGCCGTCGGTCTGCACCAGAAACGCTTTGTTCCGCCACTCCACCGTACCCTCATATGCCTTCCCGTCGCGGCTGATTAACTCCGCCGCATTGGTGGTGAGTATGGTTAGGGTGAGGCCTACGAGAATCAGCCAGGCTCTTGGCGCGCTGTGCTGGACGGATGGGACGGATTGTTTGTTGGGGCGCGCCCACCCAGTCTGTCCTATCCGTCCAATGACCTCTGTCGGGTTCATCATAAAGTCTGCCTAATGCTGGTAGATCGGAATATAGCGGTACGGCAACGCCAGCGCCAGTACAGCGAAGGCGGTCTGATAGCGGGCACCCCAGTCTCCGTTCTTTCTCTGCGCTTCGAGGATCCGCGGCTCCATGACCTGTTTCCACGCCCGGTATTCTTCGCCGCCAGCGTAGTAGCAGGAGACCGAACCGTAGTAGGTGAAGTAGTAGAGGTGGTGATTACTCTTGTTGGTCTCCATCAGTTCGGTGAGTTTCAGCCGTGGTTCCTTGACGTACTTGGGGTCTTTCTCGTTGCAGATATGCATAATGCACGTACCTGCTGCGGATGATCCCCAACGATCCATGTACGCATCTCCTGGATGCGTATATCCAAACTTGTTACTCTTCTCGTTCAGTCGTTTCTTAACGAGGTCCAGTGCTTTGGTGATGACGGCGGAAGGTACGTGGATTCCTGCCTCGTGGGCGGACTTCAGCGCGAACATCTGCATGACACAGACCGATGTATCACCGTCCTCCGGCTTGGTTTTATAGCCCCAGCCGCCGGCGGGTCCCTGCACCTGCAAAATGAGCTTTACGGCGTTGCGCAGGACCTTGCCGACGTCCTGCCGCCGGGTCTGGCCCCAGACCTCGCTCAGCATAAGCGTTGAAAGCGCATGCCCGTACATCACGGCGGCGCGCTTTGTCTGTTTGTCGTATTCAATCAATCCGCTCGGTTTCGCCTGTTTGATCACCCAGTTCAGGGCCCTGGCGACGGTCTCGCCGTATTGGCCCTCACCCGGCAGGTTGCCCGTGCTCATAAACGCCATGATGCACAGCGATGTTTCGCCGACATTCCTGCCGTAACTCCCATCCCACGAACCGTCGACCTTCTGCTCCTTGGCCAGTGCCGCGAGACCGCGCTCGACGGCGCGTTCGACCTCGGGAGAGATGGTCACACCCGTGTCTTCGTTCGCGTGCAGGGTGACACAGAAGAGAAGCAGAATCAGTATCGGTGTAGATTTCAGCATAACAACCTCGATTAACGTGCGCCCATGGCTTTAAAGTACTGATAGGACAAAGACTCGAAGGCTTTCGGCCCTTCGGCTCGCGCGCCCTGACGCATGCTGGTCTTCGCGCTCTCGCCAAGTTCGCGGGTCCAACCTCTTCCGGTTGAAACTTCGGCCGTGTCCAGCTCATTCGCCTGGAAGTTAGGTAAGTCCTTCTTTTCCTTTTCTTCCTTGCTCTCTCCCCCCGCCATTTCCTTCTTATCCTCCGACTCCTCTTCACCCGGCCCCGGCGCCGGCATCTCTTTCTTCTCGTCCTTCATCTCTTCCTGGCCCATCGCCGCAGCCATGGCTTGTTCCAGCAGTTCCTTGGCCTTCTCGTTATGCTCGTGAGCCTTGGGCATATTGCCGCTCTCCATCTCCATCTGCGCCTTCTCGGCTTCGGACTGGGCCTGCTGCTGATTCATATCCTGCATCTCCTGCGAGAGCTCCTGCTGCTGGGCCTGGAGGTCGTTGAACTCTTCGTTCTCCGCCGTAGGCTGTTGTCCCTCTTTCTGGAACTCCTGGATATCCTGGTTCTGTTCCTTGACCTGCTGGATCATGTCCTGCATTGCCTGCATCTTCGCCATGGTTTGTTCCAGCATGTCTTTGGCCTTCTGGTTATGCTCCTGGGCCTTGGGCATATTGCCTTTCTCCATCTCCATCTGTGCCTTCTTGGTCTCAGCCTGGGCCTGTTGCTGATTCATCTCCTGCAGCTGCTGCGAAAGCTGCTGCTGCTGTTCCTGGAGCTGTTGCTGCTGCTGGTCCTGCTGTTGCTGTGGGGACTGTTCCTGTTGAGTCTGCTGGTCCTGCTGTTGTTGGGACTGTTCCTGCTGGGCTTGCTCAGCCTGCTGTTGCTGTGCTTGCTCCTGCTGTTGCTCCTGCTGCTGGGCTTGTTCCTGCTGAGCCTGCTCCTGTTGCTGTTCCTGCTGTTGTTGCTCCTGCTCTTCCTGGAACTCCTGGATATCCTGGTTCTGCTCCTCGATCTTCTCAATCATGTTCTGGACCGTCTCTTGTTGGGGCTGCACCTGGGGCTGCTTCTCCTCCAGCTGATTGAGGATGCGGTCGATCCAGGCGATCAGGTTCGTCTGCCCGGTGATCGCGTTCGAGTATTGTTCGTCCTCGAGATCCTGTGCAATGGTGTTTGCTGCGGTATCAAGCCGTTTGCCGGCGTCCTGCGGCGCGGCCCCGGGCATCTCTCCCTCTTCCCGGAGGAACGTCAACGCTTCCTGAGCCGGGTCGAGCTGGTCGGCCAGTCGGTGTTGTTTCTCTGCAATTGCTTCGCTGTCGACCTTGTTGCCGGCCAACGTCGAGTCCTGGGTTTCACGTACCTGCTCCTGGAGGGCCACCAGATCCTCCCGCAGGCGGGTGAGGAGGTCCATCAGGAGGCTGACCTGAGCCTGGATCGTCGCCTCGCGGTGTGCATCTTTGAGTGACTTCTCGGCCGCATCCTGTTCTCTGATGGCAGACGCGATGTGCGGTGCTGTATTGGCGATGTTGTCGCGGGCCTCGGCAATGTGCACCAGGGCTTTGTTCAGACTTTGGTTCGCAGCACTGTCGACCTCGGTGGAGATCCTCTTGACCGCCAGCAGCGATTCCTCGGGGATCACGCCGGATGCCTCCATGAGCTCGCGAATAGCCTGCACTTCGCGGTCGATGACGCCGGCCTGCTGACGAATCTTGCGGACGCCGGCTGTCTGGCGGCGGAGACGGTTCATCCTCTCATCAGCTGCCGCAGTCAGTGCCATGCCGAACACAAGTACGATGGCCATCGTTCTACTGAGTGTCATTGGGGGTTCCTCCTTCTTTGTCGATCTTCTTGAGCTTTCGTTTGCTGCTGCGGACATCCAGAATAAGGTCCGCCGCAGGTTCAACGGTCTCCTGCAGCCGTTGGAGAAGCATGGTGCGATACTCCTCGGCGGTGATGACGGTGACGGTAAAATCCCTGGAGCGAGTGAGATGTGCCCCGTCCACACAGTTGTCTTCGGCCTCGATCCAGACGCGGATCTGCTGTCCGGGCTCGGGGTTAATCATCGCATTGTCCCAGGATCCGTTGAATTGGAGTTTCTTCCCGGTGACGGGAATCTTCCTGAACACCTTGCCCTGACGTGGATTGTCGTCTTCCTCGCCGAATGAACTGCTCTCCATAATTTCATAGAGGATCGTTACTTCGCTGAGCTGGAAGTCGTCGGTGACATCGAACGCGAGCGGCAGCTTGCTGACCGGCGCGAGCTCGGTGACGAGTGATGGCTTCGTAATGCGAATCACGGGATCCCTGTCCGGCCTGACCGAGATGCGGTAATGCGGGAGCTTTCCGTTGCTCAGACCTGTCTCTGCGACCATGGCCACTGTATAGACCAGGGAGTGTTCGGCAGAGAGCGTCGTCTCCCATGCACCATTGTCTGTGCGCTTCATCGCGGGAAGCTTCTTCGATTTGTCGGAGCTGACGAGCTTGAGCGTTTTCAATCGCTGTGTCGGTTCAATCCGGAGTGTGAGGGTCGCACCGTAGATGACCCGGGCACTGCCGGTTTGCAGTTGCTCACGGGGTTCTCCCGTGTAGGCTGGGGGCACGACCTCCAGGGTCAGCGCTTTGATGTGCGGCCGGGCAACGGGCGTGAGGCTGACGGGGCCATGCCGGGCGTCGCCCAGATAAATGGTGTACGTTACCGCCTCCGAGAATCCCGGCATTGCGACGGTAAACAGGTCGTTCGCCCCGTCATCAAGCGAGAACTCAATGTTGCTGGCGAAGCCATCCTTGTTGCGTATCTCCATATGCCCGACACGGGGGATACGGCCGCCGGCACGGATGTGCATGGTGAACGGAGTGTCGATGGGGACCACTTTCGGCGCATTGACTTCCAGGATCTGAGTCCTGGTGGGGTACTCGACGCTCGGCATGACCAGACGCTGGATGAAGGCGCCAAAAGAGGCCTGCCCGATCCCTCCAGCCGCCGCGATGAGCAGGATCGATATCCCCATATACTTCAAACCGCGCTTCAGCCTTGTCATGTCGACGATGCTGTCCATCTTGATAGTGGGCAGCTGGTCGAAGGTCTGATCCAGCACGCCCTCAACCAGGTTGACGGACATTTCCCTGCCGAGGCCGTCCTCCCCCTGAAACTGGAGGGTGGAGATCATCCGACTATGCAGTTCCGGGAAGCGTTCTTCGATCAATAGACCCACTTTCTGCACGTCGACAGGCTGTCGGCTTGCACGTAGTGGCTTGCGGATGAACCAGGCGGTACCGTAGCCTAGCGCTGCGACCCAGACGCAAAGGCGCACCGCATACGGCATTTTCGTCAACCAGTCGACGAGGAAGAAGACAAACAGTCCGGCGAAGGCCATGTACGTCAACTGGATGAGCCCGCGATAGACGTGTTGACGCCGCATGCGGAGACCGAGCTGGAGCAGGGCTTGCTCAAGCCGTTGGCTTTCAGGGCGTTGTTTGATACGTCTCATGGCAGATCAACTCGTTTTCTGAGATACCATTCCAGCGATGCGGTGAAGGTGACGATCAGCAGCATCAGCCACGTGTCCCATATCGACTTCTCGACCGGCGACCGGATCGGATGCACTGCCTGACTGATACGTTCGGGTAGCGACCCGGCATCGGACAGGGTAATGAACTGACCGCCGGACGCATCGGCAACCGCCTCCAGACTCGCCTGCTGCATTGCCGGCTTCTCAAATTCGTAGTGCGGTTCACGGATGCTCAACACCAGGCGGTCCTCTTCAGCATACCCGTCCACCCAGATCTCCCAGAGCCCCTTTTGCAGATGAACCGTGCCTGCGAAAAAGCCTTCCTTGGTCTGATCTCTCTGGATCTTGAAATTCTTCTCCTCTGAAGTCTCCCTGTTCAGTGCGGCCAGCGTCACAAAGTCATCACGTACCGCCGTGAAATTCTCGCTGAGAACCTTGGCCGTGATCGCAATGCGCTCCCCCATAAAGAAGCTGCGGCCATGGCTCATGAGCTGTACACGCTTCATGTTCCCCAGCAGGTGCGGCAATCCTATGAACTGGATTGTCTGGATCCAGAACCGGTTCGTGTAGCGGTTCCCCACCTTGTGCCGCCAGCGCCAGGTCGAGTTAAACCCCATAAACAGGACCTGTCCCTTGCCGAAGCGATGGGTTGCCACCAGTGGAATCGGGCCATACTCGTTGACAGCCTTGCCATGCTCGACCAATGCAATGGCGGAGGGTTTCAAGCGCTTGATGCCGCTATAGTACCAGTACTGCGGCGGCAGCCGGGTCCACAGCGTCTCGTTCTCGTCGGGCAGCGCAGTAAGCCGTGTGATGTTATGAAACTGACCCTCGCGAGAGAGGCTTAGTGGATAGGGGCGTGTGAAGCGCTGGTCGAGGTCAAGGCTCTCGTGCTCCGCAATCGCGCGGAACTGTACCGGGAGCATGTCACCGATGGGCGTTCCCGCAAAGGTGCCGGGCGTCCCCGAAGTCGAGCTGATCATAATCAGCGCGCCGCCGTCCCGGGTCACATACTCTTCGATCTTCTGCATCTTCTCCGTGTCGAAGTAGTCGGCCCTGATATTGCAGAAGACCAGACAGTCAAAGTCCTTTGAGATGGTGTCGAACGGCAATCGCGGCAGATATTGTTCGTCGCTTCGGGCGCGCTCGGGGTCGCCGCGGCGAATAAACACTTTTGCCTCCGCCCGGCGGTCGCGATCTATCAGGCCCTTGAGGTATCGGTATTCCCAGCTGGGATTCTCGATCACAAAGAGGATGCGGATGGCGTTGTCGATCACACGAATCTGTTTACTCTTCTCGTTGTTCTCCAGGAAATACTCGTTCGGCTGCCCGCTCGCCGTCGTGCGGAACGTGAAGTCCCCAGCCTCTTCCGCACGGATCACGAAATTCTCCTTGAACACCCCGTCCCTGCCTTCGATATCCCTGCCGCCGATCTTCTCGTCGCCTAGGAACAGGTCCACGCTGACGTTGTTTCCCGCGATCGACGCGCCCTCAAAGGTCACCTCAACTGCGAGTTCCTCGTCTTTGAAGATCAGCTCGGGAATGTTGGCGTCGACGATCTTGATGTCTACGGCCTGCGGCACCCCGATTCCGATCGGGAAGACCCGGATCCCCCGGTTCCCCATCTCCTGCGCAACGACCTCCGGGCTCTCGCCTTTGTTGCTGCCGCCGTCGGTCAGCACGACAATGCCTGCAAGTGGTTGTCCACGGAAATCCTGAGCCACCTGGCGGATGGCCGCTCCGAGCTGAGTGACCTCGCCGGTAACCTCCGGCATGACCGCTGTTCCGTTGTCCTCCCGGACGCCGTTGGGCACGACCTCCTTGTCGAAGGAGTACAGCTGGACCGAGTAGTTGTCCTTCAACTCACCAAGTAAATCGCTGCGCCCGTTGTTCAGGATCGACTGCGCGATGGAGATCCGGTCCAGCTTGCTGGCTTGGGCCGCATCCAGATCGGTGGCCTCTGCTACGAGTGTGGTGTAGTCTGCCGGTGCCCCCTTTTCCACGATCCCCATGCTTTTCGAACTGTCGACGAGGATGGCAACATTGCTCCGAGGCTCGATCAGCCGGTCCATCTGCAGGACGGGCTTCATCAAGATCAGCAGAAGCGCCGCATAGGTCAGGAACCGCAGCGAACTCAACAGATGACGCAGCCGTGGACTGAGGTCGGCCCTCTCTCGCTTATAGATCTTGTGGCAGTAGAAGCCGATCAGGGCGAGCACAAAGACGGCGACCCAGATGGGCAGCCCAATCTTCAGGGCGCAATTGAAGTCCAGGACTTCAATTGTGCCCTTCGTCCCCAGCAGCCAGTCGAGGAATCCCGTCATCCCTGCCTCCTCGCGATACGGTGCGCCAGAAGGTTTTCACCGATCCAGAAGAGGATGGCCAGGACCAGGCACAAATTGGACAGTCCGGAAGCGGTGCCGATGCCGGAGAACGCAACCGAGAGGTCAGATGAGTCGTCGACCACAATGCCCATCGGGCCATAGATCTTCGACAAGTCACTGGTTTGCATGGAGACGATCATGCTCTCGTGCGGGTTGACGTTGACGCTGAATTCCCGGCCGTCCGTCGACCCTGAATCACGCAGCGTGTGGACGCCTGCACTGCCAAGAAGACCAAGGTGCATCAAGTATTGATTGCCCTCCTTCAAGACTGAAACAGACCGGGGCTCTGATTGAGGATCGATCAACTCGCAGGACGACTGTGATTCCTCCCACGTCACCTGTTCACTGACCGAGACTCCGACACAATACTGCCTGTCCTCGAGTCGCGGAATGCGGAGCCGCTTGAGGGCCTGCTGGATGAAGGCGACGAAGGTCGGACATGCCGCGAAATTGTTCCAGCTCAGGTCTGCGCTGGAACCGACGACAATCACTTTGCCGGTACCCAGTGTGAATTCTGCAATCGCGGCGGCATCTGAATCGCCCGCGGGCACCGCAGCCAGACAAATCGCCCGCTTCGATTCGCTCGGCTTGAAGCCCAGCGTCCCGTAGAAGCGCACGGTGCCCATGTAGTTTTTCTTCCCGTTTACGATGTGCCGCCATACAGGGTGGTCCGCCTGCTGAATACTGAGCAGCAACGGCTCCTTTTCGTCGTCATTCTTGATCGGTGCATCGAGAAGAGGCCAGGGGAAGAGACCTTCTCCTTTTCGGTGAAGATTGTCGTTATACAGCGTGGGGTCCACGTTTCCGCCCATGAAAAAAAGCACACCGCCGCCGGCCCGGACATAGGTCTCGAGCTGCTTTGCTTCGGTGGCGGTGGTGCCACTGACGTCGGCGATGAGCACCAACTCATATTCAGACAGGTCTTCCGCCAGCAGTTCCTGCATCCCGATGTGTACGAAGTTGTAGAGCGCACGCGGATCCTCCGAAGCATCGCGGAATGGGTTGAGGCACAGCTCTACGAAATCTGTGGGCTTCGCTATCCCTGCGGCAGGCGGCTGATCCACAACTGCCAGCACCTTAAGACGGTCGTGCGCTTCAAACGAGAGATACCGCTGGTTGTCTGCCGGATTCGAGTCCTGACCTATCTTCAACACGGCCCGATGCTGACCCATCTGGATAACGGGGTGCGAGAACAGAACTTCCGCGGTCTGCCCGGGACCGATTGACAGCGTCCGGGTTTCGATCGTTTCCCCGTCTACCATCAGCTCGACCGGCACGTCTTCGGCGATCTTTGACCCCTGGTTGAGCACGACGCCTGCGAAATGGGCTCTCTGGCCTGCCCGTACTGCGCCTTGCAGCAGAGTCAGGTCGGCAGCAAGCAGGTTTGCATCGGAGTCATCACCTACAGGCACAAACACAACCGTGTGCTTCTCGCACAGATCCGTCAGGGCAGTCTTGAGCCCTTCATTGGGGTTGCCCCAATCCCGCTCCTGGAAATCGGATACAAGAAACACCGTCTGGTCTACACTGGGCAGCTTCTTCGTGAAGTCCCGGACATACTCAACCAGTTTGTCCGGGCGCCCGGCGAAATCGGTGACCTGCATTTCTTTGACTGTCTCTCTCACAAGGTCGTGGTCGGCAAGATTCCCGCCAAGAACGGTCTCAGACTGTTCGGAACCCTTGGCCAACGACACCCCATGCCCCTTCGGCAATGCTCGGATAATCACATCAGCCTTGCTCCGTGCCGCATCGAAGCGTGTGCGCGGCCCCTGCTTCGTCGCCATGGAATACGACGCATCGACCACCACCAGCGCGTCCCCACTGTCACCCAGTAGGGGGACGGACCCTTTTTTGAATCCCAAGCGCGCCAAGGCCAGCACCAGAAAGACAAACATCAACACCCGCAGCACCAACAGCAGCAAGTCCTCCAGCCGCAGCCGCTTCTGCTGCTCGTCAATGATCTCCTGAAGGAACTGCATCGCCGCCCATTCCACCTCTTTCACCTGATGCCTGTGAAGCAGATAGATGATGATGGGGATACTGACCAGGGCCAGACCGCTCAACAAGAATGGATTAACGAAAGAGAACATTGTTATTCATGGGGTCTGGGGTTGAATGTTGAGAACTTGAGACTCTGAAACCAGGAAGCCAAAGGCGCGTTCGCCTTTCTTGAGGGACCTCAATATTCGATATTCGCCTTTGCATCACGACCGTCTGCCCCCTCGCGTGAGATGCGTCAGACGCGATGTCAGATAGCCGAACAGCATTTCCTCGATCGGGCGCCCGGTATTGACGAGGACGTATTCTGCACGGCTCGCATCACAGGCGGCACGCAGTTTGCGTATGTGGTTATTCACCTTTTCCAGATAGGCCTTGCGAATCTGTTTCGGCTGCAGTTTCAGCTCTTTGAAACCCTCCAATCCCTTGAACTTCACGTGTCCGTCGAGCGGGAAGTCCAACTCATACGGGTCCATCACGTGCAGGAGCACGATCTCGTGATGATCATAGTGCAGGCGCGCCATCCCGTACTTCAGCTGCTCGATATCCAGCAGGCAGTCGGAGATCAGAATCACCAGCTGACGTCGTCCGATGCGTTCGGCGAAATCCAGGATGGTCTTGTCGATCCCGGACTTCTTGCTCGGGACAAATCCTTCAAGCATCTCGCTGATCGTGTAGGTGGACCCCAGTGAGTTCGAGGGTGGGATATACCGCACCACGCGGTCGTCAAAGAGGCCAATGCCGATCTTGTCCCGGGCCCTGGTCACCAGATAGGCGAGGCTGACCGCGAGATAGTTCGCATATTCAAACTTCGTCAGCTCGCCCGAGCCATAACGCATCGACTCGCTTACATCCAGAAACAGCTGGCAGACCAGGTTGGTGTCCGCCTCATACTGTTTCAGCAGATACTTATCCCTTTTGTAGTAGGCGCGCCAGTCGATGTGCTTCGGATCGTCGCCTGGGAGGTATTCACGGTGTCCGGCAAATTCGACCGAAAACCCGTGAAACGGCGACTTATGAGCCCCCGCCATGTTCCCCTCGACCAGCCCCTTCGGGTTGAGCACGAATCCGCCAATCGCGGAGATGGCTTTGGGGTTCAGGTATTTTGCCAGGTACTTCTTCACAGATGATCTCTCTATATGTCCTTACTCGAAGCGAGGGATGGTCTCAAGCAGCTTCTCGATGATGGTGTCCGAGGTCACGCCTTCAGCCTGTGCTGCGAAGTTCGGCGCGATACGATGCCGAAGCACTGGTTTCGCTACCGCAATGACGTCTTCAACTGACGCGTGGTAATTGCCGTGCAGGATTGCCCGGGCCTTCGCTGAGCTGATCAGGGCGAGTCCGGCACGGGGGCCGGCCCCGAAGCTGACCCACTCTTTGATGAAGTCGGGTGCCTCGTCCTTCTCATTCCGCGAGGCGCGCACCAGCGTCACGGCATACCGCAGCACGTGTTCTGCGACCGGTGTCCGTCGGATCAGGTCTCGGAAACGGAGGATCTCCTCTGCCGAGACCACTGCCTCGACCTTCTCCCCGGCGCCGGAAGTCACCGTCTCGACGATATCCATCTCCTCGTCAAAATTGGGATAATCCACGAAGATATTGAAGAGAAAGCGGTCCTGCTGCGCTTCCGGCAGCGGGTAGGTCCCTTCCTGGTCGATCGGGTTCTGGGTGGCGATGACAAAGAAGGGCCGTTGCAGTTGATAGACCTGACTGCCGACCGAGACTTGCTTCTCCTGCATCGCTTCGAGGAGCGCTGCCTGAGTCTTCGGCGGCGTACGATTGATCTCGTCGGCCAGGATGATGTTGGCAAAGATCGGGCCGGCCATGAACTTGTAAACCCGTTCACGCGTCACCGGATCGTCCTGAATGATATCCGTACCCGTGATGTCCGACGGCATCAGGTCAGGCGTAAACTGGATACGCCTGAAATCCAGGTCCAGGACTTCACTCAAGGTTGTTACCAGAAGCGTCTTCGCCAAACCGGGAACTCCGACAAGCAGACAATGCCCGCCGGCAAAAATACAGGTCAGCAGCTTCTCCACGACCTCGTCCTGCCCAATGATCGTCTTGGATATCTGCTTGCGCATCTTGCGATAGGCTTCACCGATCACAGCCACCTTGTCCTGGTCACTCAACCGGTCATCCACCTGTGCCTCTGGTTCAACGTCGATTCGGTCAATTGTCGCATTGTCTGTCATCATATCTCCTCACTCATTCTCAAAGGCCTCGTTGTAGGGGTTGATCAATTAGGTCTTGTGGCCCAACCTGTATCACTCAATAGAATCCTGCTCGGAGCATGTAGTGCGCTTCATAACTATTACCACGACGCAAAGCCTGCCGGGGCGGTAGTCGGATGAGCTGCAAGTACTTGCTTATTCAATAAGATATGGCACTTCTCTTCGGGAGGTTACCCCTGTTCCATTAGATAGGTCAAGTGACGTGCATTCGACAGGCTAAGTGTCTCTGGCAGAGTTAGATAGGTGGTTTTGAGGACGTCGTTGGTGAAGATAACGCTGCTTCCGGTGGCGGGCAGGTTGGTGTAGTCGTCTACCGGGAACCAGGTTAGGTAGTCGATGCGGTTGCTGGAGAAGCTCAGCAGGTTGTAGAGACGGTCGTGGGTTATGGTGTAGGCGGTGCCGGTAGGCTGGATGGTGTCGAAGCTGACCTGGATCTTGCCCAGGACACTGTCGATTTCGATACGCAAGAGATCAGCATCATCCACCGTTGGGTCGAGTCCTGCCACGTACTCTTCCAGGTTGCTGAAGCCGTCGCCGTCGAAATCATCCCCCGGCAATACGTCTGTTATGTCGCTGAGAGCTCCGCCGGAGGCAGTAACGATCGATTCTTCCCAGGGATCGGCCATGCCGTCACCGTCCGTGTCCAGGGTTACGCTGTTGATGGTGCCGGGCGTGCCCACCACGTTGCAGATTTGCCACGATGTCGCCGCACTGTTATCGCTGTCGGGATCGATCAATTCCAAAGAAGAAGGTGCGGCCATGGGCCAGGGCGCGCCTATGCCGTAGGTTACGCTGTCTATCAGGTTGGATCTGAGGTCGTAGAGATTGATGGGTGCGCCGGTGTTGGGTAGTGTCAGTTGAGGAATCTCAACACTGCGCGAGACATATTCCACGGCGGTAGTCCAGACCAGGGACCGATCCCAGATGCCGTAGCCGGGATAGCGTTCGATCATATCTTCTGCGGGTGCCAGCTCCCGGTAGGGCCAATAGGAGTTTGCTTTTCCAAGCCCCCGGCCAACACGTCTGCTGGGCCACGTGAAGTCCTCGATTTCTGACTGAACCATACGAGAACCCCCTCCCTGGGGGCAAGAGTTCGTCCGGCTGGGGTTGATGTGGTGGCCTGGGCGGGCCACGACGGCAGGCTGAGGGCAATTCACCCCCATTCGGCACCCGTTCTGAGCAGACCGGTTACGCCGCGAACTCGGGGTCGTTCGCGCAGGCCATGAGGGCACGTAGTAGTAGTCCCATCTTGGCTTCTCTACGCCGTGACAAGCAGGGAACAGACCATCGAAAACACGTAATCCGCGGGTACTCTCGTGGATGCCGGACGTAAAGGTGCTGGCCCCGAAAAGCCTGCGTGACCGAGTCTGCGAGAAACTGGAGGCCGGACTTCGGTCCCAGTGATAGGGTCACCATCGGCCACACGGTCTGTAAGCCGCCCCTCAGCCCACCCCCAGTACCATCAAGGAGCAATCCCTATCATTGACCACTCAATCGTATAGACTGTAAAACCCAGCACGTCAGTAGTCCCGAGATGCGACGCATCTCTTGCCAGAACGTTTTCTGTTCAAAGTGCAGAGACAGTCATGAATAGAAGGCAGCATGTTACATAATTGTAATGTCAGGCGATAAGGATCATGCATTGTAAGTGGGTCTCACGGCTTGTATGTGCCTTCTAATAAACCTGTTGAGAGTATTGTTCTGTTTGTCTTGAGATCTGGTAGGAAATGTGCAACAACGTTCCGGATTATTTATCTCAGAACAGGAGTATGACGCGAAAATTGGAGGTAGACGGAGATGAACAAGGTAACTGAAATCATGTTAACTGACGCGTACGGAGAGAACACGTTCAGTCCAAAAGTAATGCGCAACTATCTCTCGGAGAACGCGTTCAGATCGATCAGCGCGACCATCACAGCGGGCACGCCTCTTGACGCCGGCATCGCGGATGAGGTGGCTGATGCCATGAAGACCTGGGCGCTGGAGAAGGGGGCGACACATTTCACCCATTGGTTCCAGCCGCTGACGGGGTCTACCGCCGAGAAACATGATTCTTTTGTTACGCCTGACGGCGAGGGTGGTGCCATTCTCATGTTTTCGGGCAAAGAACTGATCCAGGGTGAACCGGATGCCTCAAGTTTTCCGTCCGGCGGGCTGCGTGCAACTTTCGAAGCACGTGGATACACGGGATGGGACCCTACGAGCCCTGCCTTTATAAAGGAAAGTGCCACCGGCGCGACACTGTGCATCCCCACTGTATTCTGCGGCTATTACGGCGAAGCCCTGGGCAAAAAGACGCCCGTTCTTCGTTCCATGGCCGCGCTGTCCGAGCAGGTCTGCCGCCTGGGCAAGTTCTTTGGAATTGAAGACGAAACCAGACGCGCCTACGCCACGTTGGGCCCGGAACAGGAATACTTCCTGATTGATGAGGAGCTCTACGAGAACCGTCTTGACCTGATTCAGACCGGGCGCACGCTTTTCGGACTCAAGCCCGCCAAGCATCAGCAGATGGATGACCACTACTTTGGCGCCATCCGTCCGCGTGTCGTGGAGTTTATGAGTGATGTGGACCGCGAGCTCTGGCGCCTCGGCGTTCCGGCGAAAACCAGGCACAACGAGGTCTGTCCGGCGCAGTTCGAGATTGCTCCGATGTACGAAGAACTGAACCTGGCCATTGACCACAATATGATCATGATGGACGTGTTGCATACCGTTGCCAGAGAGCATGGATTTGTTTGCCTGCTTCACGAAAAGCCCTATGCGGGCGTGAACGGCTCGGGCAAGCACAACAACTGGTCCGTATGCGGGCCGGATGGCAAAAACTGGCTGACCCCGGGTGACGATCCTCATGAGAACGCCAAGTTCCTCACCATGATCTGCGCCCTCATGAAGGCTGTCGATACTCATGCCGACCTGCTCCGTGCCGCGGTGGCTTCCGCGGGCAACGATCACCGGTTGGGTGCGAACGAAGCACCCCCGGCCATCATTTCGATCTTTCTGGGCGAGCAATTGATGGATGTCATCGGGCAGATCGAGGCGGGTGGCGCCAAGAGTTCCAAGAGCGGCGGGACGATTGAGATCGGCGTGGATTCGCTGCCGTCGCTTCCCAGGGACGCGACGGACCGCAACCGGACCTCTCCTTTCGCTTTCACCGGCAACAAGTTCGAGTTCCGTGCGGTGGGTTCGTCCCAGAGCTGTGCCGGGGCGAACGTAGTGCTCAACACTATCGTTGCCCAGTCATTGGATGAGATCTGCACGGAGCTGGACGGGCAGCTCGCAGACGGTAAAGAATTCAATGCCTCACTGCAGGACGTCCTGCAGCAGATCGTTACGACCCACAAGCGGATACTGTTCGGCGGCGACAACTACACCGATGAGTGGCTTGCCGATGCCGAAAGCAGGGGGCTGCCGAACCTCAAGAAGAGCACAGAGGCCCTGTCTTCGATCCTGTCGGACAAGTCCATTGAGCTCTTTGGAAAGTACAAAGTGCTTTCGAAGGAGGAACTGGAATCCCGGCACGAGGTCTACCTCGAGGTCTACAACGAGGAACTGGCGATCGAATGCCGATGTGCAATCACCATGGCGAAAACCATGATTGCTCCGGCGGCTATCACATACCAGGGAGAACTGGCCGACACCATCAAGGCTGTGTCAGATGTCGGTGTAGGTGATACTGCGGCGGCCAAGGATTTGCTGGGCGAGGTCAATGAATGGACAGGCAAGCTGTTGACCGGAATCAAGAATGTTGAAGCCGCGGCTGCCGGCGGAGAAGCCCTGGCCATCCTGAAAGCACAGGATGAACTGCGTGAAGCGGCGGACTCTCTGGAAGCCGTACTGCCTAACGAGATATGGCCATTGCCAACTTACACAGAAATGCTTTTCATGTACTAAGCATCTGTGATAGTATCTTCTGCGCTATGAAATCGGTGGGTGCTCCTGAAGAAGGGGTACCCACCGTTCGCGTTATCTGGGAATATCGATTGCAGGAAGTTCACAATGGCAGTAAAGACAACTCCAGACATATTGGTTTGTCTATGCGAGAACTGCGTTGCCGATAGTGGTACCTTGCCTCGGCAATGGGACCAGGACGGCTGCCACATAGTGGTTAGAATGCTCCCATGCACCGGGAGAACTGACATCCAGTACCTGTTGCACGCCTTTGAAGATGGTGCACGTGGTGTATGCGTTGTGGCTTGCCCGGAAGGAGATTGTACTCTCTTCGAAGGCAACTACAGGGCCCAGGTGCGTGTTCACCTGGCCAAGAAACTGCTGAAAGAAATCGGCATGAAGGAAAACCAGGTAGCCATGCTGCATCACTCGCCGAAGGATTCCACGGACGAGCTGAAAGAGAAGCTTCGGGAGATGGTAGAGGAGATGTCTGGCCTCTAGCCCGGTAGTTGTAGACGAATATGCCTGAAAAGTATCACATACACACACATCCGGAAGCTCCCCGATTTAGAATCGAGGGAAAACTGGGTATCGTAGACTGGCGCGAAGACTGTGCGAGCTGCCAGAACTGTGTCAAGAAGGGGTGCGTCTACGATATCTACAAAGAAGAGACGACTGCCCTGCACGAAGAGCGTGGATACCTGGATTACATTTACAAATGCAAGGGATGTCTGACCTGCGTCCAGAACTGCACCAAGAACATCCTCACCCGCGTCGTTAATACCGAGTATGAACGGTTGGGAGACGATTACTACAAGCCGGAGATCCTTCTCACCACATGGTTCCAGGCGGAAACAGGCAGTATTCCGGTTTCGGGTTGTGGTTACGGCGGTCCTTTCAGCGGGCCGGGGTTTGATTCCATGTGGACCGACATGTCGGAAATTGTTCGGCCGACCCGTGACGGTATCCACGGGCGCGAGTACATCAACACTTCGGTTGACATTGGCCGCAAGCTGAATCACCTGAGTTTCAATGACGGCGAGTTGGATGTTAAGTCACCGCCAATCATATCTTCTCCGCTTCCCCTGATGTTCGCCGAACTTCCCGTCAATTGGCTGCGCGGTTCGGTGCCCGGCATTCTGGCGAATGTGGCAAAGAACCTGGGTCTTTTTTCCATTGTCCGTGAGAATGAGATTGGCGACCAGGACGCGTCGATGGTCAATACGGTCATCCCTTTGCTGAATAATGGGAGCAACGGCGACAGTTTTGTCGACTCACCCATGGTAATCATTCCCGACAGTCCTGATGTTCTAAATACTGTGGAGTCCCTGAAGAATGCCAAGGCGGAACGCATTGTGGCTGTACGCGTAATGGCGTCGCCCTCGGTGGCGGGGAGAGTTGTGTCGCTTGTCGGTGCCGGCGTGGAAGTCGTGAACCTGGTGCATGACAGAAGTGGCCGCGAGGATGCTCCGGATTCACCGCGTCACGTGCGTGACGTGGTACGCGATGTGCACGGTGCGCTTCTCAAGGCCGGGACTCGGGACGAGATGACACTCATTTCCTCGGGCGGTATTGCCCTTCCCGAACACATGACCAAGGCCGTGATTTGTGGTGCTGATCTCGTGACAATCGACATTCCCTTGCTTCTCGCCATCGAATGCCGGCTTTGTGGTGAGTGTGAACATGGAAATCCATGTTCCATCCGGCTGGAAGAAACTGAGAAGGAATACGGGACACAGCGGGTCACCAACCTCATGGGCACCTGGCACAACCAGCTTCTGGAAATGATGGGGGCCATGGGTATTCGTGAAGCCCGGCGATTGCGCGGGGAAACCGGGCGGTGCATGTTTGTTGAGGATCTTGAGAAGCAGGCGTTCGGACGGCTCTTCGGCAAGCGTAAAACGGATTACGTCATATGAGCGGATTTTCCAGAGAATTGCTGATTAATGAATCCAACGGTCGGCGCCCGCAAACGGGGCCGGGAGCCTGCAGGATTGGAGTACTGGAGTAAATGGAAACCCCACAACAAGTACTTGATGTCCCACCTCCCGTCAGCCAGTCGGGGAAGGATTTCGCGGACCATCCTGACTTTGCCCGGGTTGATCGAGAGGTGCGCCTGGCTTTGCCTCGCTACCGCAATGAACTGGGCAAGTACAGTATCCACCGTTCGTCAGCCTGTATATCCTGCGGCAAGTGCGTGGAAATCTGCCCCAACAATGTCCATCGTCGTCCGGAGGGGTACCGGAACCTTATGCGGCCCTTCGATTACCTCTGCTCCGGGTACGACTGCGAAAAGACGGATCACTTCTGTGTTAAGGCCTGTCCGCAGGGCGCTCTTTCTTTGTCGGAGAACCCGGCATTCAAAACGCTGGGTGATCGTCGCTGGACACCGGACCTGCTGGCCAGCTGCTGGATGATGGCCGAAACGGGGCATGCGCCGCCTTCACATCTGGAAAGTGAGATCGGGGCATCGGAAGGCGGTTTCGATCGCCTGCGTATCCGTTTTCCAGGGGCTCCGCCATCTGATCTGAGGAAAGAAGACATATCTACAGAGATTGTCCTGAACAAACGAGATGACGATCGTCCCAAGGTCAAAATCGACGTCCCCTGGTACGGAGGGGGGATGTCGTTCGGTTCCACCAACATCCGGGTTCAGCTCGGGAAAGCGCGTGCTGCCAAGGCCTGGAACACATTCTCCTGCACGGGGGAGGGGGGGTACCCTGATCGCTTTGTCCCCTACAAGGATCACATGATCACCCAGGTGGCCACCGGACTGTTCGGGGTAAGGGAAGAGACCATCCAGCATGCACGTATAGTGGAATTCAAGTATGCGCAGGGCGCAAAGCCCGGGCTGGGCGGCCACTTGTTGGGCGATAAGAACACCCCCACGGTCGCTGCCATGCGTGAAGCGGTTGTGGGCACGTCGCTCTTCTCGCCCTTCCCCTTCCACAGTGTTTACTCAATTGAGGATCACAAGAAGCATCTGGACTGGATTGGCCACGTCAATCGCAGCACCCTTCTGTCTACCAAGGTTTCTACGCCGGATGATGTGGAGATGGTGGCGGTTGGATCCTATTGCGCCGGGACACACATCGTTCACCTGGATGGCTGCTATGGTGGTACGGGAGCAGCTCCGGATATCGCCAAGAAGAACATCGCCATGCCAATCGAGTACGCCATCAGCAACGTGCACCAGTTCCTGGTTGACGAAGGAGTGCGGGATGAAGTTGCGCTGATCGTCAGCGGCGGCGTGCGCACCCCATGGGACATTGTCAAGGCCATTGCCCTGGGAGCCGACGGAATTGTGACCGGCACAGCCGAAGTAGTGGCCACCAGTTGCATCCGTTGCGGGCGCTGCGAGAGCGGCCGTGGCTGTCCCCGCGGGATCTGCACGACCGACGCGGAACTGCACCAGGTGCTGAGCACCGACTGGTGCACACAGCGCCTGGTCAACATGTACAACGCCTGGCGGGAAATCCTGGTGGATATCCTGTGGCGCCTGGGGCTGGATTCCGTCACCGCGCTCCGAGGCAGAACCGATCTGTTGACGCACCTCGATTACGAAGGTGCAGAGGAAGACTCTTGATGAATAATAGCGATCTGTTTTCGTTCGACAGGGCAGAGGCCATCACCCGTTCTCGCGCCTACTTTCGGCCGGACCGGGACGATTGGTTCCCCAAGTCACCGGAAGCCGAGGGCGGCTGTGGTGTAACAGGTTTTGCCTGTTCCATCCCGGTCAGCGGCAAGAACATCTACGAACCATCGATCCAGATGCGCAATCGCGGCAACGGAAAAGGCGGCGGCATCGCCGCCTGCGGGTTGATTCCTGAAGAAATGGGCGTCTCACGCGAAGTACTGGATGAGAGCTATATCCTGCAGGTGGCTCTATTGAACCCGGACGCCCGGGGTGAGGTAGAGAAGGAGTTTGTGACACCATTCTTCGACGTTCAGCATTCCTATATGCTGGCCACGGTGGATGATTATCGCGACGTGCCCTTGCTGGAGGTCAGGCCTCCCGATGTGATGAGGTACTTCGTGAGGGTGAAGCCCGATGTCCTTCAGAAATTCTCCGAGGACAAGAAGCTGGGCTTCCTTTCGCCGCGTGAGCTGGAGGACGAGTTTGTCTTCCAGAATTCCAATCGAATTAACGAGAAGTTCTACGCTTCACTGGGCGAGAAGCGCGCATTTGTCCTGTCTCATGCCCGCAACCTTCTGATCCTCAAGATCGTTGGCTACGCCGAGGCGGTGGTTCAGTACTACCAGATGGCGGACACGAAGGCCCACGTGTGGATCGCTCACCAGCGTTATCCCACCAGGGGGCGCGTCTGGCATCCCGGAGGATGTCACCCCTTCATAGGCATGAACGAGGCACTGGTACACAATGGTGATTTCGCCAATTACCGCGCGGTCTCCGAATTCCTGGCCCAACGCAATCTTTACCCGCAGTTTCTGACTGATACTGAGACGTCTGTAATGCTGTTCGACCTTATGACGCGCACCTACAAGTATCCCATGGAATGCATCATAGAGGCGCTGGCACCCACGTCCGAACTGGATTTCGACAGGCTGACACCCGAGAAACAGCGTCTCTATCGCGAGATCCAAACCGTTCATACCCATGCGGCTCCGGATGGTCCCTGGTTCTTTATTATTGCGCGAAACCTGGCCGAGAAAGGTTTCCAGCTGGTAGGGATTACCGATACTGCCATGTTGCGTCCGCAGGTATTTGCCTTGCAGGAGGGAGAAGTATCTATAGGCCTGGTATGCTCGGAGAAGCAGGCGATCGACGCAACGTTGGCCAACCTGGCCGCGGAGGATTCTCGTTTCACACCGGTGGCCGACAAGTACTGGAATGCCCGTGGCGGCAGTTTTACCGACGGCGGCGCTTTCCTTATGAGTGTTGTACCCAAAGGGGATGGTGATGGCTACGATCTGATCACAACCAACAAGTTCGGAGAGCCCCTGCATACCGCTCCCAACCAGGTTCACTGTGATCTCTCCGCGGAAATAAGTTGCTCTCAGAACAGCGATGAAGACGCGAGCCTGATCGAGCAGGCGTTGGGCAATTCGGATTCGAGCCACCTGTACCGGTACATTGTTGAACAGATTGTGGAGATGGATTATGACCGGCTTCGGTGGCTGGTGAACGAGTTCGCGACGGCTGCCGCAAAGCGCAACCCCCTGCAGGGAATCGAGGCATTGACCCTGTGCATAGACCGACGCTACCCAACCGGGACCAAGAAGCGCAGCTCGGTGATCTCTATTATGCGACAGGGACTGCAGTTGATTTTTGACGCACAGCCCCTCTTTACCACCAACGGAGGTGGCACCTGCCGGCGGGTTGACTTCGAAACTCGCGACAGCCTGCGGGGGCCCGAAAACGACGAGCAGGCCATCCTGATAGATGCCCGCGAGTTTCAACCCGAAGGCCGCGACTGTGATTCCTACCTGTCGGTGGATGCCTATCATGCCGGCTGGCGTCACATAGTCCATTACAACTCGCGCGGCACGCGTTTCCATGGCGCGGGTTTCGGTCCCGAGACCGACGGTTTGCGGATTGACTGTTACGACAATCCCGGCGATTACCTGGCTTCGGGAATGGACGGCCTTGAAATCTTTGTTCACGGCAATGCCCAGGATCAGCTCTGCCAGATTTCAAAGCGTGGGAAGCTGGCGGTTTTCGGCGACGTGGGGCAGACCTTCATGTACGGAGCCAAGGGCGGAGATGTTTACATCATGGGCAATGCCGCCGGACGGCCCATGATCAATGCCGTAGGACGGCCCAAGGTTGTTATTAACGGTACGGCGCTGGATTTCCTTGCCGAGTCGTTTATGGCCGGCGATCCATTGAACGGCGGAGGATTCGCCATTGTCAATGGTCTTCAGGTCAATGACGATGGATCTGTTGAACCACTGGACTTGCCTTATCCCGGCAGCAATCTTCTCTCGCTTGCCTCAGGGGGAGCGATTTATGTGCGGGATCCTCATCAGACGCTGGTGGATGAACAACTCAACGCCGGGATGTTCCGGCGCCTGTCCAGTGACGACTGGAAGTTGATCCTTCCTTACCTGCAGGAGAACGAACGGCTTTTTAACATACAGGTCGAACGCGATTTACTTACGGTGGACGGCTCATTGCGCGCACCGGCCGAAGTCTACCGGAAAGTCATGCCCCACAGCGATGAGGAAATCGAAATGGAGCTGGAGGGGCTAGGCGAGTAACCCGGCCGAAGCACTGGTTGTCTGGATTGTCAACGAAGAGTGAGGTTTTCTTCTTATGGAAGAGACACTTACATGTAAAAACACAAAACTGTTGAGCGAGGTAGAGCGACGCAGCGGCACCAAGGTCAGCCGGTGCTTTCAATGCCACAAGTGCTCCACCGGTTGCCCAGTGGCTCCCGACATGGATTACATGTCCAGCCAGGTCATGCGGCTGATCATCCTGGGACAGGAAGAGGAGCTCCTCAAGTCCAAGGCCATCTGGCTGTGCGCCTCCTGTGAGGCCTGCACCACGCGTTGTCCAATGGATATTGACATTACCGGGGTGATGGATGTGCTGCGAATGATGGCGATTGAACGCAAAGTGGCCGAACCTGATGCCAGGAGCAAGGAGTTCAACAAGGCATTCCTGACCAGTGTACGCTGGCACGGCCGGGTTTTCGAGGCGGGCATGATGGCTATCTACAAGCTGCGCAGCAAAGATTTTTTTACCGATATGGACAAGGTTCCGAAGATGCTGTCGAAACGCAAACTGGCTCTGTGGCCCCATTTTTCCAGGGTGGCCGGAGAAATCCGGAAGGTATTCAAGCGGGCTGAAGAAGAGGAGAAGAAGCGATGAAATATGCCTTCTTTCCCGGATGCAGCCTGGAGTCTACGGCCTGGGATCTCGACAAGTCGGCCAGGGCAGTGTGCAAAGCCCTGGAAATCGAGTTGATCGATATTCCCGGCTGGTCCTGCTGTGGATCGACCCCGGCACATGTCAGTAATGCCTCGCTGGCCACAGCTTTGCCGGCCATGAACCTGCAGAAGGCGGCTGATATGGGGATGCCGATAACTACCGTGTGTGCCTCCTGCTATGGTCGCCTGCGTGTCGCCAACCAGAAGATAAATGATAGCGATGAAGAGCGGGAACGGGTCGGTCGGATTATCGGAAAGCCCTATGACGGCAAGGTTGAAGTCCATCACCTGTTGGATGTTATTGTCAATAAGCTGGGCTCTGAGGCCGTGGCCGATAAGGTCGAGCGCAAACTGTCGGGGATGAAAGTGGCCTGCTACTATGGATGTCTTCTGTCGCGTCCCCCCGAGGCGGTGGCATTTGACAATCCTGAGCACCCTTCGGTAATGGAGAAACTGGTAGCCATGACCGGGGCCGAGGCCATTGAATGGCCGTACAAGACCGAATGCTGCGGCGCCAGCCTGTCCATTTCGAATTCTGATGTAGTCGGCAGGCTTAGTCATCGTCTGCTTTCCATGGTCCGGCGTGCCGGTGCGGAGTGCGTGGTCGTGGCTTGTCCCCTGTGCCAGGTCAACCTGGACCTTCGCCAGGCCGATGCCACGGCAGCTCACGGAAAGCTGCCTGAGACACCAATTCTGTATTTCACCCAGTTGCTGGGATTGGCACTCGGACTCCCGGAAGAGGAGTTGGGTCTGGAAGCACTGATGGTCAGTGCAGCACCGCTCTTGAGCATGGTTTAGTTTTTGTTTGCAGGTTGAAAAATGGTTGATGAAAAAGACATGGTTGGTGCTGTCATGGTGGTAGGCGGCGGGATTGCCGGCATGCAGGCAGCCCTGGACCTGTCCGCCGGCGGGTTCCTGGTCTACCTGGTGGAAGAAAGTCCGTCCATAGGCGGCAATATGTTGCGGCTGGACAAAACGTTTCCCACCGGCGACTGCGCCACCTGCACGATCTCACCCAAGCTGGTGGCCTGTATGCGGGACCTCAATATTGAATTGCTGACGATGGCCCAGGTGACGGCCCTGGACGGTGTTGCCGGGAACTTCAAAGCCAAGGTCAGGATAGCTCCTCGCAGCGTGGATGCTTCCAAATGCACAGGCTGCGGTGACTGCACGGAACATTGTCCCGTGCGTAACGTGGTAAGGGATGTTCCGGGTTACGAGCCCCGGGAAGTGGGCGGAGATGAGCGGGTCAAGGTGGACGAGATCCTGGCCCGTCACCGTGATGATCCGGGCGGGATCATGCCAATCCTGCAGGATGTGAGCAAGTCGTTTGGTTTTCTGCCGCGAAGTGTCCTGGAGCAGGTGGCGGCAGGACGTGAAATGCCGCTGGCCGAGGTCATGCGGGTTGCAAGTTTCTACGAGGAATTCAGGCTGCACCCTGAAGCCCGTCACATAGTCGAGGTCTGCGACGGCACCTCCTGTTATTCCCGCCACTCCAAGAAACTTCTCAAACAGCTGGAAGAGCACCTGGGGATCAAGGCGGGAGAAACCGATGAAGAAGGGCGTTTCGCCCTGCGTACGATTCGTTGCCTGGGCCTCTGCGCGTTGTCACCGGTGATGCGTGTGGACGGTGTGAGTTTCGGACGTATGACCCGGGACCAGGTTCCGCAGATTCTGGAGCGATTTGAATGAGCGAGTGTATTCGAAACAGTGATGACCTGGCCAAAGCCGCGTCCGCGGGAGCTGCGAGGCTCTATCCTGCTCAATTGAAGATCATCGTGGGAGCAGGGAGTTGCGGTCTGTCGGTGGGAGCAGGTGAGATTGAGAAGGCCGCCGTGGAGGCGGTTAAGGAACTTGGGGTGGAAGCCACGGTGATCAGAACCGGGTGCATCGGTTTCTGCGGTCGCGAACCGCTCCTGGACCTTGTGCTGCCCGGCGGACCACGTGTGAGCTACGGCAACATGACCGTGGAGAAGACCCGGGAACTGTTGGCGACATACGCGGAGAACAAGGGGCTGAAGCCGGAGCTGATCCTCGGTCGCTTCGAGAAAGAGGAGTACATCCTGACAGGAGAGGTCCATGAATATGGCCCTGCTCCGGATGAGCTCAAAGATGTTGCGGAATGGTCCGATCTGGATTTCTACCGGCGGCAGAAGAAAGTCATCATGCGCAACTGCGGTTCGATCGATCCGCTTTCGATTGACGAGAGTATTGCGCGGGGCACCTACCAGGCCGTCCAGAAAGCGCTGGGATCGATGTCCGCCGACGATGTGCTGGCGGAAGTGGAGTCCTCGGGCCTTAGCGGCCGGGGTGGCGCTTCATTCCCAACCGGCCGCAAGTGGCGCTTTGCCCGCGAGGCCGAAGGCGACATCAAGTACCTGGTGTGCAACGCGGACGAAGGGGCGCCTGGATCGTACATGGATCGAAGTGTCCTGGAGGGCGATCCGCATGCGATCATCGAGGGGATGATCCTCGGATCGTTTGCTATTGGCGCTGCCGAAGGGTTCATTTACGTGCGCAGCGAATACCCGCTGGCGATTTCAACGCTGGACAAGGCTCTTGCCGACGCCGAAGAACGCGGTTTACTGGGTGATGACATCATGGGCAGCGGCTGGTCCTTCCGTCTTTCGGTTCGCCGCGGTTCTGGAGCCTATGTCTGTGGCGAGGAGACGGCCCTGATCGAATCTATCGAGGGTCACTCGGGTGAGCCGCGCGGCAGGCCGCCTTTCCCCGTGGTTGCAGGTCTCTGGCAGAAGCCGACGGTGGTGAACAATGTCAAGACCTGGGCCAGCGTAGCGCCGATCATCACAAGAGGAAGTGACTGGTACAAATCGATGGGCACCGAGACGAGTCACGGAACCACCATTTTCTCTCTCGAGGGCACGGTAAAGAACCCCGGACTGGTCGAAGTTCCCTATGGAATATCTCTCGGGGATATGATCAATGAAATGGGCGGCGGAACGCTGGATGACAAGCCCATCAAGGCCATCCAGGCCGGCGGTCCCTCCAAGGGTTGTATCTCGCCGGACAAGATGGACATGTTGATTGAGGCCTCGGCCGCGCCCGGGAAGCTGGCCATGGTTGGTACCGGCAGTATTATTGTGTTGGATGAGGAAACCTGCGTTGTGGATATGACGCGCTTCCTGCTGGGATTCTTTAACGACGAGTCCTGCGGCAAATGCACGCCCTGCCGCGAAGGAACCAAGCAGATGCTGGGGCTTTTGACCGATATCTGCGAGGGCAGAGGCACCGATCACACATTGGCCCAGTTGAAGCGGTTGTCCTCGGCCATGAAAGCAGCTTCGGTATGTGGGCTGGGCAGCATGGCTCCTGATCCAGTGCTGACAGGGCTGGAGTGTTTTCCACAGGAGTTTGCTGAGCATGTTCACGACAGGAAATGCAGCGCCGGTATTTGTGAGATGGGAGAGGTATAGACGATATGGCAGCACCTTTGCCAAATATGGCCGCGGTTACGGTCGACGGTAGAACGTCGCAGGTACCGATTGGCACCACTATTCTTGATGCGGCACGCCAGATGGGTATCGCTATTCCTACCCTCTGTCACTACCGGGGAATGACGCCGGCCGGGGCTTGCCGGGTTTGTCTGGTGGAGATCGAGGTGGGTGATTCGCGCCGGATGGTCTCATCCTGCAGCTATCCGATCGATGGGACGCTGGTGGTGCACAGCGGAAGCGATGCGGTGCTGGAAGCCAGGCGAACCGTGCTTGAACTGCTGCTGGCCCAGGCGCCTGATTCGCAGGAACTGAAGGAGTTTGCGGCGGAACTGGGAGTGGAATCCACATCGTTCTCTGCGGCCAGGGAGGGCAGATGTGTTCTGTGCGGCCTCTGTACCCGTGTGTGCAACGATGTGATGGGACGCGGTGCAATCAATCTCTATGGCCGCAGCTCGGAGCGGACGGTTGAACCTGCCTACGACGAGACCACGGTCCAGTGCCAGGTCTGCGGCGCATGCGAACACGTGTGCCCGACAGGCGCTATCGACCTGTCGCGGTTTTCTTCCGAACTATCGGTGGCCCACCGTACCGGGTACGATAAATATCTCTTCAAACGCCCCAACATCGAAATGGCCCATGCGCAGGCCGCCCCGCGCGTTCCCACGATTGACCGCGAGAACTGTGTGTATTTCAAGACAGGTGAATGTGGTCTGTGCGAGAAAGTCTGCCAGGCCGGTGCCATTAACTACGACCAGGAGGAAGAAACTCTGGACCTGGAGGTAGGTGCGGTGGTTCTTACTCCCGGTTTCATAGCGTTCGACGCCACCAAGCGCAGCGAATTCGGCCTCGGCTTCTGCGACAACGTGGTAAGCAATGTTCAGTTCGAAAGTCTCCTGTCGGCGTCCGGCCCCACTGCCGGCCATGTCCTGCGCCGCTCGGACGGCAACGCTCCGAAGAGCGTGGCTTTCATCCAATGCATTGGGTCCCGTGATGTGGGCTGTGGCAATGAGTACTGTTCTTCTGTCTGCTGTATGGCTGCCACGAAGGAAGCCATCATAGCCAAGGACCATGATCCGAATCTGGATGTCACGATCTTCTTTCTGGACATGCGGGCGTTCGGCAAGGATTTCGATCGCTACTACCAGCGCGCACAAGACGCCGGTGTTCGCTACGTTCGCTCGTTCATCTCGCGCGTTTTCGAAATGCCGGACAGCAAGAACTTACAGCTTACGTATCTTGACTCGAAGATGAAGCGCGTGGAAGAAGAATTCGACATGGTGGTACTCTCCCTCGCCCTTGTGCCCAGTCCGACCTTGCGCGAAAAGAGTGAGATGCTGGGCGTTGATCTTAATCAATGGGGGTTCGCACAAACAATCGATCTCAATCCGTTGGACACTTCGCGGCCAGGGGTGTTCGTGGGCGGAGTCTTTCAGGAGCCCAAGGACATACCGGATACGGTGATGCAATCAAGTGGATCGGCGGCACGTGCCATGTCCCTGCTCGCCTCGGTCCGCGGAAGCAAAGTTCGCACAAAGGCCCCTCCTCCAGAGCGCGACGTGACCGACGAGCCGCCCAGGGTAGGAGTGTTTGTCTGCCACTGTGGCAGCAATATCGGATCGGTGGTGGACGTTGCAGCTGTTGTCGAGCAGACGCGGGATCTTCCCTACGTGGTCCTCGCAGAGCACAATACATACACCTGCGCCGATGACACACAGGACGTGATGAAGGATAGGATCATTGAGCATCGATTGAACCGGGTGATCGTGGCCTCCTGCACACCAAGGACCCACGAAGCGATATTTCGGGATACGCTCAGGGATGCGGGTCTGAACCCCTACCTGTTGGAGATGACGAATATCCGTGACCAATGTTCCTGGGTTCACTCCGCAGATCCTGAGGAAGCCACGCAGAAGGCAATCGACCTGGTTCGCATGACCTTGGGAAGGGTTGTTCCCCTGCGGCCGATCCGTGAACAGTCTGTTCCGGTTAAGAACAGCGCATTGATCATTGGCGGCGGAATTGCCGGCATGACCGCGGCCCTGACCATTGCCGACGAGGGGTTTCCCGTCTATCTCGTAGAGAAAGAAAGCGCACTTGGCGGCACGGCGAAGAAAGTCGTCGTTGGGACACTCGACGGAAGCGATGTACAGGCGTTTGTATCACGCCTGGCCGAACGCGTTTCAGCCCATCCGCGAATTGTCCTGTGGACAGGTTCGCGCGTTACAGAAATCAATGGGCACGTGGGTGCGTTTGAATCGACCATAGAATCATTGGACTCGAGTTCAGTATCCGTGGAGCATGGCGTTGTGGTCGTGGCCACGGGAGCTGTCGAGCAGAAACCAACTAGTTTTGAATACGGGAACAGCGACAAAGTCATCACCCAGTCCGAGCTCTGTGAGAAACTGGCCCGGGACGATCTGCGGCTCCCTTCGTCGGCGACCATCGTGATGATCCAGTGTGTCGAACAGCGTGACGAAGAACGTCCCTACTGTAGCCGGATCTGCTGCACTACAGCCGTAAGAAACGCACTGCAGCTGAAGGAGCAACAGCCGGACCTGAACGTGGTGGTCCTGTACCGCGACATGCGAACCTATGGTTTTCGTGAAGCTGCCTATCAGGAGGCTCGCGAGAAGGGCGTTCTTTTTGTTCGCTTCGAAAAGGATGAACCCCCGCAGCTTACGGTCACTGATGATACAATTTCCGTCAGGATGCGCGACCTGTCACTCCAGCGCGAACTCACGGTAAATCCTGAGTTGGTAGTACTTGCTGCACCTATTGTGGGCCAAGATGACCGTCAGGAGATCTCTGACCTGCTTAAGGTGCCGCTCAACGGTGACGGGTTCTTCCTTGAGGCCCATGTCAAGCTGCGTCCGGTGGATTTCTCCAGTGACGGACTGTTTCTCTGCGGGGCGGCGCACTCACCCAAGTTGATCAGTGAGGCCATTTCGCAGGCCTGTGCGGTTGCGGGTCGTGTGGCATCGATTCTCTCGAAAAAGGAGATGCCCATCAGTGGTCAGATCGCACAGGTGGATGTCAACAAGTGCATTGCCTGCATGACATGTGTTCACCTGTGCCCCTACCATGCGCCTGCCGTCGGCAAAGACAACAAAGCCGAGGTGCAGAATGCCGCTTGCATGGGTTGTGGCAGTTGCGCCTCCGGATGCCCTGCACGGGCCATCACATTGAACAATTACACGAACGATCAGATTTCCGGCGCCATTGAATCTCTGTTGTGGGCAGGTTCGCCGCCATCGTCGCCGGGTCCCATCTATCCAGAGAAGACCGGGATTTCGCAGACCAGATGGCACAAAAGGGCTTTGGAAGGTGGTGACCAGGAGGCAGATTCCGATCAATGAAAAATGACACAATAGTACTCGCGCTTTGCTGCCACTATTGCGCCTATGCCGCCGCCGATATGGCTGGGTCTATGCGCCTGCAGTATCCTCCCAACATCCGGGTGCTGCGCATGCCCTGTACCGGCAAGATAGAGGAGAATTATGTACTGTCGGCCTTTGAATACGGTGTTGATGGTGTCATGGTTGCCGGCTGCCTGGAGGGAGGGTGTCATTACCTGGAAGGGAACCTGCGCGCCCGGAAGAGAATCGAGCGCGTAAAAGGCATTCTTGAGGAGATCGGATTGGAACCAGAACGTGTGGAGATGTTCAATCTCTCGTCGGCGGAGGGCCCACGTTTTGCTGAAATCTCAACTGAAATGTGTGAGCGTATTGGTAAACTGGGGCCGAGCCCTCTCAGGGCAGATCGCTCCAGGCTGAAGGCAGGTATCGAAGAACTGCAGGCAGAGGCCGATGCGGTCCTTGAAGGAGAAAAGCGATGATCGTTGCTGATCGAAAACAGATTCCCGAACTGCGGGATATGATTAAGGACTTCGACCGCGTCCTGCTGGTTGGCTGCGGTACTTGCGTTACAGTCTGCCTTTCCGGCGGTGAACGGGAAGTCGGCATTATAGGTTCGGCATTGCGTATGTCCCTCAAACTCATCGGTCGGGGGGACACGGTTGTCGACGAGTGTACCATTGAACGACAGTGCGACGATGCATTCATCGACGCGCTGGCCGAACGAGTTCAGGAATATGATGCCGTGATATCATTCGGCTGCGGCGTTGGTGTGCAGGCTCTGGCGGAGCGATTTCCAAAGACCCCCATGTTTCCGGGGCTCAATACGCAATTCATGGGCTTGCTGGAATCGCAGGGCGTCTGGGCCGAGAAATGTGCAGGGTGCGGCAGATGCCGCCTGGGAGAATTCATGGGACTTTGTCCCATCGCCCGCTGTTCGAAGCAGATCTTCAACGGTCCGTGCGGCGGTTCCCACGATGGCAAATGTGAAGTAAACGACGACATCAACTGTGTCTGGCAGGAGATCATTGATCGCGCCAGGGAGTTGGGAATGTTGGACAAGCTTGAAGAATTGGCACAGCCCCAGGACTGGTCAACCTATCGGGATGGCGGTCCGCGCAAAGTGGTGCGGGAAGATCAGTGTATCGCCGGCATGGGGCCCGACGCCGAAGAAGGAGTTCAGTAGTGAGTACCAAAGTGGGAAGCAACCTGGAACGCGTTCTGTCCGAAGGGAAGTTCGCGGTCACGGCCGAGGTCGGCCCTCCGCGCGGTCCCGACCCCCAGGAAGTAATCAAGAAGGCGGAATCTGTCAAGGGCATCGCCGATGCCTTCAACGTCACCGACAACCAGACGGCAGTGGTCAGGATGTCCAGCATTGCGGCATCAAAAATACTGCTGGATGCCGGTCTGGAGCCTGTTATGCAGATGGTATGCCGGGATCGCAACCGGATCGCCATGCAGTCTGACCTGCTCGGTGCCCATTCGCTGGGGCTGAGAAACTGTCTGTGCCTCTCCGGAGATCACCAGGTGGCCGGTGCGGGAGGAAAACTTCACGGGCACCCCAACTCCAAGAATGTCTACGATATTGATTCCATCCAGCTACTGTCCGTCATGAGAGGACTGCGGGACGATGCCCTGCAGCAGGGCGGTGACTCTATCGAGCCGGCGGCACCTTTCTTCATCGGCGCGGCCTGGTCACCGTTGGCAACGCCTATTGATTTCCGCACCATCCGCCTTGCCAAGAAAATCAATGCCGGGGCCGATTTCATCCAGACCCAGGCCGTGTACGACCTGGAGGGCTTCCGGGAAGCCATGAAGCGGGCTGAAGACGCCGGGCTTACTGAGAAGGTGGCAATCCTGCCCGGGGTCATCCTGCCGCGCAGCGCGGGCATGCTCAAATACATGAACGCCCACGTCCCGGGTATTGAAGTGCCCCAGGAACTGATCGATCGCATGACCTCGGCTCCAGACAAGGAGGCCCGATGGGAAGAGGGTTTCAAGATTGCCGTGGAGCTGATCAACGGGATAAAGGAGATCCCGGGCGTGAAGGGTATCCACGTGCAGGCAATCGAAGCCGAACACCTGCTGCCGGAACTCGTCGAACGCGCCGGGCTCCTGCCAAGGCCCTAGTGTGCGGGTTCTAATCAGCTGCCTTCTTTCACCTCTTCCGGAGCCCGATTCTGTTGAACCGGTCATGGAAACAGCCGATGGTTGAACCGTTCTCGCCATCCGTAGCATCCTTAGTTGGAAGAAAAGGGCACTGAGGACTATTGGTGATTGATACAAGCCATCCATTGGACTACATTCAGAACCTCATTCATTCTTTCATCGGAATACAACGAAAGGGCCCTGGCAACCGATGACTCTTGACTGTGACTCACCGAAGGAAGCGTGTGGTATTTTCGGCGTGTATGGCGTCGAAAACGTTGCTCCAATCATCTACCGCGGTCTGTTTTCGCTTCAGCATCGTGGGCAGGAGGGGGCTGGAATTGTAGTCAGCGACGGTTCGGAGATCAGTTCCGTCAAGGGCCAGGGACTGGTCAACGATGTCTTCAGCCGCCAACCTATTGACAAGCTGGTCGGAAACCTGGGGATTGGTCACGTCAGGTACTCGACGACCGGCTCTACGCGGATCCAGAATGTGCAGCCCCTTGTGGCCGAGTGTGTAGATGGACTTTGGGTGGTGGCGCACAATGGAAACCTCGTTAACGCTGCCCCGATCCGGAAGATGTACCAGGAAGCCGGGGCCATCTTTCAAACAAGTACCGACAGCGAGGTGCTGGTGCACCTGCTGGCGGACCCCATGTACCGTTCCAGGCCAAGGCGAGTGGCGCGTGCTCTCGCGGAGCTGGAAGGTGCGTTTGCGTTTCTCCTGATGACGAAGAACTGCGTTATGGCCGCAAGAGACAAGCAGGGGTTCCGCCCTCTATCGATAGGGAAACTCGGGGACGGGTATGTTTTTGCGAGTGAAACCTGCGCGCTTGCGCAAACAGGTGCCGAGTACCTGCGTGATGTCTGTCCGGGGGAGCTGGTCGTGGCAGATCAGGCCGGTCTGCATTCGAGCACATTCGTGGACGAGGACGAGTCCCGTCTGGCTCGGTGCATATTCGAGATGGTTTACTTCGCGCGTCCCGACAGCCAGGTTTTTGGCGAGAACGTGCACTCGGTGCGCTTAAAGTATGGTGAACAGCTCGCGGTAGAGCATCCGGTTGACGCAGACATTGTAATCTCGATTCCCGACAGCGGCAATTCTGCCTCGTTGGGTTTCTCGCGCGCAAGCGGGATTCCGTTGGATTTCGGTTTCATAAGAAATCACTACATAGGGCGCACCTTCATAATGCCGGAGGCAGACGCGCGCTCCAGCGGTGTTGACATGAAGCTGTCCGTCCTGGCCGAAGTAGTCAATGGCAAGCGTGTAGTCGTTGTAGACGACTCGATCGTAAGGGGTACAACGATAAGGCGGCGTGTAACGAGTCTCCGCGAAGCCGGGGCAAAGGAAGTCCACGTTCGCGTTTCCTGCCCCCCCGTGCGCAATCCGTGTTTCTACGGCGTTGATTTCCCGACCCGCGATGAACTGATAGCCGGCCACGAGGATGTTGAGACGATAAGAGAATTCATTGGTGCCGACTCGTTGGGCTACTTGAGTCTCGAGGGACTGTTCCTGTCGTTCGAAGGCCGTCATTGTTTCTGTGACGCCTGCTTTTCAGGTGAGTATCCTACCGAAATCGCCTGTAAAGACGGAAAGCAGGCACTGGAGAGCATGTCTAACGAACTGAATCTTGATATTTAGCCCGGATTTCTTGTTCCATATCCCGTGGGCGGGCCACCCCGTTGGCCCGCTGGAGAAGCGGCCCATGGGGATGGGCCGCCCACATGCAACGGGCCATTCACATGTCCGCATCTGCTCAAAAAGTGCGTGTTTCAAGAGCCATCTGCGCTGCGATATGGATCAATGAGAACGGGCCTATACTGAGATGGAAGATTTCGTTTACCCCAAGAAAG
>JASLPY010000299.1 GCA_030744755.1 Kiritimatiellia bacterium | reverse complement strand
CCACGGCGTTGAGTCCTACCACGGGGAGCGGACTTTCGCAGGCGGCTCATGTGGTGTATCAGGGCGGGTTTGGATATCGGTATCCCTACGATGTGGCCTTGAAAGGATGTCGTGCCGGATCGCCTCATAGCACGCCCGTTGACGATGAAACCCACGGCCAGGCCGGTTTGAAAGAGGGGCGTAATCCTGGTGAAGGGCTCAACTCTGCCTCTATCCCCGTTACCGACCCTGAACAACGCCAACACGCCGAAGAAGTATTGGCTGTAATGGCAGAAGAGAAATCTCGATATGGTAAAGCGGCCCAATGGCATCTCAAGAATATGAAAGGCAAACGCCATCCCAACGGAGGCGGATGGGTGGCCGATACAGCCACTGTGGCTGAGACCGCATACGTAGGTCCCAACGCGATGGTGCTGGACGAGGCGAAAGTTTTGGACGATGCCGTCATCGAAGATTATGTGATTGTGTACGGAAATGCGATATTCAAAGATAACGCGCGTGCGTACGGTAAATTGGCTGTGGAAAAAGGCGTGTTCAGCAAAGATGCGCGAATGTATATCCGAAATGAAAAGAAGTGGTGTACGCAGCAGGTGACGGTGCCTGCCGATTCCGATGCACCACAAAAACGGTATGCACAACTGATGAAAGCGCCTCCGATGCAGGCGAACTTTGATATTGTTCAGCCGGAGACTTCGCTTCTGGAAGATCACTTCAACGAACGATCGGGAACAATCTATGGTTCGCACCGTGATGATCGAATTTTCTTCGATGGTGTCCTGATCGGAAATCCCGGATTCACCTATGACGGTGTCGAAACCGGAGCAGTGACGTTTAACGGAAAAGATCAATGGGCGGAAATGCCCGGAGAGCTAGCTGACCTGGAAACGATTACCGTCGATGTCCGGTTCAAGGTCGATTCGGCCAAAAAACAAACCCTGTGGATGTTCGGCAACGATGAATCCAGCCAGTTGTCCTTATCGGTGGCCGGTGGCGAACTGGTGCTTCTGGGTCGCGGCGGCGGAAAACACGCTGACTGTCGCGGCGGGAAAGTGGTTTCCGATCAATGGACCACCGTTCGTGCAGAACTGGATGGAACAACTATGAAACTCTTCCAAGACGGGAAAAACATCGTCAAAGTGGAGACCGCTTTCCGCGCTTCCGATGCGTTTACGCCCGGGAAGGTGCGAATGGCTACACTGGGCGCCGGATTTGGCGGAGCCACCCCGATGGCCGGTGCAGTGGATTATCTTCGGTTCTTCACCGAAGTGCTCGACGATTTTGAGAAGGCGGAAATCCCGATGGTCAATCCGCGCCATCTGTGCCCGCGATTCCTGGCCAGATTCGAGGCGAGGTACCCCGATTTCCATGCAAAGCGAATCTATTTCGAAGAGCGTAAAACGTGGACCCATCCCTTGTATCTGTATTACAAGAAGTTCAGCACGGGTCTGAAATCCCGAACGGAGATTCTTTCGAGGATGTCCGGGGATCGCGTGGCGGAGATGGAGAATAAAATCGCTTCGTTAAAACAACGTCGCCAAGATATAAATCAGGAGATGAATAAAGAAAGGCAAAACGATCAATCGCATAAGGAACGGGAGAAGCAATTGCGTCC
>JASLPY010000298.1 GCA_030744755.1 Kiritimatiellia bacterium | reverse complement strand
TCCGGCTCCAATTGCACCTCTTCACCAGTAGGCTCTATTTCCAGCGCCCCAGTCAGCGCCTCCAGCGCCTTGTCTATGTTATTCTTATTTCCTTTAGCCATGTCTAGCTATTCCCCCTCTCTTGTACGCAGGCATTCCTTTCGATATGTTGAACAACGCCTCTCTGTTGCCCTTCAAGTAGATCATCGGAACTTTCCAGCCCACGCCTTTATTGTCCATTATAGCAGTTTCTATAATTTTTGCACCACTTTTCTTCGCCACTTTTTTCATGGCGCCCTGCGCCATTGGGCCGTATGCGACAAGGTTTCCGTGGAAGCTCTGATCAATCGGTCTCAGTCCTCTATTCTTGATCGCGGACGTCGCGACGGATACTCCGTCATAGCCTCCTTCCTGCGCCATCTTGGTGGCGTACTTGATGACGAATTCATTGTAGTCCTCCGTCCTGCTGAACGGACCCTGCGGCACGCCGCTCGTCTTCGGTGCGGCCTTCTTCTTGCTGGCGTCAATTATTTTTCTTATCTTTTCCCTTTCCCTGTTAAGTTTCGTTATTCGCTTTTGAGTTTTCACTGTCTGCGGCTGTGACGCCAAATCCTCAATCTTGGAAACAATCAACTTGAACTGCTCCTCATTCACCGCATCCGATTCACTCACGGGAAGCGGAACGTCTCCGCGTGGAGCGTATCGTGACGCCTTCAAGTCGCCTGGAACCGGAGGCATTCCCTGCTGCTCCATCCTCCTGACCGACCTCACCGCTGCGTTGATGGGCTGGTGCATGTCTGACTGTATCTCCTCTATGAAGAGAATCCTGTTACCCAGCACGTCCGTCCTGTCACTCATTCGCATGTGAACGAAGGCGTTTTTTCCGTATTCAGACGGTATTCCGCTGAAGTCGTGTTGATAATTGTACACGGGCTCGCTCTTGCGCAAACCTCCGGGTGTGGACCTGAACAGAAGCTCACGCGGATTCTCTCCTCCGCCAAGCGTCTGCGTTCCAGCATACTGCGGATCTCCTGCGTATTTCTTCAGTCCGGCCGTCCTCTTTCCGGCGGCGCTGGACAACTGCGCGACCATGTTTTTCATCGGGTAAGGAAATTTCTTCGGAACGCCCTCATCGAGCGCGTTAGCTATTCCGTAGTTGTCAAATATGTAATCATCGACGTTTTTCAGGATCTTGTCCGCCTCCTCCCTGTAGAATGATTCCGCACCAGGTTTCAATCCGCGGTTCAACTGCTCCTCAGACGACTTCAGAAGCCTGAAGAATCCGGACTGTTTCGGATCACGGTACGCCTGCGGGTCGACCTTGGCGAGGGTTTTTGACAATTTCTCCATCATCTCGGGTCCAATCTCACGTCCTGCAACCTCCACGTCCAGCTTCGGAGCGATCCGATCAAACGCGTCCACGAGGACCTTCTTGGATATGACCTTGTCCTTGTATTTCGACAGGAACGGCGCGAGCGAGGTGTCATTCAGTTCCTCATGCCTGATGGCAGGAAGTTCCTGACTAGCCCTTCTCGTTTCATCCGTCACGCCTGCTGTAGCACGATCCTCCAGCCTTAATCTCGCAAGGGCGTCATTCGCCTGCTTGACCTTTAATTTATGCGCTTGAAGCAGCTTGCT
>JASLPY010000297.1 GCA_030744755.1 Kiritimatiellia bacterium | reverse complement strand
CCTCACCCTAACGAAACGCTTTGTCGAGAATTCGAAGCCTTCATTCCGGCTTCGCGTTTGATCAGCGATCCCCTGCGGACGCTCGCCTACGGGACCGATGCGAGCTTCTACAGGCTAATTCCGAAACTGGTCGTCGAGGTAGCTGACGAGTCCGAGGTCACGCGGTGTCTCGAGCTTGCGCGCGAGCACGGCACGCCTGTAACCTTCCGCGCTGCGGGTACCAGTCTTTCCGGGCAAGCGATTACGGACTCTGTTCTGCTGTGGCTGGGACATGGCTGGCGCGGGTATTCCATCAATGAGAATGCCTCGGAGATCTGCCTACAGCCGGGTGCGACACATCGTTAGAACGGTCTCCACCTTCAGGGTATACGCAGTCTTTCGCTCCCTCTTGCTTCCACAGTGCTTCCACATCGGCGAATACGTGATTGAGCCCAGAATCAAAAATCCCGCAACCTATTGAGATTGCGGGATAATTTGGTTGCGGGGGCAGGATTTGAACCTGCGACCTTCAGGTTATGAGCCTGACGAGCTACCGGACTGCTCCACCCCGCGGATTCAGGTATCAGATGTTCCGCCTACGCCGAGGCTTCGGCGGACAGGCAGGAGTTAGGGGTCAGGATTGCGAACCCCGGTACCTGGCTTGTCGCTGTGAAGAGGAAGGAAGTTTGGGGGTTTGAGGTTCGGGTCTGGGAACCGGCATCCTGACGCCTGACAGCTGTTTTCTGACCTCTGATCTTTGCAGGCCTGGCGGCGACCTACTCTCCCACGCCTTCAGACGCAGTACCATCGGCGCTGAGGGTTTTCACGGCCGAGTTCGGGATGGGATCGGGTGTATTGCCCCTCGCCAAGGCCACCAGGCCATCGATGAACGGTGCGCGAAGCGCACATGTTCCCTTCAATTCGTGTGGGTTGGGTCATGCTGGCTTTGCCGGTCGTCCGGCGGGATCCCAAGATACACCCGGGACCCCGGGTCTGTGCCTGACGGATGGGTCGTGATCAAGCCGATCGAGCGATTAGGACCGGTTAGCTGCACGCGTTACCGCGCTTCCACACCCGGCCTATCAACGTGGTGGTCTTCCACGGCTCTCGAGCGAGACCCGGTCTTGAGGGGGGCTTCCCGCTTAGATGCCTTCAGCGGTTATCCCGTCCGCGCTTAGCTACCCGGCGCTGCGGCTGGCGCCACAACCGGTACACCAGAGGCGCGTCCATCCCGGTCCTCTCGTACTAGGGACAGCTCCTCGCAAGTCTCGTACACCCACGGCAGATAGGGACCGAACTGTCTCACGACGTTCTAAACCCAGCTCACGTACCACTTTAATCGGCGAACAGCCGAACCCTTGGGACCCGCTTCAGCCCCAGGATGTGATGAGCCGACATCGAGGTGCCAAACACTCCCGTCGATGTGAACTCTTGGGGAGTATCAGCCTGTTATCCCCGGCGTACCTTTTATCCGTTGAGCGATGGCCCTTCCACGCGGGACCACCGGATCACTATGACCGACTTTCGTCTCTGCTCGGCCCGTCGGCCTCACAGTCAGGCAGGCTTATGCCATTGCACTCAACAGCTGATTTCCGACCAGCCTGAGCCCACCTTCGCGCGCCTCCGTTACTCTTTGGGAGGCGACCGCCCCAGTCAAA
>JASLPY010000296.1 GCA_030744755.1 Kiritimatiellia bacterium | reverse complement strand
GCGAGGAATGAGACGTGGAGGTTCAATGCCCAGAGGCGACATGGTCGGTTTCAGCTCGAAGCGACCGTCTTGCAGTTGGCTGCGCCGGTAGCTGGCGAACTCCTCAACCATTGCCGCCTTACGCCGCATCACCGCCGGAAAATCGAAGCCGACTTCGCCCGGCTCGAGCCCCCAAAGTTTCGAGCGCCTGGCCTGGTGCCGCACATCGGCCGCGTGCAGCAGCGCCTTGGTGGGCATGCAGCCGCGACAGGGGCAGGACATCGTCGACGTTCCTGAGGGCGTGCCGTTTCGGACATGGACTCGAAACAAAGGGCAAACGGACAAGGAGGCCCTGGCGGGCGCTTGTCGAAACTGGACCCGCTCGGATGGCGAAACTTTCAAGGCACACCTAATCGGCTTTCGGGGCTTCGGGATCGACGCCCCTGACCCGCGATTTAACGGCTACAAGCTCACGCCCGCGGCCGTTGGACTGTTTGTAATTCTGACCAGGGGGAGGTGGCACACCAAGGAAATCGGAAAACTGGAGGAGTGAGGGATTTGTCCCTTACATTAAGATTGGCCGATGCGTTCGCTATGACTTGGAGGATGTAATGGCCGCTCTAAAGCGCCGGCATGGGCGCAATATGAGTTCGGACGCGATCAGGGTTTAGTAATGAAGAAGGAAGGCCCCTTTAGTGGATTTTGTATGAGTAGAAATCCATTAATACTCAAGACCCGCCCCATAAATCTGCGACCCCCTCCCCCCCCCATCTGATTTCTTTTCCAGGCCGGCTTCTGTTTTTGCCTTCAGATAGTCAAGTGTCCGGTCGGGGTCCACTTCCCCGGCGTCGATCATCCTGGAGAGCGCCTTCATTTCAGGCTCATCAGCCAGATTCCCAGCCTCTGGATCTGGGTTGGTGTTACCCATCGGACGAAGGGTAACAGAATCCTGCCTCTTTTTTGCCCTGTTCATGCAGCTATTCGCTCCCTTTCGATGATTGCCGAGACAGTCTTGGGGTTCCAATGCTTGCGTCGGGTTTTGGTGCGGTAACCTTGGGATTCCAGTTCTTCCGCAATCCTACGAAGCGAGTGGCCCTTGCTGCGAAGCTCGCGAATCAGGGCTATGGCTTCCTGTTCAGACTCGTGTGGCACAAGGCGGCCGGCTTTAAGCCGGTAACCATAGGGCACATCCCCGCCGGTCTTTTCTCCATTAGCACGCTTGTAAGCTAGGGCAACACGGGTGCGTTCGCTGACCTGGTCCCGTTCAAACTCAGACAGCACGGCTAACATCCTGAATACCATCTTCCCAGCGGCGGTGGTCGTATCAATCTTTTCCGAGAGAGACACAAGATCTGCGCCGCGCTTGTCCAGGGTTTCAGCGATGCTGATGGTGTCCTTCGTGGATCGGGCCAAGCGAGAGAGTGAATACACCACAAGAGCGTCGCCCTTCCCAACAGTCTTCAAGGCTTCCTGAAGGGCAGGGCGGTTGTCCGCTCGTTTGCCGGAAAGCCCTGCATCGGTGAAGATGACCACATCCTCGGCGCCGTTTAGTTCGGCCCAAGCTCGTATTTTTGATTCCTGGGCTGACAAGGAAACTCCATCCTGAGCCTGCCCTGAGGTGCTCACTCTTATATAACCAATTGTTTTCATATTTGTTACCTACTGACATCAACAGGGTAACAAACTGGAA
>JASLPY010000295.1 GCA_030744755.1 Kiritimatiellia bacterium | reverse complement strand
GGATCCATCGAGGGATATTTTGCAACAAGCGCCTCGATCAGGTCCAGGGCATTGGCTCCGGGCTTGAGTTCGACTTCAATGGTTTTCTGCCCGACGATTGGTCTCAGGGTGGCATAAAGGTTGATTTCCATGCTTTAAATTTCCTTCATTCCAGTTTGTGGAGATCCTCGCTTACGAGTTCAGGGGCATTGGATGATTCCCTGGGCCCAGAGGCATCCTCCGCAGACCGGGGATTCGGTATTGCCCAGGCAGTCTTCTTCATTCTTTTCCGAAAGATCACAGCCTCCGCAGAAACTGCAGGGGGCGAAGACAAAATTGTGCAGCCGCTCGCGATAGGCGACGTAGCCCGGATCCATCCAGAGCTCTTCCAGGGAACGGTCTGCAACGTTGCCAATCACATGTTTTCCGGAAAGCCTGGGCTTGCCATGGAGGTAACTGGTATGGGTGTGCATCAGCGGCCAGCAGGGGCTGACGTCCCCCGTCCAGGCGATTGACATCGTTCCGTTTTCGATGTAGTTGCAGGTGTCACTTGCACCACCCCAGTTGTTGCCTGCAAACTGGACGTTCAACTGACTGTTGAACGCTTCAAAAAGAGCATCCCTCGTTGTCTCGTCAAAATCCATCTTGGGCAGGCTGAGGGAGGGAAGATGGCTGCCCTGGAGGAAAGCGATGTTGTTCATGGTCTGGTCGTAAAGCAATTCCGCCTGCATCCCGGCCGTAGCTGGCTGGAGATTGCTCACGGCAAAATGCCTGGCCTTGAGCGACTTTCCGAGCCGGATCACCTTGGGCAGGTCCGCGATGTTGCGTTTCATTGCCACAAAGGCAATGCCCAGTTCAGGCTTCGGGTAGTGGTTGGCGGGACGCATTTTCACAAAACGCCTGAGATTCCTCAAAATCCTGGGAAGTTCCGCTCCGAGCCGCACATCGGCATACGTCTCTTCGGATGCCCCGTCCAGGGAGACCCAGAGCATGTCCAACCCGGAATCGATCAGACGGCGGGCAGTCTTTTCGTTCAGAATCGTCCCGTTGGTGATCAGTTCCACTTTCACCCCAAGCGCTTTGGCCTGTTCGATCCAGTCCAATGTGCTCGGATGAAAAAGCGGCTCCCCGATCCCCCCGAAATAGACCGAAGGCCTGGGGTCCATCTGCTGCAGGCCTTCCAATACGCTGGCAAAGGTGGCATCCTGCATACGGCCAAGGGGCTGGTCCCACTCGTTGCGGAAACAGGTGATGCAGTCAAGGTTGCAGGAAACCGTCGGCTCCACATAAACCTTGGTCAACTGTGTGAGGGGACGGTGAAGGCGAAAATGGTTCTCCCCTTCGTCCAACCGCATCTTCGTTCCCGGTTTAAGCCCGAAGCCCTGGACCACCTCTCTGGGCAGTACCAGCCTCCCTTCAGAATCGACTTCCGCCCAGGCTGAGGTTCGCTTGGTAGAGAATTCCTCCGTTGGCGGCACCTTACGATGAAGGATCTGCTCGGTTAAATTCATGTCATGAATAAAATATCCAATGGATAAAAATGTTCAGAAAATAAAATGAAACACAGGCCCAAAAATCAGAAATTATGATAAATAAAATAAACCGAATTATGCAATTATTTTATGTTTTTCGAATATCATGTTTTCTAAAAACTAAAATGTTTTTTTATCATCCAATTCGTTTGATTTTTTTAAAAAAGAATTGTAGAGCAGGATGAAAAATGATCA
>JASLPY010000294.1 GCA_030744755.1 Kiritimatiellia bacterium | reverse complement strand
TTTTAGACGCATTGCGTAGCATCAGTATCTTAAATCATTTTTTACAGAATGTCACCTGCTCAATGTGGGTTTAATGAAATTTTGGTGTCTTCTGAGCAGGAATCACCGAAAATCAGGGTTGGTGGACTTGTTGCAGGTCCCCCATCCCTCATTTGCGGTGAACTCCACCACCCCTCTGGACTTCAGGGCCAGTGGTTTGTCAGGTTCAGGATTGGTTTTAGGCAACCCCTGAAGAATAGTCTACCCCATTTGAATTGATTTTTGATATCCTCTTGAGACTGTGGTAATACTTTATCTGGCGAAATCTCAAGGAGGGAACGATGCATGAACTGAAGGAACAGCAAGTGGGCACCATCAAAGATGCCGCGAGCAAGTTGACTGGGCCGAAAAGAAGAGCCTTTCAAGCTCAGGTCACTTTGGATTATCTGGGAGGTCGTGCGCGGCGCGCCGAACGCGTGTTCGGCTGGGGACGCAACACGGTTGAACTGGGATTGCATGAGTTGCGGACCGGGATTGTTTGTCTGGGAAACTTCTCCGCCCGCGGCAACAAGAAGACGGAAGAGAAACATGTTCAACTGGAGCAGGATATTCGGGCTTTGGCGGATGTAAACAGCCAACAAGACCCCAAGTTCCAGTCGCCGTTTCTGTACACGCGGATGACGGCCAAGGCGATGCGCAAGGCGTTGATTGAGCAGAAGGGCTGGACGGACGAGCAACTGCCCCACGAGAACACCATCGGGGTGATTCTCAACCGCCTGGGCTACAAACTGCGACGGGTCCAGAAAGCCAAGCCCCTGAAGAAAGTCCGCCACACCGACGCCATCTTTGACAACGTGGAGCGTGAGAACCGGGCGTCCGATGAACGTGAGGATTCCCTGCGGATTTCCATCGACACCAAGGCGAAAGTGGACTTGGGGGAGTTTTCGCGGGGCGGCGTCTCCCGCGGTGAAAAAGCCATCCAGGCTTTGGATCACGACATGCAGGTCAAGCAGAAAATGGTTCCCTTCGGTGTCCTGGACGTGGTCGGCGGCCTACTGACGATCATCTTCGGCACCTCGCGGGAAACAAGTGACTTCATTGCCGACTGCCTGCAGCAATGGTGGGATGCCAATCGCGAGCGTTATGCCCACATTCGGCAACTGGTCATCAACTTGGACAACGGCCCGCAGAACTCCAGCTTCCGGACGCAATTCATGAAACGAATGGTGGAGGTTGCCGACCGTAACGGTTTGGAAATCGTACTGGTTTACTATCCGCCGTATCACAGCAAATACAACCCGATCGAACGCTGTTGGGGCCTGCTGGAAAATCACTGGAATGGAACCCTGCTGGACAACGTGACGACCGTGCTGAACTGGGCCGGAACCATGACCTGGAAAGGCCTTCGGCCCGTCGTCCATCTGCTGGAAGCGACTTATGAAAAAGGGGTTCGTGTGGCAAAGAAGGCTTTCCAGGAGATCAGCCAACGATTGCAGCGAGACAAATTACTTCCCAAATACTTTGTTCGCATCTCGCCAGCCAGTTGTAGCGGGTGAACTATTCAGCGGGAGTTGCCTTAGCAGCACGATTTGCTGATAGAACAAGGGCACGTGAGCAAAGACCATGTTCACACCTTGGTTTCAGCCCCAGCGCATCTGTCTGCGAGTCAGATAATGCAGAAAATCAAGGACCGTTCTTCGCGCATGTTGCAACAGGAGTTTCCGCACTTAAAG
>JASLPY010000293.1 GCA_030744755.1 Kiritimatiellia bacterium | reverse complement strand
CCAACCAGCTTCTGTTTATAGAGTGCTGCGCCTTCACGGATGTTGCGGGCATAGTCTTCTGCGTTGGTCAGCAGGCTGTCTTCACGCTGGAAATGATCTGTGTGGAAGTTCTCAGAAAGATCGATTTTCTCGGTTTCGGTTTTTTGATCGACTTCTCCCAGCACCGCGTAATCTTCACCGGCACTGTAATTCATCGGTTTGAAACCGTCTGTTTCGACCGCAGCGGCTTCCTGGACGGACACTTCGCTGTCGAAGTCTTTCAGTTCGAAGGGTTTGAACTCAGGGCTGTCCATGGCGGATGGACCTGTGGGTGAGGGTCAAGCCGTTAGGCAGTGAATAATGCCCGCATCAGCGGGTGTCGCGCAGCCAGTTCCGAATGAGGGAAGCCGTCTTGAGCGGATCCTGTTTGGCCAGATCGAGGATCTTTTCCCGTGGAGGAATGCCGGATTCCCGTTCGGTCGGAATTTCCAGTTCCTCGCCTTCCAGTTCCCCGATGGTGGCAGGGAGTCCCATCAGCAGATCGAGATCCGCAGGCTTGGAGGCCAGACGCTGGACCATCGGACGGATGACGAGCATGATCAGGGCCACGATCGCGATACCAAGGGAAACATAACGCACAACGTCCAGGATAAACTGGTTCCGGATCCGGGCCTGTTCGATTTCAAGCGTTTTGTCCTGTTCTGCAGCTTTTTCGAAAGGCATGTTACCGACGAAGATTGCATCGCCACGGGTTTCATTGAATCCCATGGCGGCCTTAACCAGTCCCTCGATGACTTCCTTTTCCGCTTCGGTCCAACGGATGTTATCACGACCGAGAAAGTTCCCATCTTCATCGAGAATTTGCGGACGCTTGTTGTCCAACAGCACCGAGACACTGAGTCTCATCACTTCACCGCTGGCGCTTTCCTTGAAAACCTCCCTGCGGCTGCTTTCATAGTTTTTAGTGGAATTCTTCTTGGTGAATTCTGAAACGGTAGCCGCTTCCCTTCCGGTTGCTTCCGGGAGATTGGTGGTCACTCCGGCAGGGCCTACGGGGATCGAACGCGACCCGGTGGAGGATTCGTCCACGGTCTGTTCACTGACCACGCTGGTCTGGTCGGGATCGATCAGTTCTTCTTTGATTGTCTGGTGATCGAAACGCATGTGAGCGGAGACGTTGACCTTTACACGGTTCTGACCGACGACTTCCTCGAGTTGGCCTATGATTCCTTCGGCCAGTTCCTTTTCGTACCTGCGCTTGTAGGCGTAATTGTCATCCATGTTCCCGGATGCCGATTCATCAGACATACCTGCGCTGAGCAGTTTCCCGCTTTGATCGGTGATTCTTACGCTTCTGGGACTGAGTCCTTCAACTGCTCCGGCGACAAGGTGTAACACGGTTTCAACCTGATCCCGGGAAATGTTCTTGTTGGTCAGATTCAGCGAAACGGAGGCTGTGGTTTCTTCCTGATTTTCGGAAAACAGGCTTTTTTCCGGGAGAGCCAATGAGACTTTTGCGGAACGGACCGCGTCCAGGGTCGAAATCAGACGGGCGAGTTCCCCTTCCTGGGCAATCCGGTATTTAACGTTTTGCTGAAATTCTGTTTCCCCAAGACTCGGGGTGGCAAATAAGTCCATAAAACCGACTCCGCTTCCAGGAACGACCTTTTCACGAGCGAGGGTCAACCGGGCCTGGTCCACGAGGTGCGGTTCAACCATGATCGTCCGGCCTCCCGGAGCAAGCAG
>JASLPY010000292.1 GCA_030744755.1 Kiritimatiellia bacterium | reverse complement strand
ATACAAGCCGTGGGGACTACGCGCTAGTCCTGATAAACAAGAAATATTGGGTTGGCCTTTTCCTGATTGTCGCCGCGATAAGCGTCTCAGGGTTAATTTATCTTGGCCGGGTGACTTATACGGGAGCTCCGCCGGATGCCAACTTTGTGTCATCCAGCGGGGAAGTGGTAATTTCCCGTCAACTCGTCGCCCGTGGAGAGGAAGTTTTTCACCTTAGGGGCCTGATGGGTTATGGCTCTTTCTGGGGTGACGGAGCGGAACGCGGTCCGGATTTCAGTGCCGATGCTCTGCACCGGACTGTTACGGGCATGCAGGCCTTCTATGAAAACGAGATAAAGAAGGATCGCGCCGTAACCCAGTTCGACAAGGATGCGATCGGTGCGCGGGTGAAGCGGGAAGTCCATGTAAACACATGGAACGAGGAAGCCGGCACTGTCACCCTTAACGACGCGCAGATTTTCGCGATTCAGGAGTTGAACGTTCATTACACGCGGATGTTCATGGATCCCGATTATAAGCACCTTTTTCAGACTGGCTACATCACCGATCCAGAAGATATCCGTGCATTGACGGCATTTTTCTTCTGGGGAGGTTGGGTTGCCTCGGCGAATCGGCCGGGTGAGGTCTATAGCTATACCCACAACTGGCCATATGATCCGGCCGCCGGCAACGTCCCGACTTCGGCGACTTATATCTGGAGCATTCTTTCGATTTTCGCGCTGTTCCTGGGTATCGGTGCTGTCCTTTACGTTTACGGTCAAATGAAAGACCTGGGCGGCGAGCCGTTTGATGGGACCGGGACGTCGCTTACCACGTCCGACCTTGAGAACGAATACGTTCGTCCCACTCAGAGGGCCACGTACAAGTTTTTCGCTCTTGCGGTCATCCTGTTCGGGCTTCAGATTCTGGCGGGCATCATCTCGGCCTCCGATTTCATCCGTCCGTTTGGTATTTTCCTAGGCGACATCATTCCCTTTACCGTTGCCCGGAGCTACCATACTCTGTTCCAGATATTCTGGTTCTTCATGTGCTGGGTTGGTTACACGATCTTTTTCCTGCCCAGGCTTTCGAAAGTGCCGCCGGGACAGAAATTCCTGATCAACCTGCTGTTTGTTGGGTGCTTGATCGTCGGCGCCGGAGCGCTGGTGGGCATTTACCTCGGCCAGACGGGAGTCTTGACCGGCAGCACCGCTTACTGGTTTGGAAGCCAGGGCTGGGAGTTCATGGAGCTCGGCCGGGCGTTTCAGTTTATCCTTTTGGGCGGGTTCGCTCTCTGGATATTCATCATTTACCGTGGCGTGCGGACGTGGCTGACGAAGAGGAACATGTGGTCGGTTCCCGCATGGCTTCTTTACGGCAGCGGCATCATGGTTGGGTTCTTGTTCTTCGGAATTTTTGTATCCCCGGAGACGAATTTCGCCATCGCCGACTATTGGCGTTGGATGGTCGTGCATATGTGGGTTGAGGTAACCTTCGAGGTATTCACAACCGTCATAGTCGCGTACATGCTTGTTCAGATGGGTCTTGTCACCCGGCTGATGGCTGAGCGGATTATTTTCCTTGCCGTTATGCTCTTCCTTATCACCGCGACAATCGGCATTTCCCATAACTTCTACTGGATTGCCAAACCGACGGGGATCATCGCGCTTGGAAGCGTTTTCTCGACCCTTCAGGTTCTGCCTCTGCTCTTGCTGACCCTTGATGCATGGCGTATGCGGCAGGAAGGCGACCG
>JASLPY010000291.1 GCA_030744755.1 Kiritimatiellia bacterium | reverse complement strand
GCGACGATTGACGCGGATCAGGCGCAGCAGTACGGCCGGGCCGTGCGCGACTGATTTGGTTGGTTTAACCAAAGAGAGAACACACACCAGGGGCCGGGCAGTATTGCCCGGCCTCTTTTTGTGCGGCGCCCGATGAACGCTTGGCCAAGCGATGAAAAAGGGCTTGCCACGCTTGGCCAAGCGGGTAGTTTCCGGGCGCATCAATTCTTAAAATGAAAGCAAAACATTCATATTCAAAGGGGTTTACGTTGATTGAGTTGCTGGTGGTGATCGCCATTATCGCGATCCTCGCGTCTCTTCTGCTGCCGGCCCTGGCCAAGGCCAAGGGCAAGGCGCTGGGGGCCAACTGCCTGAATAACCAGAAACAACTGGGCCTGGGCTTCGTGATGTTCTCCGATGACAACAAGGGGTCGTCACCCGTGGCCGGTTCGAACAAGATGATGGGCGACATCATCCCCAGTGCTCCTTGGAAAAACAAAGGGATGCATCGAGGTGGGTTTTGGCATGGTGCGACACGTCCAAAGGATGGTTATTCCAGGGGCGCTACTGCAATTCAGAAGAAAATGGAAGGAGCCATTGCTGGATTGAAAGTCAGTCCATTGTGGCCGTACTGCCCCAGCGCGGGCGTGTACCATTGCCCCGGCGATCAGCGCGCCAAGCAGGGGCGCAACATCAATCTTTGGGCGTGGGTCAGTTACTCCAAGGCCAACCCGATGAACGGTGGCGGGTGGCAGGGTTCTTCCGCGACCGGCGGACCCCAGCCGTTTTTCACCAAGATCTCGGAAATCCGGGAGGCAGCCATGTCGATGGTGTTCGTTGAGGAGCAGGATCCTCGCAATGAAAATCTCGGCACCTGGGTGATCAACGTCCCGACCGGCTGGGTGGATCCGTTTGCCGTGGCTCACGGGAACGACAGCTCATTCAGCTTCGCTGACGGTCATGCGGAGAACCACAAGTGGGTGGACAAGGGAACCCTCAAGGCAGCCCGTGATTCTGCGGCCGGGCAAAACAGTTTTTTCTGGCCAAACGGCACGGCAAGAAACCCGGACTTCAAGTGGGTACACGAGCGTTACCGGCACAAGAAATACAAGCCGCTCTGATTTCAAACTTTTGAGGAAACCTCGTCGCGCACCGGCGGGTTTTTTCGTTGCCCAGTCCCGGGCTTTGAACCGGGACACGGATTACACGGATTTTCACCGATTCTCAGGATCGCGTTTGATCGGAGATCATATGATAAATCTTAGTATAAACGATCATTCAATGCTGGCATATCGCGTCGGTCTTTTTCTGCATTTTCCTGTCTTTGGGCCTTGCTTGGGTGGGGGTGTTTTGCCACTTTCCCCGGTGCGCCGCCTAGACGGCTGAGCCACAGGCCGGGCCCGCCCATCTTCAGCGGGGGTTTCGGCACTCATATCCAGTATAAATAATGAATCGCCTACCGTTTTGGGCGCTTTTGTCGGTCTCGCTTGCATCCGGGCTGACAGCAGGGTCCGGCTTCGCGCAGGAGTCCAAGTTCAACGAGGCCCGCGCACACATCGAGAAATGGGTTGAAACCCGCCAACTCATCGCCAGGCGGGATGCCGATTGGCGGGTGGAGCGGGAGAGCATCGCCCAGTCGGTCGGCCTGTTGCAACGGGAGATCGACCTGCTGAAGGAGGAGATCGCCAAGAGCGAGCAGGTGGACTCCGAGGCGGACGCCGAGAAGAAACGGATCACCCTCAACCTTGGGGAACTGAAAAAAGCGAACCAGA
>JASLPY010000290.1 GCA_030744755.1 Kiritimatiellia bacterium | reverse complement strand
ATCCCCTTGGCGTCGAAATAACCCATCCACAGGAAATGCTGTTCCTCGGGGCTCCTGTCCATGCCTTTTACGAAGCGCTTGGCCTTGAACTCAAAGCTCATATAACCGTCCGAGACCGGCAGGTGTTCCACAAGGGAGGGCATAACGCGTTGCGAAAGAACGGAGGGAAGCCGGCGATAGAAGGCGGCCAGGCGATGGGCCTTGTAGGTGGGATAGCCGCCAAACAGTTCGTCGCCGCCCCATCCCGTCAGCGCCACCTTCACGTGGTCCCGGGCTAGCCGGGAGAGCGCGAACAAGGGCAGGACGGTGGAATCGCCGAAGGGCTCATCCATATGTGAGGCCACCGTAAACAGGCTTTCACGCAACATATCCCGCGACAGGCGAAAGGCGTGATGTTTCAGGCCCAACACCTCCGCGATCTGACCTGCGGCGGTTGATTCATCATGGGTGCCCTCCTCAAAGCCAAGACTAAAAGAGGGGATGTTGCCGCTACTTGCCCGCTGTGCCTGGAAGGCCACCAGGGACGAGTCGAGTCCACCACTGAGGAAGATGCCAACCGGGACATCGCTTTCCATCTCCTTTTTCACCACTTTTGCGGAGAGTTCCAAAACACGCTGGGCAGCCTCGGCAAGAGACAGGGAGTCTCCCTGGCCATAGGAAGGCTGCCAGTAGCGGGTTGTTGTCAGCTTGCCGTTGGTGACATGGCCGTAATGGCCGGCCGGGAATTTATCGATCCCCTCAAAGGCACAGTCTTCCAAAGGGAAATAGCCGAGGGAAAAGAAATGACCGAGCGACGTCCAATCGGGACGTGGCGGGTGGCCCAAACTTCCCAACAGCGCCCCGGGTTCGGAGGCAAAAGCAATCCCCCCCTCGGGCTGTGCTATATAAAGGGGTTTGATGCCTAGGCGGTCCCGGGCCAAAAACAGGGTTTGCTCACGGGGGTTCCAGATGGCGAAGGCGAACATGCCGTCGAGATGGGCGACGCAGTCGGGGCCGTATTCCTCAAAGGCGCAGAGAATAACCTCCGTATCGGACCGGGTGCGAAAAACGCGATCCCTAGCTTCCAGGCGGGCGCGCAGGTCACGGTGGTTGTAAATCTCGCCATTGAAGACGATGACCAAGCTGTGATCTTCGTTGTAGATGGGCTGGTTGCCGGAAGTGATATCAATGATGGCTAGACGGCAGGTGCCGAGAAAGGCGTGGGAATCCTTGTGGTGCCCGGTGTGATCGGGACCACGGTGTTGCAAGGCTGCAGCCATGGTTTGCGGAAGGTTCGGGGGAAGTGGGCTTCCGTCCGCCCCTATGAAACCGAAAATTCCGCACATGGGCCGTTATTCTCCGCTTGACCGTTCCGGGTAGGAAAGTTTTTCCGTACCAGCTGAATAAGCTGGTTCTGGGGACATGGAAATCATGTCAGGGAAGTAGGTGTTAGTTGTCTTCAGAGGACTTTGCCGCAGTGACTAACCGCCGCCGCCAGACGATATCCTGGAAGCGTCGCGCCTCCATTTCCAGGAACAAGCCAAACAGAGGAAGGACCGTGCCTACAAAAGCAGCCCATGTGCCGAGCCCTCCAAGCAAAGTACCGATAGTGTGCCAGTAATTTGCCTCCCCTCCCCAAACACCCAAAGCCAGCAGGATCCACAGCCCGAATGTGACGCCGGCTAGCCCCCAGAACAGAAACGCCAGTTCACAGAAAAAATGAAAGGGGCGGGTCTGGCTGGTGTTAATGGCCATCAGGGCGATGACATCGAGAAT
>JASLPY010000028.1 GCA_030744755.1 Kiritimatiellia bacterium | reverse complement strand
TCATGATTCTGAATTGCCGGAAATCGAAGCAGAACTTCTGGGATGGACTACTAGGGGTTAGGCGCTAGGCGTTAGCGGGAAAGGTCCACCGTCCGCAGAGCCATGCCTGCCTCGTAACCCGTTGAAAATCGTGGGGTCGATTCTGCGCTGTTCAGAGTCCTAGCTACTAACGCCTAGCGCCTAACGCCTTGCGCTGTGGGGTGAACAGAATCTCACGCGATCAAATCACGCTGGCAGTGTTGATCGAAATCACAGCGCAATTGGCTCCCCGTTAGTCGCTTGTCCGCGTTGGTTTCTCCCTCTCTCGCGTGATGATGTTGCTGCCTGCACGAAACTGGCGGGGAGTGCTACCGGTGTAGCGCTTGAAGGCTGTGGCGAAGTACTGGCTGGAGGAGAAGCCGAGATCGAAGGCGATATCAGTGATGGATCTATCCTGATTGCCCAACAGTTCCTTCGCTTTCTCCACCTTGCGCATGATGATGTAGCCGCCCGGCGCTACGCCGACTTCATTCTTGAAGCGCGTCTTGAAGCGCGAGAGTGACAGGTTCACCTTGTCGGCGAGTGCCTCAAGAGCCAGGGGTTCCTCAAAGAGGTGTTCGTCGATGAACTCCTGCACTGTCGTGATTGGGGAGCTGACCCGCGTCTCCCTGTAGTGCGTCGCGTCGGAAAGGACATCCAGCAGGAAGCGCAGCATCCAGTTCTTCAACTCCGCAGTCCGCAGGGGTGTGTCTGGTTCGTCGTACGCCCGGAAGATGTTCTCGAGATAGTACTTCAACAGACGCCTGCCTCTGAACTGGCGGTACTGGATGCCGAGAAGGCCCTCGACGAGCTGCCTCCCTTCCGACGGCGTCAGGTTCAGGAAGCGCTCACGGGTTGAGGGTACGCGGATGAGCATCCAGTAAAGTCGCCCACGGCCCAGCGGGCTCGGTCCTGATCCATGCAGTTCGCGAGGCAGGCTCACAAAAACGTCACCACCCTTCAGGCAATACTCCTTGCCCTCCGATATGTAGGGTTGTGAACCTTCATCCAGGTAGCAGATCTCGAACATGTTGCCGTGCGTATGCTCTTCCAGCGGATCATGCGCATAGGCATAGCTGTACCTGCCCAGCACCATGACATCCCGGAACTCCAAAGGACGGAAATCGGCGATCTTCCGCTCGTTCGACGGATCGATGAGGATATTTGACATGTTTAATATCGTACTGCGATACGGGCGTAGAAGCAATACATGAAAGCGTGTGTAATACTCTTATGGAAAGGGAGATCTTCTTCATGACGCCTAGTGAGAATATTCGCCGCGCTGTACAGTTTGAGAAACCGGATTGGGTTCCGATGACGTTCCATATCGCCGGGGCCTGCTGGCATCACTACGACCAGAACGAGCTGGAAGACCTTATCGAGGCACATCCGCGGCTGTTTCCTGGCTACAAGCGCAAAACCCACCCTTACCGACCGTCTTTCCCCGGCTACCAGACTGTTGGGGAGAAGTACCGCGACCCGTGGGGATGCGTCTGGGAGACGACGGACGACGGGATCACCGGAACGGTTACGGAACACCCGCTGGCCGATTGGTCGGCTTTTGACGACTACCAGCCACCTGACCCCGCCAAGACGAATGGCCAATCTCCGCTGGATTGGGGGCTCATTGAGGAGAGTGTGGCAAACGCGCGCGAGAACGAGCGGATGACCTCGGGCGGTCTCCAACACGGCCACACCTTTCTGCAGCTTTGCGATATCCGTGGCTACGAGAATCTGATCTTTGATATGGTGGATGAGGAGCCTAGACTGTGGAAACTCATCGAAATGGTGGAGGCATTCAACTTGGGTCTGGTGTCGCGCTATGTTGACCTGGGAGTCGAGTGGATAGGTTACCCCGAGGATCTGGGGATGCAGGTGGGACCCATGCTGTCGCCGGAGCAGTACCGCACCTTCATCAAGCCCAGCGTGCGGCGATTGATGCAGCCCGCACGCGAAGCGGGTTGCATTGTGCATATGCACTCTGACGGCGACATCAGGGATCTGCTTGACGACCTGGTCGACGAGGGCGTGCAGGTTATGAATCTGCAGGACCTGGTGAACGGGATCGACTGGATCCGGGATAACGTGAAAGGACGTGTCTGCATCGATCTCGACGTGGACCGTCAGGATATCGTGCCGCTCGGGACACCGGAACAGGTTGATGCGCTGATCCGCGAGGAAGTAGAGAAGCTGGGCTCGCCGGCAGGCGGCTTGATGATGATTCATGGCATGTACCCTGGCGTTCCCCTTGCGAATGTCAGGGCGCTCATGGATGCGATGGAACGCTATATGGGGTATTGGACATGAGAATGATTGGTGCATTCCTGCTTGCTGTTGTTACGCCGGTCTTGGCCGGAGTGGAGATTCGGGTTGATGAGGCGACGCAGCGGTATACGTTTTATGATGGTGAGAGGCCGGTTCTTACCTACAACTTCAAGACAGTTCCCGTACCGGATGGGGTGGGGGGGAAGTACGCGGTGGCGCGCAGCGACTATGTGCATCCCATCTACGGGCCAAATGGCGAGATTCTGACAAAGGATTACTCAAAGGGCCATCCGCACCATCGCGGTATCTACTGGGCCTGGCCGGAGGTGACCTACAAAGGGGAGAAACGCGACCTGCACGCGCTGCAGGGTGTGTTCGCCCGGCCGGTGAAGATCCTGCGCCAGCAGGGGGGCAAAGACGCCGCCATCCTCGAAGCGGAGAATACCTGGAAGTGGGGCGACACGGAGCCCATCGTCAAAGAAACAGCTGTCATAACTGTCCGACGGTCCGAAGGGGGGCTGCGCACAATCGATTTCGGATTCACGTTTGAGGCCCTTGTGCCCGGTGTAACGCTTGCCCGTCGGGGGCAGAAAGCGTATGGCGGGTTCAATATGCGATGCTCCGCGCGCCGGGATCTGAAGATCGATAAGCATATTGGCGCTGCCGGCGAGACCGGCTTTCCTTCCGCCTGGGCCGAACTGACCGGCGTGGCGCCGGAAGGCAAGGAACCGGTTGGCCTTTTCCTGCTCCAGTCACCCTCAAACCCCCACTATCCCGGAGACTGGGTTGAATACGCCGACCTGGCATGGTTGCAGCCGACGTTCCCATCAAAAGGGACCGCCTTTCCGCTGGACCCGAAGAAACCGCTGGAACTTGCTTTTCGCGTGATCGTGCGCCATGGCGCCGGCCTTGCCGTACAACCGGAGAAACTGTTTGCCGATTACACCGTCACGATCCCCGATCCGCTGGTGGCAATGGTGAGCTGGAGGCCGGGCGAGAGTCGTACGGCGTTGACGTCGGTCGAGAACGGTTTGCGGGATGCTTCGGCCGCGGAAAGATCGCTGCTGGAAAAGCGCTTACTAAAGCTGATCTCCGACCCGAAGGCATCGAGTCATTTTAAAGCCTGGGCCTGCAAGCAACTGGTTGTAGCGGGTAGCGATGCGTGCGTGCCGCTTGTTGTGCCGCTGCTCAAGGATGACCTGGCCTGGATGCAGGCGGCCGACGTGTTGTTGTCGCGACCGGGTGATGTAGGTGTGGCAGCCATGCGTGAGGCTCTGCCGTCGCTGAGCGCGACTTGTCGTTCCTCGCTTTGCCACCTGCTGGGCCTGCGTCGCGATGCACGGGCGGTTGAGCTCCTCGCCTCACAAGCCGGGGAAACTCCCTCGGCCATTGAAGCGCTGGGGCGCGTGGGGTCGCCGGAGGCCGCAGAGATACTCAGCGCCATGAAGGGCGAGAACGTCAGCGATGCCCTGTTGCAGGCGGCGGAGCAGTTGACAGCCGGGAAACGGGGTGAGTTGGCGGCCGGTGTGTATCAACACCTGTGGCAGGATGCGGAAGCCAAACCGTGGCATCGCGCCGCGGCGTTGTCCGGGTTGGCCGGCCTGGTTCCAGGCAAGAGCGTGCCGCGAATTACGAAGGCATTGTCCGATGACAACCGGCACATCCGGAACGGCGCTGCCGCGGCACTGCAACTCATTGACGCGAAGAGCCTGGCGCTGTTTCGAACGTTCTACGGTGAGGCCACGACGAGCGTGCGCTTGTCATTGCTGAACGCATGGGCTGCGAAAGGCGTGGTGACGGCTGAGCCCGAAGCACTGGCGGCGCTCGCAGATGCCGACGAAAGCGTTCAGACGGCCGGTATCCATGCGCTCCGAAGTATTGGCGGGGCAAAGGCAGTAGAGCCACTCCTCGATCTGGCGGCAAAAGGTGGCGCGCCTGCCAAAGAGGCCGAGACGACTTTGGGGCAAATGCAGGGGGAGGGCGTAGATGCTGAACTGCGCAAGGCGGTCGTGCAGGAAGACGAGGCGCGGGCTGCTGTGGCAGTGGAGTGTCTCGGCTTGCGAAAGGAGCCAGACTACCTTGACGTGATGCTTGCTGTTCTTAAGCAGAACCGCAAGAAGACCGTTCGTGCTGCATTGACCGCGTTGCGGAACGATGGCGAACCAAGGCAACTCGATTCGCTGATCGAAGCTTTGACTGCGCCGGATACTCTTGACCGTGACGGTGTGGCGCGAGCGATTGTGGCGATCTGCAAGCGGCAAGCGGACGCAGAGAAGGCATTGGCCGGCGTGCTTGGCGGCAAGACGGCATTGTCCGGTGACGCGCGGGTGGCCATGCTTGGGAGTCTGCCTGTGATCGGAGGACAGGTCGCTTTGACTTTTGTGACGCGTACATCTGACGAGGCCGCTGTGCGCGCGTTGATCAACTGGCCGGACGGGGAGGGCGTGGCGCCGCTCTCGCGGATCGCTACAGATGCGAAGACCCCGGCCAAATTGCGTGGTTTGGCCGCGGCCGGGCTCGTGCAACTTGCCAAACGGGTACTGCCCTCGGCTGATCAGCGACGCGTATTGAAGGACCTGTTGCCTCATCTGCCTGACGACAAGGCACGTGAGGATTTGCGCGGCTACATGGCGGAACTCTCCATGAAGAACCTTGCGCTGAATGCGGCGGCGAGCAGCTCTCGGCCGTCGGAGAGCGGGCACCCGCCCGCGCATGCTGTCGACGGGCAGAAGACCCTGGCGTCATATTGGGGATGCACGCCGCCTCCCTGTACGCTGACGCTGGATCTCGGGAGAACGGAGCGGATAGGCCGCGTCCGTGTGATGCCGTACTGGGATGGGAGAAGATTCTACCGGTACCGAGTCGAAAGTTCGATTGACGGCCAGAAATGGCGCGTGGCGATCGACGCGAGTGCGAACAGCGCGCCGGCAACACCCAAGGGGGTCATGCACAGGTTCAAGCCGCAGGACGCGCGTTACGTGCGTGTAGTCATGCTGCAGAACAGCGCCAATCCGGGATTGCATATCGTGGAACTGGAAATATATGCTCCGACAGGCGGGGAGGAGAGACCATGAAGAAGGTAAGAAACCGCAAGACAGACAACCGTTTAGGCCGTCGCGACTTTCTGTGGGCCGGTGCCGCGGGATTGGCCTTGCCAACCATCATTCCCGGCAGCGCGTTAGGCAAGAACGGCGCCGCCGCGCCAAGCAATCGCATTACGGTTGGACTGATCGGAACCGGCGGTCGCATGGGCGGCGTGTGGGGCGCCCTGTCACGTGTCCCGGGTGTTCAGGGCGTGGCGGTCTGCGACGTACAGAAGTCACGCCGCGAGTCCTACCGCAACCGGCTGAAACTGCGTCCAGAGGACGCATACGTGGATTTCCGGGAGCTGCTTGCACGTGCCGATGTGGATACGGTGGCAATTGCATCGCCCGACCACTGGCACGTGCCGCAGGCTGTGGCGGCGATCAAGGCGGGCAAGGATGTCTACTGCGAGAAGCCGCTCAGCAATACGATCGGCGAGGGACGAGTGCTGGTCGAGACAGCGAAACGTTACGGCGCGGTATTCCAGCACGGCACGCAGCTTCACTCCATGGGTGGCGTGCGCCGCGCCTGCGAACTCGTACGAAACGGGCGCATCGGGAAGCTTCAGCAGATCGTGATAGGTTCGCCTCCCGGACGCGCCACGGGTTGGCCGAAACCGGAACCGGTGCCCGAAGGATTCGAGTATGACCTGTGGCTCGGGCCGGCCCCGGAGGCACCCTACTGCGGACTTCGCGTTCGAAACCTTCCCGGTTGGTACTTTATTACGGATTACAGTAAATCGGGATGGATTGCGGGCTATGGGGTCCACGACCTGGACATTGCGCAGTGGGGCATGGGGCTCGAACGTAGCGGGCCCATATCGATTGCGGGTCGCGGCCTGTATCCGACAGACGGTCTGTTTGATACGGTCCTGACCTACGATCTCGAATTCGAATATGCCAACGGCGTGAAACTCATCATGACCGACACGGGCAAGAACCGGCACGGCGTGAAGTTCATCGGCGAGAAAGGCTGGGTGTTCACCCGTGGCGGGATCGAAGCTGAACCGAAGTCGCTCCTGCGTGAGGTGATTGGGCCGGGCGAAACGCACCTCTACCGCAGCCCCGATCACGCCCAGAACTTCATCGACTGCGTCAGGAGCCGCGGCGAGACCATCACGCCGCCCGAGATTGCGCATCGGGCCACAAGCACGGCGCTACTGGGGGGCATCGCGTGCCAACTCGGCCGCAAGCTGCAGTGGGATCCGGAGAAAGAACGTTTTACGAATGACGATGTGGCCAACGGCCTGCTAAGGTGCACGATGCGGGCGCCGTGGCAAGTGTAGGGATTAACCGCGGATGGGCGCGGTTGGGCAGGGATATTGGGGAACTGGCTGTGCAAAGAAGCTTGTATCTGCGTAATCCGCGTAATCCGCGGTTGAAAAGGTTCCAGGGACGGGCTTTTGAGGGGAGGAAGAATGTCTGAAAGGAAACTTGGTGTCCTCATCCATGGAGCAGGATGGGTCTCGACGCAGCATATTGATGCGTTCAAGAAGAATGCTGATGCGGAGATCGTGGCCGTATCCAGTCGGACGATGGCCAGCGCCGAGAAACGTGCGACGGAAGCAGAGCTCGACGTGCCATGCTTCGACGATTACGAGCAAGCCCTGGCGCATCCGGGTGTTGACATTGTTTCCGTCTGTACCCCCCAGCACGTTCATGCGGAGAACGTGATTGCCGCTGCCGGGGCCGGGAAACACATGGTGATTGAGAAGCCCGTGTGCCAGACGCCGGGTGAGCTGAGCGCCATGAGGGATGCGGTCCGGCAGGCGGGTGTTAAAACGGTTGTCAGTTTCGTGCTGCGCTGGAATCCTTTATTTCAGAAACTCAAGCGCATGACCGCCGAGGGGGCCTTCGGCGAAATATACTGCGTGGAAACGGATTACCAGAGCTACTGCGGCGATTGGTGGGGTGGATATCCTGAAGGTCGGACCAGGGACATGGGGGTCAGTGCGTTTCTTCTCGCAGGCTGTCACGCCATCGATGCCCTGCGCTGGTTTGCTGCCCAGGGCGAATTCGAAGCGGCCGATCCGGTTGAGGTATTTGCTTACGAGGGGGGCAAGCGCGGGGATTCGACGACGATGTACGATCCGCTGACAAACAGTTGGCACGAAGACGGTTTGCCGTTGGAGTACGCCGGGCTTGAAATGGCGCTCGTGCGCTTCTCTAACGGTGTGCTGGGCAAGGTTTCCGTGAACTTCGAATGCATTCAACCCTACGCGTTTCCTGTTGAGATCTTTGGCGACAAGGGCTCGGTAAAGAACAACCGCGTCTGGTCGCATACGTTGCTGGACCAGGAAGACTGGGAGGAGCTCCCCGATATCCGCCCCGACAGCTCGGACGTGAGCCACCATCCGTTCCAGGGCGAGATGGACCATTTCGTCAACTGCATCCTCAATGACCGCGAATCGCATTGCAACCTGGAAGACGCGATCAAAACGCACGAGGTCGTCTTCGCCGCCCAGGAATGCTATCGCACAAAACGACCGGTATCGTTGCCGCTGGGGTAGAAACCGTATGAAGCGCGATCGATTGAAAGTCAGTCAACTGTGAAACGTAGAGTCAATCTGGTTATCCTTGTGGCCGCGGTGCTCATGGGAAGCATTTGCCTTTATGGCCTGGCGCAGGAGATGCGAGTCGAGCTTAACCCTGGTATGGTCAAGAATGAAGCCGGGGTGGGAGACCCGGGCGGGTTGGTTGACGAGCAGCGGCTTATTGTCGGTCCGCCAGCCGGCAAACCGTCCAAGATCTGGCAGATCAATTCGCAGCACGACAAGAACTACCCGTACAGCGCCCACATTGACCTTCGTGCCGAAAAGAACCTGTCCACGCTCTGGCTTTTCGACACGCACAACAAGGGAGATGTCGTTATTTCGACCGGTAAGCCGGGCGCATGGAAAGAGGTTGCGACATACGACTGTGGCACATACATGCAGTGGACAAAGATTCAGCTCGACGTGAGAACCCGCTACCTTCGCTTCACTCGCATGACGGCGGGCGCGCAGTTCACGGAGATTGCGCTTTACGAGCACAGGCCGGAAGCCTATCAGGCAATGTTGGATCGCAAGGCCGTGGCCGCCGAGGAGAGGACCGCCCGCCTGGAGATGCTGAAGAAGGCGCGCGAGGAGGCACTGAAGCGTCCACTGACGAAAACGACGACATTTGGCACCTTGTCGCTCATCGACGAGGTGGACCTGGGGGCCGATAACCCGGGGCACATGCTGCGCCTGGATGGAAAGAACAAGCCAGAGATCAGGACGATCCTGGGACGAAGATGCCGGATCTTGCCGAAGACGGTCGGCGAATGCACCTACATGACTGTCCGGATGGGTACCATGAAGCTGCTCCGCCCGGGTGGCGCGTATGTTCTGGCCGTCGAGTATCCAGAGGATGCTCCGCGCAGCATGGTCGTCATCAATACCGGCAACGAGACATCGCGCGGGTTCCACACGGGTGCGGCGCTTGGCGATGCCATGCACTGCAAGTACGTAAACAACTTTGTGGAATCGCTGGACCTCCCGCTGTCCGGCAAGTGGGAGCAGTATATGCTGCTGTTCCGCTTGCACGACCGCTTTCCCGAGAAAGGGCTCGTTCGCGGGAGCCAGGTGCCGCGGACGCTTAGCCCCGAAGACGGTTTCGACGTCTCGATTGCCCAGTTTTCGACCCGGAACATCCCCATGTCGCAAGGGGCTGCCGTATCCCGCATCCGGCTGTACGAGGTGCTGGACCCCGACAAGCTGGCCATGCCACTCCAGCTCCCGCCGAAGGGCCTTCCGAGGCGCAGGATTTTCTGGCGTGAGGAAATGGCTGACGGTGTTATCGGCGGGAAGAAGCCGGAGGATCGCGGTGTGGACGAGGCGCTCGAGTGGTACCGCTATAAGGCGGAGCTCATGCGCTTTCTCGGGATCAATACTTTTACCAAAGATCTCCTGGAGTTCGGCGCCTGCCAGCATTGGGATTCGACACCTTACGGAGGCAATGAGTGGGTGTATCACAACTCGGAGAGGAAGGGACTGTGGGCTGAGATAGTGGAACTGATGGGAACTTACGGTTTCGAGGTTCTGCCGTACTACGAGTACAGCGGGAGCAAGGGGGCAAAGGGGCTTGGCAACCAGAGGCGGGCTAAGCCGCTTGCACGAGACGACGCGTACACGCACATTAAATGGATCGAGAGCGCCAACGCGGATGTCACCGACCCCGATACGCTTACCGATTTTCAGAAGATGCTCGATCTCACGGTCATTAACCTGCGAGGTAAAGCGAACTTCGCAGGCATCTGGATCCGGCCGCGGTCCCAGATGCCAGTTGGTTTCGGACCTGGAACGCTGAAACGATTTGCGGCTGAAGCTAATGACGGCAAGGCCGTCACCCGGGCGGATATCAAGGACGATCGGGCCCTTTATGACCGTTACGTTGCCTGGTGGCAGTCGAAGCGGCGCGATTTCTTCACATCCGCGCGCGATCACCTGCGCGCAAAAGGTGTTGATGACGCAGTTGTTCTTTTTACCGGTTGCCCCGCCGAGCCGGGGGTCGGGTTTGGTGACTGGGACCCCCGCTTCGTGACCGACAGGCCTGATGCCTGGAATCCGGTACTTGCCCGGGAGGAGCATAAGCCTGGCAACGACCGGCAGTGGACCGTTCTGACCCCGAAGCAGGTTTCCGAGCGTGGGGACTACCTGAAGGGGCTGACTTCCCCGGGCCTGAATTGGGGATCGTGGGAGGTGCACCATGCCCGGCCGGCGGATGACCCGATGACCTACAAGAAGGTGGAAGGTGTGATGCTCTCGCACGCCTTCAACCGCCTTTACACCGTCTCATCCCCAAAGACCCTGGAGTTTTTCCGTGCTCCGGCGGGGTTGGCAGTGGTGCGCCACTACGGCCTCAACGAGAATATGATGTTTGATCACGACGACAAGTCGAAACTCGGATACTTTGTAGCGGATATCGAACGGGCAGGCCCCTATTGCATGCAGTCCGAAGTAGTAGCTGTAGCGAACGGGGATCCCACGATGATCGGCTACCTCAGCGGCGGCAACTTCGGTCGCGGGTTTCCGCGGTACGTGCGGGATTTCAACGCCAACTTCCTGGCGCTTCCTGCACTTCCGAGCCGCCTCCTGCCCGGGGCCTCCAGCGATCCGGATGTCGTGGTACGGATGATCCAAACCGCCAAACACGGAACCTACTTCGCAGTGGCAAACACGGCTGTCACGCTGCAAAAGGGTGTGAAGATCCGTCTGCCAGGAACGATTCGCAGCGTGACGGCTATCGTTTCGGGGCGTAAGCTGGAGGCGCGTAGCGGGGTCTTGGCGCTGAACCTTCAACCGTGCCGGCTGGTCGCTTTACACTCGCCACGGTGAGGCCGGCCTTCCTTCCCGCCGGTTAACTAGCGACCCATTTTCGTGAGCTTGGCAGTTTCCGTGTTCTTACCTGGCTTGGCCAGTTCGAAGGTAGCCCGTTGCTTGTTTGCGGTGACAGTATAGCTGCCGAGGTAGCCACGAAAATGGACATTGCCGGCCGTGTCTGTCTTGGATTTCAACGGGCCGGTCCACCATTCTTTCCTGATCAGGGCATGGAGTTTGTTGTAGGCGGGTTTTGGGGACATGTCTTTTCGCAGCAGTCCTGCCGGGGCGCCCTGCCAGGCCTTGAGATCGGAGAAATCCCACCACGTAATAGCTTCGACGGACGGGTGAGAGAAGAGCACGCGGTAAAGCTCAACAGCTTGTGTGGCCTGGCGTTGTTCGCCCTCGGGTGTGCTGTCCCATCCGGGATGATGGCCGAACCAGTCGTTGTCTGTCTTGAGTTTACCGGAAAGAATCGTAAGTTCTGTGAAATGCAGAGGTCTGTTGAACCTGGCATACTGTTCGCATGTGTTCCATGCCCATTTCGCACCGCGATACCGGGTATGCATATGTGACTGAATACCTATGGTGTTTATGCTGACGCCAGCCTCGATACAATCTCCGATCAACTTCTCATATCTCTCATCGGTAACGAAATCGTTCAGCAGAAGTACTGCCCGGGGGTTAGCTTTCCTGGCCTCGGCGAAGCATTTCCCTATGAGGCCCACCTGTCCGAGTCCCTGGCACAATCGGGGAATCGCTTTCTTGCCTCCCTTGTGGCCCGGCATCACCACGGCCTCGTTAACAACATCCCAGGTGTCAATAAGGCCGACGAAGCCGGCTACTTCGCGCCTGATACGCTGCATATGGAGTGTTTCGATTTGGTCGAGTGGCTGTGGCGTGAGCCACTTCGGCTCAACTTCATGCCAGCAGAGCGGATGACCCTTGGTCTGGATATTGTGTTGCCGGCACCATTCAGCCATTTTTCGTACTCGTGCTTCGTCAGTCTTACCCTGTGCCGGTTCGTAGATGCCCCAATAGAAAGGCAGTGTTGCGTAGTTCAGCAAGGCCGCGAAGCGATCGGCGTACAACCTGTTCATCTCGTCCGTTCCGCATTTGTCGAGCGCGTAAGCATTGCAGCCGAATAGAAACTTGTGACGCACCATCTCGATGACAATGGGCATGTTCGCAATGGGTTTGCCGGAATCGCCGGTTATAGTGAGCGTAATCTCGCCGGTGCGATGTTGTTGAATCCGCCTGTCGATAGATTCGCTGGAAAGAGGATCGCCGTCGGCCGAGAGGATTGTTGTGCACAGTATGAGAGACGAAATGCCTAGAATGGCGGGGATACAGGCTGTTCTCATGAAACTCATCTTTCATTCCTCCATTCTCTTACCGGCGACCGCACTACTTCTCACGATGCGTCCGTCTATGGACCACACGCCGCCGAGGCATGACGACAACGCGGTTATAGTATTCGCATCTTTCACAAATAGAGAACCCCATTTCTGTTTCGAACCCGGGCCGTTTTCGAACGGTTTGGATGGACTTGAGAAGCGCCTTGCGTCCTCGTTGCCCAGGTATACGACCATGGTAGGGCCAGCCTGGCCCGGGTCCTGGACCTGGACGGACAGCACAGTCGTTCCCGATGGCATCTGTCTGAGATACGGCGCACCCGCGTAAACATCCGGTTTGAGCGGGTTCTTGAGAGCTTCCCATCGACGGTCTGACCTGCCGTCCACGGGCGCCGGCCATGGGGCTTCGATCGACGAGCAGACAATTGCAGGCTGGAAAGTATTCCTGCCCGGTAGGCCACGATCCTCGATGGCTAGCACTATCCCTTTGCCACTTTTCAGCACGCAGGGGACTGGCATGCCATCCCGAAAACCGGAACGGAAGCTGGCTGTTCTCGAGGCGGACCATGTTCTGCCGTTGTCGCGGCTTGTCACAAGGCTGATCTCCTGCTCGTTCGAAGTGCGGTAGGGACTCTCATTTGCGAAGAAGAGCAGAATCTCACCGTTTGCGAGTTGTACTGCTGCGGGTTCCCAGCAACCGTTTGTACGCAGGGTGTCAGCCATGTACACGAGGGAGTTCTCATGCCATGTCAAGCCGCGGTCCTTGCTCACCGCAACTCGAATCGTGTAGGGATGCGTTCGGTCAGTAGGCCGCTCATTGTAGGGCAGCAGAATCCAGCCGTTTTCGAGTTGAAGTAGTTCGGGGTTCGCCGCGAAACCCCAGGAACAAGCGGCGGCCAATACGGCCTTATCCCAGCTTTTGCCGTTGTCTGTGCTCTTTCGTACATAGGACTTTCCGCGACTCTCGTAAGCGCACAGCAGGGATCCGTTGTCCAGGCGGATCATGCGTGCATAAGTTGCGCGTTGCGTGATCTGAACCAGCGTGCTGTGTTCCCAGACAATAGTCTTGTTCTCGCGTATGGGTGTTGCTCCAAGGCAGTCGGCCATTCCCGCAACAATCAAACATGTGAGTACGTATTTCATCTGAAAGGCAAGGGCCACTGTCGACGAACAGGCCAATCAAGGAGAAACACGCCTTACGGCGTTAACTACAAACACCGGTGCTTCACCGTTTCGACCCACACTGACGGCACGCTTCACTTTTTCGCGACGTCTCTTCATGAATAATGCGCGCTAGTTCTTGAGGTCGATTTCGCCGAGATCCTTCTTGCTGTTGGTTACCCTGATTCTGGATAACTCCTTGCTGTAATAGTGCGGAGGGTTGGCATACCTTGACTCAATCCAGACCGGGTATAGGTCGCGCGATCTTACTACCTGCCATCCGGGCCCGACATCCTTCAGCATGATCAGCTTGAAAGTCCGGCGCCATTTGGCGTGGGACACGTCCGCCGAGCCTTTATCTCGCAGGGAGGTGATTATACACCGGGCCAGGTTTGCGCGGCCCGTCGTGCCCTCTACACGGTGAATTACCTTCTTTGTGAAGTAGGGATCGGATTTCTGCACGATATAGTCGATTTTCTTCAGGTCTTCTTTCGTCAGGGTATTTTCTTCCCTGTGCAGTTGCAACCCTTCGTAGAATTTGGTCTCGAAGATGACTACCAGGTCATACTTGCGCATTGGCAGACCGGTGAAACTGAAAGTCCGGCTGTCAGCTCCACTGACGTCTCCCTTGTACACTATCCTTGGCTCGTCAGGCGGTATTGCCAGTACCTGCTGTATGGGCATCTTCGGACTGTAAATATGTCCCTTCATGCCGCCTGTACTCGTGGGGTCCGGTTTTGTGTAGAGCCGGTATCGTTCCGGCGCTGCCCGCGAAGTTGCGGCAGTCAGGAACAGCAGGCCGACCAGAATAATCAGGGTGGAGAAGTTGCTGGTAATTCTTTGTGTCATTCTTGAGCTCCGTATTGCGTTGTAACAGTCCTGAATAGATTCTATACGTATCCATGTTCCATAGAGAACAGATAAAGTCAAGTGGAGCTTGAGCTTTCTGCATTTGCCTTATCTTCCGTTTGGCTGTAGGAATAATGCTGCTGTTCGAAGGACTCAGAGAACTCACGTGGAGGAGAATAGACGAATGAGACGCCTTTTGTTGGTTATGGTAGTGATTGGAACGGTTCTGAATTTGAATACGGCTTGTGCAGCTCGCGGCGGAGTGCCCATTCCCGAAGTGGAGAAGAAAAGCCGTATCTGCATGACGCTCTACACCGTGAATGACGGTGTTCTCAAAATGACAGCGCAGTGCTACCCCCTGAAGGATGGCGAAAACCGAACGGCGATTCTCGAAGTCCAGGTTGGTGACAATTGGAAGAAGGCCGCGGAGACACGCATTACCGAGGACGAGTACGGCAACAAGGCAAAGGACAAGACATGGACAGCCCATTTCCGGGTGGAGAAATGGGACATGACCCGGGATTGGACTTACCGGGTAGTCGCGCTTGACGGGGCTGCAGTTTACGAGGGTGTTGTCAGGAAAGACCCTGTAGATAAAGACGAGATTGTGATTGTCGCGTTTACCGGGAATTCAATCCACGCGGGGCACGGTGGTGACATTTCACGATCAGACCTTCTTGAGAACATCAAGAAACTGAATCCGGATCTTCTCTTCTTTTCCGGCGACCAGGTCTATGACCATTCTCACCACCTGGGCGCATGGCTCAGGTTCGGGAGGGATTTCGGTGAAGTAACGCGGAGCATTCCCACGATAACAATCCCGGATGATCATGACGTGGGGCAGGCCAACCTCTGGGGTGCTTCCGGCAAGAAATCCCATACAGGGGCTGGTCACGACGGTGGGTATTTTATGCCCGCGAACTACGTCAAGGCCGTGGAGAAGGCCCAGACATGGCATCTTCCGGATCCCCATGATCCTACACCTATTCAGCAGGACATAGGCGTGTATTACACAGACCTTACTCTTGGACGCATCGACATGGCTGTCATCGAAGACCGCAAGTTCAAGTCAGGGCCATCAGGCCTGGTCCCGAAGCAGGGCCCGCGACCGGATCACATCAGGAACCCCGATTATGATCCCGCCAGCGTGGACGTGAAAGGAGCGGTTCTGCTGGGCGACCGGCAACTGAAATTCCTTAACACGTGGAGCCAGGATTGGCAGGGCGCTGACATGAAAGCCGTTTTGTCGCAGACCATCTTCTGTGGCGGAGCGCATATTCACGGTGGCATAAAAGGGCGCCTTCATGCGGACATGGATTCCAACGGCTGGCCACAAACAGGGCGGAACAAGGTGCTGGCGGAGATACGGCGCTGTTTCGCTGTTCACATTGCAGGCGATCAGCACCTGGGAACGATCTTTCATCATGGAATTGATGACTGGGAAGACGCAGGTTACTCATTCTGCGTGCCATCTATCGCTAACCTGTATCTGCGCTGGTGGAAGCCGGAGAAGCCGGGTGAGAACGTTCAGCCCGGCATGCCTGAATACACGGGGCGCCATCTTGACGGTTTCGGCAACAGGGTTACCTGCTGGGCCGCGGCGAATCCATCCGCTGGACGAAACGGCGGAGGCAAGTTGACCACAAGGGCCGCGGGATTCGGCGTTGTGCGTTTCAATAAGAAGAGCCGTGAGATCACTTTTGAATGCTGGCCGCGCAACGTGGATGTCACGGAATCCGGAACGCGTCAGTACCCCGGTTGGCCGAAGACCATCAAGCAGGCCGACAATTATGCCCGTAAGGCGGCAGCGTATCTGCCGACCCTGGAAATCAAGGGACAGGTGAATCCCGTTATCCAGGTTGTCGACGAATCCAACAACGAGGTTGTCTACACAATACGCATCAATGGGACATCCTATCGTCCCAAGGTCTTCAGGCAGGGGCTCTATACCGTGAAGGTTGGTGAAGGTGACGGCCTTAATACGCTTAAGAGCGTTAAGTCAATTGGCGCGAAAGAAACCAGGACGATTGAGGTCAGCCTTAAGTAGTTCTGTGCGGAAGTCAGCGTATTGGGTGATCTCTCTGTCGTACATCCCCTCTCTGAGGGGGTGTACATAGACCTTGTCCATATCTAATCAGGCAAGAGAGACGTATCTCCCGGCGTGTTGATGTTTGTCCAGGATGCTGCCAGGTTCTCCGGTGGGGCAGGGGTGATGGCTTTTGGTGAATTCGCCATGGCCGTAGGGCGGTCAACCTTCTCAAGATAATCCCGTGCCCGGAAGTCGTAGTAAGCCAGCAAGGGTTCTGCTCCTTTTTCGTTCTGCCGTGATGGCAGAATGGCCCATACTCCGGGTTTCCGGTTTCCGAGAAGCCACTGCACAGCCTCCGCGGTAACCATTGGCAAGTCACAGGCAACGAAGACCCATGCTGCAAGTGGTTGCCAGCGCATGGCTGAAAGCATTCCGGCAACAGGTCCCCGGCGGTGCGGCACGTCTGGCAGCACCGGCGATTCCGCGAGTGAGGGCGGTACCTGTCCCCGCCCAAGGATCACCGTGGTATCCACAAGTGGCGCGACTGTGCCCACAATCGATTCAATCCATGTTGAATTGCCCTTCTCAATAAGGTGTTTTGGGCATCCCATGCGCGTGGAATTGCCGCCAATAAGGATTCCGGCATACAGGGGCGGTAATCCGTTAGGTCCATCAAACCATTCGTCTATGAATCTTGTGATCACCTTTACCCGGTCGGCTTCCCTGCTCAAGACAAGTTCCAGTTTCCCTGTCTCGGGGGGAGGGGATTCCTCTTCATTCTCTCCCCGCAACCATATCTTGTTCGGCAGAGGTGTTGTCTTATGGCCTTCGACGAAGATGATGTCGTACCTGTTGATGAGCTTGCGTAGAATATCGAACAAGTCACTGTCCGTGCCGGCATGCACCCTGTGGCAAGCCTGTTCAGGTCCCTGCGCCACAACGTCAGCTCCCGCCTTGAAAAAGCGATCGGAGTCTTTTCCTTCGCGATCAAGAGACAGGCCATGGCAATCATGCTTGATAACGGCAACGCGGAGTCCACGCCGGGTCATGATGGGGATGAGCTTCTCTATCAGGGTCGTTTTACCTGATCCGCTGTATCCGGAGATGTTGAAGATGGGGAGAGAACCCACCCCGTCTCCGCCTTGCGGCGGATCCACCCCTCCAAGGAGGGGATCTGGGGTCGGATCGGATTCTCTCGTTCTAAGATCCCCTCCTTGGAGGGGTGCCCGAAGGGCGGGGTGGGTTTCCCCCACAGTGCTGTGGGCTACTCCCTTCGGTCTCATATCTTCCATACCCGCTTCTTCAGTCGCCATTCGCCTTCTCTTTCCTGGAATCACCCGATATTCAGTCCGAAGGCCGCCCACAATCCGACGGATCGCCGCGCAGTTTGCGGAGACCGTGATCCAGTGCTGGTAAGACGGCTGCAATGTTCTCGGTTGCGGCTCTCTCTGATCCCGGCAGGCTCATTACCAGGGTTGTACCGCGTATTCCCGACATTGCCCTGGATAACATGGCATGGGGTGTTTTCTTCAAGGATTCGATTCGCATTGCCTCATCAAGTCCCGGTGTCGGCCGTTCAATGACAGCGGTCACAGCTTCTGGTGTAACGTCCCGGGGGGAGAAGCCGGTGCCTCCGACAGCAAGAACGAGGTGTATGCCGTGGCCATCGCAGTAGTGCTTGAGCCTCTCCTCGATCTCTGTCGCTTCATCGGGAATGATTTCCGTGCCGTATATATGGGCTGTAAGCTCGGACTTCAGTTGAGCGGCGACGGCTGGCCCTGCTGTGTCTTCGGCTTCGCCGCGTGAGCAGCGATCGCTGATCGTGAGAACGACACATTGGTGAGTGCTTCGCGGGACGGCTTCCAGGATACTTGCTTCGTCACCGGTTTCAATGGTACCGCCCTTAAGGACCCTCGCGAAGAGGCCCAGCCTGGGCATGATGCAGTCACCGGCTTGATAGAAGATTGCACAGCGGGTATGGCATACTTTTCCGATCTGTGTAATCGATATTTCTGCGTCCTTGCCGATACGGAGTCGGCTTCCAAGGCCGAGGTCGGAAAGATCCATGCCGGACAGGACAATGTTCTCGGCAAAATCGCCATCTTTTAGATCGGGGAGGCCCTTCGCACGCATGTCTTGTATGTCTTCAGACGCCAGTAAACTCACCTGGCGGTGCCAGGGGCCTGCATGGGCATCCCCTTCGATGCCGTGGTTTTCCAGCAACCTGGCAGACGGGGTGGGGGACTTTCGTTCGCCTTTGGCGGCGCTTAAGCAGATAGCACGGACATGGGGAATGGTTGATGGTTGATGGTTGATGGTTGATGGGGATGGGAGAGTTGCTCGACTCGCCTTCGCTGAAGCTTCGGATGGCTCGTCGGTGTCGGGCGTTGCGGGGGAAGAAGAATGGGTACGATCGGTCATGCTTGTTCTGCTTTCCAGTGACCTGACTTGCCGCCTGATTTTTCCAGCAGGCGGATTGATTCGATGGTTATTCCCTTTTCGGCTGATTTGCACATGTCGTAGACCGTCAGGGCTGCTATGGAAACGGCAGTGAGCGCCTCCATTTCTACGCCGGTCACGGCGTGGCATCGGGCTTCAGAAGTTATTACCACGAACGTATCTTTCAACTCGAAATCGACATTCACAACATCCAATGGGAGGGGGTGGCACATGGGAATCAATCCGGACGTGCGTTTGGAGGCCATGATCCCGGCAATCCTTGCTGTCTCCAGCACGGGACCCTTGCTTACGGACCCGGTGTCGCGGAGCATGCCGGCAATCCTGTCCCCCAGTCGCACGACAGCTTGCGCCCTCGCGCTGCGCGTCGTCGGATCTTTTGAGCTCACGTCCACCATGCGGGCGGTGTCATCATCTGACACGTGAGAGAATTCAGTGTTGTCGCCCATGACCTGTTTATCCTCCGATTGCCGCCATGGAGTCCCGTCGTTTGAAAGTCCTGCAAGTGGGCTTTCCTTTCAGGGCGCCGGCAACGATTGCTCCTATCTGATTTGCGGCTGCCGGATCGTCCGAGCGTAGAATGTTCCTGACCGAAACCCCCTTCTCGCTGGCGAGGCAGCCCAGAAGGTTGCCATCGGCGGTTAGCCTCAGCCGGCGGCATCCATCACAAAACGGATGGCTGTAAGGCGATATGAAGCCTACGGTGCCGCTTCTTCCTCGATTACCTTCGATCGAATATGTGCAGCTTGTCTCGCCTCGGTTCACCGGGAGGGGAGAGAGGGTGTAAGATTGTGAAAGCCGCCGTCGGACTTCTTCCGACGACACGTACCAGTCTTCGAAACGGGATGCGCCGTAACCTATGGGCATAAGCTCAAGAAAACGTACTTCGCATCCGCGTGCCAGCGCGAAGTCCGCTATATCGCCAACTTCGGCGTCATTTATGCCCCTGAGCACAACCATGTTGAGTTTCAGGGGGGTCAAGCCGAGGCGAATAGCGCTTTCGATGCCTTCTAATGTTTTCTCGAGGGAGCCGCCGTTCAGATCGCGGAATGTCAACTCGCAAAGCGAATCGAGGCTTACGCTGACCCTGTGAAGTCCTGAATTCTTGAGTTGCCTGGCCCGTCGTGTCAGAAGCTGGCCGTTGGTTGTAATTGCGATGTCAGGGATTCCGGCGTCAGACAGCATGGCGATGAGGGTCTCTATGTTTGGGCGAACCAGCGGATCGCCACCGGTGATGCGTACTTTTCGGAGGTGGTAGTGCTGTTGCACGGCCCGGACGAAACTGACAATCTCCTCGTAGTTCAGGATGTCTTTGTGAGAACATTGCTCGATTCCTTCTTTCGGCATGCAGTAGCTACAGCGCAACTGGCAGCGATCAGTAACCGAAACTCTCAGGTACAGGCCATTGCTGTCTTTTGTGGCAATCATAGAATATCCCCCCAAGGCCTGAATTCTACGATCGACCCGGCTTCAATCAGTTTCTGACCGTCAGGTACAACGATCGAGCCGTCAGCTCTGCCTCCCGCAACAAGATCAGCCGATCCGGCGAAACGAACCGGCTCTGCCGAAAGGTGGCCATCCTGTTGCAGAATGCGGGCAGGCACATAACGGCGACGCTTGCCTTTCGAATGAGCATCCGCGGCAAGGGGCAGCATCAGTGATCTTGTGCAGCGTTCGGAGGGGATGCCAGAGAGCAGCCGCAATGCAGGTAGAACGAATTCCTGGTAGCCTGTCATCACGCTCAATGGGTTTCCTGGTAGGCCGAAAATGAACTTCTTGTCGGAAGCAGTGGCGAACAGCTGGGGCTTGCCGGGTTTCATTGCCACGCCGTGGTAGCGAATCGTTCCGCCCGCTTCCTTGATGACAGCTGGGACCAGATCATAATCACCGACCGAGACACCACCCGTGACGAGAAGCACGTCGCTTTCGGCCAGGAGGTCGCTAAGTGTCTTCAGAAGAATATCAGCTTTGTCCGTCACGGATTGCCTCGATATGAGTGGCATTCCGTCGGCCGCCAGTAGCGCCTCCAGCATGGGGCCGTTGGAATCGCGTATTTCGTGTGATCCGACCTCATCGGTGAAGAGCTTCAGTTCCCGCCCGGTCGTTAGGATTGACACACGAGGTTTTCTGTACACTTCCAATGTGCTGCATCCTACGGCCGCACAGATGCCGATGTGAGCAGCAGTCACACGTGTTCCTGCTGGAACGACTTCTTCACCATTCGCCGCGTTCTCACCGCGTCGAAAGATGTGCTGTCCCTTCTGTACGGCCTTAAGGAACCGCACTTCGGGTTGCTTTTCGTTCTCTGTTCGATGATCCTCATCCGCAGTCAACGTATCTTCCTGCATGACGACGGTGTCCGCACTGGGAGGCAGATTAGCGCCCGTGAATATTCTCACGCATTCGCCTGGCTCTATGACGGGGCAGTTGGACGAGCCTGCTGCCACTTCGCCTACCATCTGGAGATCTGAAGGAACAGTGATGAGATCATCGGCCTTGACGGCGTACCCGTCCATAGCTGCGCGGTCGGCTGAAGGTATATCCCTGTCCGCGAGGACGGGAGTGACCAGCACGTGGCCAAGTGCATCGATGAGTGACTTGCAGGCAGTCGGTAATGGCGTGGTTTGTTCAACGATAATATCCCACGCCTCGTGGGGTGCAATCATCCCGGTCGTCTCCTTTCCAAGGTGACTCATTCTGCCGCGTTAACGCGGCAAAACAGTCACGGGAGGCGCGATCGTTTCCTCTCGCACCCTAACCGGCTTGCCGATCTTAGGTAGTATTGACCCATAGACCAGTAAGCTCGGAGACCTAATTAATGTTGTCAATTCAGGCGATGGTCAACAGTGACTCTCGCCGCATCTCTTCCCAGACAGAGACACTTACGGCAGTGTCACATGGTGCTCATGGTCAGGCAAGGAGAATCCAGAGATTCTCCTTGCCGCTCTGAGGTGACCATGATCCCTGTCTTGGTCACCTTAACTCAATACTTGCCTCTGAAACCGATTTTGACGGAAGTTTCGATGCTGCCGTCGACTACCTTGAGGTCTGATGCATCCTTGAGGTCGCCGGAGTTGTAGTTGAGCACTTCAGCGAAAAGCCCGAGCTGCTCAGCGAGGGCGAATTCAACACCGCCTCCGAAGAAATCTTCTTCAACGCCTCCGTCCGCGTCTTCCAGGATCTTTTCGTACTTGGCGTGGACTTTGACTTTTTCGTGGAGCTTCACGTCCGCAGCCACACTCAGGAGGCCAGGGTCATACCCGACTTTGCCCTTCCTGTTCTCGGTGGCTATGTATTCAACTGCTACATTGGCAGGACCGGCTTTAGCCGCAACACCAACGCTAATTCGTCTTTCGTCATCCTTGTCGGTAACGCTTGCTTCCCCGGTAGTTTCATCCGCCGTCGATATGGACGAGTAGGACTCCTGGGCGTACGAGACTTCGGCCTTGATGTTGCTGATTAGCTTGTCGACCGTGAGCCTGGCACAGTAGTTGTCTCCCACTTCGTTGTCCATTCCGAGGCGCGTCTCATCATCCTTGACGGAGTTTCTGTGGTAGTATGTCGCGGCTGCCAGCTTGCCTATGCCGGCGATATCGAGGATGCCGTGAACGCCCCATACTTTGTCGATCTCGAAGTTGTGGACCAGAGGGTCCGACAGCATCTTGTCGTAATCCTGCCCGAACGGCATTTCGTCTTTGCCGAGGACGACGCTCACCGGCGCACCCACGACATCCTTTACCGTGAAGTTGGCCTCCTCGATAATCTTCTCCGTCACTACCTTCTGGTCGCTGGAGACGATGTCGGCGCCGTCAAATTTGATCTTGGCGGCGTGATCGTTGTCGAACTTGGCGTCGAGGCATCGGAATGAAAAGATACCCAGCTCTCCAAGGCAAGATTCCAGGGCAGAACGTGAAGGAATCCGGCACTGCTGAGGATTTCGTCGCCATCGTCAACCTGGCGAATATCTGCTCTCAGAACGAGGTCCCGATCACTGATTGACAGGGCCTTGTCTATGCCTGCAAATACTCCGTCATTGTCGTCCTGAAAACTGTACCCAACATGTGCACGTGCAAACCCTAGGTCTGCGGTCAGCAGAGCATAAGGATCGGCATCGCCGGCCTCATCGCTGTCATCAGACACGTTGGCGATGCCAAGCAAAGGAACGACGGGAGGATTCTCCTGTGGCATCGGCACCTGGATCTTGGCCTGCAGGAGGGTTGGGCCTACATCATCCGCACCCACCAGCTGGTCCGCACCGATCTCTACGTATCTGTGAAGGCCGTATTTGGCACCGATGAAGTATGATGGGGAGGTGCCTTGACTGGCGTTGATCCAGCTTTGCAGAACCAGGATGTTCTTGGGGACCACGTCTGCAGTCGGGATGTTGTTCAGCCCCGTGGGTGATGCCTCGCTGTAAAGTGCAAAAGCCAGTAAAGCGATCGTTAGCATCGTGACCCTGGTCATCCGTGGTTTTTTCTGAGATGTCATCTCTAACTCCTTGTTTGTTTTGTTAGTACCACTTGAACTTCGATGTTGATTGAATGGTCTGTCATACAGCTGCTCGATGATAGGCTGATGGAATCTGCACTATGTCTGGGGTTCTCTGGTGCTTGTCGTTTTCCGGCGTCTGGTACCGACTGCAATCGGGGTTGGCTCGGGGGCGATCCGATGCGACTGCAACGCGAAGAAGCATGCGGTGTATTTCTTCTCGCAAGCGTTCCGGCGTTACAGGTTGCCTCAGCACGCTTGTCGGACCCATTTGCTTGTAGCGTTCCGCTAAACTGTCAACCGTCTGTGATTGCTGCGGCCAGTCTGAGAAGGTGAGTATAACTACCGGAATCCGGCGGGTTCGGGGGTTGGTCTTTAACTCGTGCAACGTTGTCACCCCTCGCGCTGTGGCATCTATAACAATAGCGTCGGGCTGTGTTCGTTCTGCAAAGCGTGAAGCATCTTGCAGGGGTGCTGCACAAAGTACTGGATACTCAGCGCCAAGTTCCCAGGAAAGAACGCGCTGCCGTTCCGATTCAGATATCGAAATGAGGACCGTGTTTATGTGTCTCTCCGGATGCACTTCGTCTCCCTTCGCATCGCACCTTGCTTGTTTCTTGTCTATAGGGTTGCACTAGCAGGTGTTTGGCGCAATGGGAGATTCCTACGAGTAGTAGGAGTGGAGTTTCGTCTGTGCGGTGCAAGGGTTGCCAGTAAAGGGAAGAAGGTCGCCATAGGCTGTAGTGCGCATGGCAGAAGAGAGATGGGAAATGCTGAGCAAGCGAAGATCTAACGTTGGGTACGTCTATGTGTCAAGGGCTGTGAGTCCCTCGCGGATGGCATATTTTGTGAGTTCCGCGATGCTGCGGATGTCTAGTTTCGACATGATGTTCTTTCTATGCATCTCCACGGTCTTGGGGCTCAGGTGAAGAAGAGCAGCCGTCTCTCTGATTGTCTTGCCTTCGGCGATGAGATGCAGGATTTCCTTCTGTCTTGCCGTCAAAGGAGATGGGTGTGAGAGGAACTTCAGATAATCGGTCATTGCATTCTGGGCTACTTCAGGGCTCAGGTAGATCTGCCCCGCTACGGTAGTCTTGATCGCCTGCACCAACTCCTCGGATGCACAGTCTTTCAGAAGGTATGCTGTTGCTCCGGCACTGAGCATTCCGGCCACAAAATGACGTTCGGAGTGGACGGAGAGAGCGATTACTCGAATGTCGGGATTCTCCGCCAAAATGCGTCGGGTTGCCTCGACTCCGTTGTATCCAGGCATGGTAACATCCATTACCACGACATCAGGTGAGAGCTCCAGGGCACGTTGGACTGTTTCACAACCATCTCCCGTTTCTCCGACTACTTCTATCCCCGGTTGATCATCGAGCAGACCTCGCAGGCCTTCCCGGACAATTCTGTGATCATCTGCCAGAATGACTCTAGTTGTCATCGTTGGTTTCTCCCATACATTCCCCTCGGTTCTTGTGGGACAAATACTGTAACATGAGTTCCAGTCCCAGGACAGGACTTGATGGTCAGGGATCCGTCAAACTGACGAAGCCGCTCCTTGATACTGAACAGGCCAAAACCCATTGCACGATCAGGCAGCACAGTTTGCCGGTGCGCGTCAAACCCGTGGCCCTTGTCATCAAGGACAACTCGGACACCGGTCTCATTAGTCTCCACGGACAGTTCTGCCTGTTTAACGCCGGCGTGCTTCACAACGTTAATCAGCAGTTCCCTGACCACTTGAAACAGAAACACGCGCAGTTCCTCGTCCAGCTGTACAGTTTGCTCTTTCTTTTCGAAACTGACGCATAGCTCATACTGGGCAAACATATGATCGCAGAGCCATTCAAGGGCGGGCACGAAACCTAATTCGTAGAGAACTGGCGGGCTCAGTTCAAATGTCAATGAACGTATAGCCTTGATGGCCGATCCGACCAATTCCTGTAACTCCAACAGGTTGGCGGCGACCTTGGGAGAGTCAGCTTCCTTTCGAAGCCTGCCCAGCTTGATTTTGGCAGCGGACATGGTCTGGCCTATATGATCATGCAGTTCAACGGCAATCTTGCGCCTTTCGTGCTCCTCGGCCGATGACAACTGTGCGGCCAACAGGCGGAGGCGTTGTTGATAAGCCCTGAGGTCCTCCCTCATGGTGTTGTAGGCTGCAGCCAGTTCGCTCACTTCGTTGCTGCCGCGCACATGGATCTGGTTGCTTGGCTCACCCCGTCCTATCCTTCGAACCTGATCGGCAAGTGTTCTGAGGTCCAAGATGGGCTTCGTTATGAGAGAACCCAATACTGCTGATAGCGCTATCTGCATAATAAGTGCCACTGCCACCGTAATGCCGACAAGCTTTACGAGGCGCGATGTGTCCTCAATTACGGTTTCCTCGGAGAACCCGGAATGCACTTCGCCTATGCTGCCGTTGAGCACGGGAACAGCCAGATCAAGGAGATGTTTCCCGTTGATGCTGACTCTCGTCTTGACGCAGGTTTCTCTGCCGACTGGGGGCAGTTCCTTCAGATCCGAAGGGAACCCTCTCGCAAAAGTGTGAGCCAGGACCTCCCCTTTCTCATCCAGTACAAACACGTACTCAGCATCCTGTATGCCTTCTTCGTGATCGAAGACCCGTGCCCGCAGCGCCTGTTTGTCGCCGGTCAGTATCGGATCCGCAATATCTTCGGCAAGGTGACTGGTAATGATAAGCCAATTCTTCTGAAGCTCATCCGACAGGGAATCCGAGAGTGCAGTTCTTGCGATTACAACGACGGCAACGCCGAGGACTGCAATAACACAGGCATTGGTTACGAGAAGCCTGAACCTGAGTCCCAGGTGTCTTGTATGGGCACTCACTTTTTCTCGACCTCGTCCCCTTGCGGAGATAGGGCGTGCTGTATTCTGCGGATTGAGTCGTAGGCAGAATCATCAATTTCGACAAAGCGGTCGATCATCATGCCCGAGAGGATAGTTTTCCCACGCTGATCCAAGTGTGCATTCAGTAAAACATCTCTTAGTTGTTTCTTCAACTCAGGATCGATAGACTGCGGCACCACGACGGGAGGAATGCCAAATGCCCTGGACTGGGCGACAACCTTTGTCTTGGATGTGTATTTCGAATCAATTGAATCTGCCCACTGCCAGATGAGGCTATCCACGGCACCACCGTCTACAATCTTCTGGGCCACAAACTTTATGGTCCGGTCGTGCGCATAAGTAAAAATGAACTTGCTGAAGAACGATTCAGGCGTCTCGTCGATTTCGTTCAGCATTGCGGTCGGGGCCAGATGCCCCGTGTTCGACAGCGGATCACAGAATGCAAAAGTCCCTTCTTTAAGGTCTGCCAGGCAGGTGGCGGGACTGTCTGACGGAACAATAATGTATGAATGGTAGACGGTTTTGCCGTTGACCACCGGTGCGGCCAGAAGTTCCAGGCCGAACCCATCCCTGCCCTCGACATAGGGGCGACTGCAGATGAACGCCATGTCGACTTCATTGTTGCGGAGAAGACCGTTTACTTCACTATACGTCTTTCTGTCAATGTACTTGGCCGGCCGATGCAGCCTGTCACCAATGTAATCAAGGAATTGTCTGTAGTACCCGTGCCCCTCCTCCGGAGTCAGAACGGCTCCCACGGCGATCCTGATGGGACTGGGCTGATTCAACGTTTCTTTCTGCGGCTCTGGTTCTGGCTCAACACGGTTAAGATCCACAACCAGGGCATCTTGTCGCCCGCACCCCGTAAGACCCGCTGAAAGGGCCAGGATCAGCAGGGCATGCACTGCCGCGTTGCCATGTGACGTCTCTGGATTCATGATCATTGTCCGGTTTACGCAGAATTAAGAGCGGTGCGTGCGGCTGCAACAAATGAGTCTACGTCTTTGTCGGTGTGCGCGGCGGATATGAATGCGACTTCAAATTGTGACGGGGGCAGGTAGCATCCCTGCTCGAGCATGCTGTGAAAGAATGCGGCATGCGCCTTGGTGTTGCTCAGTTTTGCCGCTGCCAGGTCGGTCACGTCTTCATTGCTGAAGAAAGGCGTGAACATTCCTCCGAGGCAGGCACAGTGCATCTCGACGTTGCCTTCGCGGGCCGATGCATTCACCTCCTCGGTTAAGCGTTTGGCCAGGGCAGCCATAGCCGGGTAAGGGTCTTCTTCGCGTATCAGCTTCATGGTGGTAAGCCCGGCGGCTACCGCGACCGGGTTGCCGCTGAGTGTGCCGGCCTGGTAAACGGGACCAAGCGGTGAGAGCGATCGCATGATTTCTTCTCTTCCGCCTACCGCACCTATCGGCATGCCTCCTCCTATAATTTTACCGAGGCATGTCAGGTCAGGGGTCACTCCGCATATCGCCCCGTACGTGGTTGGTCCAAGGCGGAAACCTGTTATGACCTCGTCAAAAATCAGGAGGCACCCGCACTCGTCGGCCAGTTCCCTGAGGCCGGCAAGGAAACCGGGGGAGGGGGGAACCAGACCCATGTTGCCTGCTACAGGCTCGACGATGATCGCGGCGATGTCGTTTCCGTGCTCACCGGTTATCTGCCTGACGGCATCCAGGTCATTGTAACCGGGCACGAGTATCTCGGCCACAGCGGAAGGTGATACTCCCGCGGATGAAGTTATGCCTCCCGTCAGGAGCCCGCTGCCGGCCGCGACCAGCAGGTAATCAGCATGCCCGTGGTAGCAACCGTCGAACTTAACGATCTTGTTCCGACCGGTGAATCCACGCGCAAGCCGCAGGGCGGTCATGACTGCCTCCGTGCCGGAGCTGACAAGTCTGACCATGTCCATATAGGGGATCATATCGCACAGGCATTCTGCGAATTCGACTTCACGCGGTGTGTTCGTGCCGAAACTCGTGCCCTGGGCCGAAGCTTCCCGTATCGCGTCGATCACTTCTTCGCGGGCATGGCCGAATATCAGCGGCCCCCATGAGCTACAGAAATCGATAAGTTCTATACCATCGACAGTTGTCATGTGGGAGCCCTGGCCCTGTGAAACATACACCGGGTCCCCTCCCACGGCGTTGAACGCACGAACGGGACTGTTCACCCCTCCGGGGATTACACGCTGTGCCCTTTCAAACAGTTCCTTTGATGTCACGTTGCTCTCCTTTGTCAATCTTTGAAAAACTCGTCGTACCTGTTTGCCCAGTAGGACAGGAGGATGTCCGTGCCTGCTCTTACCAGACCTGCGGTGGATTCCCTTACCATTCCCCGCAGATCACCCCATCCCCTGTCGGCCGAGGCTATGAGCATCGAGTATTCTCCGCTCACGTTGTATGCGGCCATGGGCAAATGTGTCTGGTCCCGAAGCAGGCTGATTATGTCCATGTAGAACAGCGACGGCTTGACCATCAGGATGTCCGCCCCTTCTTCCTCGTCCAGTTCAGATTCACGAATTGCCTGTCGCAGGTCTCGGTAGGATGCCTGGTAGCCCTGCCTGTCACCTTTCTGTGGGGCCGATTGCTCTGCTTCCCTGAAAGGTCCGTACATGGCCGATGCGAACTTCGTCGAATAGCTCATAAGAAGCGTTTGATCCAAGCCTTCCCGCGTCAACGCTTCCCGTATGGCCAGGACCTGCCCATCCATCATTGCGCTTGGCGCAACGCAGTCGGCACCCGCCGCCGCGTGCGAGACCGCAACCTTGGCCAGCATCTCGTTCGAGGCGTCGTTGTTCACGTCCCCGGAATCATTAAGCGGGCCGCAATGTCCGTGCGTGGTGTAGGCGCACAGGCACACGTCGGTGAACACTACCAGGTCAGGGTATGCATTTCGGACGGCCCTTACAGCTTCCTGAACGGCTCCCTTATCGTCGTGGGCAGCAGTCCCGCAGTCGTCTTTCTGCGATTCATCGACGAGCCCGAAGATGAGGATGCCACCTATGTCCATTTTTGCCACGGGCTCGAGTTCCTTGAGAAGCATGTCGACGCTTAGCCGGTATTGCCCCGGCATGGCATCGATGGTCTGTCGCTGACCCTCACCTTCGACGACGAACACCGGCCAGACAAATTTCTCCGGCCCGGGAAGAGCCATATCGAACATTCGGCGCAGGGCAGGATTCCTTCGTAGTCGACGTAGGCGAACTTGCGGATACATGATTGTGCCTTTCGAATTTCCTTACTTTATCATTTCAACGATTGAAAGTTTCACGCAGTACTCGGCCAGTGCCTCTATGCTCGATTCCACCGTGGCCTCAGGGCCAACAATGTCTGCGGTTATACCGCGTTTCTCCAGCGCTCTCAGCGTTGGTTGCCCGATTGCCACAACGGTCTTCCCCGTCAACGAATCGGCGCCCCAGTGCGAATCGAAGACCTCAACAGCCGATGCACTGGCAAAGAAGACTGCATCGAATGCAGGTTCGGAATCGTATGCAATGGGCTCGTTCTGATAAAGGATGCAGTCATCAACTTCCGCACCAAGCTCCCGCAATGTTTCCGCCAGTCCGCTTCCGGCCTTGTCGGAACGGAGGCGAAGAACCCTGGTGCCATCTGTAACCAGCGGCTCCACGGTTTTCAAGAGGCCCTCAGCGCCGAAGTTCTCAGTCGGCTGAATGTCCACTGCCAAGTCCATTTCTTTGAAAACCTGCGAAGTCCCGCCCCCGCACGTTACAAGCTTCGGAAGCGAACGGATATCGGTTGCCGCCTGTCGCAGGAGTTCGTGGAAGCAGCGCACTGCGGAAGGCGACGTGAGCACGACCCAGTCATACTTATCCAGGTGACGTACTCGTTCGAGCGCCTTGCTGTCGGGAACAAGCTTGATCAGTGGTCTGCACACAGGTCTGCCACCCGCATCATGGACGAGTCCCGCAGCCTTGTCCTGCAGGGCAGCGCTGGAGGTGATGAGGGTCCTCTTTCCCTGAAGAGCCCCCCATTTCGTTTCATAGCTGTAACCGGCGACCTCACCGATTATCAGTGTTCCGGGTAACGTGTGAGAAGTTGCGGAGATCTTTTCTCCGATATTCTTCAACGTGCCGGAAACGGTGTAAGACTGGTCGCCACCCGCTCCGAAGACCATCGCCGCAGGTGTTTCGGCAGACACGCCGTCTTCGATGAGCTCGCGTGCAATCTGGTCGGTGACGGAGACGGCCATAAAGAATACCATCGGCAGCTTTGCCCTTACGTCGCCGGCTACCGAAGATGTGCCTCCGCCCTTGAGTCGCGGGGTCATAACGCAGAATCCCCTGGACAGGCCGCGTCTTGTGAGAAGCATTCCGGTGCCCGTCGATGCGGCTGAAAGGCTGCTAACGCCCGGTAGAACGCGATAGGGGATGTGAAGTGCATCGAGGAAGTCGACTTCTTCGGCGAGACGCCCAAAGACGCCCGGGTCGCCCCCCTTCAAGCGCACGACTCGCTGACCCTTGCGAGCATGTTTCCCAATGAGTGCGGTGATTTCCTCCTGCGGCAAGCTGTGCCGTCCGCTCCGTTTTCCAACGTGAACGCATTCCACGCTTGGAGGCAGAAGATCAATCAGGTCGGGACCCATGAGGGCATCGTGCAGGCAGATATCGCAGCGTCTCAGGGCTTTCATCGCGTCGAGCGTGCAGGTTCCGGAGCTGCCTACACCTGCCCCTGCGAAGGTAACGGCCTTAACAAAAAGACTTCGCATGCGCACAAATCGTTCATCGCCGTCCCTGAACGTGAGGCAAAGAGTGCCCTGGGCCTCGGGCGGAGGGAGATCCTCGAGGGGAATCCACTCGCTTATCCGTTCCGTCAGGCCCAGGCGTACCAGGGCTGCCGCAGCCATGATCACAATATCAAAGTCGCCGGCATCGAGTTGTTCCAGGCGTTCTTCGATATTGCCTCTTATGCTGCGCAGTTCCGCCGAAGGGAAGCGGCGAAGAGAGTAGGCTTCCCGCCTGTCACTGCTTACCCCGATTGCCGGCCTGTCCGGCAGGTCTGCCATCGTCTTTCCTGCAGGCAGGATGATTGCGTCTCTCCTGTCTTCCTTCCATGGCAGCCAGAACCAATCAAGCCCCTCGGCGGGGGGGTCGGGGACGTCCTTTGCGCTGTGCACGGCGCAATCAAGTTCACCTGACAGTACCTTGTCATCAAGATCGCGCGTGAAGAAATCGTTCGAGCTTTCCCGGAGATCCATGACAAGGTCACGGTCGCCTGGAGACGAAAGGAGAACTTCTTCAAAGCGGCACTGCGGAAACTGTTCCTCAAGCTTCCGCAGAGCATTCCCCGTCTGAACAACCGCAAGCCTGCTGCTTCTCGTCCCAGTCTTAAATATGATGTTTGCTTCTGACATTCCTTAAATGCTCTCTCATCAATCGTCGTCTACAAGAGTGTCGATGAACTCGGCCATTCGCTCTTTTACAATTCGCGCCCTTGTGCATGACCGGCCGCCGGTAGATACCGAAACCACCAGTCCCTTCTTTCTGCAGATTGCCGGAGTGACAAAGTCGCTGGATGTCCAGTTGCTGTCGACCGCACTGCACAATATGCCCCGCTCCCGGCAGCAGTCCAGAACGCGGCGGTTTACGGCCTCGTTGTCCGTGGCGGCAAAAACGAGCCGTTTGTCATCTACGTCGGCATCCTCGAAATCACGTGCGACGTGGTTAAGCAATCCTGACTCGGCCAGTTTGAGTAGTTCATCGCCTGCTTCCGGGCAGACCACGGTGACGCATGCTTCAGCGTCCAGGAGGTGACCTGCTTTGCGTGCGGCGATCTTGCCACCGCCGACAACCAGGCATGACTGTCCCTTTACGAGAAAACAAACGGGCAGGATTGCTTGTGACTCTCTGTTCGGTTTAGTCATCAGTTGTCACTCCAATATCTTTTTCGTAGAAGAACACGGGGCTGCTTTTCTTGAATTCACGGGCTGACACCATCATTCGTCCATCGGACAATCCTGCATCTGAAGAAAGCCGGTTAAACAGTCCCGTCACGGCGTCAGGTGTGTCTGCATGTACCATTGCATACAGGTTGAAAGGGAATGAATCAAAAGAGGGCCGTTCGTAGCAGTGTGTGACTGCCGGGTTACCCGCGAGGATGGGGCCGGCTTCCGCCACTTTCGCGGGGGTTGCCGGCCAGACGCACATGCTGTTGGCGTTGAAACCAAGCTTCCTGTGACGCACGATAAGTCCAATCCTGCGCAGCACGCCGGCGTCCTTCCAACCGGTCAGCATCGAGAGCAATGCCTCCGTGCCAATTCCAAGCTTGGCGGCCGCATCTGCAAAGGGAGTAGCGGTCAAAGGGATCATTCCCTGGAAGCGACGGACAACCGACCTTTGCTGCTCGTTGAGCTGCAGGGCCGTCGTTTTGTTGTGTTCGTTGGAAGCCCGTCCTTTGGGCGGGGTCACAGTACCTTGACTATGCGATTGCGCTCCCACGGGAGGGACGCCGGCCTCGGCGTCCGCGGGCAGCGAGGCCGCTGCCCCTCCCAATGCCACGTCCTTTGGGCAGGGCTGTTCAATTTCCGGCTTCCGAGCATCGAAGACCGCTTCAATCTTGAATCTCTTTATCGCAGGAAGATCCAGTAGCCTGTATGGCGCGAGGAGGTCTGCCATTCTCGCCAGTTCGTCCTGCAGCGATTCTGCCTGCGCGGTCACGGTGAACCAGAGGTTTGGAGAACCTTCGCGCTCGTAGCAATGCGTAACACCGGGGTGGGGGGTAACGAGGCCGGCCGCTCTGTCAAGGTCGTCGTGCGGCACGTCGACTGCGCAGAGCGTACTATTGTAGCCGAGGCCGCGTGAGTCGAAAACCGCGCCAAAACGCCTTGCGATCCCGGTTTCCAGGTATGAGACCAGGCGTTCAACAATATGCTCCTCGGACAGCCCGAGTTCCCCGCAGATGTGAGAGAAGGGCCGTTCCACAAGCGGAATGCCTCGCTGCAAAGCCAGCAGTAATGCGGCGTCGGTATTGTCTGTTACGTCAGATGTCATTTTTCGTCCTTTGATCGTGGGATGTAAGTGCAGTCAGGATCCTCAGAAAGGAAGTCGCTGTTGTCGGCAAAGGCCCTGGCCCGGCAGCCTGCGCAGACTACGCGGTAGCCGCAAGCCCCGCACTTTCCCTTGAGTTCCTGGGGTTGTCTGAGGGAACTGAATTCTTCTGATTCCTTCCATATATCGCCGAACTTCTGCTCGCGCACATTACCTACGCGCACAGGCAGGTAGCCGCAGGGTTGCACATCGCCGGTCCTGGACAGGAAGCATACCGCGGTGCCTGCGAGGCAACCACGCGTCATGGCGTGCATGCCGTGAGCCTTGCTCTCTATGTTGATTCCCCTTTCACGAGATACCTCACGCATGATGCGATAGTACTGGGGGGCACAGGTGGCCTTTACGTGCATCCGGTCCCGCAATTCAATCGACCTGTCGAAAAGCCATCGCAAGACTGTTTCCATCTCTTCGGGTGAGAGACGGATCTCGTCGCTGATCTCGGCACCGCAGCCGACGGGTACCAGTACGAACACATGGAAGGCATCGGCGCCGTGCTCAATTGCCAGGTTCATAATGTCCTCAAGTTCGGTAAGGTTATGCCTTGCCACTGTGACATTGACCTGAACCGGCAGGCCGGCTTTCCTCAGAGAGTCAAGGCCCCTGAGGGCATCGTCGAAGCTTCCCGGAAGTCCCCTGAACTCGTCGTGAGTTGAAGCAATCGCTCCGTCCAGGCTGATGCTCGCCTTCTGGATACCGGAGGATACTATCCTGGCGGCCATGGCATCGTCGACGAGGGTCCCGTTCGTTGCGACTGCCACGCGGGTAAACATTTTCGTGCAGGCCTCTGCAATGTCGAAGAAATCTTCCCTTACCAGCGGTTCTCCTCCCGTCAGTATCATGATAGGATCGGCAGCATCCCTGATATCTCTTGTAACCGACAGTATTTCGTCTGTTGTCAGTTCCCCCTTGACGAAATGATCTTGCGCTTCCGCCCTGCAGTGCTTGCAGGTCAGGTTGCACCTTGCCGTAAGTTCCCAGAAAACCAGTCGGAGAGTATCCTTCACAGGCCGATCTCCTCGTCAGTGAGATAGCAATCCGGTTCCTCTGCCCATATGTCGCCGGAAACTGCTTCCGCCCGTACCCTGAAGTTTCCGTTGCAGATATCCAGCCATTTACAGGCAGCGCAACGGCCTTTCAGGTATTTCTTTCTTTCTCTCAGTTTTCCAAGGAGCTCCTCGGACGTATCTGTCCAGATGTCACTGAAGAGACGTTCCCTGACATTGCCGAACGAGTGATGCCGCCAGAACTGGTCAGGGTGCACTGAGCCGTCCCAGCTGACACAACCGATACCCGTTCCGCTGCTGTTTCCGCCGTTCATCTTCAACAGTTCGAGCACGTTGGCAGCCCGTTCCGGGTTCTCTTTCAGCAGTCGCATGTAAACGTACGGGCCATCGGTGTGGTTGTCGACCGTCAGTACTTCGACAGTCTTTCCGGCTTCGTGCAGCGCCTTCGTCCTCTCCATAATGAGGTCTACCGTACGTCTGGTTTCCTCGTGGGTCATGCGGCTGGATTCGATCAGGCTGCTTCCCCGTCCCGTGTATACCAGGTGGTAGAAGCAGACCCGGGGAATTCCCTCTTTCTCTATAAGGTCGAAGATTCCCGGCACGTCTTTGTAGTTGCTGCGTGTTATGGTGAACCGCAGTCCCACTTTCACGCCACGCGAAAGGCAACTGCGTACGCCTTGGAGTGCCTGTTCGAACGCGCCTTCAACGCCGCGAAAGAGGTCGTTTGTTTCCTGGAGGCCATCAATGCTGATGCCCACGTAAGAGAGTCCGGCATCCTTCAATTGTGCCGCTATGTCTTCGGTGATCAATGTGCCGTTGGTCGATACAACCGCGCGCATTCCTTTCTCCGCCGCCCTCTCGATGAGCCGGAATATGTCGGGTCTCATGAGTGGTTCTCCGCCGGAGAACAACATTACCGGGGCACCGAAATCGGCGAGATCGTCTAGCAGCGCCGCGCCTTCTTCGTGTGACAGTTCACCGGTGTAGTCGACGTCACTTGAATGGGAGTAACAGTGGACGCACCGGAGATTGCAGCGGCGCCCGACGTTCCATACAACCACCGGCTTCTTGTCTTTTGAGAACTGCAGGAGGTGGGAGGGAAGATCCTTGGACTGCCGGCTGTAACGGAGCGGGTCCGACTGTTCGACTGTTCCGCAGTAGAGTTTCGATATACCTATCATAGTATTTTCCTGGTCGTTAGTTGTGTCATTGGGAAATGTTATCGAAGTATCATGCTACGAACCACATTTCATTTCTCGTTTCCGGTGCTCTGGGGTGTCTCCCGCTCGGACTCCTTCTCGAGACTCTCCTGCTCACTATCATTCTTCAAATCAAACAGATCCCTTGCAACTCTTGCGTAGTCATCCCACTGCCCGTTCTTTGCCGCTTTCTTAAGTGCTTCCCTCGGGGCTGCAAGCATCTTGTTGACGGTCTTCTGCACGAGCGTTTCAATCTCGTCACGGCAGGGCTCGGGGAGTGAGGAGAGTTTTTCCTTGGCGAACGCCCTCTTGATGGCCGAGTCCTTGATTTCCCTTCCCCATCCGTCGAACTCGCGAAGGAGAAGCCGAAGAGCCCCCCCCTCGAACGTTGCAGCCAGTTCGGCGGTTCCTTCCTTTACGATACGCCAGGCTTTCTCGACGCCCTGCTCTCGTTTCGACAGGTTCTCGTAAGCCACCTTCTGCAGGTCGTCTATATGGTACAGGTATACGTTCTCAAGGTCTCCTGCCGCGGCTTCGATGTCGCGTGGCACGGCGATATCGATCAGTAGCATGGGTCGGCCTCGACGTGCCTTGATAGCGCTGCGCACCGTGTTGGCGTGGATCACGCAGTGAGGTGCAGACGTGGAACTGATAACGATATCAGTGCCGGAGAGGTAATCCGTCAGGAGCTCGAACTGGATTGCCCGCCCTCCGTGCTGTTCGGCGAGCGCCTTGCCATTATGGAATGAACGGTTGAGCACCAGTACTTCGTTGACACCCTTGTCGACGAGGCTTTTGAGCGCCAGCTCTGCAGTTTCGCCGGCGCCAACGATCATAACAGTTTTTCGGTCAAGCTGATCAAAAACTTTGCATGCAAAGTCCACGGCTATGGAGCTTACCGATACGCGGCCCCGGCAGATGTCTGTTTCGGTGTGCACCCGTTTGGCGTACCGGAAGGCGGTCTGAAACAGCGGGTTAAGGATCTTTCCTACGGTGCCCTCCTGCCGGGCAAGCATGTATGCCTCCTTGACCTGGCCAAGGATCTCGGTTTCCCCAACCACCATCGAATCAAGGCTGCACACTACGGCGATGAGATGCTCTGCGGCCTCGTGGGATGTCTTGAGGTAGAAATGCTGCGACAGTTCCCCGGTTTCGTCCGCCTGCACGTCAGTCAACAGCGCCCGCACGAGCTCGCCCTTCTTGTCGGCAATTTCGATTCCGGCAACGTACAGCTCCGTCCGGTTGCAGGTGGACACGAGCACAAGCTCAGATTCCGGGAGTTGCTCAAGTATCCGTTGCAGTGCCATCGGTATTCCCGAAGAGGTGAAGGAGACCTTCTCCCTCAGGCCAATCGGGGCCGTACGGAAATTTATACCAAGGACTGTAAGGTTCATCACTGACCTACCGGAACGCTTATGAGGGGAAAACTATGGACGCTGTTGGCAATGGCATGTACGCCAACAAAAGCAAACAGCACGCAGCAGAACCCGAGAACGGTCACCAGCGCGAGGCCCCTTCCGTGCCGACCTGCACTCGCACGCATGTGGACCAGCACGGCGTAAACCGCCCACGTCATGACAGTCGCGGCAACTTTTGGGTCGGTTAACCATCGTCCATCACCGCCCGTCATGCGGACGAGGACAAAGCCCAGAACAATGGATACCGTGAGGGTGAGGAAGGCAATACCGACCTGGTGCGACATGAGGCGGTCAAGCGTTTCAAGCGCGGGAAGTCTGGACAGGGTCGTGATTCGTTTACGTTTAAGGTTGTTATCCTGCAGAACGTAGGCCAGGGCGAGAATGCCCGCCAGGCTGAAAAGGGCATAGCTCACAAAAGCGGTTAGTACATGCAGTCCGAGCCACATGTTCTGAACTGCCGGAGCTTTGACCGTGCCAGTATAGCCGGATGATACGGCCAGAATCAGCATGGCGGTCAGGTACGGGGCAATGATTATCGAGATTCCACGCGTGCGATCTTTCATCGCCATGTGCAAGTATGCGGCCGTTGCAGCGACAGAGTAGCAGGCCATGGCATCGAAGCGACTGAATGCGGGGACCGTGCCGGACCGCACACCATGCAGCAGGAGTATGGCTAGCAGTGCAGTAGACCCCGCCGCCATGCTCACTCGTACGTTTCGCTCTGTCGACGGTCCCGGTCGAACGAAGGAAACAACGGCTAGCACGGACGCCAGTCCGTACAGACCTATTCCAATAATAATGAATGCCAACTCCATGGCTTCCCTTCCAAATACAGCATCGACCTATTCTCATTAGGGTCACTTATGGCTGACCTCTAGTCAAGCCTGACCCTCCCCTGTTTCCATACGTTTCCGCTGGGAAAATGCCCGAATTACTGCAGTTTTTCTGTGAACGGAAGTCTACTGCGGCACGTGCCGGCGGACAATGGCTGGTGTCTGTCATTGTGAGAATAACTCTGTCTGGTTGTCTGTGCCACAATGTTGTGCTATGGTTAATCCTTCGTTCTGTACCGGTCCCACGGTTGTGGGAGGCGGAACGAGTGTAACCCAAAGGCATGGTCTTTGAGAGCTGATGATGAAAGAGAATAAAGACAATTCCGCTCGTGACGGAAAGCGGCAACCGAAATCGCCGTTGATGCGGGTGATCTCGCTTTTGGGATCTCTGAAGTTCGCACTGCTGATCGTGGTGTTGATAGCCGTCGCTTGCATAATCGGAACCCTGCTGCCACAGGGCAGCCAGGTCGCGAAGTACCTTCAGCAGAATCCGGATGCCAAATCCAGAATGGACATGTTGACGGCCATGGGTCTTACCAACGTGTTTTCGGCTAGCTGGTTCACCATGCTGCTGGTGCTTCTGTCGGCCAGTCTGAGTGTTTGCACATCGCGCAGGGTTTCGGCGGCCGTGAAAGCGAAGAAGGGCCTGGTACGCGTACGGATCACCGGTTCGGTGATAACACATGTCAGCATGCTTCTGATCCTTGGTGGCGGCGTGATTCGTGGCGTGTGGGGGCAAAAGGGCTACATGGAATTGCGGGAAGGTCAGATGGCTACCTTCTTTATGAGCGAGAAAGGAGATGTCCAGCAGATTCCTTTCGGGGTTCACCTGCTGGATTTCGACATAGAGGTATACGAGAAACCCGGCGACACGCCGGCGATGCCCGATTCCGATTCACTCGGCCAGGTGATTGCACAGTGGCCTGAGAAGGAACTGGCTGCGGCAATTCCAGTTGTTCTCGGCGCAGAGTACATTTGGCCGTCCGAGCTGGAAGTATCCAAAGCCGATGATAGCTACCATATCAGGATTCTTCAATATCTGCCGGATTTCGCCGTAGACGTTGACACCAGGGAAGTGATAAGCCGGTCCGCTGAGCCGAAGAATCCAGCGGTTCTTGTATCCGTAGTATCGGCTTCGGGCAACACGAACGATCACTGGCTTTTTGCCAATTTCCCTGACTTCGACATGCATGCGAATAGCGATTCCAACACGGTATCGACACCCTTTAAACTCGTGTTTGAGCGGGGCTCAGGGGCCAGTCGGGAAGGCCCCCCGCCACAGGTCAAGGATTACAAGAGCCACCTTCAGATTCTTGAGAACGACAAGGTCGTGCTTGAGAAGATTATCGAGGTAAATGCACCGCTTTCGTACATGGGCTACAGTTTTTACCAGGCGAGTTATGATCCGAACGATCTGACCTACACGCTGCTGCAGGTCGTAAAAGACCCAGGTGTCCCAGTTGTATATGCAGGCTTCGCGCTGATGATACTGGGCCTGACAATAGTATTCTACTTGTGCCCATGGCTTAAAGCCAGGGGGGAGAAGACTGGAGAGAAATCATGACGATCATGTTCAATATAGGTTTCTGCTGCTATCTTGTGGCACTGGTGCTGTCTGCCATTAACTCGTTTCACACGAAACGCGGCCTGTCAATTGCATCTACGGCAAGTCTGGCAGCAGGTGTGCTGGTGCAGACCGCCTACATTGCTGTCCGATGGGCAGAGGCCGGGCGGGCACCGTTCAGCAACATGTTCGAGTCGCTGGTCTTGTTTGCGTGGGCTGTGGCCGTCGTCTACCTCGTTCTGCGAATCAGGACGCATGTCCCTGCTCTCGAGGCGGCTGCATCATTGTTGGCGGTGCTGGCGTTGGCTTACGCCAGCGCATTTGAGTCAGACATTAAGCCTCTGATGCCTGCGCTCCAGAGCAACTGGCTCAGTGTGCATGTCTTTACCTGTTTTCTGGGGTATGCCGGATTCGCGGTGTCATTTGTTGCCAGCATTGGCTACCTCATAGTGTCCAGGGAAGGCGCTGGCGGCAACTCGGAGCTTCAGAATGCTTTTGATACAGCGATGACCAAGACGATTTCTTTCGGGTTCCTCTTCTTGGCCGTGGGCATTATAACCGGTGCGGTCTGGGCCAACTCCGCCTGGGGTACCTACTGGTCGTGGGATCCGAAAGAGACATGGTCGTTGATCACGTGGCTGATATACGCCGGTTTTCTGCATTGCCGTTTCATGCGAGGGTGGCGAGGCAAACGGGCGGCGTGGATCTCGATCATTGGCTTCGCCTCTGTTCTGTTCACATACGTGGGTGTGAATTTCCTTCTCTCAGGGCTGCACAGTTATGCGAAGTAGCGTAGTGCACGCTGCAAGTGGATGCACTTGGCAAGTCTACACTTGCTCTCGTTCAGCCAGACACGAGATGTTTTGGTTCTCAAGGTCGTCCGGCCTGGCCTGATGATGTCAAGCCGTTGGTGTCGTGTCCTCGTCCACAGTTCCCGGCTCCAGGATACGAATCACCTCAGCCAGCAGGCGGTCCGGCTCTATCGGCTTTTCCAGGAAGGCGGCAGGCTCACAATCGAGATACTCTTTCAGGTGTCCCGCGTTATAGCAGGAGTCAGTGACCGCATTTACGCTGGTTAGCATTATCACAGGGATATCCCTGGTGCGTTCGTCTTTTTTCAGCCTGGCGAGTGTCGTGAAACCGTCCATCCCGTCCGGCATCATGACATCAAGTATGATGAGCGTAGGTCGAGCTTCGCAAGCGATTGTCAGACCACTTGAGCCATCGGATGCAAGTCGTACCGGGTAAGCTTGACCCAGGGCGCTGCAGATGTAGCTGCGCCATTCTTCATCATCATCTATAACGAGAATCAGGTCTCGACTCATTTCGGTCCCCATTTTGTCTGTACTACTTCGAGTGTTCCCACTCCGTGCAGTAATTCAAGCGATTGCTACTTTACACTGATCACAATCCCTGACATTATAGGATAAATCTACGCATGAGTGTAAAATACTCTTCGTTGTGAGGAAGGATGTTTACAGGCATTGAAGAGATGACATGGAGCAAAGCCGATGAAAGCTGCTGACACTGGCTGCCTGCAGGCCAGCGATCTGAACCATCCCGTCTTGAAACAGCTCAGCGATCTCGCCCACAACCTTTGCCAGATCAGGTTTTTGGTAGTCTTTCCGAAGCCTGATGGCTGGGGCCAGGTGTTTCAGGGCTTGCATTCCGAGAAGCCCGGTTTCTGCAGGCTTATTCAGGATAATAAGCAGGGAGCAAAGCAGTGCAAGATGTGCCATGTGCTTGCGGCGATAGCAGCCTGTAATGGCGGGAAGAAGATCCAGACATGCCATTCCGGTGCTTCAACCCTGATCGAGAATATGAAAGGGGATGGCGAGAAACCTTTTGCGGTTTTGAGTACCTGCATTTTTATCCATAACGGTAAGCCCGACGTTTGGAAGGACGTGGAGAAGAATGGAAAGCGCATGGGTGTGGACCTGGCAGTTCTCAAGGAGGAATTCAACGCCCTGCCGAAGCTGGACGAAGGCATGATTGCCGTTGCGCGACAGGTCATGTCGCTCGCGGCTGAGACGGTTTCGATCATAAGAGAGAAGACGGCCGCGGAACTCACCGTGGAAAGATTGCGCAACCGCAACGGAAGGCCTCCCGGCGTACAGGAGATGATGGAGCAGGAACTCAAGAACCTGCTGGCTGTTTCGAGCCCTCCTCTCAAGCAAGCACGACCCCGCAAGGTAGAAGGGGTTCCAATGCTCATCAGGACCGTATGTTCGCTTGTGGAACGAAGCCCCAATATGCCGTTCACAGTTTCCGAGATTGCGGTAGCAGCTCGTATGACTCCGAATCATTTTTCAACATTGTTTCACCGGCATATGGGTGAGAGTTTCTCGCATTTCCTTGCGGCTCATCGGATGAGAGTAGCCAAGCAGCGCCTGAGAGATCTGAGGCTCAACATTTCAGATGCTGCCGCAGCCGCGGGTTACGATGACCCCGGTTACTTTTCACGCATTTTCAAACGAAGCAACGGGATGTCTCCACGGGATTGGCGAAAGAAGCACTGCGGTATATAAGTGGCGCTCGGAGGCTCGTTGCTTGGACGTCAGGTGGTGATGACATTTTGGACAGGGCGATTCGGAACGGACAATTCACGATTCCGTTCTTGAATGGCAAAGATTCTATAGTTGTCGCATTGACGTCTCTGGATTCACGCTCACCGTCCAGTTAATGTCATCCCGAGCCTGTCGAGGGATCTCATTGTGCGCACTGTGCATTAGATCCTTCGACTCCGCTTCGCTTCGCTCAGGATGACACTGTCTTCATGATTGTCCTTGCTGAATCATTCCGCTTTCCCTACGGCAAGTTCCTCTTTGCGACCTCGCGGCCGGAGTCCGTCAGGCAGGCGTTGAGTAACTGGTCCGGGCTGAAATCCGGTTTCAGATGCCGTTTTTCCTCAATTGTGTTGGTGATCAGATCGGCATCGTAAAGTATCCCGAAATTGGCGCTGTCATCTCCTGTGGGATGGTGATGATGCCCGATTATGGCGCAGACTTCCTTTATGAAGCCCTCGGGGTATCCAAGTTCCTCGAGGATCCGCCTGGCTACCGGAGGGCCCTCTTGCTCCTGCTGTCCAGGTGATGACGAACCGTGTTTATGCTCGGCATTTCGGATTCCGATGTCGTGAAGAACCGAACTGGCAATAACTACGTTCGGATCGGCCATTGACTCGGTCCGGAGAATCTGTTCGGCAAAAGAAACCACTGTTCGAGCATGCTTCCGGCGCTTCTTGTCATCGCCGAAGTAGTCGTCCATGGCCTTCAGAAGAGCTTGCTTACGCATTGAGGATTTCATGCTGTTATACTGTTTGTACTTTTCTTCGCCGAGACATTCCTCCGCATAACGACACCAGTCAACGCATGACTGCGTCGACATGCGCACAACCGATAAACCGCAGGATGGGCATTTGCCGTCGGCCTCGTCACTCCATATCTCCACATCACCGCCGCAATCGGGACAGGGGACTACTTCGATTTTCGGCTGCATAAACGCAGAACTACCAGGGCATCTTTTGAATGACATAGCTTCCGTTGACCTCAATTAGGGTATTGCATTCCAGGTACTGCTAAACTCCAGTATTATTCCCATTCTCATGCCTCCCGTCCGTGCTGTGCCCCCCCCAGTTGATGGGGGTACAAGGGGGGGGGTGCATCTCCCGCCTATTTTTTCTTGCATGCCACAATATGGTACGACTATACTACTGTCCTTTTGGGATAAAAGTCCAGCAGTACATGCAGGTTATGATTACAGAGTGATCCGCTTAATCATATGAAGGCAGGTGACCAATAAAACTGGCAATAACAGGCAAGGGTGGTGTCGGTAAGACAACCATTTCTGCGTTGATGTCTGCAGCTCTCAAACGCGATGGGCACGGTGTTGTTGCCATAGATGCGGATCCTGACTCCAACTTACTTGGCTGCCTGGGGCATCCCGATTCCTCCTCCGTTCGTCCCCTGGTTGAGCTCAAAGAACTCATAGAGGAGCGGACGGGAGCCAAGCCCGGCACGACGGGGGGCATGTTCCGCCTCAACCCGTTTGTCGATGACATACCCGACGAGTACGCGGTCGAAGTTGCGGGCGTGAAGGTTCTCGTTGTCGGTGCAGTCAAGAAGGGGGGGGCGGGCTGTTACTGTCCCGAGAATTCATTCCTTCGGGCACTGGTGTCTCACTTGCTTACGGGCAAGAACGACGATCTCGTTCTTGATATGGAGGCAGGGATCGAGCATCTCAGCCGTGGTACCGTGCGCTGCGTGGACCATCTTCTCGTTGTTGTCGACCCCGGACGGAGAAGTGTAGAAACGGCTCTCAGGATAAAGAAACTGGCCTCTGAGCTCGGGCTTGCCAGGGTAGGCGTTGTTGCAAACAAGGTGCGTTCCGAGGGGGATACTGTCTTCCTGAGGGAGGCGCTTGGCGATCTTGAAATCTGCGGGACCATTCCGTACGATGATGCTGTCCGTGATGCGGATATTCAGGGAGAGTCGGTAGTAAATGCCGATGCGCGAGTCAAAGAATCGATAGACGAGATAATGAGATATCTAGAGAATCAGCAGTAATATTCAGGAGTCATTGAAAATGGCCGAAAACAACAAAGATACAAGAAGTTCCGATCCGGCCGCACAGGCCGTATTGAAGCATGCCACAGGCACGGCCTATGACCGTCACGAGCAACATGGCAAGCGATGTCCATTCGGTGAACAAGGTGTGTGTTGCAGGATCTGCGAGATGGGCCCTTGCCGCCTTTCGGAGAAGAAGCCGCGAGGCGTCTGTGGGGCCGACGCCGCAACTGTTGCCGCGCGTCACTTGATTCGCCAGGTGGCAGCCGGAACTGCAGCTCACGCTGACCACGGACACGATATTGTGAAGACACTCCTGATGACTGCAAAGGGCGAGGCCCAGGGGTACAGCCTGAAGAGTCCGGCGCGTCTTCACGAGGTTGCAGAGGAGTGGGGTATAAGCACTGACGGCAGGAGCGACGAGGAGATTGCTATTGAACTGGCGGAGGCCGGCCTGAGTCAGTTCAACCAGTTGGAAGGCGAGATTCGCTACCCGGGGCTTCGTGCTCCCGAAGCGACAGTTGCGAACTGGCGAAAGCACGGTCTGATACCCGTTGGTGTCGAGCACGAAATCGTGGAGACTCTTCACCGAACGCATGAAGGAGTGGATGCTGATTATATAAACCTGCTCATGCACGGTCTGCGCACTTCCATGGGCGACGGCTGGGCAGGCGCCATGCTGGCGACGGATTTTGGCGACATCCTGTTCGGCACACCGGAACCGGTACGCAGCGAGGTGAACCTCGGTGTTCTGAAGACGGATGAAGTGAATATCGTGGTGCATGGTCATGAGCCCACACTCTCGGAAATGGTAGTAGCGGCAAGCCGCGATCCTGAGATGATCGATTTGGCCAAAGAGAAGGGGGCAAAAGGAATCCTCGTCGGCGGAATCTGTTGTACTGCCAACGAGATCCTGATGAGGCAGGGGGCGCCGGTTGTCGGGAATTTCCTGCACCAGGAGCTAGCAATCGCCACTGGAGCAGTGGACGTGATGCTCGTGGATGTGCAGTGCATTCTTCCTGCAGTCGTCGAGCACGCGGGACGTTTCCATACCAAGGTCATAACCACCAGCAAGAAGGCCAGGATTCCCGGGGCTGAGCATATACAGTTCAGCGAGGAAAAGGCATATGACGTGGCAAAAGAGATCGTCAAGACGGCGATCGACAACTTCACGAACCGAGGCCACGTGGACATTCCCAAGCAGAAGACCGACCTGGTTGCCGGGTTCACTGTTCGAAACACGTTTACGCACCTTGGGGGGAGGTACAGATCGTCGTTCCGCCCGTTGAATGACGGAATCATTACCGGTCGTCTGAGGGGTGTGGTGGCCGTTATCGGCTGCAACACGGTCAAGAAGACCCAGGATGAAAGTCACGTCAAGATGGTGCGGGAGCTTATCGCCAATGACGTTCTGGTGGTGATGACGGGTTGCGCGGCTACTGCCTGCGCCAAGGTTGAACTTCTTCAACCCGAAGCGGCCGTAAAATGGGCGGGCAAAGGTCTACAGGAGATATGCGAAACTGTTGGTATCCCGCCGGTCCTCCATTTCGGCTCCTGTGTGGACAACAGTCGAATCCTGGTTGCTCTCTGCGAGATGACCAAAGAGGGCGGTCTCGGGGAGGCACTTTCCGATCTTCCGGTTGCAGGCGCGGCGCCCGAACAGATGTGCGAGAAGGCCATAGCCATTGGCTTCTACTGCGTGGCATCTGGAGCATACGTGAATTTCAGCCCCGCGATGCGTGTGTTGGGCAGCCCCAAGGTCACGAAGTTCCTCACCGAGGACGTTGAGGAGATCACCGGAGGCAAGTTCACTTTTGAACCCGATCCGGTGGAAGCCGCGCACAAGATGATTCGACACATCGACAAGAAACGTCTTGCCCTCAAGTTGCGCCCGATGATGTACGAGCAGCCCCTGGCCCCGGAGGCGGAAGAGGAGAAGGAAGTTCGTCATGCATCCGAGGAAGAACTGGCGGCAGTGAGGGCAGCCGCTGAGAAAGAGGCCGAGGACGGGCCGAGGACGGTCAGGCACTGCGCGGGGAAGCCTAGCTAGATCTAAACCGTTTATCCCTTGAAGAGGGCTTGAAGTGAGGAGTATAGCGGTTGTCAGACCCGATCGTCACACCGAATCGGTAATGACCGCCGCGTGGTAATTGACGACGATGTTTTGCATCGGTTGCAGGGAGTGCGTTCCGGTTTGTTCTTTCCGATGGTCAGGATGGATCGATGGTGAACTGCCGCAAATGCGGAACCACATTTGCTGCCGCCGGCCAACTGGCGCGCAGGCAAAGAAACAAAGTTAACAAATGAACTGGCAGAGCCCGTTCTTCCTCTCGAAGGATGGCTTTCTGCAACGACCTTGAGGATAGGATAGATACTCTGTAGCGAGTCTACATGGGAGAGGTAATACCATGTCAAAAATCATAGCATCAGCGGCAATCAGAGGCGGTAACGATATAGTCAGGCAGGCCGAGGAGCTCTTTGATAGGGCTAGGGAGGCGAAGGGCGAAGACACGAAGATAGAGTTTCCCGACACCGCATATTACCTGCCGATGGCCCATGCGCTTCTGGGTGCGGAAATCAAAACCGTTGGTGAACTCAAGCCGATCCTTGAGCATGCAAGAGAACTGATAGGAGTCGTCCCTGACGACAAACTCTGGTTTCCGTACCTCGGCACCGCATTGGACGCTGGAGTGGGCACATTGCTTTCGGAAGAGATAATCTGTGTGCTGCGTTACCTTTTCGAGGAAGAACCGCAGGCCGACTGCAACGGGTTCTTCAGCGATACGATACTCAGAACCCTTGGTATACAGCTCGTTGATGGACGTATGCCGGGGTTTGCGGCGATTCTAGGTGCGGCTCCGACGACCGAAATAGCCGTGGAGACAGTGAGGGAACTTCAGAAACGCCAGATCATGGTGTTCGTGGGTTCATCCACGGATGGTGTCAGCATAGTTGATCAGCTGATCGAGGCCAAAGTGGAAATGGGATGGGACACCTATATTGTTCCATACGGGCGTGACACCGTAACAGCCATTTACCCTCTCAACTGGGCCATACGCGGTGCGCTGACTTTTGGCGGCATCCAGGCCGGGCAGCCGAGAAAATGCCTGGAGTATTGCAGGGACCGCGTTTTCGCTTTCGGGCTGGCCATGGGAGAAGTTGATGACTTCAAGTACGCAACCGGTGCCGGCGCCATCAATATGGGATTTCCCGTTATTGCCGACACGGATATCCCGGAGATTCTTCCGACCGGCATTTGCACGTATGAGCACGTCGTCAGCGAGATGGACTACTCTGCCCTCGTGCCGCGTTGCATAGAGGTGCGGGGCGTCAAGGTAACGGTCAGCGAGATAGATATCCCTGTTTCGTACTCCGCCGCATTTGAAGGGGAGCGCGTACGGCGTGACGATATGCAGCTTGAATTCGGAGGGAAGTATTCCGCCGCCTTTGAATACGCGCAAATGCGCGAGATGGATGAGATAGAGGATGGCAAGATCGAAGTCATTGGTCCGGACGTTGACACGGTCGACCAGGGCGGTGCTATGCCGCTGGGCATTTACGTGGAGGTAGCCGGCAGGGGAATGCAGAAGGACTTTGAGTCTCTTATCGAGAGACAGGTACACCATTTTCTGAATTACGCGATGGGTATTTTTCACATGGGTCAGCGCGACATGGTCTGGTTGCGTTTCAGCAAGGACGCATTTGACGCCGGATTCCGCCTCAAACATTTGGGCGCAATACTCCACGCGAAGATTCACGATGTTTACGGAAAGATCGTAGACAAGGTGCAGGTAACGATTACGTCCGAAGAAGCAAAGGTCAAGGAGTTGATTGTTCCCGCCCAGGCTTCCTACGCCGAGCGTGATCAGCGAATAGCCGATATGACCGACGAAAGCGTTGACGAATTCTACTCATGCTCGCTTTGCCAGTCGTTTGCGCCGAACCATATTTGCGTTATCAGCCCGGAACGGTTGGGTCTGTGCGGGGCAGTGAACTGGCTGGACGGCAAGGCCAGTTACAAAATCGACCCGACCGGCGGCAACCAGCCGATAAAACGCGGAGAGTGTGTTGATCCGGTCAAGGGCATTTGGAAGGGAATCAACGAGTTTGTATACCAGGGCTCAAACCGCTCAATCGAAGAGATCACACTTTATTCGATCATGGAGAATCCCATGACCTCCTGTGGTTGCTTTGAATGCATCCTGGCCCTGGTGCCGGAAGCCAACGGATTCATGATCGTGAACCGTGAGTTCGCCGGCATGACACCATGTGGAATGAAGTTCTCTACGCTGGCCGGAAGCGTAGGCGGAGGCAACCAGACGCCGGGATTTCTTGGTGTGGGACGTATGTACGTGCTGAGTCGGAAGTTCGTGTCGGGAGATGGTGGTCTCAAGCGGCTGGTATGGATGCCGAAGGAATTGAAAGAATTCTACGGGGACCGCTTCAAAATCCGGGCCCAGGATGCCGGCGTTCCTGATCTGCTCGACAAGATAGGGGATGAAACCGTTGCGGAGACGGGGGAAGACCTGGTCGAGTTCTTAATGAAAAGCGGGCATCCTTCACTGGAGATGGAAGCACTGTTCTAAGAAATAGTATCTGGTTTTGGTAGAGAGTCGGGACTGTCGTTCAGATCGTTCTCTGCCTTCTTTCAAAGAGGAGATAATCATGGCACTCAAGGCACTCGATATTTTCAAACTGCTGCCCAAGACAAATTGCAAGAAATGCGGTGCACCCACGTGTCTTGCCTTTGCAATGAAGCTGGCGCAGAAACAGGCGTCACTGGATGATTGTCCGGATGTCAGCGATGAAGCGAAGGCGGAACTGGAAGGCTCCGCCGCGCCGCCGATCCGGCTGGTTACGATCGGCAGCGGCGATAGTAAGCTCGAGATAGGCAATGAGACGGTGATGTTTCGTCATGAAGAGACATTCTATCATCAACCGGGAATCGGCGTGATTGTCCGTGACGACGAGAATGTGGATGAGCGGATAGCGGCCATTCGGGAACTGCAGTTCGTGAGGGTCGGTACGGAGATAGGGGCCACTATCGTGGCAGTCGAGAATGCGGGCGGAGATCCGGCAGCTTTTGCCGCGGCAGCCGCGGCTGTTCAATCGCTGGAATTGCCGACTGTTCTGATAGCCGAGGATCCGGCTGCGATCGAAGCTGCGCTGGCTTCATGCCCGGATAAGCGTCCGTTGCTGCACGCTGCGACAGAAAGCAACTGGGAGGCCTTTGCAAAGCTGGCGAAGGATAGCGGCTGCCCCCTGGCCATTTCGGCGCCGGACGTGGACAAACTGTCCGAGTTGTCGGAGAAAGTGAAAGCTGCGGGCGTCGAAGATATTATTCTGGATGTCACTCTCGGCAACATCTCCGACACTCTCCAGGCACTGACCGCGATTCGCAGGCTGGGCCTTAAGAAGGGCGTAAAGTCCCTTGGCTACCCCTGCATGACAACCTGTCGTTCCGATAATGACTTCGAGAATGTAGGCGAATGCGCGACGTACGTCGCCAAGTACGCCGGGATCGTCCTGACCAGCATGTCGGCACCGGAGCACATTCTGCCATTGCTTACAGTAAGACAGAACATCTACACCGATCCGCGCAAGCCGATCCAGGTTGAGTCCAAGCTATACGAGGTAGGCTCCGTAACACCGGAATCGCCGCTACTGATAACCACCAACTTCTCGCTCACTTATTACACGGTAGAGGGTGAAGTGGAGGCCAGCCGCGTTCCGGCTTACATAGGTGTGATCGATACGGAGGGCACGTCGGTTCTGACGGCTTTTGCCTCCGACAAGCTGACCGCGGAGAACGTCTCCCAGTTCATCAACTCGGACGAAGTAAAGGGCGCGGTGTCACATAAGAAAGTTGTTATACCCGGATACGTCACCGTTATGAGCGGCGCTCTGAAGGAAGAATCTGGCTGGGAAGTGCAGGTTGGGCCGCGGGAAGCCAGCGGCATTTCGAAGTATCTCAAGACAGTCTGGACGCCCTGATGGAAACGTATAATGTAACGTTTCAGCCGGATGGGGTCACTGTCGAAGCCGCCAGGGGGAAGAATCTCCTTGAGGTGGCGGCCGCCGCAGGAGTAGCCGTCACTGCCGTGTGCGGCGGCGACGGAGTCTGCGGCAAATGTCGAGTGATCGTCAAGTCCGGCAAGGTTACAGCGAAACCGAACATCTTCCTGGGACGCCTGGACATCCAAAGAGGCGTCGCCCTTGCATGTCAGACGTACGTCGACGGTGATGTTGTTGTCGAGGTGCCGCTCGAGTCTAGGGTTGGCGGTGTTCCGCAGCTTGCCAGTGAAGATGCCATACGCTATGGGCGGGTATCGGAACGGGTGGGCGAGGCGGCAGCGTTTCCTCACAACTCCCTGGCAAGAAAAGAGTACCTGGATCTTCCCGTTCCGGAGATAGATGACAATACTAGCGACCAGGAGCGGATATTCGAGGCCCTTCGCCGGAAGCAGGACATTCCGATCATGCAGATGGGATTGTCGGTTCTAAGGGATGTCGCAAGTGTTCTCCGCGCCAGCAACTGGCAGGTGACGGCGCTGCTCGGACATCGCGGCGGTACTGTCGAGGTAATGGAGGTATGTTCAGGCGATACGTCTGGACGCAACTATGGCGTGGCGGTCGACCTAGGCACAACGACGGTTGTTGCGCACCTTGTCGACCTTAACAGTTCCGAAACGCTGGCCACGAAGGCTAAGTACAACTCGCAGGTGAGTTTTGGGGACGATGTTATCGCGCGCATGATGTATGCGACGAATGGAGAGCGACGCAGGCAGTTGCAGGATGCGCTGGTGTCGGACGTGAACGACCTGATCGCGGCACTCGTGTCGGAGGCCAAGGTCAAGCTGCAAGACGTCCACTTTGTTATTTGTGCGGGTAACACGACGATGACGCATTTCCTGTACGGCCTGCGCCCCGAACACATTCGTAAAGACCCGTATGTTCCGTCCATGTCGTATCCTCCCACGGTGCGGGCTGCGGAGGTGGGGGTTACGATCAGTGCCAGGGGATTACTGGCGGCACTGCCGTCGGTTGCCAGCTACGTCGGTGGTGACGTGATTGCGGATGTGCTTGTTACGGGGATGACGGAATCGGAAGAGGTCTCACTCCTGATAGACATGGGCACGAACGGTGAATTGGTTCTCGGCAACAGCGACTGGATGGTCTGTTGCTCGGCATCCGCCGGGCCGGCTTTTGAGGGTGGCGGGATCTCGTGCGGGATGCGCGCCACCAATGGAGCCATTGAACATATTAAGTTTGATGAAAGAGGACGGGTGAAAGATGCAGGCGTCGTGGGAGGGGGCAAACCGCTGGGGATTTGCGGTTCCGGCATCATCGATGCCGTCGGCGAACTCTTGCGCACGGGCTGCATAGACCGTGGGGGGCGGCTGATGCCTGATAAATGCGGCAGCCGGCTTAGAGAGTCAGAGTCCGGAGACAAGGAGTTCGTGCTTTTTCTTGGAAAAGATACCGCGCTGGGCCGTGACATTGTTGTCACCGAGGCGGATATCAGCAACCTTATCCACACGAAGGGTTCGATCTTTATGGCTGTCGAGTGCCTGCTGGATCACGTAGGCCTGGAATTCGACGACGTAAAGCATGTGTACATTGCCGGAGGATTCGGAAACTATCTTCAGGTTGAGCAGGCCATAGGTATAGGGCTGTTGCCGGATCTCGATCCCGGCATCTTTCAGTGCGTCGGCAACGGTTCGGTACAGGGCGCCAAGATGGCGCTGCTGTCGCTGGAAGCCCATGAATACATAAAGGACAGGATAGCATCCTGCATGACTTATCTCGAACTGAGCACATACCACAAGTACATGAACGAATACAGCTCCACGCTCTTTCTTCCACACACGGACATCGAGAAGTTTCCGTCGTTGATGGAGAAGGCCGAGGCGTTATAGAGGGAGAACAGAAGATGAGTATGAGAATAGCAATTGCAGGCAAAGGCGGGACCGGGAAGACGACGGTGGCCGCCTTGCTTTGCAGAAGCCTGTTGAATAGGGGAACGAAACCGCTTCTGGCGGTGGATGCGGATCCCAACAGTTGCCTGCCCGACAAACTGGGCGTTGCAAGGGAGAAGACGATCGGTGAGTTGCGCGAGGAACTCAGAGCCGATCCAGAGAAGATGCCCGCCGGTATCTCGAAAAGCGAGTGGATTGAGAGCCTGATCAACCAGGAAATATCCGAATCCACCGGGTTTGATATGGTCGTGATGGGCCGGCAGGAGGGTCCCGACTGCTACTGCTTTATCAACAACCTGCTACGGCAGTGCCTCGACAAGCTCGGTAGCCAGTATGAGGCGGTTGTCATCGACAACGAGGCGGGCCTCGAACACCTCAGCCGCCGTTCCAACGGGACCGTCGAGGTCTTGCTGGTGGTGTGCCAGCCGACACTGATAGGAGCCAGGACAGCACTGCGAATTGTCGAGCTTTCGAAGTCTTTGAATCTCGACATAGGGAACAGTTACCTTATTCTCAATGCCTGCGATGGTGAACTGAGCGATGAACTGGTGGCGGAGTTTGAGAAGTCAGGTCTGGAGATTGCTGCCCGCATACCGACCGACTCAGAGATTCTGGACTTTGAATTGGAGGACAAGTCGCTGACCGAACTCTCGGATGATTCGGTTGCGGCTTTGGCGGGTGACGACATTATCGAGAGAATCTTTAAGGAGGTACAGTAATGAGCAAGTTGGAAGATGCCAAAGAGAAATGGCCTGCGGCGATACATGAACTCACCATCGGGGCACTGGCCGCCGACGGCGGAACTAGAACATCGACTGTGACAGTGGGGGGAGCAGCGGCTTTGCCGTTCATGCATTTTGAAGGACCAACGCCGAACAGGCCCGTGATTGCAATGGAAATCTGGGATTGCGAACCACCGGAATGGTCGGAAGTGGTGACGGACGCCATCGGAGATGCTATCAAGTCGCCTACCGAGTGGGCGAAGAAATGTGTCGAAGAATTCGGGGCCGACCTGATCTGCCTGCGTCTCATGGGAACGCATCCTGACTTCGGTGACAAGTCTCCAGAGGAAGCAGCGCAAGTAGTGAAAGATATTCTGGAAGCCGTGTCTGTTCCCCTGGTTATTTGGGGATGCGAGAATGACGCGAAGGACAACGAAGTTCTGCCGAGATGCAGCGAGGCAGCCAAGGGTGAGTGCTGCTTGATGGGAACAGTGACCGAGGATAATTACAAGACCCTGGTGGCTTCGTGTCTTGCGGACGGCCACTCACTGATCGGGTTGAGCCCGATTGACATCAACATTGCCAAGCAGGTCAATATACTCGTGTCGGAAATGGGTTTTCCTCTAGACCGTGTTGTGATGTACCAGACGTCCGCAGCCCTGGGGTACGGTATTGAGTATCCATATTCGATCCAGGAGAGAGGGAGAACCGCTGCCCTGGGTGGCGACAAGATGATGGCTCAGCCTGTGATCTGTATGGTTGGCTCTGAAGCCTGGCGCACTAAAGAGGCAAAGGCAACCGCGGAGGAACAGCCCGGTTGGGGGGATGAAACGACAAGGGGCGTCTTCTGGGAGTTCGGAACTGCCGTGCCGCTGCTAATGGCAGGTACGGATATTCTGGTCATGCGGCATCCCGCGGCTGTAGTTGCCGTGCGGGAGTATATCGACAGACTAATGAAGACAGAAGGAGTGTAAGGATGTTCGTTATTGGAGAACGTATTAACGGAATGTTCAAGGACATTGGTGACGGCATTGCGGCCAAGGATGTGAAGCCGGTCCATGCCATGGCAGAGAAGCAGTTGGCGGGCGGTGCGGACGCCCTCGACATCAACGTCGGCACAAGAGTGCCGAAAGAGGAACGCGGCGAAGTGATGAAGTGGCTCGTGGAAGCGACCTGCGAAGTCACGGACAAGCCTCTGTCTATTGACAATCCATCCATAGACATAGTGAGGGCAGGCATCGAGGCGGCAGACGGCAAGGTCAAGACAATCATCAATTCCACAACGGGACAGCAGGATAAGCTGGACGCTTTCATGAAGCTTGCCGCGGACACCGGGTCGAGCATCATAGGGCTGGCCATTGATGAGAATGGTGTGGCGTCCACGGCCGACGCCAAGCTGGAGATTGGCATGCGCACGATCGCGGCGGCGATGGAAGTCGGGCTTTCTCCCGACGAGGTCTACCTGGACCCTATCGTCCTTCCGGTCAACTGCGACCAGGCGGCTCCCATGATCGTCCTCGAGACGGTTGCACAGTTCAAAATGCTCTCCGACCCGGCGCCTCATATCGTCGTGGGGTTGAGCAACCTGAGCCAGGGAGCGTTAGAACGGTCGCTCATTAACAAGATCTTCCTGACCATGGCAATGGCTGCCGGCCTCGACGCCAGTATTCACGATCCGCTGGATGAAGAACTGATGAACTCCATGATCACGGCGGAGGTGTTGCTGAACAATACCATATACAGCAACTCGTACATTCAGGCTTACAGGCAGAGCAAGTAGCATTCGTGCTACGTCGTCCATGCGTCGATAGTCGGCTGGATACGGTCCATCCAGGTTTCGACGATTCTATCGTATTCGCCCAGACCCTTTATGACGGGGAGGCAGTCTACGCCTGTTTCTGAAAGTTTACGGTACCAGGAGTTTCCTGTGTCATCTCCTTGACCGGCCAGTTCACATCTCGCGGTGTAACCAGCCACAATCATGAGTGGTGCAAGGAAGGCTCTCTTGATTCCTGCCAGCTTGCAACCCTCGATTACTTCATCGATGAGTGGGGGGCGTATCAGCGTGCCCATGAACACGTTGGTGTCGAGTTCCCTGCACCATTTCGCAGCATTGCACAGCGTCTTTGCCGTTGCCTTGTTCTGGGTTCCGTGCGCCATTAATACAAGCGCTTCATCCTTATTGTCCTGGGAGCATAACTCGGAAACCAGCACGCGGACCGTGTGAATGAACTCGTCGCGGCAGAGAAGAAGCGGCATGCCTACGTGGACGGTGGTTTTGCCGGCGGTGAGCTGTTGGAATTCGGCTGCGGAGGCCGCAAGATCTTCATACTCAGTTCCTGCAACAGTATGAAGCGGGTGCAGTACGAGGTGGGTGATTCCTTCCTCGCGGATCTGCTCGAGTGCCTGGGTTGGTGAATCCACGTGTCTGCCACGTTCAGAGAGTCTTCGCCTAACGCCTTCCGACGTATAGGCCCAGTAGATGCTGGTGCCGGGGAAACGCCTTCTCGCATGCTCGGTGATGTTGCCGAATGCGACCTCCGCCTCAGGGCAGCTAGTGCCAGGAACGGCGAAAAGGATTGCGGTTCGCGCGGTATCAGCCATCAAATATCCCTCCGGTCAAAGTGATGTATTACACAGTCTAAGAACCGAAAAGAAAAGGGAGAAGCGGTGTTGGATGTGCTTTTTTTCGTTGCCGTGATGAGTTGCAGGGATGTGGCATGGTATTGTGACAGATTTCATGGATTTATACGCTTGCGTTAGCATAAATTGTGCTTTATCGTAGGGCCCAATGCGAAGTTACACTACATGGTGTAGGTGTGCAAAAAGTAACCCCCTAACGAAAGGACTCTTACCTCATGAGAATTCTACAGCATATTTCGTGTCTTTCTTCCCTCGTAACGGTACTGCTGGTGCTGGTGCTGTGTCAGCCGGCAATGGGTCAGGAAGAGGAGGCTGAGTCTTTTGTGGACGCACTCATTGGAGGAACGCCATCTCTGAACTCACGTTTGCGTTATGAGTATGGCTCACTGGAGGGCGCGGAAAGCTCCGATGCCGTGACTATCAGGACACGGTTGGGCTATTCGACCCGCGGGTACAAGGGGTTCCAGGGATTCGTGGAGTTTGAAGACATATCCGTGATCGGAGACAGCGATGATTACAACCAGGCAGGGACGAATCCCAGTGCCTCGAACAAGACCGTGATAGCAGACGTGGAGAGTACGGAGCTCAACCAGGCTTTCCTGGCGTACAAGGGATTTGATTCGCAGGCCAAAGTCGGCAGGCAAAGAATCATACGGGGTAATGCCCGTTTTGTAGGTAACGTCGGCTGGCGGCAGAATGAACAGACTTATGATGCCATTTCTTTCGCGAACTCAGGTATAGACGGCATTGGCCTGTACTATGCGTATCTTGACAATGTCTACCGCATTTTCGGCCAGGAGAATGGAACCGAGCCTTCCGGTGCAGCGCCGAATGCCGCCGAATACGAATCGGATTCGCACCTGGTCAACGTATCGTGGAGCCCATGCCCCGCGTTTGACGCAACAGCCTACGCATACCTGTTGGACCTGGGGGAGGGGGCCGTCGGAGCAGCAAACTCCAGTGATACGTACGGCCTGAACGCTGTCCTTAAGCGAAGCAGGGAGGACGGGATTTCAACTGCATGTGAATTGGAGTATGCCAGGCAGTCGGACAACTCGGCCACAACCGAGGGCGTTGCCTACGATGCTGACTATTACAAGGTTGACGTCAATGCCGCCGCTTCCGGACTTTCTTTCGGCGCAGGGTATGAAGTTCTCGGCAGTGATGATGGCGCTTCTTTCCGTACACCGCTGGCTACTGGGCACAAGTTCAATGGCTGGGCTGACATGTTTCTTGTCACGCCGGCCGACGGACTCGAGGATGCTTACCTGTACGCATCGGCAAAATGCCCGTTTGATATCGGGGGGACACTGAAGGTTGTCTATCATTCTTTTGAGTCCGATGAAGGAAGCACGGACTACGGGGAAGAGATCGATGTGGTTGCTATAAAGAAGCTGGGCAAAAACACGACATTGATCGCGAAGTACGCCGATTTCAATGCTGACGGCGATGCCGATAACCCCAAGTCGAGCGATATGGAGAGATTCTCCATCGAGGCGAACTTCGCGTTCTGAGGCTGGGAGAAGGGTGTGTGGGTGTGGAAGCTTTCGGCCGGTACGATTTAGTTAAGTGCAGACGCGTATAGACTGTCATCCTGAGCGAAGCGGAGCGTAGTCGAAGGATCTCGGTCATTCGGTAGACCTTTAGATCCCTCGGCAAGCTCGGGATGACATCAGCTGAGTCCGGCTTTCCTCGCTCAACTCTTCTTCCGAAGGGCTTTTTGCCCCTTCCTGCTGTAGTCCAGGGCTTTCATCAGTTATACGTGCGGCTTCCTGCAGGGCTTCTTCTTGATTTGAGCCATCTGCGTTGTGAAACAGCTCAACTGGGGCAGGGTGAAACGGGGGTACGAGATTTTGTTTACCCCACAGCACAAGGGGTTAGGCGCTAGGTGTTAGTAGCTAGGATTCTGGGACAGCGCAAATCGACCCCACCGTTTTGAGTGGGATACGAAGCAGGCATCGCTACGCGGACGGCGGACCTTTCCCGCTAACGCCTAGCGCCTAACCAACTAACCACTGCGTTCTGCGCTCACAGCGCAGAACGGGTGTACGACATTTTCTTGAGATTCTTGAATTTTCTTCTTTTTTTGTTACAAGATTGTATCTATTATAGATACAGGTTGACACGGCAGCGGTATCGTAGGAATATGGAGGTGTTATGAGATCGGGTTTAATTAAGACACGCAGAGAGATAATCAGGCAGATCTCGCAGATCACTCGGCTACGGCGAGGGCAACTGAGTGAACAGTACTACCAGAAGGAAAATGCCCAAGGACAACAAAGCCGGCAGGGCCCATATTTTGTCTGGCAGGCTTGGGTCAAAGGGAAGAAGCGTTCGGTGCGCGTGAAAAAGGATAATGTCGAGCAGGTGCGCAAAGACATGGAAGCCTATAAGCAATACCGGCAGCTTTGCGAAAAGTTGGCCGATGTCACCGAACAACTGGCACTCCAGGAACCAACGCCTGACAGTAAAAAAAACTCCACGAAGTCCGCGAGGCCATCGGCGAAGAACTTGCCGGATTCCTGAGTCTGGCCCAACAGCGTCTGGATCAGGATGGGGCAGGACGTTTGGACTGGCTGGAGACTGGCTTGCGAGACATGTTCTTATCTGCAGGTGCCAGACTCATTGAGGCACTGTTGAGTGATGACCAGCTAACGGTTGCCGGCGATCAGCGTGAGCAGGGCGAACGCACACTGAAGAACCAGCCTCGCATCATCGACACGCTTTTTGGACCGGTAAACATCAATCGTCATGGCTACTATGACGCTC
>JASLPY010000289.1 GCA_030744755.1 Kiritimatiellia bacterium | reverse complement strand
AAAAGCTGTACGTCAAACTGGGACCGGAACACATAGAACTTTTTAATTTTGGCGCCTTCATTAAGGACGATTTTATCAGTTTCACGGAAGCTACACGTAATTCGCCGCTCCTTCCCTTCAGCCGAGCAGCGAGCAAGGGTGGCCACGGTCCCGCGATCATCAATCTTCACCGAGTACTGTTCGTGGTCGAGTTTTTCCTGCGAGTATTCCCTCTCGCTATCGATTTTGCGGGTGACAGGACATTCGTACTTTGACCTGCCCCCCTTAACCGGATCCAAATGTTTAGTTAGGGAAACTGAGCATCTGGGTCCTAGGAAGAAGGGGATAATCAGATGTCCAAGAAGCGTTTTTCAGTCGAGCAGATCATCAATCACCTCCGTGAGGCGGAAGTTTTCCTGGCGCAAGGCCAGACGGTTGGAGAGATTTGCCGGCACATCGGAATATCGGAACAGAGTTACTATCGTTGGCGTCGGGAGTATGGCGGGCTGAAGGTTAATCAGGCTCGGCGCCTGAAGGAGCTTGAACGAGAGAACGGTTGCCTCCGTCGTGCTGTTGCCGATCTGACCTTGGAGAAGCTGGTTCTGAAGGAGGCCGCCGAGGGAAACTGGTAAGCCCCGAGCGCCGCCGGCGTAGTGTTGCCCATGTTCAGCAGAAGTTCGGTCTCCCGGAACGCCGGGCGTGCCGATATCTGGGACAGTCGCGATCGACGCAAAGACGCGATCGTATTGTCCCCGATGACGAGGAAGCTCTGACTGCGGCGATTATCCGCCTGGCCAGCCAATATGGCCGCTACGGCTATCGTCGTATCACGGCCATGCTGCGGGCCGATGGCTGGGTCGTGAACCATAAGCGGGTGGAGCGCATCTGGCGGTGCGAGGGGCTGAAGGTTCCCAGGAAGCAACCTAAACGGGGGCGGCTATGGCTCAATAATGGGTCTTGCGTTCGTCTGCGTCCGAGTTGGCAAAACCACGTCTGGGCTTACGACTTCGTCCAAGCTCGCACGCATGATGGCAAGGTGTTCAGGATGCTCACCATCATTGATGAGTACAGCCGGGAGTGCTTGGCGATCCTGGTGGCCCGGCGGCTTCGGTCCGACGACGTTCTCCATCACCTGGCCGATCTGTTCGCGGACAGGGGGCCGCCGGATCACATACGCTCCGACAACGGCCCGGAGTTCACGGCCAAAGCCGTCAGGGCCTGGCTCGGAAGGATCGGGGTCGGAACCCTGTTCATCGAACCAGGCAGCCCCTGGGAGAACGGATACAACGAGTCCTTCAACGGAAAGCTCCGCGACGAGCTTCTGAACGGAGAAATCTTCTACACTTTGACGGAGGCGCAAGTGCTCATCGAACGTTGGAGACAACACTACAATACGGTAAGGCCGCACAGTTCTTTGGGGTACAGGCCCCCAGCACCGGAAACCGTCATCCCGGGAAGGCCTGATCAGGTCTTCGTTCAATGGGGACTACGACCAAATCAGGCCTTCCCTCGACATCGAGTCTAACTTAAAAAGTGGTATCGTTCGTGGGGGCAGGTCAAAGTGACCTGCCTGAATATCTTGTCTCCCGTGAACAGAACCAATGCCTTATCCACGGTGTTGTGAAAGATGGATTGGCCGATGATGGGGCAATCGAGATAACCCCTACAAATTATCATCGACCCGACACCATTAGCCGCTCTCTAGAGTACTTTGAGCACCCTGACGGTCCCTGCTTGTCGATGCTCGACTATGATCCCAATCCCGAGAACGAGCATG
>JASLPY010000288.1 GCA_030744755.1 Kiritimatiellia bacterium | reverse complement strand
ATCGAGTTCGTCGAAATGAAAAGCGCCGCCTGTTGCGGGGCCGGAGTGCTGTCCGAAAAAACCCCTCTGGTCGCTGACGCGCTCAACGCCCGTACGTTTGCTATCGCTGAAGAACAGGAATTGGATGTGGTCACCGTCTGCTCCACCTGTCAGGGGGTACTCAAGAAAACGGAATGTCATATCGATTCCGACCCGGGATACAAGAAAAAGATAAATCATCTATTGGAAGAAGGCGGGCACCAGTACACGGGAGGAAAAATCAAGGTTAAGCACTTCGCCAACATCCTTTCCACCGAGGAGGGACTGAACCTCCTGCGCGAAAAAGTGAAGCGTCCGTTGACCGGACTCAAGGCAGCGGCATTTTACGGATGTTACGTTCTGCGGCCGTCCGAGCTCTCTTTGTATGAAGATTCGGACAACCCGACCGGACTGGAACAAATCTTTGAAATACTTGGCGCCACGCCGGTGTATTATGACAGTCGTACTAAATGTTGTGGATTCCCCATCGTCATGATGAATAAAGAGGCGTCGCATGACATGGCAGGCAACGCCCTCATCGATGCGATCGAGAGTGGTGCTGACTGTGTGGTTACAGGGTGCCCCCTGTGTCACCTCAGCCTCGACTCGTACCAACCCGAGATCGAAAAAATGAACAAGAAAGGTTACTCTGTTCCCATCCTTCACTTGTCGCAACTGGTGGCTCTTGCTCTGGGGTACTCACCGCAGGAATTGGAAATGGATAAGCACATCGTTTCCACCGCCCGGCTCGATAAGATCCTTGAAGGTTAAGCTTTCCCGGCCTCACACTTGAATCTTCACTTGGTTAATCGTATAAACAGCGCGGAGCGGAAGTCAAAACCCCTTCGATCTCTCCTTTGCTGAACTAGACTCCTTGTTGCTGACGCTCTCTAGAGTGAAAGATTCAGTTTGAGTTGTCATTCTAATTAGAGCTGAAGGTGCCCAGCGATGAGGGCTGAGGGGATTTAAAGAACAGGGTTGTCCCATTACGAGAGGCGCCTGAAATGACCCTCTCTCCTCCGGAGGAAGCGGTGGCCAATTCAGAAGTTACATTTCGTCGCCAGGTTTTCGTGCTAGTCGGTGGACTGATCTTTTTCTCTGTTCTCCTGCTTATGCCCTTGCCCGAGGGGATGACCCTTCCCGGGAAACGCCTGCTCGCCGTTGCCGCGCTCATGGCCTGCTGGTGGATTGGCGAAGGAACTGCCATTGCCGTGACGGCGCTATTGCCACTAGTCCTCTTTCCCCTGCTCGGGATCATGCCGAGCAAACAGGTAGCCCCCAACTACACCAACCATTTTGTTTTCCTTTTTCTTGGCGGGTTCATGATTGCGCTCGCAATGGAGAAGTGGAATTTTCACAAACGGCTTGCATTATGGATCATTTCAGCGATCGGGACTGGACTCCACCGTATCGTGCTCGGATTCATGATAGCGGCGGCATTTCTTTCCATGTGGATATCCAATACCGCCACGACCATGATGCTCCTGCCAGTGGGCATGGCGGTGGTGCGCCAGGTGGCCGCGCAGTCTACCCTTGGCGGAAAGCACGATGAGATCACCGAACGTCGTATCACCGAAAGCCTAGGCCTTGTTCTCATGTTGGGTCTGGCCTACTCAGCGAGTATCGGGGGGGTCGGTACACTTATTGGTACTGCGCCCAACATCGTTTTTGCCGGGTTCTATAAGGAACTTTATCCTGAGTTTCCCGAAATCTCTTTCGTTCGATGGATGACGGTGGCGGTTCC
>JASLPY010000287.1 GCA_030744755.1 Kiritimatiellia bacterium | reverse complement strand
ATTCACTCTCATTCTTCATCAACTTTTCCTTTCATTGCCAGGTGTCAGGCACCGTTCTCCGCCGCATCGTTGGTTTCCTCTCTTGGCGTCTGGCCTCGGTGTTTTGCGAGGAACACGTCGACGTCAGCCTGCGCATTGGCTCGGGCCTCGCAATATTCGTCGTGAACAAATATCTCGTCGACCGGCGGCAGGTTGACGTCGTAGGACGTGTGAGAATGTCGAATGTGTGCTCGTACCGCCAGTACGACCTTCTCGTCCATGTGCAGGCATGATGTTCGTCCGACACGCCCGCTATGCACTTCACAGGCTTGTTCCGCGGTCTCGGTCGCTATCTGCTCCGCCAGATCGCTGTGCTCCGCCGAGAAGTTCAGGAATTGCAGGCAGGCATCCCGGAATGCACACCGGTACTGTTCTTCTTTCGCTTCACGTCGAAGGCGCGAACGTTCTTGGCTCCGGGCTCGTTTCTCCGCCGTGGCCCGTTCTGCGACTCGGGCCTCTTCAATCGTTGCACACGGAGCGTACACGCCCTTGGTCGGTCTGTAGCCTCTTCGTTTGTTGTATGATCCCATTAGAACCCAGTGCGGACCTTTCTTCGCACGGCGGGTCAGGAATGCATTGCCGCGCGGCAGATACTCCCAATCCTCCGGGACCTCCACCGACCCGTATCCGGATGCGCAAAGGCCATCCTCTGTATCGGTCCGGTCGTGGAAGACCCACAGCCCATGATCTGTTGTTGGATCCGTCGGGCTTTCGCATCCGACTGTTCCGTCATCGTTGATGCCACTGTCCTTGTGAGACGCCTTGGCGTTTACTCTATCTATAGCAGTATTCATGTCAGTTTCTTTCATTAGGTCAAGTATTCTTGTGATTGAGCCACGGCGTCGTTCGGCTCCGCCCGACGGCTAATTGCCGCCGGACGGGGCCACATGAACGGTTATTGAACTCAGCTTCGTATGGGATGGGGTGCGTACTTTCGTACCCGTGATGCTTCTTAGAATGGGCCGAGTGCCGAGGCAGGAGCCGGTGCAGGAACCGGGCCCAGGGCCGAGGCAGGAGCCAGTGCAGGAACCGGACCCAGGGCCGGGGCATGAGCCGGGCCAAGGGGCGGGGCAGGAACCGGGACCAAGGCCGGGTCCTCGTAAGCGTCGATGTATCCGGAACCCAATTCAGCGGCGTTGGTGTAATACGCCATAGCCTTGTCGCATGTGCTCTTCTGCAAATGCATGCTGCCCCGGCACTCGTAGATCGTCGCGTCTACTAAACCTAGCTCAATCGCCTTGGTGAAATCATGGATTGCCGCGTCGCAGTAGCCATAGAGTAACTGCACCATATCCTTGTAATCATTGGCTATGGCATTTTCTGCATCCAATTTATCAAGGTCCTCGTTGAAAGCCTGGACTAACTTGCCGTAATCGACCATGTTTGAATATGCCAGACCTCGACGGAAGTAGGCTTTTGCATCTTCCGGGTCCTGTTTAATGGTCTTGCTGAGTTTTGCAATGGCCTTGTTGGACCTGAATCCAGGAAGCGGCAAGTGCAGCCGTTTGATCTGGATGTTGCTTGCATCGTTTTTACTATCGTTTTTCTGGTGTTGCATAATCTTGATCCTTAAAATCAGTTCTTTGTGAACCAGCCGCGCCGTTCGCGCCTGGGGCTACGTTGTTGGGTGGTCAGTCGTTGCTGACGCTATCACACGTTTGCTCGGAAACTTGTCTGGGGCAATTGAGGCAGTCCCGAGCTACAGCCTCACCCGTAAGATTACGTGGGGACCGAAACAGCCGC
>JASLPY010000286.1 GCA_030744755.1 Kiritimatiellia bacterium | reverse complement strand
AATCGGCAACATACAACTCGATTTTCTAGCGCTCAAAACAAATTTCCGTTCCCAAAAGAAAGTCGTCAACTGGATCAACGACTGCTTCAGCAAGGTTTTCCCAGAGCAAGACCATCGGGACCTGGGAGCAATCGTTTATTCCAAGTCGGATGCCGCCGAACCGGAAACGGCAGAAACAGGGGTCGTCTTGCATCCAATGCCGGAGTCGACCGCCAAAATGGAAGCGGAGGAAATTGCCACACTGGTAAAAAATATACATAAGGACCATCCCGGAAAAGAAATCGCCATCCTGGTACGCGCACGGAGCCACCTCACCGCAATCGTTAAACGGTTTCACCATCTGGGCATTCGGTTTCGCGCCGAAGAGATCGATCCGCTCACGTCGCGGCCGGAAATCATTGACCTACTTTCGCTCATGCGCGCCCTGTTGTCTCCAGTTGACCGCGTCGCTTGGCTGTCCATCCTCCGCGCACCCTGGTGCGGACTATCGCTGAAAGACCTACACAAACTCTGCACTACCGATGAGCGCACGCCGGTGTGGAGACTGGTGAATGACGAGCAGCGTATTCAAGCTCTGACTGAAGATGGACGCACGCGGCTCGTCCGATTCAGGTCCGCACTCAGCGATTCGCTGCGCGTGCTCCCTATGTCTGATTTTCGAAACGTACTGGAAGGGTGTTGGATCCGCCTAGGAGGGCCTGCCTGCACCGACTCGAAAACGATTCCTGACATCGAATTATTCTTCGATAAAATCAGCAGCTTCATGGAAGCGGGCGGTCCCGCTCAACTGCATTCGTTCCAGGGCATTTTACAAGATCTCTTTGCCAGCCCGATCGGTAAGGAGGAAAACCCGGTCCAGATAATGACCATACACAAAGCTAAGGGTCTCGAGTTCGATTTTGTCATTCTGCCGGGACTGGGCAAAACATCGAAGACAGGGGAAGAGCGCCTGGTCTACTGGATGCCGCATGGTGAGGACCTGCTGATCGCACCTATTGAGGAGAAGGGAGGCCAATCCTCACAAATCTATAATTTTCTCGCCCGATTCGACAGGGGGAAATTGGACTTTGAGTCCCTACGTCTCCTCTACGTCGCTGCAACCCGAGCTAAAACACAACTCCACCTGTTCGGTCACTCATCACAAAATAATGGTTCCTCCCCTCGCGAGGGATCTCTACTCCACAAACTCTGGCCCCACGTAGAGAAGCAATGGATAGCGCCTGTGCCAGAAGAGGAAAACCAGACTGACACTGTAGAAAAAAATTCACTCGGAAGTGGCCCGACAATTCAGCGCCTCCCAGCGGATTTTCAACCTCCCGAACCCGCACCTGGTATCGAAATCGGAACGGTGCCGGAGCTTCAGCTCACGACCGAACACCCCGAGTTCGTCTGGGCAGGAAGTGGGGCGCGGCATCTCGGCACCGTGCTCCACCGTTGCTTCAAGAATATCGCAGAAATGGGAGTCGAATCCTGGACCGAACAAAATATGGAAGGATTCGAAGCCAAATTGGGTACTGCCCTCCGGGCGCTCGGCCTTCCGCTGCAAATAGTCGACAAGGAAATTAACAGGGGGAAAACCATGGTTGAAAATATCGTGAACGACAGTCAGGGCCGGTGGATTCTAAAACAGCATGAGGAGGCCCGCTGCGAATACCCACTCACACAAATTCTGAAGGGCACCTATCGTTCACGAATCATCGACCGAACCTTCGTCGATGAGAATGGTGTGCGCTGGGTTATTGATTATAAAACCGGGGAGCATCTGGGGGCCAACCTCGAAAATTTTTT
>JASLPY010000285.1 GCA_030744755.1 Kiritimatiellia bacterium | reverse complement strand
AAACAGCCAACAGCGCTATGAAAAGTACGTTGGCTTCCCACCTTGTGAAAAAGGCCACAAAAGCGAAAAAGACAGCGAAGTAGATAAAACGCGTATCATGGCCGAAATAATATCTTGAAAAACCATAGAACATCGCAACGATCGAAAAAGCGAACAAATGTTCCGCCAACATAAGCTTGGCGCCGTAAAAAGGCGTGGTGGAGAGGATGAATACAATAGCTGCTGCAAGCGCCATCCACCGGTGAACCGGCGCCAAAGTTCTGTAAAGCAAAATGGGCGACAAAATGCCCAGGGCGGCATGAACCACCACGGTAGGGATAAAGGATATGAAAAGCAGTTGTCCCGAAAGCACCAGAAAGAAAGGGAATCCCGGTGCGCGGTAATAGGCCCCTCCCGCCCCTTCCGCACCAACAAAGGACTTGGCGTAGCGGAAATACATGGCGGCGTCACATTCGAAGCCCAATGGAATGACGAGGAGATAAAGGGCCTGGAACAGGATTGCGACGGAGAGAACAAAAACCTGGTCTTGTGTGCTGAAGGTGATTACCTGAGCATCTACGGGCCTTCTCAGGTAAGAAAGTGGCTTCTTGAGCCAGACCTTCTTGAATCCAAAGAGATAATCTTTCATGAAATGACGATAATTAGGTGAGATATCAAATTCTTCAACCTATATCAGTGACTTGATAAACTTCTGCAGATAATTCGCCCCTGATAAAATTATAACATGACAGATCAGAAAACCGATATTGTCCTGATTAATCCGCCCTGGGCCGTGCTCGATGACCGGGCAATCCTGCAGAACAGCCTGCCGCCGCTGGGCATTCTGTCCATCGCCGCCCATCTCGAATCCCTGGGCCATGGAGCCCAAGTCTACGACATCCACGGTGAAAAGCGGGATGAAGACAACCTGCGCGCCATGCTGCGCGCCCACAAGCCGCGTTTCGTGGGCCTTTCCGTACTAACCAATATGTGCAATCCAGCCCACAAGATCGCCCACATCTGCAAGGAGGAACTTCCCGGTTGTCTGGTGGTGGCGGGGGGCTGCCACGCCGAGGCCCTGCCCGAACGTATGCTGCGCAATTCGGCCATTGATGCCGTGGTCCGCGGCGACGGCGAGGACACCATGGCAGAAATCGTGTCGGGGCGCCCCTTCCCGGATATTAGGGGCTTGAGCTTTCGCAAGGAAAACACCGTAATCCACACCCCCCCGCGAGAGGTGGAGATGGACCTGGACCGCTACCCCATGCCGGCCTACCACCTGGTGGACTTTGATTATTACTTCCCCGCCGCGGGTTCTTACCGCAACCTGCCCGCCATCAACATGCTGATGACCCGCGGCTGTCCCGGCAAATGCAATTTCTGTAATTCGGCCATGACCACACTGCGTGCCCGTTCGCCGGAATCCGTGGTGGCGCAGATCAAACACCTGCACAAAACCTATGGCATACGCCAGGTCCAGTTCTACGACGACACCTTTACCGCCATGAAAGCAGTGTGCCTGCGCTTCTGCGAGCTTTTGGCCGAGGCCAAGCTGGATCTCACCTGGGTCGCCTATATCCGTGGCGACTGTTTAAGCGACAGGGTTGCCAGCGCTTTAAAAAAGGCTGGATGCCACCAGGTGCTTATGGGTGTAGAAACGGGCAATGACGAGATCGCGCGGCGTATGGGCAAGCCCATCGACAAGGAACGCTACCGCGAAGCCATGCGCATCGCCCGCCGCCACGGGCTTGAAGTGCGGGCCACCTTCATCATCGGCCATCTCGGAGAGACCTGGGAGACCATGATGGATACCCTTAATT
>JASLPY010000284.1 GCA_030744755.1 Kiritimatiellia bacterium | reverse complement strand
GTTCATTCCGACCGCCAACAGTTTTCCTTCAATAAACTGTTCCACCACCACCTCTTCCGAGTAGCCAAACGCCAGGTCCATAGCTTTCTTCCATTCCTTTTCTTCTCGCACGATACTGACTCCAAGACTCGATCCCTGGTTGGACGGTTTTACCACCACCGGCAGGTCGAGGACGCGATGAAGGTGCGTATACCGGTTGCGATGAAATATCTGGTAGTCGGCGGTTGGGATGCCGTGCAGCTTGAAAATTTCCTTCGATTTCACCTTGTCATAGGCTAGAGCACTTCCCAGAACCCCCGATCCGGTGTAGGGAATCTGCGCGTACTCTAAGACCCCTTGGACGGCACCGTCCTCACCATAAACCCCGTGCAAGGCAATGAAAGCTAGATCGATGTTGTTTTGTGAAAGAACTCCGGCAACATTGTGGCCCACGTCGATTCCTATTCCTTTCAACCCTTTTCTTTGCACGGCCTCCAGCACCGCGTTTCCCGTGGTGAGGGAGACTTCACGCTCTGGCGACAAACCGCCCATGAGGATTCCGATCGTTTTATCTTTCAGTTCCATCCGGCGATTGTCGATAAAATCATGTGTAAGAGGTCCGCGCTCGATCTTGGCCAGAGAGTCCGATCACAAAGGAAGGAGGGTGACCTTTGTGCTCAGCGGACCTCTTACACACTAGTTAAGCGGGGAGCTGGTTACAGTTCGTTAAAAGATCACTCCCCGATGATGACTATTTCCTGTTCCAGCCTTGTTCCTGTCTTTTCCTCGACCACCTTCTGGATATGTTCGATCAGCTGAACCACGTTTTCAGCCGAGGCATTGCCCTTGTTTACGATAAAATTTGCGTGTTTGATTGAAACGCTAGCTCCTCCGATGCTGTATCCCTTGAGGCCCACCGACTCGATCAGGCGCCCCGCCTTGTCGTCGGACGGATTCTTGAAGATCGAACCGGAGTTCGGCATATTCAGCGGCTGGGTTGAACTCCTGCGCGAAAGGTGATCGTCCATCGTTCGATGAACCTCCGCCACTTCTCCTTTTTCCAGATCCAGTTCCGCTTCGATAATGACCCCATCTCCCGAAGGGAAAGAGGTTTTGCGATAGGAGAAGGCTAGTTCTTCTCTTTTTAGTGTTTGCACGTTGCCATCTAGGGTCACGCGGGTGACACTGCGGAGGACCTGTCCGATTTCCGTACCCTCAGCACCGGCGTTCATGACAACGGCACCGCCGACCGAACCAGGAATACCGACTAGGCGTTCAATGCCAGTCAGCCCGTAACGGGCGGCGTACTTGGCGAGGTAAGACAATTTCACCCCGGAGCCGACCTGAACAACGGCCCGTTCCCTGCCGTCAGGGGTTTTGTAGAACACGGGCTGCTTGACTGACTTGAAGCAGTTCTTTAGCGAGATGACAATACCCCGGATTCCTCGGTCACGGACAAGGAGATTGGTGCCTTCGCCCAGGATGTGAATGGGGGTATGGTTGCGGTGTTTTAGAATCAGTTGCAGATCCTTGAGATTTGCGGGTAGAACAAATGCATCGGCTGGCCCACCGATTCGCATTGAGGTGTAGGCGGACATGATTTCGTCGTACCGCACCTCGCCTTTGATTTTGTTGTGGAAAGAAAAGGTTGGGTTCATGGTTTTATTCTGTAGAATTTTTCGTCCCAAAATAACTGTGGGTGATTTCAGGCCGTCCCCCATGAGAAGCCTGTTATCCGTTCCTGTGTTGGCGTAACGTATCAGTCGTTGTTTCCAGGGTCCGCTCAGCATAGGCTTGGATTCCTCTTGTGGTTAAAGATCGTTTTTATTCTGG
>JASLPY010000283.1 GCA_030744755.1 Kiritimatiellia bacterium | reverse complement strand
GCGCCCCCGATGAAACCAGGAAGATTATGCCCGCAACCAATATAGAAACTGTCACCAGTTTTTGCATGAATTTCAGCTTAAAAAGTGGAAATGTTTATTCAAAGCAACTATATCACTTTATTTTGATCTGTCAATTATCGGGGAAGCCTTAATGGATGCAGATACCCGGCCGAAGATATTTATTCCCCAAATGTCATGAAAGTTCAGCGGTGTGGACTTTTGGGAAGGGGGGGCTGGGTCAAAGTTTCAACGGAGACGCCGGGAACCGCGCGCGGGCGATCTGGAGCAGGAAAGTCAGTAGCCTCATTAAGATTAAGGGCTTGGCCTAGCCCGTATTTGACCTTGATGGCATTGTAATTCGATTTTGCCCGAGGCAGGTATTTGCTGATGCGTCGGATGCGCGTTCGGTCTGCCGGGTGCGTGGAAAGAAATTCGGGGATCTTTTGCCCCTTCTTTTCGGAGGCGAACCGTTTCCAGAAACGAACAGCTTCATTCGGGTCGTATCCAGCTCGCGCCATGTAGATCAGGCCGATCTGGTCTGCCTCGGCTTCGTTACCCCGACTGAACGGCAGAGTGAAACCGTACAGGATTCCTACGCCCAGTGCTGCCATGATCGCTTTCTTTTGGTTGTTGTTTTCGAGGCTGATCGACGTCGCCGCAAGGCCCAGTGTAAGGACCAGTTGTTGAGTCATGCGCTGGGCACCGTGCCGGGCGATGACATGCGCGATCTCGTGGCTCATTACCGTGGCGAGCCCGGCTTCGTTTTGCGCGATGGGCAATAGGCCCGTATACACTGCCACCTTGCCTCCCGGCAGGGCAAACGCGTTCTGCTCTTCTGAGTCAATCAGGCGAAACTCCCAGTTTAGGTTCGGCATGGAGCTCACTGCCGCGAGACGACGTCCCACTTGCTCAACCAGTGCCGCTGTTTCCCTGTCCGTGGAGATCTTTTCCTTTTCTAGAATCTGGTTGTAGGCCTGTTTACCCAGGGCAGCTTCCTGCTTTACCGGGATCATGATAAAGGCCCGCTTATTTGAGATAGGGGTGGTCACGCAAGCTGCGACAACGGCTAGGCAGACGCAAACTATAAATTTTTTCATGGGGGGCATAACTTGAATTATAAGTTTGATTCATTGGGTTTTGCAACTTTTGAGACGGAGGCTGGGTTTTCGGTCTCAACCCCTGCAATATTTAAGTTGCCCCGGCTTTAGGCGATGCCCTATGATTCGGGCAAAAGGAGCACGTCGTGCTGAAATACGAGACCATAGCTAGAATAAAGGGCCACAGGGGCGTCGCCGGTGTGGATGAGGCCGGGCGGGGTCCGCTGGCCGGCCCTGTAGTGGCGGCGGCGGTGGCGCTTGCATCCGACCAGAGGTTGGATGGACTGGACGATTCCAAGAAACTATCTCCGCAGGTGCGGGAACGGTTGTTTCCTCTGATTCAGGAAGACGCGCTGGGTTACGGCATTGGAGTTGTAGATGTTGAGACGATCGATGCGATTAATATTCTACAGGCTGCCCGGCTCGCCATGAAACAGGCTGTCGAAGCCCTGCCGAAAAGGCCAGACCTTCTACTCATCGACGGCAACCAGCGGATCGAATCTGCACTTGAGCAGTGGCCCATCGTTAAGGGGGACACGCTCAGTTTGTCCATTGCCGCAGCTTCGGTACTGGCCAAGGTCACCCGCGACCGGCTCATGAGGAAGTACCATGAGCGGTATCCCCAGTATGCGTTTGACCAACACAAAGGCTATGGTACGCGCTTGCACCGCGATCTCATACGCGAGCACGGACCCTGTCCTATTCATCGGCGCACGTTC
>JASLPY010000282.1 GCA_030744755.1 Kiritimatiellia bacterium | reverse complement strand
GACAGGCTTCCTGTGAAAGTCACTGATTCGCACAGCAAACGTGGTTTGCCGCCGTCCCCCGTACTTGCCCTTCCTGGCGTAGTGCAAGTAGTCGGTGATTGAGAACGTAGCAAATTCGCCTGAGCCGCCACATGTTTCGGGGCAGCGAGCCGTCTCACTCGTGCAGCGGCGAAACGGTGCTCCTTTGTACCGTGCGATCACTCGGTGCTCGGTCAATACTTTCAGGCCCTTGATGAGATACTGTCAGAAGTTGTGGATGACGGTGGAAGGTCGCCGGAGAATTAAAAGGGCGTATCCTGAATTTTTGCTCTCAATTCATTCCCTCACGTTGAGGGAGAAAGGATACGCCCATGTCAGATAATACGTATGTTTCATTGCCGGATCGAATTGTTGATGAATCCCGATCTACGCTCGATGAGTTGGCTCGTCTGGGAGCCCAGGAAATGCTCATGAAAGCGCTTGAGAACGAAGTGGCTGAGTATGTCCAGCGACACGCCTGCGAGGTCGACGAGAACGGGAAACGAACCGTTGTTCGGAACGGGAAGATGCCAGAGCGGAGCATCGTGAGCGGTGTCGGCCCGCTTGAGATTGAGCAACCCCGTATCCATGACCGCCGACCTGGCCGCAAGTTTACCAGCCAGATTCTTCCGCCGTTCCTCCGCCGTATGCCAAGCGTGGATAGTCTGATTCCAGTGCTCTACCTGAAAGGCATTTCGACCGGACATTTCAGAGAAGCTCTTGCAGCCATCCTCGGGGACAACGTAGCCGGCCTTTCCGCGACGAACATTGTGCGACTGAAAAGCGAATGGGAGCAGGAGTATCAAACTTGGGAAGGCCGATCTCTCGAAGGAAAACGCTACGTTTATCTATGGGCGGACGGAATCTACTTTAACGTTCGCCTTGGCGACGACCGTCCATGCCTCCTGGTCATCATGGGAACCCTTGAGGACGGCCGTAAGGAACTCGTAGCCATTCATGACGGAGAACGGGAGAGCAAGCTTTCATGGCTCGAAACGCTTCGAGACTTGAAAAGGCGAGGCCTGAAATACTCACCAAAACTTGCTGTTGGCGACGGCGCTCTGGGATTCTGGACAGCGTTGGCTGAAGAATTCCCAGACACCCGTTGGCAGCGTTGCTGGATACACAAGAAAGCGAACGTATTGAACAAACTTCCCAAGAAGACTCAGCCACCCGCCAAGAAGCTGCTCGACGAAATGCACCAGGCCGAAACGAGGAAGGATGCCTACGAAGCCTACAAGGAGTTCCTGCAGCTCTACCGGGCAAAGTATCCGAAAGCCTGTGACTGCCTTGAAAAAGACAAAGACGTCCTCTTCACGTTCTACGATTTCCCCGCAGAGCATTGGGTTCACATCCGAACCACAAACCCAATTGAATCCACATTCTCAACCGTTCGTCACCGCACTCGACAAACCAAGGGCTGCGGCTCGAGGAAAGCAACACTCACAATGGTTTTCAAATTGTGTCTGGAAGCCCAGAAAGCATGGCGTCGCATCAATGGCCACGACATCATCACATTATTAATTCAGGGAACCAATTTTATTGACGGAGTAAAAGAGGAAGCCGCTTAGAAAGTCGTTTCAGGATACGCCGCTTCCACCGTCATCCACAACTTTTGACAGTACCTCGGAATGGCAGGAAAGTATCTCACCCCAGACGTGCGTGAAGCTTGTCTGTTTGGTGCGGGTTTGAATACGCCCGAAGAGGTGGAAGCGCTCCTGAAGAAGTGTGCACTTTTTCATCCCTCTGCCAGCACGATCAAACGCCAGGCAATCGAGATACAGCGTCTCCTCGAAGGTCGTAAAGAGGCGCTGGACGAAGAGATC
>JASLPY010000281.1 GCA_030744755.1 Kiritimatiellia bacterium | reverse complement strand
CCACGCACGAAGCAACCAGAAACAGCAGTAGCAGCGGAACAGCAAATCGAACGTTCTTAATCATACTCATCTCCTGACAGAGTAATCTCAGCACTGATACGGCATGAACAATGCATGTTATCCAAGAATGGCAAGCCGCTCAAGATCTCGTTATATAATCGACCGGCGCTACGCGCCGGGTAAAAAGGTAAATGGAAATTGAGCCCTCAGCGGAACAAAACAACACGCAGACCGTCGCGGCTGAGCCTGTTCGCCGGAAAGTTCCTGTCGCGGCGCGCCGACCGACAGCGCCCGGCGCCGTTGATCCAGGAGCCGCCGCGAAGCACACGGTAGGACCCCGACGAGGCCCCGACAGGATCGGTGACGCTGCTTGTCGGGTACTTGCCATACCGATCCTGACACCACTCCCACACGTTCCCGTGCATGTCAGAGAGGCCCCATGCGTTGGGACGCTTCGCCCCTATTTCCTGCGTCTTACTTCCTGCGTTAGAACCATACCACGCCATCGCATCCAAGCTGCCTGCGTAGGCTCCTGTTGTCCCTGCTCGACACGCATATTCCCATTGGGCCTCTGTGGGCAGAGAGAAAGCACCCTCCACGCCTTTGCCGTTCAGTTTCCGCAAGAACTCCTGGCAGTCATCCCAGCTTACTTGCTCAACCGGGTTCTTCGTCCCCTTGAACTTGCTCGGATTGCTGCCCATAACCTGCTGCCACTGCTCCTGTGTCAACTCGTATTTCCCCATCCAGAAGCCCTTGGTAAGCGTAACGCGGTGTAGCGTTTCGTCACTGCCACGGTCTTCCTCGGAGGATGGGCTGCCCATCATGAAGCTACCGGGCTCGATCCAGACCAGTTCCAGATCGGTGCCGCCGCCGAGGTCGACCACAAGGTCCTGGCCTGGCGACGGACCAAAGACTGCTTTGATCGATGTTGTCTTTCCGTCAGCAATCTCAACGGTCTTCTTCCATTCCTTGTCTCCGCTGGTGACCCGCACCACATATGTATCAACGGCCAGCTTGTTCCAATTCAGTCCTGCAGTTCTCCTGATAGCGTGCTGTTTACCGCCATTGATCGATGCAAAACCATCCGCGGCCGTCTTGAGTGAGAGTTGGCCGAATAGAGGCACAACAGATGGCCCGGAGATCCCGACCGGCACGGCAATATCTGGCTGTGTAGCCACACTCCCCCCGTCCAACGGCTTGTTCAGCCTGCAGAAGACAAACTCGCCGCCCGGCATGTGGGCCTCGCTCTTCAACGGCTGGCAGATCGCCTCGGACGCAAGTAAGCGGCGAAGATACACATACAAATCCTGCACGCCGAATGCTTCCGTGTTGGAGTACTTGAGAAACTGTAGAAAACGCTCGGCAACAGGACTGTGTAGTGCCGCCCCATCTGGCACCGGCTGCAAATCTCCACTGGTCAGAACCCACCGAGAAGGCTTTCGGAAACCACTTGGCAGTTTCCAGTCCGGAGTACGATCTTCTCCCTTTCCCCTGAGCATGGTGCCGCTGAAACAGGAGTCGCTCACCACCAACAGATGCTTCACTTCATACTTGCGAAGGTAATCGCCCACGATGGCGTTAATCGATATGTAGTCGGATTTCTTGTCGTGTCGAGCATCGGAGGGAACCCAATAGCCGTTCTTGCGCCGGTCCATCCAACCATGGCCGGCATAGTAGATCAGAAGCGATTCCCGATCGGTAAGGTCCAATGCCGCGTCGAGAGCATCAAGAATCCCCGTACGTGTAGCCTGCGCATCAGTCAACAGCGAGACGTTCCCAAAGCCGTAATAGCGCCGCAAGACATCGGCTACATCATGCGCATCTCTAGTAGCGCAGCGTAGGTTT
>JASLPY010000280.1 GCA_030744755.1 Kiritimatiellia bacterium | reverse complement strand
ATTCAACGGGGCGAAAGATTCCCCACAACCACCCCCTCGACTCGGTGAGCATACAGCGGAGATCCTCCGGGACATGATCGGATTATCGGATAAAGAGATCGACGAACTTCGAGCGGAGAAAGTAATTTAAACCTAAATTGAGCGATTTCGTTAGTGAGCCAGTATGTTATTCTGTGCAATAATTGGAATGATCTGGCAGCAACGCTTCCACAACTTGTAAAGGTTGAGCGCATTCAGAACGGTTTCTGGGAACTTGATGATGATTTGGTGGCCTGATCGGACGATTTTGCCCGCGATGTCGATGAATCGCCGGCGCACTGTATTGGCGTAGCAGGTCACTGGAATCACGTCGTGAAGGACGTCCTCCTTGAAGGTCTGGAACAGGAAGAAGGAGACAAGCATGGTGTAGTAGAACGCCTGGTTCTGAGTGAACCGTTTGAATGGAAGGGCTTCGAAGCCGAAGTCTTTGAAGGCGCGGTGCGTGAGCTCTTCGGTTCCCCGCTGATGGTGAGCTTCGATAATCCACTTTGGTTTGAGTAGCTGCTTTCGTTCTGTTGCAGCAAGATGCTGCAGGACGCGTGGGTTGGTTCCGAGGTTGGTCAGGATCACGTTGTCGGGTCTGAGGAACTGCAGATTGATCTGCGGGTCGAGTTCGTTGCACCGGGGCCGGGTATAGAACGCCCTGTAGAACCTGGACCAGTTTCCTGCCCTGTAACCGAACTCCACGTAGTCCCAGATCTGGTTCGGGTTGCGGTATTCGCGCCACGGTGTTCCCGCCTGGCCTACGTGTTCTTTCACGCCAGGATGCATCTTCCCTGAAGCCACGAAGCCGGCGTTCAGGTCGTCGCACAGCTTGAAATACGTCTGGTCGAAGAATCCGGCATCCATCTCGAGCACGATCGTGGCGTCCGATCGATAGCGGCTTCGGATGAGATGCACAAGCTCTTTGATCATCTCCTTGGCTGTCCCCCTCGTCATTCCGTGCCACTTGCCGCTGCGGAACACCGCGTCAATGATCGTGCCCTTCCAGGTGAACTGGATCGGCTGAAAGCCTTTCTTCTTCCTGTAGGTCGGCGTGACGCCTTGGCGCTTTTTCGCATAGTCGTTGTTCATCACCATCGTGTCCACGCCGATTACAATCAAATCGGGTCGCGTGATGTGGAGACGCCACACGAACAGTTCTTTGAGGATCCGCCGGAAGATCTTCCCTGTCGTCCAGGGGAACAGTCTGAAGAACCGCTTGACGGTGTGGGATGACGCCATCTCCTCCGAAGCGACCTGAATAGACGCTGCGTAGCCCGGATCTTCCTTGATCTGATCAAAGTAGGACACATGCCGGCTCGTCCCGTCGGCGAAAAAGCAGAGCAACTGATGGAACAGATGCCAGACAGCAAGCCCTTTGCTGCTCTTGCGCAGGGAACCGAATGCCACTTCAAGCAAATCGAAAATGCGCGTCTGTTCGAGATACCTGCTGAAGATGCTCAATCCTCCACGATTTGCCAGGATATCCGACGTCGTTTCCACTTTGCTCAGAGGCGAAGAAAACCTATATTTAGCCATGGGAATTCCTTTCACGTGATGGGTGAAGTCTTCTTTCTACCTGCTGACTTACTATAAGCCTTTATCCATCACTCGTACAGAGGAATTCCCTTATTTTTTTCGCTAAGAACCGCTCATCTTAGGTTAAATTAACCCACGAGCTGCCACCCCGGATCTCCCGTCGACCGTCTGTTTGAATCCATATGAGAACGGCGGTGATTCAGACACCGCCGCCATTTCTTATTCGATGACCTTGGGCACCCGGAAGTATCCTCGCCACTTGCTTGGCGCATTGGCTAGGAGTTCGTCCCTGGGAAGCGACGGAACCA
>JASLPY010000027.1 GCA_030744755.1 Kiritimatiellia bacterium | reverse complement strand
AGGGTTTAATGCAAGCGGCTAATTCATGATTCTGAATTGCCGGAAATCGAAGCAGAACTTCTGGGATGGACTACTAGCACATCGACGCCCTTCTGTTCCAGTACATGGGTCAGGGCAAACGCGTTTCGCATATCATCATCAACAACAAGAATCTTCTTTCCCTTGAATATGGTTTCCTTGGCATGGAGTGCCTTGAGGATCTTCTTCTGGTGATCGGGAAGTTCAGATTCCACGCGGTGCAGAAAGAGGGTTACTTCGTCGAGAAGTCTTTCGGGTGATCGCTCTCCCTTTACCACGATGCTCTGGGCCAGCTGGTGCAGCCGTTGTTCGTCTTCTTTCGAGGTGTCTGCATCCGTGTACACAATCACGGAGGGATGGGATACCGTGTCATCGCTTTGAATCTTCTCCAGCAACTCGAACCCGGACATATTGCCGGGTAGTTTCAGGTCAAGAATCATGCAGTCGAAACTTGAATCGCGCAGCTTCTCATATGCGCCTTCAACTCCCCGCACAACAGTGACATCTGTATCGCTTCCCTTGATCAGCTTGACAATGCGTCGGCTCTGTTTCGTGTCTCCCTCGGCAAGGAGTATGTGCTTTACCCGGCTCGTGATCTGATCCTCTACGCGCCCGAAGACTTCGTTAAGATCCTCAACCGTCACCGGTTTCTTAAGGTAGCCTATGGCCCCCGACTTGCGTGCATCCGGAGTTTCTTCCTTCCCCGAGATGAAATGTACCGGAATGTGCCGCGTCCCCGGATTATCCCTGAGCTTGTGCATCACCTCCAGGCCGTTCATGCCGGGCAATTCTATGTCCAGGAGGATAGCGCTTGGACAGTAGGTCTCCGCCATTTTCAGCGCTTCCATCCCGTCGGCGGCCAACAGTTTCTTGAAACCCTTCTTCTTTGCCAGGTCTCCCAGGATGGAGGCAAACTCTCCATTATCTTCCACGATGAGCATTGACTTCTCTCCGGGGCTTATATCCGGGACTTCGCCGTCTGCCCCGGGAGAATGTGCTACATCCGCTGATGGTGGTTGTGATACTGGTGCATCGGAGGAGGAGGAGGATTCCGGCTCGCCGGCGAGCATCTCGCTATCGCCATTAGTCTCTGCCTCAAGTGCCGTGGTCGGAGTCTCGGGAAGATAGAGCGTGAACGTACTGCCCTTGGACTCTTCGCTTTCAAGCTGGATTTCTCCCCCGAGGAGTCGTGAGAGCTCCCTGGAGATGGACAGGCCAAGTCCCGTTCCCCCGTACTTGCGGTCCGTTGTGCCATCAGCCTGCTGGAATGCCTCGAAGATGAGAGCACGCTTTTCTTCCGGGATTCCGATCCCGGTATCCGAAACTGAGAACGACACTGTTGTTTCCGGTTTAAGGTCGGGACGGAAGAACCGTGTGTCCGATGACGGCCGCGCAAAGGTGACAGAAACACCACCCTCTTCACAGAACTTGCAGGCGTTAGACAGCAGGTTCTTGAGAATCTGTTCCACCCGCTTGGGATCTGTCCGGACATAGTCGGGGAGGCCAGGGGAAATCTCCGTCACGAAATCGAGTTGCTTGGCTTCGGCCATGTGGCGAAACGCCCGGTCGATCTGCTCGAGGAAACCCTCGAGGTACGTATCTTCCCAGTTGATCGTGAGCTTGCCGGCCTCCACCTTTGACAGGTCCAGAATGTCGTTGATCAGATCGAGCAGTTCGCTTCCCGACTTGTGGATGGTCTGCGCAAACTCGACTTGTTTTTCGGTCAGGTTGCCGTCGGGATTCTCGTCGAGCATTCTTGCCAGGATGAGAAGGCTGTTTAGCGGCGTGCGCAGTTCATGTGACATGTTGGCGAGGAATTCGGACTTGTACCGGCTCATCTGTACCAGTTGTCCCGCTTTCTTCTCGATCTCCCCCTTGGCGCGCTCTACCTCGCGGTTCTTCTGTTCAAGCACGTACTTCTGTTGTTCCAGGGCTTCCTTCTGTTCTTCCAGCTCCTCGTTTGTAACCTGCAGTTCCTCCTGCTGGGACTGCAGCTCCTCCTGGGACGCAGTCAACGCCCTTGTCTGTTCCTCCAATTCCTCGTTCACCACGCGGAGCTCTTCCTGTTGCTGTTGAAGCACTTCCGCCTGCGACTGAGTTTGCTCAAGCAACTCGCGTGTGCGCTGACGGGTCAGGGCGCTGTGGAGGCGTATTCCCATACGCGCCGCGGCGGCTTTCAGGAAGAAACGATTCTTTCCGGAAACCGGTTGAAGCGTGCCGAGTTCGATCACCCCGATGGCCTGCCCGTCGTGTGCAATCGGGGTGAGAAGAAGGAAGGACGGCTTAGCACTGCCAAGGCTCGACTGGATCGTCAAGTAATCATCGGGAACATCCGAAACCATGAAGGGCTTGTTTTCCCTGGCGGTCTGCCCCACCAGGCCTTCTCCCATGTTGACCTTGTCAGGCAGACTGTCCGGATCGGCCAGGGCATAACTGCTTACCCTTCTCAGAACGTTGCCGTCCTCCTTTACAAAAAAGGTTCCAACTACCGCATTTAATCGGGGCGCCAGGTACTCCAGTACTGCCTCTCCGAAAGCAGCGGATTCCTTGTCACCAGTCATAACTGCATCCAGGCCGGCCAGTTCATTCGCGCGCCGGTTCTCTTCCTCAAGCGCTGTATAGCTCTCCTTCGCCTGGGCCCTGGCCTCTTTGACGTTTCCTATCATCTGGTTAAAAGCGCTTGCGAGTTCACCTATCTCGTCGTGAGATGTCACCGCTATGGTATTCGACAGGTCGCCTGCGGCGATCTGTTTCGCCAGGCCTGTGAGTTCTTCGAGAGGCCTGGACACCTTCTTCGAAACGGTACTCAGCAACACCAGTGCGCTGAGAATTACAAAGAGAATCGTGGAACCCACTATTATGGCTCCAAAGTGTTTCATCTTCGAGATGTCGGCGTAGATCTCTTCCTCATCCATCTTGACGAGCAGCCCCCATCGGGGAGAAGGAAGATAGCGCCAAACGGCCAGAGTCTCTTTCCCGCGGTAGTCGACAAACTGCCCGTGCCCTTTCTCTCCCTGCAGGGCTTTCTGAATAGGGACGCCTTCATCGGAGCCCATGACGATTTTGTCCCTGAAAGCCGACCCGGGTGAGCCGCGCAATGGTGAGATGATTACGGCGTCATTTCCGATCCGTGTTGCCAGAATCGTCTCTCCCGTTTCCCGGAGCCCGGTGTAGTTGAGTGCAAACCTGTAAAGATTCTCGTTCGACAGCCGCAAGACCGCCACGCCTTGCACTCGCCCTCGGTCTCCCAGAACGGCTGTTGCCACAAATACAGCCGGCTCTCCGGTTACATGGTAGATGCGGTAATCAGACACTTGTGGTTCCAGCAGGGTTCGGGCTTGGTCAAAAACCCTGGCCAGCGCGCTGCCTTCAAAACCCGCAGCAAGACAGTTCGCGCCGGTCTCCTCGCCCCTGTTGGAAGAGAAGACAATGTCACCGGATACCGAAATCAGAAGAATGTCTTCGTAAGAGTAAGCGTCCCGGTACCGGGTCAGCGTGGGTTTTATGCTCTCGCAGGCTGCCCCGTACGCTTCAGACTGTACTCCTGAATCGGAAAGAACTGCCTGCAGCTCGACAAGGCCCGCCGCCAGACGGGGATGATGAGACAGTGCGACGGCATCGCCATACCGCTCGAAAAAATGATCGGCCATACTCTCGACACGGGTATCGGCTATTGTGGTTAAATTGTCAACTGCGTGACGCTGAAGAGTCTCCTCCACCCTGATCAGAGTTATGTAACCAACCAGGCACAGGGGAAGAAGAGCCACGACAAGAAGGTAGAGCACGAACCTGATGCCGATTCTTGACTGACCCATGATGCCAGGTAGTCGCATGGTCCTGTTCCCTCCGCCTGCATGACAGGCAGGAAACCGTTATCCAGCTGCCAGAAGATTATGAATACTAAGGAACGCTTTCAGGACACCAACAGTTTTTCCGGTCGGGTTTCTAACAGGTATACACAGGGCGATTCCCCATATCCGGGCACTTGCGTCGTACTCAATGACGCCCACGTGATTCACGCCCTTCCCCGAATCGAACGCTTCCATCCACCATCCTTCATCGGCCTGGTAATAATCACTGGTTCGGTTGGTCATACCTATTACCAGTCCGACGGAATCTGTTACAAAGATCTCCGAGAATTCAGGGTGCTGTTTCTGAACGAACTTCAATATCCTTGCGACTTCATTGGTAAGAAACATTTTGATCGCCGGGTTATCGTTTCCATTGTCTCGCCATTCGTTGTCCAGCAACTGTATTTTTTCTAAGTTCAGCGAATGGTTTGCGCCGGTGGAGTTCTCGGCCATGGCTGCGATGTCCGGATTATCAGCCAGGATCTGCTCCAGCTGGACCGTTGCGCGAGTGGCTGCTGCCGCGACGATCTCCTTGGGGATGCCCGGGTTGGTCCATTGTTCTCCCCACATCACGTAAAGCTGCTCGAGGAAGATCTGCCATTCCGGCCTGGACCGGGAAACGGGAAACGGCGCCGGGGCAATCGGCTGCCCCGACGACCAGACAATCTCAAACTGCCCATCCGACCTGATCTTGCCTATGCGGACGGTCTTCCAGGTATGGAGATTTCTCTGGTCCACCGAGACAATGCCGCCCGGAGCAAGAAGACTCTGCTTCACAACGGCCCGGAGGACCTCTCCTACATCGGCGCTACCGGCATCGGCTGCTGCCTGGGCCCAGAGATGGACCCCAAGATAGGCGGCTTCCATTGGATCGGATGTAACGCGGTCCGCGCCGTACCTGGACTTGAACCTGCTTACGAAGGCCTGGTTCTCTTCGCTGTCTATACTTTGAAAGTAGTTCCAGGCCGCGTAATCACCAGCCATCTGATCCGTTCCCATCTCCATAAGTTCGTTCTCCGCAATGCTGAACGACATGGTGGGGATCTTGTCCGGTGTAATTCCGGCGGCCCTAAGTTCGCGGAAGAATGCCACGTTGCTTCCGCCATTTATGGTGTTAAGGATTATATCAGGCTTTTGAGCGGCGATTCTCTGCACGGACTCGCCCACTTCGCTGCTGCCGAGAAGAATGTACTCCTCGCCAACAACTGCCCCGCCAAGGGCGTTGATATGGTCCTTTATGATGGCGTTTGCGGCGCGTGGGAATACGTAATCCGAACCAACAAGGAAGAAACGGTTGCCCACGTGATCCAGGCACCACTTGACAGCCGGAAGTATCTGCTGGTTTGGAGCGGCGCCCGTATACACGATATTGGGCGATTCCTCGATACCTTCGTACTGCACTGGATAGAACAGCAGGTGATCGTTGGCCTCGAATACGGGTCTCACCGCTTTGCGGCTTGCCGAAGTCCAGCAGCCGAAGACAACCTCAACTTTCTCTTCCCTTATCAGGCGTGCTGCCTCCGCGGCAAAAACGGCGCCGTCTGAACGACCATCCGCAATCACTGCCTCAACCTGCCGCCCCAACAACCCGCCCTCTTCATTTATCTTCTCAATAGCCATCAGCGTTGCGTCAACCACGGGACGTTCGCTGATTGCCATTGTTCCCGTGAGGGAGTGAAGTATGCCCACCTTGATAGTCGAAGCCGATGAGCCATCTTCCTTCTGTTGCATGAGAACCCAACCGAGAGCGATGAGCACTACGGCTGCAAGGACTGCCACCACGATTCTTCCCGCTCGCATCGGTTCCTCCCTCTACAGATTATTTCCTTAAACGGATGCTGTGCTTCCCGATGGCATCAGCATAAGTTTAAACTGCCTGCCTGCCAAAGAAGAAAACTTCGAGATTCAAGGCCAGGCGCCAGTAGTCCAGTGATGGTCCAGACGCAGTCCGAATCCGGCGGAAAGGCGAGTTGAGTAGAACTGCAGGGAAGTGATATGGTTGGTGTTGGAGGGGGTCGCAGAACGACCCTCACGCGGAGGGTGAGCGAATGAAGCCGCTGCGAGTTGCGCTAATGCAGTTGAGCGCTGGAACTGATGTTGATCGGAACCTTGCGAAGGTTGACGAATTGCTCGGCGAGGTCAGCGACGTGGACCTGGTCGCTCTGCCGGAAGTGTTCTCGGCCAGGGGGAAACATGACGACTACGTCAACAGCGCCGAGCCCATCCCGGGGCCGGCAACAGAACACCTTTCCTCTATAGCGAGAAGACTCGATGCCTGGATCCTGGCAGGTAGCATCATTGAGGAATCGGCTGAGGGAATATACAACACCAGCGTGCTACTCGACAGGACTGGAGCAATAGCCGCTCAGTATCGCAAGATCCACCTGTTTGAGGCCGTACTGGATAACGGTCAGGTGATCAAAGAAACCGACACGTACAAGGCCGGTGACCAACCGGTTCTTGCGGATATCGAAGGATGGAAATGCGGTATGTCTATCTGTTATGACCTGCGTTTCCCCGAGATGTACCGGCACTATGCATTGCAGGACGCCCACCTTCTGTTCGTTCCTGCCAATTTTACACAGAGGACCGGGCGGGATCACTGGGAGACACTTGTCCGGGCACGGGCAATAGAAAACCAGTGTTTCGTCGTAGCCCCGGACCAGTGTGGCACAAACCCGTCAACAGGTGTGGTAAGCCATGGTCACAGCATGGTGGTTGGTCCATGGGGAGAAATTCTCTGTTGCGCCGGTGATGCAGAAAGGGTGATTACCGTCGAGCTGGATCCAAAGGAGATCGCGGCAACGCGCGCGCGGATACCGGTTATCGAACATCGGAAACTGCTGTAGGCCGATCCCCACGACCTTGACGCTGCACTGATGCGTCCGTTGCCATGCTTGCCGTCCGTTAATGTTATCCCGAGCCGGCCGAGGGATCTAATGTCTCACCCAGCGCTTGAGATCCTTCGGCTCCGCTATGCTTCGCCCAGGATGACAGTTCTCATCTCCGGATCCCTGCTGAACCGTTCCGTTTAAACGCTGTTCGCAGCTACTCTTCCAGATCGACTCGGTAGAACACCGAGTCGACAATGCCCACATTGTCTGTGTAGGTGTTTTGCGAGGGTGTTGCCGTTATACTCGATGCCCGCGGTGCGAATCCTTCGGCGAGGTTTGTTGATCTCATTACCTTGTAGGATTTCCCTGCCACGCTCTGCCACCTCACAAGTACGTCCTGTCCGGAGCCGGGCTCCACGGCGACAACACTCAGCACCGAGGTGATTTCCGTGGGATCCGTCCCGCAAGTCCACTCTGCCCAGGCCGCCATCCCGTCGCCGTCACGATCGGCCATGGCCTCGGCGTCCCATGCTTCGTTTGTAAGGTTGTGCGACGCCAACCACCAGTGCGGTGTGCTGTTTGTCGCCATGTCGGGGGCAAAAACGGCGACCGGCGCATGCGCCTTGTCCATGGTCAGGGCGAGAGGATTGCTGCCCGACGAAACCGTACCGGTCCATGAGGAGAAATGATAGTAATTCGAGGGAACCGCGGTAATCACATTTGTGGATCCGGCACCGCACCAACCGTTGCTCGCCTCAACGTAGCCGTTTTCCCCCGCCGTCACCGAAAGCCAGAAACTCGTGTTCCAGAGCCACGAGATGGTGGAGTCGTTGGTGAGGGCGAATACCCCGGTGTTGTACCCGGCGCCGCCGGCGGGATCGCTTCCGGTTCTGATCCAGCCGGTAACTACGTATTGCGTCGTCTCGCTTATTGACGCGGTATTTGTCAGGTAAGCAAAAAGCCCCGACGACGTATCGAGGAGATTCGTCCATGTCGGCGCATTGAAAGTTGCCTGTAACCCCGCGTCATTCTCCCACCATATGACGTCGTGATCCGTTTCCGCCGTACCGAGAATATCGCTGTAACCATCACCATCTATATCAGCCACGCACACGCACGAGACACCGTTGAAGGCCGTCTCAACGGAATGCTCTTCCCATGCCCCACCAGCTCCGTCGGTGTTTTCCCACCAGCTCACGTCACCTGCGCTCTTGCCGCCGGCAACGATGTCGGCATCTCCATCCCCATCCAGGTCGGCGCTGCACAGTGACCGGGCGTCATCGAAGTCCGAATCGACGGCATGCTCCGTCCAGGATCCCCCTTCACCATCCGTGTTCTCCCACCATGAGATCTCATCCTTGAAGTATCCGGCACCAAGAACATCAAGGTCCCCGTCGGCGTCGATGTCGGCAGCACACACGCCACTTGCCCCTAGAAAAGTTCCATCTATCGTATGTTCCGTCCAAACCGAACCATCACCGGAATCGTTTTCCCACCAGGTGATATCATGACCACTAACGGCCGCACCCAATACATCCAGGTCGCCGTCAGCATCTATGTCCACGGCAAGGGCAGCCGCGGCACCATTAAAACTCCCGTCGATGGTATGCTCAGTCCATGAATCTCCGTTACCGTCCGTGTTCTCCCACCAGGTGATGTCGTCATCAGTTGACGCCGCCGCCACAATGTCCATGTCCCCATCGTCATCGATGTCACCCGAGTGCACCCAGCAGGCGCCCCTGAAATACGTGTCTACGTTGTGTTCCTGCCACGACGTTCCGTCACCGTTGGCATTTTCCCACCACTTTACGTCATGACCTGCGGACGCCGCACCCACAACATCCAGGTCGCCGTCACCGTCGATGTCCGTCGGCCATACGGACGCCGCGCCGTCGAAAGATGTTGCCACTTCGCGTTCCGTCCAAAGAGAACCTTCTCCGTCGCTGTTCTCCCACCACGACACCCTGTCTATAACCGACGCAGACCCCACGACGTCCATGTCGCCATCACCGTCCATATCCGCGGCGCGTGCCGAACTTGCCCCGTTAAAGAGATTATCGATGTAATTCTTGCTGAACTGCGATGTCGTCTGATCGACAAACGTAGGGGCATACATGTTGCGAACGGTCACCTGGTGTGACTGTGCGGCCGCAGGCAGCACACACAACAACAGGTAGATCGCGATGACAATCACGAATAGCAGGGGATAATTCGTGGCAGACCTGGGGATCGCGCGTGCGCGTACCCCTCTTCGTCGATAACGTATCTCCCACCCCACGCGTCGATAGTCGGCCTCGTCCGACATGGTTCGGTTCCTTGCTGTAGCGGGGATTCCGTGGCTCGGCCTGTGACGCCTTTTTGTGCGGCTGATATAACCAGGTGTCCCGTTCGACCCAATAAACAGAGCAAATCCCGTGCCCGAGAAGGTCTAGCGAACGGCAGCCATAACACATAATGCGTTGGCCACTCACGACTTACGTAAGATTTCTATTTTCGAACAGACGCGGAAGGGCAGCAGAATAATCCGCGGGTTTGAGAAGATTCGGTGCTGGAAAGAAGGGAACCAACCCCACTCCCGCATTCGCGGGACCACTTCAAGAAGGGGATCTTAGACGTGGGCGCTTGTGCTTAGACTTGGGCGTTGGGCGTTTGATGTTGGGCGTTGGGCGTTGATCCCCCCTCCCCCGGCCTATATCATCCGTCCCCGCGGAGCATCCTTGCCGTTTGACCACCATCGGGGCTTTTCGGCTGCTATCCTGGCTATGGCTTTCGCCGTCATCTGGTTGCCCCTTGCCTTGGCACCTTTGACGGGAATATCGCCGGGATGGAATGATTGCTGGTGAATGCGCTGGCCCTTGGCGGGCTTGTACTTGACGTAAATGGTTTCGGGCGTGCCTTCCTGCATAAAGATGACCTCAGAGCCCTCGGGAGCACAATGGTAATCCTTGTTCATGATCGTTCCGCCTACCTTGAAGCGTTTCATGTAGGTGAACTGATCCAGGGTATACACAACGGTTAGGACTCTTTCGCGATCGACTTTCTCGCACATCAGGAGAGTCTTGTCGACAAACAGCTTCTCCGGGGGCGACACGACCTTGTAGGCTCCCGTACTCCATGCAAGGAAGATCTTATCGTACGACGAACACTGGAGCAACGGATCACCTTTGATCCCGTGGCCGATGTAGCCGTTCTCCTGGTCATGGTTGAGTTGCAGTTCCTTCGCGGTAAGCTCGCGGACCTCGATGTTCTTGAACGTGTCTATCTTTGTCCGGCGCGGGTACTGGTCTCCGTAAGTCTTGATAAGACCCTTGAGGTATTTCACCGCATAGGGAACAAGCCGCTTGAGGTGCTTCTTAACAACCTCCAGCTCCTCAAGAATAGCCTCTATGTCTTTTTGATTCTTGTCGATGTCGAACCTGGAGATTCGCCGGATCCTGATTGCCAGGAGCATTTCTATGTCATCTCCCGTTACATCCCTGCGGAGCTGATCCCTGAAAGGCGCCAGACCATCTTTGACTGCTTTTCGCACCGCGGCGTAGGTTTTGCATTCTTCTATTTTCTTGTAGATGCGGTTTTCTATGAAGATCTGCACGAGGGTCTTGCGGTGGAAATCGTCGAGGAGACGGTCTCTCTTGAGCTCAAGCTCCTGCTTGAGGAGCGACACAAGCTGATCCGTGTTCTGACGAAGCACCTCCGACACCGTGGTGTCTATCGGACGGCCGTTATGAATAACCACCATTCTTCCGGTTGCCGCGGTCTCACACGATGTGAAAGCGTACAGCGCTTTCATGGCCGAGGGGGCTTTCGTCCCCGGACTCAGTACGAGTTCGATTTCAACCTTTTCGGCCGTGAAATCATTGATGGTCCTGACAGGAACCTTCTTCTTGCGCACGGCGTCCTCGATCGAGCTGGTCAGGCTTTCCGTTGTCTGTCCGTACGGCAATTCGGTGACAACAAGCCTGTTGTTCTTCCGTTGTTCGATGCATGCCCTCAGGCGAATGCGGCCGTTGCCATCGTTGAGATCAGAGACGTCCATGAGGCCGCCCTGGACAAAATCCGGCAGAACGGCGAACTTCTTCTTCTGGAGAATTGCGATCTGGGCTTCTATCAGCTCTACGAAGTTATGAGAAAAGATCCTGGTCGACAGGCCCACGGCGATTCCCTCTGCCCCAAGCATGAGTAGCAGCGGCAGCTTGCACGGCAGGGTGACGGGCTCCTTGTTCCGGCCATCGTAGCTAGGGACGAAGTGAGTGAGATCATTGTTGAAGATTTCGTTTCGGGCCATGTCCGTAAGGCGACATTCTATGTACCTGGAAGCGGCAGCCCGGTCGCCCGTGAAGATATTGCCGAAGTTCCCCTGGCCCTCGATGAGATATCGCTTATTGGTCAAGTTAACCAGGGCGTCCGCAATGGAGGCGTCACCGTGGGGATGATACTGCATGCAGTGACCGACAATGTTGGCAACCTTGATGAACCGGCCATCGTCCTTGTCATGAAGTGAGTGCATGATTCGACGCTGCACCGGTTTGAGGCCGTCTTCGATATCCGGAATGGCCCTGTCACAGATGACGTAGGATGCGTATGCCAGGAAGTTGTAGTCCATAAGGCCCCGAAGCGGCCCGGGGCCATCCAGCATGGGCTGATGGTCTTCCGGCGCTTCGAACTCGGCATCGGGACCCCTGTCGGCCGACGCGCGCGTCCATCCGTTGCCGTTGAAACTGAATTCCTGTTGGGGCCGTTTGCTCATGGAGTTTCTTCAATAACGAGGTTTTCCATTATGTACTGGCGACGTTCCTGGGTGTTCTTGCCCATGTAGAATCCGAGCACTTCCGGAATAGAATGTTCGCCGCGGATGTTGACATCCGTGAGGCGCATGTCGGTGCTTATAAAAGCTTTGAATTCGCCGGGTGATATCTCGCCAAGACCCTTGAACCGCGTTACTTCGCAACCCTTGCCCAGCTTCTTCACGGCCTTGTCGCGTTCGGCTTCTGAATAGCAGTAGATAGTCTCCTTCTTGTTCCGCGCGCGGAAGAGAGGGGTCTCCAGAATCTTGAGGTGCTTGTCCTTTACCAGCGACTCGAAGAAACGGAGAAAGAACGTGATCATCAGGTTGCGGATGTGGAGGCCGTCAACATCGGCGTCGGTCGCCAGAATAACGCTCTGGTATCGCAGGTTATCCACCGACTCCTCGATATTGAGACTGCGCATGAGGTTATATATCTCGATATTCTTGTAAAGCGCATCCCGATGGAGATCGCAGACGTTGAGCGGTTTTCCCTTAAGGGTATAAATAGCCTGCGTGCTGACATCACGGCAGCTCACAAGGGACCCGGCAGCAGATTGTCCCTCGGTGATGAATATCATCGAGCCTGTCCCCTTCTGCTTTGCCTTATTGAGATGAACCTTGCAGTCCTTAAGCTGGGGAATCCTGATGGAGACTGCCTTGGATCTTTCGCGGGCCACTTTCTTTATACTGGTCAGTTCCTTGTGGAGCTTCTGGGTCTCCTGGATCTTCGTTATGAGTTTTTCGGCCGCTTTGGGATCGCGGTGCAGCATGTCGGAAACAATCTGGCGTATACGGTTGACCAGCGGGGCCCGTATTTCGGAATTGCCCAGTTTGTTCTTCGTCTGAGATTCGAATAAAGGATCCTTCAACCTTATGGCAACGGCGGCAAGAATACCCTCCCGCACGTCATCCCCGGTGAACTTCAACTTCGAGAACTCGTTTATACCCTTGAGAACACCCTCCCTGAATGCACTCAGGTGGGTCCCGCCATCTGTTGTGAATTGACCGTTGACGAACGAGAAGTACTGCTCGTTGAATCGATTGGTGTGAGTAAATGCCAGGTCCAGGGCCTTATCCCTGAAATGAAACGGCGGGTAGAGTTTCTCAAACTGGCTCTCTTCGCGAATCAGGTCAATCAACCCACCGTCTGAAAGGAAGGTCTTGCCATTGTAGCTGATCTTCAGGCCAGCATTGAGATACGCGTACATGCGCATGCGTTTGGACAGATGTTCTTCGTCGAAGACACATTCGCCGAATATCTCCGGATCGGGCACGAATTGGACGAATGTTCCATCCTTTTCGTCAGGCGCCCGGCCCTTTTGCTCTTTCGCCAGCACTCCCTGCTTAAAGCGGGCTTCCACTGCCTTGCCGCCGCGATGGCTGCGCACGGTGAATCGTGATGAAAGGGCATTAACAGCCTTGCTGCCGACTCCATTCAGCCCAACACTGAACTGAAAAACGTCATCGTTGTACTTTGCGCCCGTGTTTATGCGCGACACGCACTCGACAACCTTCCCCAGCGGAATGCCGCGGCCGTAATCGCGAACGGTAACCGTATCACCTTCGATAGTTATATCAATGCGTTTGCCGTGCCCCATGATGAACTCGTCGATTCCGTTATCGACGATTTCCTTCAAAAGTATGTAAATCCCGTCTTCGTAGTCACTTCCGTCGCCAATACGGCCGATGTACATACCCGTCCGCAGGCGGATATGCTCAAGCGAAGACAAGGTCTTTATCTTACTTTCGTCGTATTCAACTGTTTTCTTCTTCGCCATAGGAAAATGTCAATAGATGCGGTCTTCGGAGGAGTATTCCCGGCCGATTATTCACCGGATTTGAACTATAGCAACAAGCCCCCGGCGGACGCAAGCGGCACGCGCAGGTTTCCGGAAGAATTATGATGACCGGCATCGTTGAGGCGGGGGAACAACCGGGTCGGCAGGGGTTACCAAACTTCCACGATGCTCTCTACGATATCATGTGCCAGATCTGCCGCCGTGGCCGGAAGAGCATCTCGTTTCGCCACGGACAAACTGCCGACCAGTGAGAAGGTTGTGTCTCCGGCAACGTTCTTGCTTACAAGGATCTCGCCCGATTTCGCCACCCGGCATTCAATCTTTGCCCTGATAATCATACGGTACTCGTTGGTGCGCTTCTCCCTGTCCCTGTCGTATCTTATCGGCTGCAATGAATAATCCGACAGCGTTACCTTGAGAATCAGGTCCGCACTGTCCCCGACAACCTGCAGCGTACCGTCTTTCTGGAATTCCCGTATGGCCGCAGAGGTCGTCTCCGTTTCGAGCAGCGGCTCGCCGGCTTCATTGACGAATGTTGCCACGCTGATACTGCGCAGGTTTTTTGGAAGGGTCGATCCAAGCCGATAACCAGCACAACCGGTAAGCGTTGCTGCAAGGCAGATTGCTGCGATTCTCACATGTAACGTCCGGCTTCTCTCGCTGTAGGACTTACTTTTCGCTTTGATCATTGTCCTCAAGCTCCTTCTTTATTGTCTCGGCACGCGTCGTTGCATCTGCCGCAAGTTCTGATGATGGAAACTTCCTTACGAAATCCACGTAGGCAATATACGCTGCCTCCGGTTTCTTGGCCATCTTGTCATAGAAAACGGCTCGTTCGTAGTACAAACCTGCAAGTGTGCGATTTAGTTCCTTCAGCTTCTCCTGTACGGCCGGCCTCTTGTTGCTCTCGGGATGAGATCTCAGGAAGTCAGAAAACGCGGATATAGCATCCCGCAGCGCCTTCTCGTTGCGGGGGCGGTCCATGGTCTGCTCATGCAGGCACATGCCGATCTGAAAAGCCGCATCATCAGCATAAGAGCTGTCCGGGTAGTTCTGAGTTAGCTTCCTGTAGGCTGCGACAGCCTTGTCATCGTCCCCGGCTTCCTCATGAATAGTTGCTATCAGGAACTGGATCTCAGGCACTCTCTCCCACTGCGGGGCATTGATCACGATCTTCCTGAAGAGAGGAATTGAATCCTCGGACATCGCGAATCCGGGCAAAAAGAACAGCTTCCACCTGCGCGACATCATTATGAGGTTGGCAATGCGAAACTGGCGGTCCAGGGCCTCCCCGTAAGCAAACCGCCCCGGAAAGTTGTCAATCAGGTACTGGTACTCGGTAAAAGCCTTCTTGTGGTGTCCTCGTTTCTCGAGAAGTTGTGCAAATCGCATCTGGGCCGTCGGGGCTTCACTCGACTCGTGCCACTTGTGAACCAGGGCCCTGTACTGTTTGGTTGCCTTGCGAACGATTCCTGCCTTCGCCAGTGAGTCTGCGTATGCCAGTTGTTCGGCAGGTGTGTCTTTGCGCGGCCGACGAAAAATATTCGGCTTCTTCCGGTTGGACAGAGGATTTTCGAAATCATCGTCTACAGATGTAAGCTCATTGATCTGGGCACAGACCGAAGACACGGCTATCCCGCAGGCCAACACAACACAAGCAAAGCGCGAAAAATATTTGAACATAATGTCGAACAGGGTATATCCGCCCTTTTCCAACGGTCAAGAAAGATCAGCACGGTTCTGGTCTTGATTCTTGTTTCGAGGGTTCTTAGTTTAGACGGCGACGGGTGGGTTCTGCCCTACCATGGCAATGTTTGCATAACAGGTGAAGCCTTTCACTTCTCCTGACGAGGATGATAACGATGAAGAAAGTTCTTATTCCCACCAAGCTGGACGGGGTTGCCCACCAAATTCTGACCGACAACGGCAACTACGAGGTCGTCCAGGACGAAACACAGGGTTTACCTGCCCTTGTGGCCCAGCACCCCGATACATTTGCATTGATCGTTCGCAGCGAAAAAGTCACTGCCGAAGTGATCGACGCCCTGCCGGAACTGAAAGTGGTTGTCAGGGCCGGGGCCGGATTCAACACAATTGACACGAAGTATGCGCGTCAGAAGAGCATCGACGTCATGAACACTCCGGGCGCAAACGCAAACGCGGTAGCCGAGGAAGTCCTGGCGCTCATGCTGGCCGATGCCAGGCATGTTATTCACGCCGACGCATCGACCCGCTCGGGAAAGTGGGAGAAGAAGAAATTCATGGGGCGCGAACTTGCCAACAAGACCGTGGGTATTGTCGGCCTTGGCAACATCGGCCGCCTTGTCGCCCGCCGCCTTTCCGGATTCGATGTTGAGCTTCTCGGCTATGACCCGGTGATATCGAACGAAAAAGCAAACGAAGTAGCTGTTACCTTGACGGATCTCGAACACTTGTTCGCCAACTCCGATTACATAACGCTGCACATACCGGAAAATGATGAGACTCGCGGCATGGTCAACGAGGAGCTGCTTTCCAAGGTCAAGAGCGGCACAACGATCGTCAACTGTGCACGGGCAGGGATCGTCGACGAAGATGCCGTCCGGGCGGCCAGGGAGACACGGTCGCTGAGATTCCTGAATGACGTCTACGCCAAGGACGCTGAAGGGGACAAGTCCGTGACCGATATCGCGGACATCATGCTGCCACACCTTGGGGCAAGCACTGCCGAAGCCAACTTCAACGCGGCAAAGCGTGCGGCAGAGGAGCTCATTGATCTTGAGGAAAAAGGGATAACCAGCTTCATCGTCAACCGTGACATACCCGATGGGCTGGATGAGACATACTGCGAACTCGCAAATACGCTCGCACGGCTCTGCAAGTGCCTGGTTGGAAAAAACGCTGCGCCGAAACTCATAGAAACAAGCTTTTATGGTTCGCTGGCCCCCTTTGCCGACTGGCTGCTGGTTCCGATCGTTGCCGGCATATGGGAAGATTTCGACCGTTCAATGGACTTCACGGCCGCGCAGGCTTTCCTCAAAGAAATGGGCATCGAGTATGTCTCGCGTGATCCGGACCCTGGCAAGGGTTATGAGAGCTCGATTACCGTCGACCTCACCGCTGAGATAGGCAGCGACAAGCTGAGGAAAATGAGCATACGGGGAACGGTCGCCGAAGGTATCCTCATGGTTTCGAGGATCAACGAATTCAACAAGTTGTACTTCGAACCCGTCGGAGACACGGTGCTGTTCCTGTACGAAGATCGTCCCGGGGTTATAGGAACCATCGGCGTGAAGCTGGCAGAGGCCAACGTGAATATCGAGGATATGCGGAATCCGCACGACAAGAAGACGAACCGCTCTCTCGCTATCATGAAAGTAAACCAGCGGGTTCCGGGCGAAGTAATCAGTGACATCAGCGACGAGATCAAGGCCCGGGCAGCTTTCAGTATCAAGCTGTAGCGGGAGATTGCTCGCCTAGACATCATCCTCCGGAAACAGCATCGCCGCTCCGAACTCCATCTGGAACTCGGGGCTGGTCGATAAGTCAAGGTGTTCGGTCTTCTCGACGATGCGGGCCGCGTAGGAGGATTCTTCCTTCGACAGCAGCACCATCTTGGCTCCGAACGATGCCGTGTTGCCGACGAAGCGGATTTTGCTTCGCGAAATCTGCGGCAGCATACCTATACGGCGCGCGTTACTCCGTCTGATAAAGTTCCCGAAAGCCCCGGCCAGCAAAACTGATCCAAGGTCGTCGGCGGATAGTCCCGCCCTGTTCAGCAGGATACTGATGCCGGCCCTGATCGCGCCGTTCGCGAGCTGCAATTCCCGAATGTCTTTCTGGTACAGGGACAACCGGTCTCCGGTTGCACTGGCTTCGCCGTCGGCGAGCACAAAGTTAAACTGGCCGTTATCGGCAATGATCCTGTTTCGAATCCTTTCGGGCACTTCCGGAGGGATTTCTTCCTGGCCGAGAATCCTTCCTGTTGAATCCAGCACTCCGGCTCGAAGCATCGCGGCCGTAACATCTATGAGACCTGTCCCGCATATTCCCGAGGGCTTCATGTTGCCGATAACGTTGAACTCCACGTCACTGTTGAAGACAACCTTCTCTATAGCGCCTTGCATGGCCCGCATGCCGTTGATGATCCTGGCCCCCTCAAAAGCAGGTCCGGCAGCCACGGATGTGGCCGTCAACCTCCCGCCATGTGAGAGGACTATCTCACCGTTCGTGCCCACGTCCACCAGGAGTGAAGGTTCGGATTGCTGGTCAAGCCGTGTTGCAATGATTCCGGCAACTGTATCCCCTCCAACAAAGCCACCTATCTGTGGAAACACGACTACTTCCGCATCCGGGTAGATTGACAGGCCGATGTCGGTGGCTTTCAGATTAACCATGTCCCTGAACGCGGGAAGAAAAGGCAGCTCACCGAGTGCCCGGGGATCAATTCTACAGAGGATCTGCTGCATAGTCGTGTTTCCCGCAAACACGGCCATGTAGATATCTGATGCATCGATCCCGGCCTGGCGTGCGGCATCGCCGGCCACTTTGTTGACTGCTTCTACTACTGTGGTGTGCAGAACTTCCAGTCCTCCGGACTCTTCGCGGCATTTCTTGATCCTCGAGAGTACATCGTCGCCGAACGATGTTTGCGGATTCATCATGCTCGCCACGGCCAGGTCCGTTCCGGTTACCAGATCAACAATGGTTCCCACGATTGTTGTCGTTCCAATATCAAAAGCTATTCCGTAACTGGCGGCGGAAGTATCACCGGCCTGTACGCGGATGATCCGGTCACCGCAAAGGGTAGCCGTGGCCCTGAAGTCCGCCTCCCGCAGTGTCTCCGGGAGCTGCTGAAGAGTGGTAACTGTCGGGGTTCCCCGGTTCAGTGCTTTGACCAGGAGTTCCGCATCGGAATGGCTGTCGCCATGTGCCGGCTCCGGGATCTCGACAAAGCGTTTCTTAACGGCTGGATCAACTTCCAGTTTATCACCCGTATCAGAGGAAAGAATCTTCTGGACGGCCTGGAAAAGAGATGACTCCGGAATCTCAACAATAAGGGTATCCTGAATTCTGCACTGGCACGCAAGACGGTATCCATCGGCGGCCTGTTCGGAGGAAAGGCATCCTTCCGCGTCCGTGCAATCGGTACATTCACCCGACACAATTCTGATAAGGCATTTTCCGCAGGTTCCACTTCCGCCACAAGGCGTCTCTATCACGAAGCCTGCCCGCGCGGCGGCCTCAAGGAGAATGGTGCCCGGCAGAACATAAACGCTTCTGCCGGACGGCTGGAATGTAACCCGTATCTCTCTACTCATACCCGTTGCCTCCGGTCCCGGTTTTCCCGTTGACGATATATGCCGGCAGATCGCCCAGGGCAGCAACCATCACACAATCGCAGGTTCTCAGCCGTGATTCTGACTGATGTCCACCGGTGACAAGTATACACCGACACCCCAACTCGCAGGCAACTTCATAGTCGTGGATAGTGTCTCCCACGAGAACGACACTTGCCGGATCGACTGCCAGGTCTGCCATCATTGCCCGTCCCAGCGCCAATTTCGATTCCCCGTAAAGATCCGACAAGCCGTGGACACTCTTGAAGTAGTTATCGATCTTCGTTCTTTCTAGCATTCTCATCAGGATACCGGTTTCTGACGCGGACAGCACGGACATTGGTGTTCCCAGTGACTTGATATGATCCAGCGTCTCGATTGCATCCGGGCGGAGCTGCGCCGCCTTGGCTGCTCCATCATAATCGGCGTGGAATTCGCGGGCCATGAGATCCCAGTCTTCCTCTTCCAGGTTGAATCCGAGCGTCCGGTAGTAACCTTGAACGGGAAACCTGAAGGTATCGAGGTACCTGTCCCTGCCTATCAGTTCCAGGTTCCGGCGGCCGAGCATGCAGTTGATTGCTGTGACACAGGCGGCAACGTCATCGAGTAGCGTGCCGTTCCAATCCCAAACTAAATGCCTGACCTGTACCACTGTTCCAGTCCCTTTCACGGCGTGTCACCCAAACTGAGATTCCTCGACTTCGCTCGGAATGACACGTTGGACACAATCAGGTTCCCGTGGAATCTGTCATGCTGAGATTGCCGAAGCATCTCGTCAAAGGCGCGCTCTCGATCTGGATAACAGGCCCTTTCATTCCTGACGCATCACGGATTGTGCATGGAACACTTTCATCAGTTCAACAGCAAAAGAACGATTTCCGCCTTTATCACATGACCTTTCATTGAAACAATGCAAACCGGGAAGCTAATAATCGTCGCGTCCGGATCGTCCACATTATGAAGGGAGGGCGTACTGCGAACAGGGAATGAATAAGGAGCAGAAACAAGCTCAGACCCAGAGACTCGCGGCGTTTGAAACCGTTGTTTCGGAATACGAAGCTGCCTTGCTCAGGTATGCGGGTAGGATTCTGCACAACGATAATGCGGCTCAGGATGTAGTTCAGAATGCGTTCATCCGGCTATTCAAGAGTTGGAAGGATGACATGATTCCATCCCCCAAGCTCTCGAGCTGGCTTTACCGCGTAACCCATAACTGCGCCGTAGACTATCTGCGCAAAGAGTCCCGCCGGAAACTGCTTCACACAAGGCATGCAGACGAGCAGGACAAGTTTGCCGTGCCGAATCGCGGAAAAGGGTTCAGGATAAGCGAAGCCGCGGAAGGCGCCGTCGCGGCCTTGAAGACTCTTAAGCTGAGAGAACAGCAGCTTGTTGTTCTGAAAGTGTACGAGGAGAAATCGTACAAGGAAATAAGTGAAATAACCGGTTTGACCGTTAGTAATGTTGGCTACATTCTTCACCATGCAATGAAGAAGATGGCAACCGAGCTCAAGAAGGCCAAGGCGATATGAAACCGCAAGGCAACAAGAAGAAACAGGCACGGTGCGGCAATGGGCATGCTGATTCCCACAATGGGAATAACGGGGAAATGCGCATGAAGTGCGAGGAGATCCAGGCGGTCCTGTTTGATTACATGACACGGGAACTCGGGGGCGCTCGGTCCGATCTTGTCCACGAGCATCTGCGCAAATGCCGGGAATGCCAGAAAGCGGCGGGAGAAATAGAGGCAACCCTGGCCCTTCTCGGCCAGACCTCTGCCGAGGAAACGGGCATATCGACCAGCCTTTCTGACAGGAGACGTGAAAGAATGGTTCGTGCCATCGAGCATCCGTTACTCGACTGGATCTACGTTCATCACATCATTGCTTCGGTTGTTGTCGCCGTGGTCGTTATCCTGGTGTCATTCATAGTCCTCTACAAAACCCGCCTGTGGCGTGACCCTCCCACCCCGGGCCCCACCATAATAATCGGTGATCCAAACGGAAAACCCGAACAACGCGAACCCGGCTCAGAAGTCCCGGTGTTCACCCGGCCCGCCCCCGGGACCGGAGAGGTGCGCAGGGCCACGCACGGCGAGGGATCAGTCTCCGAAGAGAAGTAAGACCTCTCACGTGCTCCCCGGCATTCTTCGCGGCGGCTGGATCTTTGCCCTTGATTCCCCAGGTCCGGATTCTTCCCCAATAAGCCATGTTGATCGCCGCCAGGTACTTTGTGGTCCCGGAACCTCCGGGCCGCAATGCGTGCCGGACAAAACGCCGGGCAATTCTCCACGGCCTGTAGAACTCGTGCGTGATCCAGTCATGCCCCTGCTGAAGCTGATCTATGGTCATATGCTTCGGCTGAAAGACAACTCGATGGAAATCGTAGTGTGACCAGTCATGATCGCGCAGCCTGTGCCACGTAGACGAATAGGTTTCTGTGCCGGGGATAGGCGTGAGTATGGACACCTGGACAGCATCGATATGCAGGTCGTCCAGCATCTTCAGCGTGCGCCTGAAGACCTCCGGCCTGTCTCCCTCAAAACCGAGCACGATTCCCGCCTCAACGCCTATGCCGTTGTCATGCAGCAACCGGATGGCCCGCTTGTATTCCTCCACCTTGTTAAACGTCTTGTCCACTGATTCGAGATTGCTGCCGTTGAACGTTTCCAGGCCCACGAAAAGGCCGATACAACCCGCGCGAGCTGCAAGTTGTACAAAACCCGGATCATCTGCAACAGCAAGTGTGGACTGGGTTATCCATTTCTTGCCCACGGGGATCATTGCTTCCATGAGCCTGCGTGCATAGTCGCGGTCGGCGGTAAGGTTATCATCAACAAAGATGAAGAAGTCCGACCCGATCGTTTCCGCTTCACGCACGACATCCTCAACGGGGCGCTGCCTCTGCCTGCCGCCGTGAAATGCAGAAACCGAACAGAAACTGCATGTATGTGGACACCCGCGGGTAGCCTGGATAGCGGCAACCGTTGCATAGCGATCGCCTTTCAGTAAATGCCGGGGAACGGGCTTGAGATTGGTTAACGAGGGAGCGGTCGGGTTCCGGTATTCTTTCTTCAATTCTGAGGCACAGGCATCTGCGACGACACGATGCCATATGCCTTCAGCATCCCCAACCACGACCGCGTCAGCATGCTGTCCGGCTTCGTCCGGACACAGAGTTGCGTGTACCCCACCGAGTACGACCGGTATGCCCCGTCGCCTGAAATGTGCAGCTATTTCGTATGCCCTGGGGGCAAGTGCCGTCATGCAGGTGATACCGACAAGGTCGACGCCGGCATCCCACGGAATATCTTCAATCTGCTCGTCAACAACGCTCACGTCCACACCCGCGGGCGTTTCTGCGGCTACGCTCAACAGACTTAGCAGTGAAAACCGGAATGTCCTGCCGTTGAAGAAGCTTCTTCGGCCCACTTTTCTCCATTTTCCATCCGCGGGGGCAATAAGCATGACTCTCATCGCATGACTCCTCTAAGGCACCAGTGATTACTCAACTCACCTGCCAATTGGCATTAACCATGCCAGCACATGGATCATTCTGTAAGCTACTGGGCAGGCGACCTTTACAAAGTCATGACTTCAGCAATCCCCCTTCGATAAATGGACAGAAAATGTCAACCGAACATACATAGCGTGTACATCAGAAAAATGGGGGCGGTCTCTTCGCATCAAATGAGAAAACCGTCATCCTGAGCGAAGCGGAGCGAAGTCGAAGGATCTCCGAACGCCGGGCAAGGCATTAGATCCCTCGACAAGCTCGGGATGACTCTGACCGGAAGGCAGGTTGGAAAACATCTCGAGGACAGGTAAGCTGAGGAGAAAGCCGGGAGACTAGTTCTTACGGCTGTCGTCGGGACTTCTTCCAAGGAGGGATTCCATTCTGTGGATCAACCATTCTGCACGAACGCGCACGTCACGTTGCGCCAGCATTCTATACTGCTGGCTTGGTCCGGTGCACATTGCCGCAATTGCAAGGTCCACAATCATGGGAGTCGAGACCTCCGCCCCCCGGCCAACCGGTACCGAACGGCTTTTCTCGCCTTCCCCCATAAGCTGTAGCGACAGAAGTTCCTCGATTCGGTGACGGTAAGGGGTGAGCACGTCTTCCTCAACAGGCACACTTTCTACTGGTCTCAGCTTTATTTCCCGATACGGCTCGTGAGCGATTTCGGATTCAATCCTGGCCCGGCACAGGCCTTGTACGAGAAGCACGTATCTTCCGTCTTTTACGCGTTCGTATTGCCGCACATGTCCAATACAGACATATTTTTTCAGAGCGGGAGTTCCGCGGCTGTATTCTTCAGGCGCCACCTGACCATCAAACAGGGCCATTGCTATCATCCCGAGCGAATCGAGCACATCTTCCACCATTTCGATATACCGTTCCTCGTAAATCTGAAGCGGCAGGATAGCTTGCGGCAGCAGCACGGCATCGGTCAGGGGCAGTACCGGAAACTCCCTGCTAAAATCTACACTTATGAGTTCTGTACTCATGCTTCTGACCTTTTTTCTTATCTGTCCCCCTGCTTCCCCCTATGACGCAGGTATTATACCATATAAGTCAATCCCCTTGCAAAAGCCTATCTTCCAGTCTGAAAGGGTTGTCGGGGTACCGGGATTGAGCTTTCGTACCAGAGCCCATTCGCACCACTGCGAACCATCATCTCCACAAATGAAACAGGTCCCGAGAAATCCGGAACCCGAATCTCCATGACTCAAAACGGGACACGTGAAACACTAAAGGAGACAACCGGGGATACTCCGGGAAAAGCGAACCATCGACATTCCCGGGAGAATCTGCAACGATTTGCCTGTCCCCACTCGGCCCCGCCTGAAAGACCCCCTCTTGCGGGAGAGGTTCATTAAACACATACGTGAAAACTGGGAGAAGCAGACAGTAGTCGATGACGACGCAGAGTGATACCATCATCGTGGCGCTTTACACATGAAAGAGCCAAAGCATAAGGGAATCCTGGACCAGGGCTATTCGACGGACCGTAACAACAAGCCGGAGTTGAGGTTTAGGTTGTCGGTTCGAGCGGGCCTCGTGGCTGATGCGCTGGAAAGGTATTCGACAAGCACATCTGGGTTGCGCATCCTCGACCTTGGCGCGGCCGAAGGGAAAACCGTTCTCAAGATGAACGAGCTTCTGCCAGGCAACGAGTTCACAGGGGTCGAGTATTCCAAAGAGCTGATAGACCTGGCGGATGGGCTCCCCGGGAACATATCCCTCGTTCATGGTGATGCAATGCGGCTGCCGGGCGCGCTAAGCACCACGCGTTTCGACGTTGTCTCCGCTCTTGCCGTGCTTGAGCACCTGAAGACTCCCCTGGATGCGGTTCTACAGGCCTACGAAGTTCTCAAACCCGGAGGATTCTTCGTGGCAACCTGTCCCGTCCCGACATGGGACCATATCTCACAGAAGCTCGGATTGCTCAAAGACGATCAACATGAGAAGGAGATGGACAAGGGACTCCTGACCCGTGTCGTCAGTGATGCCGGGCTGGAGCTCATCGAGTACCGGAAATTCATGTGGGCGCCAATATCCTTCATGCCGTATCTTCACGTCCCAATATCACCCGCATCCTCAATCAAATGCGACCGGTTGATCGAGAGTTTCAAGATCCTGAATTGGCTGTTCGTGAACCAGGTCGTCATCGGCAGGAAGCCGTCGTAACGCAGAACTCTCTGTTGGCCCACCAGGACAGGTGTCCTCACCTGTTCCGGACGGGCAAGTTGCCCGTCCTACAAACGGAATAAGAGGCCCGACTGAACACAGAAACCTGACACCTTGAATCTGGGCCAGTGTAAGTCCCTCAACAATAGAGCTATTTCCTCTGCTCGCAACATTCTGCGTCCCAAGCTGTTACAGGGCGGGTTAATTAGTCTTTACCCCTGCGAAACTGGAGTGTTGGAGTAGTGGAGTGCTGGATCTTGAGAGATTAGAGTCCACGTTCCCTTTCCGACAATACTCCACAACTCCATTACTCCAAACCTGTTACGCTTGCCCACCGTACGGCGCATAGGCCATTGGACATGGGCTCCGTCAAGGGGCACTGCGGTAATTCCTGGATATGCCCATCTCTTGACATGTCAATGATGGGCGAAACGGGCCTATTATGTCATGTCGGATGTTTATCCGACATGACGTTATCAGGCCAATGAGCTACTTTTCTTTCATCGAAATGGAGAGGAGAGTCGTCCAATAGCGAATCTGAGAATGGAGAACAACTGAGGAGGAGTCATGCGTACAGTCGAAATGAGTAAGTGTCTGACAGTTAGCCTGGTGGTTGGAACATTGGCCCTGGGGCAGGCCATGGGGAAGGCTGTCGATTATCCCGAGACGGTGCCGGTAGGCAACCCGAACAACGTGCCTGACGGTACGGGCTACGGATCTGTCGCCTATAAGTACCGCATCGCCAAATACGAAGTGACCAACGAGCAGTACGTCGAGTTCCTCAACGCCACTGCGAAGTCGGGCAATGTTGGCTATCGCTGGCAAATGGGAAAGCACGGTGTGTCGCGGCATGGTGGTGACGGTTCGTACGAATACAGTATCAAGGAGGGCCTGGAAAAGAGGCCGGCAGTGCTAATGAACTGGCACGAGGTACTCCGTTTCTGCAACTGGCTCTCCAACGGCAAGGGCAAGGGTAGCACGGAGACTGGGCCGTACAAGTTTGTCGATGAATGGGGCGAGAAGACCGTGAAAATGCCGGACCATGCCAAGTTGGCAGCCGGAACGAATACCCAGTGGGTGCTCGCCAGCGAGGATGAATGGTACAAGGCTGCATACTATGATCCCAAAAAGAGTGATGGTAGCGGGGGCTACTGGCCCTACCCAAGCCCAAGCGACAATCCTCCAGACGCAAACTTGAGCAGTGGCAGAATGATGGACGTGGGCAGTTTTACAACTTCCGCCAGTGCCTATGGCACGTTTGATCAGGGTGGAAACGTGTGGGAATGGAACGAGACCCGGTCGGGGGGCAATTGTGGTGTCCGTGGTGGATCGTACTGGCACAATGATGGAGCCAATTACATGGCGGCTAGAACCCGCTACTGCACTAATCCTGCCTGGTTCGTCTATGATAATTATGGTTTTCGGGTTGTCGCGCTGGGTGCCGACAAGGCGAAGGCTAAGAAGAAATAGGGGACGGCGGAGTTCAGACAGAACACGCCTTAAGGCGTTGACTACAAACGTTTAGGGTCTTATCCCGGTTATGATCCAGGACGTTTGTAGTGAGCCCCGTGAGGGGCGTTGGTTTCGCAAGGCAGGCGAAGAACACGCCTTACGGCGTTGACTACAAACGTTGTGGAATGCGGGTTGGGGTGCTGATACCGCAAACGTTTGTAGTTAAGCCCGTGAGGGCTGTCCTCGATTCTCGACAGGGTCAGCAATTGAAGTACGGTTCTGAAGTCTCATTGGAGGGAAGGATGAAGGCAGAAGGAAGATCAGCGAAGTTTTTCGCAATAACCCTGGTCGCGACGGCGATGCTTCTGAGCATATCATCAGCTCACGCGAAGACCTTTTACATCAGTCAATCCACCGGTAACGACGATTGGACCGGACAGGCCCCGAAGCCCACTGGAACCACCGGGCCATGGAAAACGCTTTCGCGCGCGGCTATTGAGTATGGCCCCGGGGACCGGATACTGTTGAAATGCGGGGAAACCTGGGATGACAGGCTTCGTCTGAAGGGAAGCGGAACGCCAACCAATCCCATTCTGATTTCCTCCTATGGCGACGGCCCTAAGCCTATCATTGACCGGCAGGACTACAACAAGGACCTGATGGGGATCCACCTCTACAATCAGGGCGGGATAAAGATTGTCGGAATCGAGTTCAATCGCTGCCAGACGGGGATATTTGCGGAGTTTTCCGACGTCTGTCCCACCCAGAAGTTCATCTGGATCGAGGACTGCTATTTCCACGATTCTCTGATGTACGGGAACTATAAAACGTATCCAAAACCTCGGAACATCGGCCTTGGTATCTGCTTCTTCTCGCACGAGCGCAAGAACAGGTTCGTCCTTACCGACATCATGATCAGGAACTGCGAGTTCCGAAGGTTGGCGTCTGCCGTGTGGACCAACAGTCATGATAACTTCAACAAGAACGCGTCCTTTATCTACAATTTTGGAAACATGGTTTTTGAGAGCTGCCTGTTCATAGAAGGCTACCAGTGGCAACAGGGTATACGCGGTGTTGACAAAGGCGCGATGCGGGACTGCGTGACGCACGATATAGGCCGTGGTTTCCGGGCCTGGAACGGCGTTGCCGGATCGATGTTCTTCCGCGCCAAAGACTGGGTCTTTGAAAACTGCGAATGGGGCTTTGTTTCCATAGGATTGGGCAGCGGAGACGGTGAGGCATTCGATTTCGAGGGTAACTGCGATAACATGACCATGCGCAACTGCCTCTTCCACGATACTGACGGCCCCGGATTTCTTATGTGTTGTTACGCCTCTGACGGGCACCCCAACAAGGGGATCCTGATGGAGAACTGCGTAATCAACGGGAAATCGAAGCGCCCGATCGGATTGCCCAGGTGTGCAATCGTTAACACGACCGATTGGACTGAATCGAAATGGCATAAATGCCGTTTCTACCTGTCGCCGGGAGAAGCCCTTATGAAGGTGATGGATCCCGAGAACGACAAGAAAACCAGCTTCCTGGAATGCCGGGTGAAGAATCTCAGCCAGGCCTGCAGTACCCCGAACCTGGCACGGAGGGCTAAGGCCAAAGCTTCGTCAGAGGAGCCTGGGAATAGGGCCTCGCTGGCGGTCGACAACAAAGCGGAGACGGCCTGGAAAGCTGCAGCAACCGGAGAACAATGGCTGCAGCTGGCCTTTCCTGCCGCGACCACGATCAACGAGTTCAAAATCCAGGAAGACAAGTCTTCGTCCATCAATCACTACGTCATCCAGTGCTATGACGACAAGGCGGCCAAGTGGGTGACATGCTTCAACGGCATGCAGATCAAACGCGAGTTTGTGGCGCCGATTGTCAGCCGCCGTACGCGCGGCGTGCGGTTAGTCGTGAAGAGCACTAAGGAAGGCGCTCCCGCCATCACCGAATTCGGCGCCTACAACGATACCAAGGCCGAAGTCTTCAACGACCCCAACGGCGTCGCGGCGAGGAACAAGGTTGGGAAGTGAGCTATCCTCCCTCCAGTGCGTCGCGCTGAGGTCCGGACTGGAGCCCGGCGGGCCTCCGCCGGGTAAGCGCAAAACTGGTGCACTTGCATGTGACATCCGGGACTTTGGTCAAGTCTGTCACTGTTGTGCACATCGCTTGCTGCATGGCGGCGGAGGCCCGCCGCGCTCCAGTGCTTCGCGCTGAGGTTTGGACTGGAGCAAGCGAGATTCTACGCCAATGGCACTGTCTTAATACCGTGGCCTGCCGGGTGCGCCCTGGTTCAGATATTTGACTACGGCTTCGGTTCGGCTGTGAACGTGGAGCTTTTCGTATATTCGTTCGATGTAGGTGCGCACGGTTCCTATAGAAACGTCCATGGTCGACGCGATCTGTTTGTAGGGACAGCCGTCAGCCAGGAGTTTGAGCACCTCCTGTTCGCGAGGCGCGAGCGAGGCAACACCTCCCTTTGTCGGTGTTGTCGACCGAAAGAAATCTACAATCTTGCGTGCGACGCTGCCTGATATCGGCGACCCGCCCGCCGCGACTTCCCTGATAGCATCCAGCAGTCTTTCCGGTTCTGCGCTTTTTAGCAGGTATCCATGTGCACCCGCGGCCAATGACGCGAAAATCTCGTCGCTGTCTTCGTACGCCGTCCACATAATGATGCGCATACTGGGCATCTCCTCCATAAGCCGCGCAACGCATTCAATCCCGCTCATACCGGGCATCCTGATATCCATCAATACAACATCGGGCCCTTCCTTCGGCAGGCGTTCCAGTGCTTCATCGGCCTGTCCGCAGGTGCCCAGGCAATGAAGATCCGGGGCCTCGTTAAGCAGTGTCGTCACTGCACGCCTCAGGTTCTCGCTGTCCTCGACAACAGAGACTTTAATCTCTTTCATTGGCTCTTCTCCTAATCAGTATCCAGTGGCAGGCGGAAACAGACTCTTGTGCCTTCTACGGAGCTGCTTTCGATGCTGCAAGTGCCGCCAAGTTCGGCCAGGCGCCGGCGCATGTTCACAAGTCCGTTTCCCTGGCGCCCCTTGTTAATGGGAGCGGCAGAGGAGTCAAACCCGCAACCATCGTCGGTCACGCATACCTCAAAAACCTTGCCGTCCATCATGCACTGGACATGGACCCGCCTTGCACCTGCATGCTTGAGAATGTTATTGATCGCCTCTTTGAAAGCCAGAAGCAAAGCGTGCCGTCGCCGCGGCTTCATCAATCGGTGTGGAAGCTCTTCGTCGAGAGTGATACGGCATTCTACGTCTCCCGCCTCCAGGAGCTCTTCTGCCCGCCGGCAAATGAAATGGGCCACGCTCATTATGGAATCGCTTTTGGGGTTGATCGACCAGACGATTTCCTCGAGCGATTGGATGGTCTGACGAGCGACATTGAACATTTCGAGATTGTACTCGCGGGCAGTTTCCGGTTTCGTGGTGTGGCGGGCGGCAAGCGAACTCAGGATAGAGATTTGTGTCAGGTTTGCACCGACTTCATCGTGGATGTCTCCTGCAATACGTGTCCGTTCCTGGTCCAGAACGTGTTCGCGCTCAAGTCGAAGCGAAACCACGTATCGCCGGGCAGCGAACAGTAGACTCGCGACCACCGTAGCAATCAGGAGCCAGAACCAGGCTTGCATGGTGGCAGGCAGCAGTATGCCCAATTCGACGCGCTGCTGAACGCCGGATTGGCGCTCTTCAATGCGGACCTGCCAGACATTCTCCCCCGCGCCGTCTACCGCCTTTACAATGCAGCCAATGGCCGATTTTACAAATGGCGGCCACCGGCTGTAGACAAACAGGTCACCTTCACGTGCGCCGGCATTGCCCAGTTCGATTCTCATTCGCCCCCGCGAACTCTCGACGTTCGCAACTTCGGCCGCACCGCAGAAGATGTGAAGGTTGGAACCGATCAGCACGGGCCGTTCCGACTCGCTATCCAGTTTGGTGAAGCAGAGGTGCTGCGATGTTGACGGCGCCAGCAGGGGCGTCGTCCAGGCACCTTTCGCGACACCCAGAAAGCGGTTATCCCAAAACGACCATACGGCATAGCGGCGCGTGGGATCCAGGCCCGCATCGGCAAAATGCAACCGCACGGGCTGCTCGGTGGCACCGGGGTTCCAGAGAAGCGCCACCGTCCATTCACCCCAGTCGCGAGTGATGTGCCTGACGAGCCTGGGCCAGTGCCTGCTTGTGCAGAGATCCGCAACTTCGACCCTTTCACGGGCTGGCGGTGTCATTAGATGCACGCTACGACGATAGGGCTCAAGACTGTCCAACTGCCAGGGGTCCGAGGTGATGGCCGCACCGCAGGAAAGGCCCACCATGCTCATCCATGTCCTGGCCATTGGCCAGAGACCGAATGATTCAGTGTAATAAACGTTGTTGTCTACCGCGAACCAACGGTCGTGGAGCACATAGGATCGCAAGACATCGTTGATGTGGCTGCGCACGGTTTCGCGCTGTCCGGAGCCGGCCGTCTGACTCGCGTCGACGGCACCAAGGGTCGCGCGGTCGGGATGCGGTCCGCTGTATAGAAGGTAGGTCCCGTCGCCTACAGCGTTCCGTAAACGTGCGAAACCACTGCGCTTTTCTTCAAAAAATGTCTGGCTTGTCTCCGGCTCCGCGGGGAAGGAGAGATGGGAGCAATCGATCTTCAAGTAGGTGAAGCCGTTGCGCCTGGCCTCGCGAGCCCGCTGGATCAGTCTGGACCATAATTGGGAGCCAGCCACTGGTTCATTGCCGTTGATTCCTGAGAAGCGCAGTGATAGACCGGGCCGAGAGCCCACTGCGCTTATCCGTTGCGCGTAAGAGGCCAGCCCTTTCGGAAACCTTTCGTTGACTTCCGCTTCGCCGGTAGGATCCTCGTATCCTCGATCGATCTGTATGACTTGCGGGCGCATCCGCTTTGGCAACTCGCGTACGGCATCCACTACTGCAAGCAGGTCCTCACCGGTTGCCTCGCTTTCGGATAAAGCCGAACTGCTCCAGCCGGAGATGGCGCCTGCAGATGTTCGTGCCCCGTGCGTATCCGCGACCCAGTCTGCCCAGCGCGCCAATGCCTTCGCAGGCGGCTCCATCAACAAGAGCACTTGCTGTCCCCAGCGCGTCTCGCCCGGCCTCACACGCACCCCGCTCATGTCTGCCGAAAAGCGGAATGACAGTTCGCCCTCACCGCTGTGTGCGATCTCCGCGTTTACATAAGCGATAGGTGTCCCAACCGGTCCGAAGAAAAAGCCGTTTCCGTCCGGTCGGTACAGACCACCATACTCATGAACGCCTAACGTCTCGAAAATATCGCTTATTGCAACCACAGGGGGTGCTTCCGCACTGCTCTCGACCATAGCGGTTACCAACCATTCCGGCAGACTTCCTTCCAGACGTCCTTCCATTGCCAACGGAGTGACCGAGAGGAGTTCAAGTGCCTCCGTACCGGTATTGCGAATCCCTGCCTGAACCTGGATTCCGGAGATCCCGTCAACCTCTTCCAGGCGGCAGAACAGTTCAACGTGTTCGCCGGCAAAACGAATCTTATCCCCGGTCCTCTCGCCCCCGGTCGACGACAACACCAGTTGCTGATCGCCAAGCTGGACCCTGGCAGAGAAACTCGCGCGAAAGTCGAACACCCCTGGAGAGCTGAGCGTAAACGTACGCCCGTCCGCGTCAAAAGAAGCGTTCAGTTCTTCGTGGCCCCCCCGCGCTGGAGCCGCCACCCCGAACGCGATGGTCAAGAGCAGGACTGTCAGGTAACCTGCCAGTCGGTTGGTATTCATCTGCATCATCCAAGTAATATACATGACGCGCCGCACAAGTCATGTCGTATATACATCGAGGTTTCTGCGTTGTAACGTAGAAAGCAGTGATCGGCGATCAGTATGCCGGTGATCAGTTTGGAAGGTGGCGGATTGTAGTGACGATTTGCACCAGTAACCTCCAGTTTCCGTTGGAGGCAATCCCCCAGCGCGGAGCCCGAAAGGGCCGGAATAGCCCGGACACCTCCCCTAATATATGAGAAGATACATCACCGGATGCCCCCGATTGACAAGGATCCGAGGATTTCTGCACGGGGTATGCACTGAGCCTGGAGGGCAGATTCTGAGGCTATACAGAAGGCCCACTGTCGGCAATGAGCTAACAATCTATCAGGCGGGTAGGGCCCGCGTACCGTGCACATACAATTTCATAGTGGAACGGTTCGTCCCTCCCATGTCATAATTCCTCTCCGTGAACCCACATCAGCAAAGGAGCCTCGCCCCACATGGATGCAGCCGCCTTACGAGAGTACGAGACCGCACTGCTGAAACTGCAGGCTGACCTGCGGTCGGAGATTGACTCTTCTAGCGAAGCGAGGACTGCCGCGATCGATGGACGGATTGGCCGCAGCGGCGACACACTCCATGCGCAGCAGTTGGCCAGCGAGATGAACCGGCGGCGTCAGGCACGGCTTAAGCTGATTCCGTCGGCCCTTCAACGGATCAGACAGGGCGCGTTCGGGCTCTGCGCAGCTTGCCGCCATCCCATCAACACCCCGCGCCTCAACGCATTTCCGGAGGCGCTCTTCTGCATCAACTGTCAGCGCGACCGCATGCTCTAACCCCTGCAATGGGAGGGCACAGAACCAGCTCCGGAGAGGAAAGCGCATGTCACACACATGTCAGAGCATACGTGACTGTGGGACACCCCGCCGTACCAAATGCTCCAAAGGACACATTGAGAGCTACAATTTCCGTCCACAAGGATGGAACGGACAGAGGTCTGCGTTTTACGCTCTGCCGCTCATCCTATAGTTCGACAAAAAGAAATGATGAAATGAGGCAATCAGGATCAGGTTGATCGTCGTCGCGATCCTTGTCGCGATCGTTGTCTTGATCGTCGTCGAATGATCGGGACGACGATCCAGACAAAGATGGGGGATGACAACGATCGCGACAATGATCAGGATAAAGATGGCTTTTGAACATCGGCCTTGACGCCATAAGGCGCGCCTCAGGCAAGCGTTCGTCATAGAGTTGAGGCGTCTTTCCTCGGCCCCACAGGTTATTCGGAGCATACGCTACTGTGGGGCACGGCCCCCACATTAAATGAGACATATGAAAAGCGGACCCCCTTCCTGTTGCGGTTAGCGTTGCACTTCCTAATGCACTGCATACCACAGATTAGGGGCGTCCGCTTTTCATATGTCACATTTCCCGTGTCGAAATACTGCAGAAAGCTCACATCGGACATGACATATCCGACTCTTCTCGCTAAGCTTGATTTTCATACGCTTCCCATAAGCAGGGTAAAACAAAGAGGCAAGGGATGAGAATGTCGATTCGCTACATACCATCAACGCTCGTTGTGGCAAACCTACGGGAGAAAGCAGAAATGAGAAACGTATTCAGATCCATAAGTATCCTTATCGTTATGACCACCGTGGCAGCATGGGGCGCGGAACCAGGGCAGTCGGCAACTTCGCCGATAGCAACAGGGGACAAAGGCGCCAGTCTGTTCAACGGGAAGGATCTGAGCGGTTGGGAGGGTGCGCCCGGCTGGTGGACGGTGGAGGATGGTGCGCTTACCTCGCAGAGCACAAAAGAGAAACCGTGCAAGGCGTGTAATTACCTTGTTTGGAAAGGCGGGCAGCCGGCGGATTTCGAACTGACTTGCGATTTCAAGTTGAGCGCCGCCGCAAATTCCGGCATCCAGATACGTTCCGAGGCACGCCCGAAATGGGATACTTATGGCTACCAGGCCGATATGACAGGTAACGGCAAACTGGTGGGGTATGTGTATCATCACAAGCGGGGGTTGATTGGGGCGCGCGGCACGAAAGTGACCATCGGCGCCGATGGTAAAAAGGAAGTTCAGAAGATGGCAGATTCCGCCGAGCTTTTGAAGAGCTTCAAAGTAGAGGATTGGAACGAGTATCGGATCATCTGTCAGGGACCGGATATAACGCTTTACGTCAACGGCGTCTTGATGTGCCGAATCACCGACAAGAGTGCGGGCGCAGCGGGTAAGAGCGGAATCATCGCGCTCCAGATGCACCCGGGCCCACCGATGAAGGTTCAGTTTAAGAACGTTCACCTGAAGGAACTTTGATACAAGAGTATGAAAGCGGGATCGGTTGACGATGACGGCGACGATTACGGGTTACGAGGAGATCTTTCCCAACAGGACCAGTCCCGAGAAGGAGAATCCATGAAGCAGAATAGACGACGTTTTTTGAAGACCACAGTGCGGGCGTTGATGGGCATGGTGTTGGCTGGTTGTGTATCAGTACCCGGCACATCCAACGCGGCCACCGATCGCAAACCAAACGTAATCATATTCCTGACTGACGACCAGGGCACGCTGGATGCCAACTGCTATGGCTCCAAGGATCTCTATACACCCGCTATGGATGACCTGGCGAAAACCGGTGTGCGATTCACGCAGGCTTATGCGCACCAGGTCTGTTGTCCAACCCGCGCGATTCTTATGACCGGCCGGTATCCACAGCGCAGCGCCGTGAACAGTTGGACCCAGGGCAATGCCAAGGCGCCAGGCAAAGGACGGAACATGTTTCTGGAGGAAGTCACCCTCGCGGAAGCGCTGAAAGGTGCCGGCTACAGAACAGCGATATTTGGCAAATGGCACCTAGGGGCTCATGTTGATCACGGCCCCACGAAGCAGGGCTTCGATGAATACTTCGGGCTCCGGGGCGGATTCATCGACAACTACAATCATCACTTCCTGCATGGCAAGGGCTTTCACGATCTCTACGAGGGGACTAAAGAGATCTTTGCGAAGGGCGAGTATTTCCCCGATATGATGACGAAGCGTGCTTTGCAGTACGTAGATAAGAACAAGGATGTTACGTTCTTCATGTACGTGGCTTTCAATATCCCGCATTACCCGGAACAGGCAGACAAGCAGTTTGACGAGCGTTATAGAGACATGAAAGAGCCGCGCCGGTCATACGCGAAGATGATCTCCACGACCGACGACAGGATGCGCATGATTATTGCCCGGCTGGAGAAGCATGGCATCAGGGACGATACCATCATTCTTTTCATGGGCGATAACGGGCATTCCGCGGAGAACTATCGAATTGGGGTCGGAGACCATACCAGCGGGCTTCCGAAAGGCTCGAATTACGGAGCCAACGGTGGCGGTGGGAATACCGGGAAGTGGAGGGGGCACAAGGGCAACTTCTATGAAGGCGGCATCCGGACGCCGGCGATCATCAGTTGGCCGAAAAAGCTGCCCAGCGGTGCAGTTCGTGACCAGGCCGTAACTGGGCAAGACTGGTATCCGACCATCCTTGAGCTTTGCAAGGTCCCGTTACCTGAGGTGAAGCTCGACGGACAGAGCGTTGTCCCGATCATCAGATCAGCGAAAACTGCAACCCATCACAAGCTCATGCACTGGCAGTGGGAGTGGTCCTGGGCGGTCAGGGAAGGTGATTGGAAACTGATGGGCCGAAACAAAGAGGCCTCACACCTCGGCAACCTGAGCGATACTGAACCCGAAAAGAAAAACTATATCAAAGAGAAGCCTGACATCGCGAAACGCCTGCTGGACTTGCACAACGAATGGTTGAAAGAGGTGGAAAGTGCCTACTACGAGCAGTATCCCAATTCGACAAAGATGTACTAATTTCTCTTCTACACCGTATTTCAGTCTTTAGTTTGATTATCTTCACGGACGACCGGAGGGGTCTCGAGTAATGCCGATCATGGCCAAATTGCTGACGGCTGCCGGGCTTCTGTTTCTCACGTGCACCGCGAATGCGGACCGATTTCTGGCGGTTTACGACGACGGTTCAGTTCTGACAGGAGGCAGCTTAAACAATACCTTCGGTTGGTCTGCTCTGACCAATGCCCCATCGATAGGCGATCTACCGATCGTTAAGGAAGGTACCAACCTGCGCTGCATCCGAGACCTGCAAAATCCGCGCCGGCTTTCAGGTCCATGCATAGTGATGGCCAACGGCGATATTCTACCGGGGCAGATCGTCGGGGTCGAGCGGACCAGGGCGGAAGCGAGCTTCGAAGAATCCCTCCTGGTCAGGATGGCCCCACCCCTGGTGTCCTGGAACGAAGAATCTTCCATCCTCCATGTCCGATTGGATCGAGTAGCCCGTATTGTGTCGGATGCATCAAACCTGCAAGAGCTGCCCCCGGGCACCGTGAAACTAGCCGATGGACGATCGGTGGAGTTTCAGGCCTTCAGGTGGGGAGAAAAGGAATACAGACTACTCACCAAAGACGACGTCGTCCGGGGTCCGTACTCAGGGCTTAAGGACTTTCATGCCAGGTTGATCGATCGGTGGAGCGCCATTCAGGAGGATATTCACACTCCATGTCCAGACCCCAAGAGCCCGCTGGTCCGCATTGAGCTGCCAAACGGCGCCGTCTTGACATGTAAGAGAACCTTGTATGTAGAACTTGGCCACAACGTATTGGCGGTCCAACCTGCATGGGCTTATTCTGGTATCCGCTTTGACACTGGAGAGGTGACATCCCGAAGCTACCGTTCTCTCGACGAAATCCCCCTCACTCTTCTTGAATCTACGACGCTTTCGCAACACAGCTTTACGGGATTCGAATGGAGGTGGAAACGCAATCGCAACGTGCGTGGAGGAATATTGCATAGTGGTGCTCTGTCCAGCGCTCAAGGCCTCGGTACGCATTCGTACTCAGCCATCGCATTCGAACTGCCGCCGAGCGCTCGTCTTTTCAGCACCTGGATTGGACTGGACCAGGGGGTAGGCGATGGCGGTTGCGTTCGATGCAGTATTTATGGCGATATAGAGGAAGGGAAGCCACTCTGGCAGGGCAGCCATCTGCGGGGCAGTGACCCGCCTGTATATATCGACAAGCTGAATATCGAAGGCTTCAAGCGGCTCATCCTTGTTACAGATTTCGGGCATGAGGGTCGACCCGAAGGAGCGGACCCCATGGACCTCCGGGACGAAGTGGATTGGATCGAACCCATGGTTGAGCTCAGCCCGGTTCCTCGCCACGAAATGAAAACTGCTCCCGTTCAGGCCTTGCAGCAGCTCGCATCGTGGAAGATCCCGGACGGAATGCTTGACAACCCGATCCCGACCGTGGCCTTGGACCACTGGTACAGACAATGGACCAGGAGTGTCTTTCTCAATGTGCCTGAAGAAATCCGCATCAAGCGCCAGGTTGCTGTCTCAAAAACCAATGCCTGGTTCCAACTCAGCGCTAGCCGGAGTCGGCAGGGCGTGGGGGGACATGAATTGATCGTAATGGCCAATAATGAACTGCTTGAGACGTTGAGTTGGACTTTGCTGGGAAGGGACGCAACAGGAAGAAAAGATCTCAGAAACCTGACGACTGAGCGGGTTCCGGCAGGAACGCTACATGTCGAGGACTATAGTCTCGGGAAATTCGAAGGCCAAACGGTGGATCTTGAAGTCATCTTGAGGCCAGTCGGCAATACGGGTAAGCATCCGTTGCCCTTGCTCAACCTGCGGGGTTTGAATCTGCGCAGCATTGTTATCGATTCGCCCGATGGTACGAGTTCTATCAAACCCGATGTGGCTTTGTCTTCGCTCAAACCTATCAGTAGCCCGTCGCCGGAAGGTCCGATCCTGTTGCAGGCCGGAAGACTGATCAATGGACAGCCCTTGAAGATCTACGACTGTCGCTTCAACGATGGGTTCGGCGTCCCCCCGGGTTCCGAGTTGACCTATGCCCTTGATTCTGACTGGGGACGATTTGTTGCGGTGATAGGACACGTGTGGGAGGCTAAGGGTAGTACAGGCCCATTCGAAATTCTTCTCGACGGGGAATCCCACTGGAAAAGCACTGGTCGCTTCATCTGGAACTCAAGGGGAAATCAGATCGACATCTCGATTCCGCCCGGCAAGAAATCGATTACCTTGAAACTCTCACCGAACGGAGGCTATGGCGCCTGGGCCGAGGCAGGGTTTATGCGGGCGCCAAGGTAATGGGCGTATATGTGTATCCGGACAGAGACCATTTACGAAAATGGAAGTCACACATGAGAACGAAAGGAAATCAAAGCATGTTCTCTGGTTCATGCAGAAGTTGTCTAAGAGCTTTCTTGAGATCTCTTGTGTTTTCTGTTGCCGCACTTGTCTGCAGTTCTCCTGTGCAAACTGTGTATGGCGCTGCGGAGAAGCCCAACGTGCTACTCATTGTCAGTGATGATCTGAACGACTGGGTCCTGCATCCGCCCGGGCACCCCGTTGCAAGATCACCTAACATGGACCGTCTTCGGAACAGGAGTGTGAGTTTCTCCAATGCCCATGTTGCAGTACCGGTGTGCGGCCCCTCGCGAAAATGTCTGTACTCAGGGTTATATCCCCAGACGATCAATGATTATGGGTTTCACGCATGGAATTCTGTTCGAGCTCTGAAGGGTTGCGTTCCGATGCCACTTCATTTTCGAAACAACGGATATAGCGTCTACGGCACCGGCAAGCTGCTGCACCGGGGAGCCGAGGGGGATTTCTATACCGAGTACGGAAGCGGCCCTGATTACGGCCCCTGGCCATGGCAGGGCAAAGGAAATCCCAAGTACACGCCCCATCCCGTACAGTTTGAAACATGGCTGAAGCATCTGCCCGCAGGGATGCATCGTGATCTCAATTATGCTCCTCTATCAAATGTGCCGGACTGGAAAAAGGGTGCGGTTAAAGGAATACCGGGAGCAGTGGGGTGGTATTATGAAAACGGAAAGAGATTCAGGTACGTTGATGCCAACGACCGGGACAAGACACCTGATGAGATTTCGGCTGACTGGGCTGTGGGTATTCTCAAGAGAAAGCACGATCGCCCTTTTTTCCTCGGCGTAGGTTTTATTCGTCCGCATACGCCGCTCTATGCTCCCGAGAAGTACTTCGACATGTTCCCCATCGAAGATATTCAGCTTCCACCCTACATGAAGGGCGATCTCAACGATTGTGCTTCGATCCTGCGGGAACGCTGGCAGTGGGGGTACAGGAAGTATGACGCGTTAATCAAGGCCGGAGGCGAAGATGCGTGGAAAGAGTGGGTACAGGCATATCTGGCTTGTATAGCTTTTGTCGATGCTGAGGCCGGCAAAATCCTGGATGCCCTCGATGCGAGTCCATATCGCGAGAATACGATCGTGGTTCTGACCGGTGATAACGGATACCACGTGGGCGAAAAGGATTGCATTCAAAAATGGCATCTGTGGGACGAATCCACACGCGTACCGCTCTTTATTCATGCCCAAGGCGCCAGGGGAAATGGTCGAACCTGCGATCATCCGGTCTCTTCGATAGATATCTACCCCACGCTGATAGATCTCTGCGGCATTCCCAAAGAGCCCAACAACGGGCGCAGCAATACACCGCTTGACGGTCATTCTCTGCGGCCATTCCTTGATAATCCTGAACGCAACGACTGGAATGGCCCGTCAGCGGCCTTGATGGGGATCCGGGACATCCATAACGACGAAGCCAATCCCCATTTCTCAATTCGTTCCAAGCGTTACCGTTACACGCTCTGTGGTAATGGTGAGGAGGAACTCTATGATCACAAGAGCGACCCCAACGAGTGGACTAATCTCGCAGACCGTCCGGAACATAAGAAAGTCAAGAAGCAGCTGCGTGAGGAGTTGGAGGAACTCCTGCGCAGAACCGTGATTCCAAAAGGATTCGAGTCGATCAAGCGTGTCGAGTAGGTAGGGAACGGGGTCACACCTGGATGTAAGCGTTCAAGTTCTTCTCGAGTTTCCGTAGGCTTCGTGCCAGCGCCGGGTCGATCCGTGATCGGGGGACCGCCAACATGCCTTTCTTCACTCCGAACTCACGAGCGACTGCGCCCTCTATAATTGTCAAATCAACGGCCTTGTCCTCTGGCGCTGAAGTCCTTTGCGGTGAGCGTTATGCTCTGGCCCTTCTTGATCTTGAACTGTCTGTTCTTGTCGCCGTAGCGGACGATGGCCGTGCCGCCGACGCTGGATGTGATGCTGGCTTTCTCCAGTTTGCCTTCCTTCCAGAAGATATCGCAGATGTATCCGCCGCGGGCGCGGAGGCCTTCGAACGCACCTTCCGGCCACTGCTTCGGCAGGGCGGGCAGCAGGTGGATGATGTAGCCTTCGCTGCCTATCGCGTCCACACCGTCAGCCTTCACGTGCGACTGCAGGACCATCTCTGGGATAGCTGAGCTTCCTCCGCCGTTGCTGTCGAACTGAAACGGTCCGCCGGCACGGTGCGCCCCGAACATGTTGTCGTATGTGCCGCAGGCAAGTTGGTGGACTTTCCTGTAGCCGCCTTCTGAATCAAGGAGACGTGTCTGGATTCCTACCTTCCAGGCCGTACTCCATCCGGGACCGCTTTCGCCGCGCCCCTTCATCAGGATCTTTGCTGCCTCGGCAAGATTCGGTGTGTTGATGGCGTTGATCTGCCTGCCCGGAAAGACCGAAAACATGTGGTTGATGTGGCGATGCCGATCTTCCGGATCGTCTATATCCTCTTTCCATTCCTGGAGCTGTCCCCATTTTCCGATCTTCAAAGGTGAGAGCTTATCGCGCATCTTTATCCATTTCTTCCGGAGGTCCTCGTCGACAGCAAGGTCTTTGGACGCGTCGATACAGTTGCTCAGGTGGTTCCAGGCCATTACCTGGTCGAAAGCGCAGCCAACAGTTGTGGGGCCGTGTTCAGGCGAGTAGGATGGAGCGGACACGAGGGTGCCGTCTGTATCTTCTGTCAGGTAGTCTTCCCAGAAGAAAGCGATCTTCCTTAAATGCGGATAGCAGCGGGCGCGAAGGAATGTCTTGTCCGCCGTGAATGTGTAATGTTCCCACATCCTCTGCAGAACCCATGATGATCCGTAAGGTGCCCAACCGAACGTCAGGCTATGTGGAGCGGTGAAGCCCCAGGCGTTGCTTCCGGTGTTCACGACCCAGCCGCGGGCGCCGTAAATCCTTTTCGCCGTTACCGATCCGGGTTCCACGAGTGCGTCGAGATATTCAAAGAGTGACTCAAGACAATCTTCCAGGCCGCAGGGACTGGCGGCCCAGTAGTTCATCTGCAGATTGATGTTAGTGTGGTAATCCGAGTTCCATGCAGGGAAGTTGGAGTCGCACCATACGCCCTGCAGGTTGGCCGGGAGCGATCCCGACCGCGATGAGGCGATCAGCAGGTACCTGCAGGCATCGAAATAGAGTTTGATGTATGCTTGATCCTTGTGATCCTTTCTGAAGTTCTGCTTTCTGATATTGCTGGGTACAGAGTTTCCCACTGTGTCCGGCAACACAAACTTTACGCGGTCGTAGAGCTTGCTGTAATCGGCCGCATGGCGCGCCTGCTCCTTTGCGTAATCAGCCTTCTTCAGGGCGTTCATGATGCGTGCGCATAAGATTGCCGGGGCTTCGCCCTTGTAATCGGGATACTCATGTTTGTGGCCTGTTGCGCAGGTCTGGGTGAAGTAGATCTCGTCCGCACCCTTGATCTCGACATACGGTCCTGTTAAAGCTTTCGGATCTTCGCCCCTGGCAACGGCGCGAAACTCTGTCACGCGCAGCGGAGTTCCCCAGTAACGGGCCCATTCATAAGAGATCATTCTTACATAACGCGTTTTGATCTGATGCTTGAAGTAGTTCTCGCCCCTGCCTTCTCCTTTTTTGCCTTCTCCAGGGTTCTTGTCGACAATTGTGGTCCAGTTCTCGCCGTCTTCCGAGATATCAACTTTGAATTTAACTTCAGATACGGCTTGGAAGTTAAGTAGTACGCCGTCGATATCCATGACTTTGCCGTAGTCGAGCTGCAGCCATGTGCGCGGTTCGCCGTTTAGCGGTTTCCACCTGGTCTGCGCCGTCTGCCAGTATGTTCCGTTGTTGGAGTCGCTTGCCATTGCGGGCGCAAACTCGCCTTCTGCGCTCTGTGCGGTTGCTGTCACCTTGCGGGTCGCAGGGCTCATGTTCGGAATCACTTTTCCGCCGGGAGCATCTATTTTCAGGCGGGTTTCGAAGGAGAGGGAGTTGTCCGCCAGTTTGCCGCTGACTATGAGCGTATCTTCTTCCCACCTGGCTGCTGCCATGTGCGCGATTACGGGGTAGATCTTTATGCTTTCTTTGCCCTTCTCAGAAGCCGACCATTTGCTAAACATTGCCCGGGCTGGATAGCTCGCGAAGCTTTCGCGCTTGTACTTCACGCCGCCGTGCTCATAACGGACGATACTCAGAGCCTTGTTCAGGTCGAGGCCGCGGAAATATTCCTCTGTATCGGCGCGCTTATGGCCGGTCTTGATAAAGAAGGAGCCCATGTTCTGGTATTTGCCGAACTTGCTTCTGTCCGCAAGAAGCTTGCCGCCGAGCTTGCTGCCTTCCTCGATCTTTCTTTCGATAAAGAGCTTACGGACTTTACGGAATGTCTTGCCGTCATCAGCGTGAGCAGGAACGCCTGTGTGCGGGCCGCCGGCCCAGAGTGATTTCTCGTTGAACTGGATTTCCTCGACGTCTGTTTCGCCGAAAACCATGGCGCCCATGTATCCGTTGCCGATCGCCAACGGGAAGCGTTCCCATATCCGGTCCCTGGTTGTCCATCGACCGCCCAGGAATTCGCTGACAGGCTTGTCAAACCATACGCCGTAAAAATTATCGGCAATAAGCTGACCGCATGTCAGCAGTGATGCAATCAATAGCGCCGCAGTTTTCTTCACTAATGTCTCCCGTCACGTTCATTTGACAGTTTCTATGCCTTCTTGAGTTATTTCAACAATCTTCATCGTGCCGTTGCGGTTATTAAAGGCATCGATGTGACAAAAACAATACCATTTGCTCGATACTTGAGGATCGGCGGTTTCCATGCGTCGGTCGGCACTATCTACATTTCCTACGACAGCAAGCGCTCGACTGACGGCGAGATTCGCGTTTCAGCAGGCTGTTGGCAATGGAAAGATAGGATGGAAGACGTACGCCGAAGGCGTGCAACATCATAGCCCAGCGTGAAACGCTGGGTTGAATCGTGGCAAACACAAGAAATGCTCTCTGAAGGAGAGCCACGTCTCCAACCGCAACAAAGAAAGTGTGCGCCTCGGAGATGCGCACGTACTGCAGTAGGCACGTATCTCCGAGACGTGCCAAGATGTGGCCCCGCAGTTGCGGGGCGGGATGTCTTTCTTAACCCGTGTTGTACCCAGGCATCCTGCCTGGGCTGTAACGTGGCTGCCCTTCAGGCAGCAAGAAGAAGAAAACAATAAGATTTGCCAACAAGAGCGTGCACGATAGTCTCGCAAGCTCGACATCGTGACGCCGGACGTTCATGAATAATGCGCGCTAGAGCTTATCCGAGAAGGGGTGACTCACTGAAATACCTGCAGACACTCACTGGAGTGCGGCGGGCCTCCGCCGTTATGGAGCAAGGGATGTGCATAAACGTGACAGAATTGAACGAAGTTCTAACTGTCGCAAAGGAATGCGCTGGTATTGCGCGGCCGGCGGAGGCCCGCCGGGCTCCAGGACCCTTTTCGGATGGGGTCTACCTGGAGCGTGTCGACAGTTTGTCGCACATTCCGACCGCTTGTCGGATGTTTATCCGACATGACGCGGCCGAAGCGATGCACTATAAACAGTACATTCGAAAGTAATGTAGATTTCGGCCGCTGGGCGGCAGGCTCATAAAGCAACGAAGGAGGCCATAATGGCGAAGATTCTGTCTGAAACGGGACCGGAGAGTGGACAGGAAGAAAAGACTGCAACAGAGGCGCCAAAGCCTGTAGCCGTAGATTCCGCTCCCGCACCCGAGATAAGCGAGGACGATGCAGCTGTCATTCGCGAAGTTCACGAGACCTATAAGCGCATGAAGGTGGAGCTGGCCAACGTTATCGTGGGCCAGACTGATGTGATCGATGAAGTGTTGATGGCTGTCTTCAGCCGCGGTCACGCTCTCCTGGTCGGTGTGCCTAGTCTGGCGAAGACTCTGTTGATCAGCACGCTGAGCAAGGTGCTGCGTCTTTCCTTTAAGAGGATCCAGTTCACACCCGACTTGATGCCTTCGGACATTACCGGTTCGGATGTGTTGGAAGAGGATAAGAAGACCGGCGAACGCATCTTCCGTTTTGTGAACGGCCCGCTGTTTGCAAACATGGTTCTATGACCCTCTAACCAGCACGTACAAGATGAGTTTCAATCTGCCTCTTGATGGCAAAGGAGCGTCAAGATGAGTATTGGAGAGGAGATGATGCAAAAACTGCTTCTTTCGGTCATACTTCTTTGCGCGGTGACTGCCGTTGCGGAGCGTCCTGCAAAGCCAAACATCGTGTTGCTGCTGACCGATGATCTCGGCTGGCAGGATGTGAAGTGCTATGACATCGACAAGCCGTGCCCTATGGAGACACCGAACATCGATGCGCTCGCGAAGAAGGGCGTTCTGTTCCGGCAGGCCTATGCCCCGGCCCCCACCTGTGCTCCGAGCCGCTGCGCGATTATGAGTGGCATCCATCCGGCGCGGGCACAGAAAACCCATGTAACTGGTGGCGCTCCACCGGCTCCCCACCACCTGACGGGATGGAACATGATGTCCCCCTGGTACAGCGGGCGCATGCCGGCCGACGAGGTGACCCTGGCCAAGGTACTGCGGCGGCATGGTTACAGCACCGGGCATTGTGGAAAATGGCACATGGCGATCAGCCACAACGCCTATCCTCAACCGGAGGATCAGGGCTTTGCCTGGACGCGTCACGACCGTGGAGCCAGCCAACCGATGCGTCCGCATCGGTTGGCCGGATTTGCTACGGACAAAGCAGAGGATCCGTACCGCCTGGATGAGAACGGCTTTCCGTATCATCAAAACAGTGAAGACGCCCTGATCTTTGTACGGGAAAACAAGGACAAGCCTTTCTTTCTCTATTACGCAACATGGCTTGTACATACCCCGATCCATACGCGGAGCGAGGCGCTGTTGGATAAATACTGCGAGAAACTCGGCGTGAAGCGTCCGGAGAACCCGCAGGAATGGAAGGGCGAAGGTCAGACCAACCCCTTCTACTGCGCCATGGTCGAGCAGCTTGATTACTATGTCGGGAAGCTGTTCGACTACCTGGAATCCACCAAAGATCCCCGATGGCCGGGACACATGCTGAGTGAGAATACCTATATCATCTTCACGTCGGACAACGGCGGCATGGAGGCGCATCCCGGCGAAATCATCACGGACAACTACCCATTGGACAAGGGGAAGATATCCTTAATGGAAGGCGGAACCCGCATTCCGTTGATTATTGCGGGCCCTGGTATCAAGACGGGTGTGGATTCGGATGTCATGGTCAATGGTCTCGATTTCTATCCGACCATTTTGTCCCTGGTGGGCGCCGAAAGACCCGCAGGAAAATATTTTGACGGGTGCGATCTTTCTCAGCTGCTCCTGAAAGACCCAACCGATCCATCGCTGGTCCGGGAAACGGACGGCAATGTCCGGGACACCATGGTGTGGCATTTTCCCAACAGCGCGGCGCTGGAAAGCTCTATCCGGATTGGGGACTACAAGCTCGTCCACAACTACAACCACGTGAACAATCCGAAGGTCCAGGAACTGGAACTCTACCGGCTGTACGATTCCGCAGCCGGCAAGCAGGTGCGGGTAGACATTGAAGAGGCCAGGGACCTGGTCGAATCCATGCCCGAGAAGACGCAGCAAATGTATAAGCGTCTCACGGAAAGTCTGACCGAAATGAAGGCGAGCTATCCCTACTACAACCCGCATTGCCCCCGCCCGCTACCGAACAAAGAGAAGGTCTGCGCTGTACTCTCGCACAAGCAAACGAGCGATTCCGTCGAAGTCACCTACCGGCAAAACGGAGCGAAGGTGGTCCGGGCCAATCTGATCTATACGCTTAACGGCGGCCATCGCTACGAGGAGTGGTTCCGCACACCGGCAGCCCTGCTTCCCGGCATGAAAGTGAGGGCCAAGCTACCAAAGGGAACGTCGCATTATTTCATTAACCTGATTGACGAGAACAACTTCCTGCGCAGCTATCCAGAGGTTTTGGATGAGGCGACCAAATTCAAGAGCAAGGTGAAGTATAGCGAGAAGGCCGTGAAGACGAAGGAGTTGTCTCCGGGGGTGCCGCATGACAGGTAAAGAGAAGCTCGAGAGAATTCTGAACGGCGAGATTCCCGATTCTCCGCCTCACTGGGAGCTGGTCTTCCAGATCGAGAAGGAGATGTTCGGCATGGAGCGGGATACCGTGCCGGAAGCTGACCTGCCTACCTTCGAGGTGGATCTGTACGAACGGTTGGTTGACGAATACGATTGGGCTGCCGTTCGTGGTGGATATGGCCCGGATGAAGTCGAAAGAATGAAGTCTGTATTAGGTCACAAAGCCTTGGTTCCTGCATACGAGAGTGACGGCGTTTTCTGGATGCCCACGGGCAGAGCTATGATGGATTTTGTTGTTCGCCTCTACGAGGAGCCGAAGGAACTGCATGCAGAGGCGAGACGGAAGTGCGACGCTGCAAAGGCCTATTTCAAGCAAGCCGTCGACGCGGGCGCGGACTTCTTCGTGCTCACGTATGACTTCGGGTATAACGATGCTCCTTTTGTCTCGCCTGAACAGTTCGCAGACCTGGTCGCGCCCTATCTGAGAGAAATAGTCGAGAGCATCCACGAGCTCGACAGGAAAGCCATTTTGCATTCTGACGGCTGTATCGTCCAGATCCTTGATCAGTTGTACGCAACAGGAGTGGATGGCTATCACTCTGTGGATCCACAGGGACATATGGACATCAAGGAAGTCAGGGAACAGTACCCGAATTGGATTCTGATGGGTAATGTCGCCTGCAACATGTTACACGATTCAAACGAAGACGAGATCAGGGAGTCCGTTCGTTACTGCATGACCCATGGTGGCGTCGGTAAGCCATATATATTCTCCACATCGAACTGCATATTCAAGGGCATGCCGCCGCAGAGCTACAGAACCATGTGGAATGAGTACAAACGTATTACGGATGAGGGCGCCCTGGATTAGCGGGGGTGGATGCCCAGTGAATAGGAACGTGGAAAAATGAGGGTAATGATATGAAATGCCGTTATGCCGTTCTTTGTCTCGTCTTGCTCGCCGTTGCGAGCGTTCATGCCGAATTGCGCCTGCCCCATCTTTTCGGCGACCACATGGTTGTTCAGCGGGACAAGCCGTGGCGCGTCTGGGGATGGGCTGAGCCTGGAGAAAAGACCACGGTTGCTTTCGGGGGACAGGTCCGCTCCGGTGTGGCGGATGAGGGCGGAAGATGGCGGGTTGAGATGGAACAGGTTCCTGCCAGCTCTGAAGCGCGTGAACTGAATGTTTCGGCGGGCTCAAAGAGCCTGACTATACGGGATGTGCTGGTTGGTGATGTCTGGCTGTGCGGCGGACAGAGCAACATGGAATGGTCGATGCGCGCCACCCGGGACTCGGATGTGGAAATACCTGCGGCGAACTTCCCCGGTATCCGATTCATCCGCCTGCCGAAGGTGGCACACCTGGAACCGCAGGACAATTTTCCGGTCGAGAATCCGGAAAGTCCGACCGGAAACTGGCGTCTGGCCGTCTCCAACCAGGTCGAGAACTGTACAGGGGTGGGATACTATTTTGCCAAGCGGATTCACCGGCGATTAAACGTTCCGGTCGGCTTAATCGACACCTCCTGGGGCGGCACGATGGCCCAGCACTGGGTGAGCAAAGAGACGTTGCGACCAATTCCTGAAATGGCGCCCTACTTCGAGAAGTTTGAAGTGGCATTGAAACAATGGGAAGATGGGGGCCGTGAGGAAGGAGCGAAGAAGCGTTACGAACAGGACCTTAAGGCTTGGGAGGAAGCACGGGCAAAAGCAAAGGCGGAAGGCGAAAAAGAGCCCCGAAAACCGAACTCGAAGGCATATACGAACCCGGCTCTCAAAGGCCAGCCGGGCGGGATGCTCAACGGTTGCATCATGCCGCTCGCCAACTGCGCTATTAAGGGCGTCCTGTTCTACCAGGGAGAGAATAACTCGTTTACCGTAGGCTGGAAGCCGTTCCCGAAAACGTATCCCGCTGTGGTTTCGGACTGGCGCAAGATCTTCGGCGACGCGAAGCTGCCATTCGGACTGGTTCAGATTGCCGGGTGGAGCAACCGGCGGGGGATGGAATACGACATGAATCACCACTGCAACATCGTCCGGGAGGTCCAGTTCAATACCTGGAAGGCTACTCCGAACACGGGGCTGATCGTGACGTTTGACACCAATGTTTCGCAGGGGATCCATCCGATCAGGAAAGCACCGGTCGGAGAACGTGCCGCGCGCTGGGCGCTGGCCGAGGTGTATAGCACCCTGGCCCACGGATCCAACCGACTCCTCGAATGGAAGGGGCCGGTATACCGGTCCATGGAACGCAAGGAATCAAAGATCGTCATCTCGTTCGAGGAAGAGACCTGCCGCGGCCTGGTACTCGACCAGGATGTCGAAGAGGGATTCTACATAGCCGGCGAGGATCGGGTCTTTCAACATGCCCGCGCACGTGTAGACCGGGGCAAAAACCAGTTGATCGTCTGGAACGACGAGATCCAGGAACCGGTGGCCGTCCGTTACGGGTGGTCAAACCTGCCCGCGGGCGGGTTAATGAATAGAAGGGAATTGCCGGCCTATCCGTTCCGAACTGATACCTGGCCGATGACACCCCACCAGTCAACTGGGTCATATGTTGTGGAGTGAAGAGGGGGGAGGGGGAGTTCAACGCCCAGCTTTGCGTCTTCTTTCGCAACAGGTGCCACGTTCATGCCGCTTGCCGGAGCAGGGATGCTCCGGCGACATTGGGATTTGACTTGTGTTTCACGTGCCTCTTTGCACGGTGCACGAGGCAGCGGGCCCTCCCTGAGATCGCGAGTGCCGGCTCGTGGATGTGGAACTGCGGTCTGAACGCAATTCACGTGTCCGATATTCATCCGACATGACAAAATATTGGGTCTGAGGTAATCTGTGATTCTCAGATAACGGCAGTGCAGTTTCTACTATCGTTTATTGCGGGAAATGTTGTGAAAGCGGATATGATAACTCTGTGTGTGTCAGCTTGTCTGACTGTTGGTGCTTTGTTCCCGGGGCAGGCTCCGGGAGCGCCGGAGAGTTATCCCGAGACCGTGCTTGTGGGTGATCCGGGCAACCGGGCAGACAGTACCGGCTTCGGTGCTGTCTCTTACACCTATCGCATTGGCAAGTACGAGGTGACCAACGAGCAGTACTGTGAGTTCCTCAACGCCGTCAATACGGAGGGGAAGGATAACGTGCTCTGGCGTTGGCAAATGGGCAAGAAGGAGAACGGCGGCATCACTCGGAGCGGTGAGCCGGGCAGTTACTCATATTCGCTCAAGGAAGGCATGGCCCAGAAGCCGGCAGTCCTCATGAACTGGTACGAGACGTTGCATTTCTGCAACTGGCTTTCGAACGGCAAGGGTAAGGGTAGCATCGAGAATGGCTCCTATACGTTCACCAGCGAGTGGGGCATCATGACCATCAAGATGCCGAACCATGCCGCGTTGGCGGCCGGAAAGAAGCTCCAGTGGGTCTTGGCCAGCGAGGATGAATGGTATAAAGCGGCATACTATGATCCCGGCAAAAAAGGCGGAGCTGGGTACTGGATGTACCCGGCGAAGGGCGAGAAAGCGCCGGAAGCCAACCTGGGCTCCGAAAAGGCGAAAGACGTGGGTAGTTACAAGGGCAGCCCGAGCCCCCATGGTACCTTTGACCAGGGCGGAAACGTCTGGGAGTGGAATGAAACACGGCAGAGCGGAAATTGCGGCATTCGCGGCGGGTCGTACTGGTTCAATGACAGTGAACGTTACATGCGTTCGGGCACACGCTATGTCAGCAATCCGCCTGAATTCGTTTACGACAACTATGGCTTTCGCGTAGTGGCGCTCGGTGGGGAAGAGCGGGAAGCGAAATAGGTAGCTTAGAAAGCGGTTTGGAGCCGGCGGTATTCCGCCGGACGCGCAATTTGCAAGAATATGGTTTGTTCTGCCGCTGCCGTGAGATTATTGTTGCCACGGGGCGAGGGTCGTTATCCTTCTAACTGCCTATGCACTAACGGGATACGTCTATTTCTTCCCGTATGGCGTTCAAAATTGGACGCTTCCAGGCCTTGAAATCCTCGTTTTCCTGAACTACTCTTCCGAGCATGAAAACTAGAACCATTATAAACGTCGTATTGGTGTGCCTCTTTGCAGGCACTATTAGTCAAATCTCAACTAGCAGAGCTCACGCTGCTGAAGCCAATCGCGGGATACTCAACGGTCCGCTGATGAAGGGCGGTCATCGAGCCAAGGGTGAGGGCAATGTTGAATCCCTGAAGCTTGCTATAGAGGACCTGGTCGCGACTTATGGGGCGAAATACCCCAAAGGCAGGGAGTACCTGGCGAGACTCGAGAAGATTACCGATATTAACTCGGAGGAGTTCAAGGCGCTTAAGAAAGAAGCTCTTCTAGCCAACCCTGTTCTCGATTTCAGCACCCTGCTCATGGTGCGGAGCCGAAAGGGAAAACGTTATTCGAACAACTGGGAGACCAAGGCTTCGCTGGGTCGCAAAATGCAGTTTGACGACGAGATCGTGGCAATGTCCCCCATATGTGAGGGCGAGATCAAGGTGATCCACAAGGCGGACGCAGGCAAGTATCTCGGAGACGTTGACCTGCATTTCGATGGCAACAAGATTCTCTACAGTTCCCAGCTCGACAATGGAAGCTGGGGGGTTTTCGAATTCAAGATTGATCCCGCGACGGGTAGAAAGCTTGGGGAACAGCGCCAGGTCTCGCCAGATATGGGTAATGACATCGACAACTACGATGCATGCTACCTGCCCGATGAACGGATCATTTTCGGTTCCACGGCTGCCTATGAGGGTGTTCCCTGCGTAGGAGGTAATGCCTTCGTTGCCAATCTACATATTATGAATCCTGACGGTTCCGGTGTCCGGCGTCTTTGCTTCGACCAGGATGGTAACTGGCACCCTGTCGTCATGGAGAACGGCCGGGTGCTGTACACCCGCTGGGAGTACACGGATTCTGCCCATTACTACAGCCGGGTACTTATGAGCATGAACCCTGACGGCACGGACCAAAAGGCCTATTACGGCAGTAACTCCTACTGGCCCAACAGCATGTTTTTCGCGCGTCCTGTACCGGGCCATCCGAACAAGTTTGTTTCGACGATAACCGGTCATCACAGTAACGCCAAGGGTGGCGCTATGTGCCTGTTTGACGTTGGTAAGGGACGCTTCGAGGCTGATGGGGCGCTTCAGTTCATTACCGGGCGCGGCAAGAAGGTTGAAGCGTTGGTGATCGACAACCTGTCGCGCTCGTATGCGCCGATGTTCTATCACCCATATCCGCTTAACGACAAATACTTCCTGGCGGTAACGGGAGACAGTGTCTACCTGCTTGATGCCTTCGACAATATGCTGTGCCTCAAGAAGAAAGATGAGACAGGCAAAATGTATGAGCCTATCCCGCTGCGCAAAACGAAAAAGCCCTTCGTGCGTCCTGACACTGTTCGGCTCGGTGATAAGACCGCAACGGTACTCATCAACGACATCTACGAAGGGCCGGGACTGAAGGGCGTGCCGCGCGGATCGGTAAAGAGTATCCGTGTTTATCGTTATGAATACGGGCCACGCAAGAAGGGCGGACATTACGCCATGGGCATGGAGACCTGCTGGGACGCCAGGCAGATCATAGGTACGGTCCCGGTGGAGGATGACGGGTCCGCCAGCTTCACGATTCCCGCGAACTCACCAATTTCTCTCCAGCCGCTGGACAAGAATGGAATGGCCCTCGCGATCATGCGTAGCTGGCTCGTCGGCATGCCGGGTGAGAAACTCTCCTGCGTTGGATGTCACGAGAGCCAGAACATGCCTCCCCCGACCAAACGCTCGAAGGCGATGTTCAAGAAACCTGCAACCGTTGAGCCATGGTACGGCCCGATGCGCGGGTTTGCCTTTAGCCGCGAGGTTATGCCGGTAATCGACAAGTACTGTGCGGGATGTCATAACGGCGATCCCGACCTGAACAGGTTCAAGGCCATGGGCGTGAAGGTGCACGACCGGATCACCGGTACCGGCCCGAATACCGGCAAGAAGTTCAGCGAGGTCGGTATCCCTAATTTCTCGAATCCAAAATCTGCCTTTGATGCCCTCCATCCGTACGTCAGGCGGAACGGTCCGGAGGGTGATTACCATCTGTTGAATGCACTCGAATTCCATGCGGACACCAGTGAGTTGACGCAGATGATTCGGAAGGGACATCACAACGTGAAACTGCCCGCCGAGGCGTGGGACCGGCTCATCACCTGGATGGACCTTAATGCGCCGTTTCTTGGGAATTGGACGGAAGCAAGGGCATCGAAGCAGATCCTGGACCGGCGCAAGGAACTCAGGAAGCTGTATGCGAATGACGACTTCGACCCGGAGGTAGTTATTAATCCGTATGAAAAATCGGACGAGACAGTTATTCCGAAGCAGATTGCAACAAGGACGCTGAAGCCCGTGAAGCCGATTCTGAAAAGCTACGAGGCTCAGATCGATGAATTGGACCTCGGTGATGACATCACCATGAAGGTTGTCAGTATTCCTGCCGGGGATTTCTCGATGGGGAGTAACGATGAGACACCCGTTGAGCAACCCGTTTCGCGGGTGAAGATCGGCAAGGGTTTCATGATGGGAGCCACTGAGGTGACGCTTGAGCAGTACCGCCAGTTCGATCCTGACTATCTCAATGGAGTGTATGATATGCACTACAAGGACCAGGTTAAGCGTGGCTATTACATGAACGACATGCAGTTCCCGGTAATCCGTGTGTCATGGCAGGAGGCCGTTGACTTTTGTGAATGGCTGTCCAAGAAGACCGGCAAGAAGGTTTCTCTGCCTACGGAGGCACAGTGGGAATGGGCTTGCCGGGCCGGAACCGAAACAGCTCTCAGCTACGGAGATGTCGATGCGGACTTCTCGAAGTTTGCCAACATGGCTGACCTGAAGGTCAAAGAGATGGCCGTGAGCGGTGTCAATCCCAGGCCGATGAAGAATCCCAATCACAGTGTCGATTTCGAGCTGAAGGATCCACGCTTCAATGACAATGTTCTGCACCTTGCGAAGGCAGGCAGTTTCCAGGCGAATCCCTGGGGCCTGCATGACATGCATGGTAACGCTGCAGAATGGACGATGTCAGTATACGCGGCGTACCCGTACAAAGACGACAGCAGGAACAAGGCAAGTGAAGGTTCAAAGCGCGTAGTGCGCGGTGGCTCCTGGCATGACCGCCCGTTCCGCTCGACCTCATCATTCCGCGTGGGCTATCCCGACTGGCAGAAGGTGTACCACACAGGTTTCCGCGTTGTTGTAGAGCAGTAGCGGAAATCCGGCAACTGAACTGTGACCGGAGAGGCGGCGGAGGCCCGCCGCACTCCAGGGTTTCGCACGGGTATCTAGCCTGGACCGGGAGTCTGGCAACTGGACTGTGACTGGGGAACCGGCAGCGGCCCGCTGCGTTTCGGGCCAGTACAGTTCTCTTTAACAAGGAGACCGAAGACCAATGATACCATACCTACGCAGCTCACGATTCAGGCTTTGCCTGATAGTCCTTCTTCTTCCCGTGATCGCTATATCAACGCTGGCGCAGGAGAAGCCCAACGTAATTATCATTCTTACCGATGACCAGGGGTATGGCGATGTGCGTAGTCATGGCAACCCTGTCATCAATACGCCGGTGATGGATAAGTTGCGTTCGGAGTCGATTCGCTTCACGGATTTCCATGTTGCCCCCATGTGCACTCCAACGCGCGGGCAGCTTATGACGGGTATGGATGCCATGCGAAACGGTGCGATGGCAGTTTGCCAGGGGCGCTCGATGATGCGCAATGATCTGAAGATCATGCCGCAGTACTTTGCGGAGTCGGGCTACACCACCGGGATCTTCGGAAAATGGCATCTCGGCGACAGTTACCCCCACCGTCCGCGGTTTCGCGGTTTTCAGGAGGCGGTTTCCTTCCGTGCATGGGGAATCACCTCCCTCGCTGACCACTGGATGAACGGCTACTTCGATCCGACCCTCATGCATAACGGTGTTGATAAGAAATACGAGGGGTACTGTACGGATATCTTTTTTGCCGAGGCCATGAAATGGATGAGGAAATGCAAGAAGGAGAAGAAGCCGTTCTTTGCTTACATTCCGACGAATACTCCGCATGTTCCTGAAGTCGTCGCGAAGGAGTATTCTGACGCCTATCGCGGTCAACATGAGGGCAGGGGGCTCCCCAGCAAGTTCTACGGCATGATTACCAACATTGACGATAACATGGGCAAACTTGAGAGATTTCTCAAAGAGAACGGCTTACGTGACAACACAATCTTGATCTTCATGTCGGACAACGGGACTCAGAATGGAGGCGCACAGGCAATTTTCAATGCCGGGATGCGGGACAGGAAAACGAGTGTGTTTGAAGGCGGACACCGGGTCCCATGTTTTGTGCGATGGATTGACGGCAAACTCCAGCATGGTACAGATATTGCCGACCTGACCCAGGTACAGGATATCCTGCCAACTTTGATTGATCTCTGCGGCCTTGATGGAAGTGATGCGAGGTTGAACGGCACAAGCCTTGCGGGGTTACTGAAGGGTAAACAGAAAAAGCTTGATGACAGGATGTGCGTGGTCCAGTACAGGGTCGGGGGACAGAAATGGAAGCCTGCGGTGGTGATGTGGGACAAGTGGCGCCTGATCGGTTCATCGCAACTTTTCAATGTCAAAAACGATCCGGGGCAGAAGAAGGTTGTCTCCAAGGAGTTTCCGGAAGTAGTGCAGAAGATGTCCGCGCATTACGATGAGTGGTACGAGGAAGTAAAGCCGCTCTTTGATCGCGAGCGTTACATTGTCCTGGGCTCTGACGCGGCTAACCCGATGATTCTCTACGCCAGCGACTGGCAGGGATCTTACTGCGACAACAGGGGTGGTCTCACTGGTGCGAACGGGAACGGCTATTGGGATGTTATAGTCGACAAGGACGGCGAGTACTCATTTGAGCTGAGGCGCTGGCCGGAAGAATCTGGGAAGACACTTGTCGCGGCTTTCGGCGACAGGGGTGGCAGGGGCGCGAGACCCATCAAGAAAGCGCGCCTTACGATTGCCGGGGTTGATGAAACGCAGGACACGAAGGATGAGGACACCGTGGCAAAGTTCGCGGTGAAACTCAAAGCCGGCAAACTGAAGCTGAAGACCGAATTTCAGGATAAAGACGGCAAGCCTCTTTGCGGCGCGATGTACGTGACCGTAGCTCGCAGGTGATCGTGTGTACAACATGGGTTGTTTTAACGGAACCGACAATCGACAATGTATTTGACTCCCGGTTGATTTGCATAATGAGGACATGGCTGGCAAGAGAGAAAGATAGGGAGCAGATTATGCAACGTTTCACTCTCGTTCGCCCGGTGGATTGATTCTTGGCCACCACATGCATCGACGTCCGATGCCCGATCCCCGATTCATTGACGCCATCACCAGCAACCCCGATCTTGACACATCATTCATCATGATGGAGAGCTTCGGAATCAGCATGACGGTCAAGAAGCGGTAGCCGACCCTGGTCCCTTAACGCCTGCCTGTCAGTTCGAGGTCGTCAGAGTAACTGAACGGCCTGGGGTTCGATCGTCACTGTCAGCGTAGTTGTTCCCTTGATCTCACCATCGATATTGAGGGGTGCCGGTGCTGATGTGGTGATCTTGAACGAGGTAACCTGGCGGTATTCGAGTTGCGGCGAGCTGACATGTTCGCCGCTGTAGACTTTGCTGAGCATACCGATCAGTTGGTGCCGCCGGACCCGGCGGACCAGTATCAGGTCGAGCTTGCCGTCGTCTATTTTCGCGCGCGGGGCAATTTTCATACCGAGACCCATGTGAACCGTGTTCATTCCTGTGATGAAAGCGTAGTCATCCTCTTCCGGTTTCCCGTTGTCAACGGTCAGCATGGCCTTGTGATGCCGGTTAAAGATGATTTCCCAAAGTGCTGCGACATCGTACCGCCTGCGCCCAAACACACGCAGTCTTTCGGCTTTGATATTCGCACCGACCATGAGGCCGAACGCGGCAAGGTTGAACGCGTAGCAGGTCATATCGGGGCATTCCACTTTCATGAGGTCCATTGGCTGCGGGTCGAGCCTGGTAATGCGCTTTGCCGCCTTCAGTGGATCAATGGTCTGGAGGTCATGCATCAGCGAGTTGCCAAGGCCGCCGGGGATAAGGCCCAACGGTAGCCGTTTGCCGTCCTTGCGCCGCATCACGCCGTTCAAGACTTCGTGGAATGTGCCGTCCCCGCCAATCGCACAGATGCCGTCTAGACCCTCAACGTTCATAAGCTCGGCCATTTCACCGGCATGTTCGGGGTGGCTTGTCTCCCTGACATCCAGCGTGAGACCGGCGTTAGCAAGAAACGGCATCACGACATCGAGGATCTGAGGCCCCTGCTGCAAGCCGCTGTGCGGATTCACGATCATGGCGAGTCTGGGCATAGGGAGAGAATACACCGAAGAGAAGAAGGAAGACACCATTTTGCACTTTTTGCTTGCCCGCGGCATCCTGGCAATGCATTATTTGCGCCTGTTTCCGGGAACGATCCTTTGTTCCTGGGCGCTCTATGACAGATGGATTGAGACGGTGGGGTACCCAAGTGGCCAACGGGGGCAGACTGTAAATCTGCTGGCATCGCCTTCCAAGGTTCGAATCCTTGCCCCACCACCATCCTTCGCTCGGAGCGGAGCGTAGAGCGAAGGATGCCACGCCGTAGCCCTTCCGAGCGTGCGAGGAAGGCGGAGGCGGGCTGGTTAAACCCGCTCCGAGGCTACGGCTTGGCAAGCCATGAATGAAACCTTCCACTACGTCTACATCCTCAGAAGCCAGAAGTAGCTTAAGTCGGATTCACTTCTGAAATGCACTTCACCCTGGTCGGTTATTCGACAAGAAGAGATGATGAAATGAGGCAATCCGGGTCAGATTGATCGTCGTCGCGATCGTTATCACGATCTTCGTCGATCTTCATCATTGTCCCGATCGTTGTCTTGATCGTCGTCGACAATGATCGGGACAAAGATCGAGACGACGATAGCGAACGACAAGGATCAAGACAACGATCAGGACAATGACATATTGTCGAATCAGATGCTTCCAGGCGACGCCTCGGAAGGCGCGCCTGAACCAAGCGCTCGGCGCGGTTATGAATGAGGATGATTGACTGCACACACCGACCCCGCCCGGGGTGGCTAGTCCCAATCAGGCAGATCTTCGCGGATGTTGAGGTCAGGAATCTGCTGAAAATGAGAATCCGTGGTGACAACCGTAGCGCCTTCGAGAAGCGCACACGCGCCGATGATGAGGTCGGATACCGGCAGAACCGTACCTTGTCGGTCCAGTTGCCAGCCCAGTTCCGTGATTCGCTTCCAGATACCGCTTGTCATCGCGACATCCCGGATAGCATCGAAAAGCGTGGTCAATTCCGCTTTGACGGTTGGCTTGACCGCACCTCGCACGACTTCAACGCGTATCACGCCGCAGGAGACAATCTGGTTCGCGAGGACAAAGGGCCTCAGAATACGTGTCGGATTTCGTCCTTGGCGCATCCAGTCGATGAATTTGCTGGAATCAATCATCCACATGGGCGCCTGGCCTGTCCTTCCCGCGAATGGACCTCAGATCATAGTCAGGATCGAGGGAACCCCTGTATTCCTCGTCGGGCAGGGGCTTCTCAAACACCTTGCGGAGACGCTCGGACCGTTCTGTGCAGGTCAGAGCATAGTCAACCGCAGCTTTACGGGTTCGCGCGCCGGTAAGACGCATGACGGTCTCGAGCTTCTTCTCGTCGATATCGATTGTCGTCTTCATATGGGCGAAAGTACGGTAAAATGTACCGTATGTCAAGCCATATGTCTGAGATGTGCAGCGGTGCGGGGAACTCCGCCACGCCAGGATAGGGGACAGGAACTAGTAGTCCATCCCAGAAGTTCTGCTTCGATTTCCGGCAATTCAGAATCATGAATTAGCCGCTTGCATTAAACCCT
>JASLPY010000279.1 GCA_030744755.1 Kiritimatiellia bacterium | reverse complement strand
CGCCGCGTCGGCGGGAGCGGAAAAGGGTTCCTCCACCACAAGCTCTTCGCCGCTCTCCTCCACAGAAGAGGGAGCTTCGGTCTCGGCTAGCGGTTCCTCGCCCAGGCTGTTTTCCAGCTTGTCTTCCAGCATGTCCTCGCGCCTGTTCCTAGATTCCACTGAGCAGACGGGTGATTCCGTCCACCGCAATTCCCATGAAGCGGTCAACAACAAAAATAAAGACCGTGACCAGGAAAGTAGCAATAATCACCACGCGGGTAGACTCTTTGAGCTCCTGCATAGTGGGCCAGGTGACCTTGCCCATTTCGAGCCAGACTTCCCTCAGGTAAGCCCTCAATTTCCCGATCATGACATCTCCCTTGCCCTGCTTGCTCCGAAACCGGTTCCGGAAGCAACGTTGACAGTACTCCGGCAGGCCAGGAGGGATTCGAACCCCCAACCCTCGGTTTTGGAGACCGACGCTCTACCAATTAGAGCTACTGGCCTATGGAAGCCCTAACGGGCCTCCTTGAAAATCGCGTGCTTCTGTTCCCGGGGGCAGTACTTCTTCTGCTCAATCCGGTCCGGATGAAGCCGCTTGTTTTTGGTCGTGGTGTACCAGGTCTTTTTGCACGAGGTACAACGCAGCTTCACGATCTCTCGCATGACTCCCCCTCAGAGAATCAGAATTGGATGCTATTCAGAAATCTCGGTAACCACTCCGGCGCCCACCGTGCGGCCACCCTCACGAATCGCGAAACGAAGGTTCTCTTCCATCGCGATCGGAGTGATCAACTCTACCGTCAGTTTCACATTGTCCCCGGGCATGACCATCTCCGTGCCCTCGGGAAGATCCGCCACACCCGTCACATCCGTCGTACGGAAGTAGAACTGGGGACGGTAACCATTAAAGAAAGGAGTGTGACGACCGCCTTCTTCCTTCGTCAGTACATAAACCTCGCAGGTAAACTTCGTGTGAGGGGTCACACTGCCCGGAGCTGCGAGAACCATCCCGCGCTCCAGATCCTTCTTCTCTACGCCGCGAAGAAGAAGACCCACATTGTCGCCCGCCTGGGCGTCATCAAGAAGCTTGCGGAACATCTCAACGCCCGTAACCGTTGTCTCCAAAGTCTCACGGATCCCGATCCGCTGAATCTTGTCGCCAACCTTCACGACGCCACGCTCCACACGGCCCGTACCAACGGTACCGCGACCCGTGATCGAGAAAACATCCTCCACCGGAAGAAGGAAGGGCTTGTCCGTATCCCGCTCCGGCTCCGGAATGTAGCTGTCGATGGCCTGCAGCAGCTCATCGATGCTCGCATTGTTCTCCTCGTCGGCAGGATCAGCCAGAGCCTTCAGGGCGCTGCCACGAATGACCGGAATGTCATCACCCGGAAAATCGTACTCGCTCAAAAGCTCCCGGACTTCCAGTTCCACAAGGTCCAGAAGTTCCTCGTCATCCACCTGGTCGGTCTTGTTCATGTAAACCACGACGCTCGGTACGTTCACCTGGCGGGCCAGAAGAACATGCTCGCGGGTCTGGGGCATCGGACCATCGGCCGCGCTCACCACCAGAACCGCTCCGTCCATCTGCGCTGCACCCGTGATCATGTTCTTCACGTAGTCTGCGTGACCAGGACAGTCCACATGGGCGTAGTGACGCTTCTCCGTCTGATACTCCACATGAGCCGTCGCAATCGTAATCCCGCGCTCGCGCTCCTCGGGAGCCTTGTCGATCTCATCGAAAGGAGTGAAATCGGCGAGCCCCGCCTTCGCCTGACGCTGCGTGATCGCCGCTGTCAGGGTCGTCTTCCCGTGGTCAACGTGTCCGATCGTCCCCACGTTTACGTGAGGCTTCGTACGCTCAAACTTCTCTTTCGCCATGGCG
>JASLPY010000278.1 GCA_030744755.1 Kiritimatiellia bacterium | reverse complement strand
AGACGCAATTGCTGACCGACAAAACGTGGAAGACCGCCCGCGGAGCGATCGGAGCCAACCAACTCGTCGCAGGCGAGGAGTACGACGCTCGGCTCGAAAAGCTGCATTGGAACAAGACGGGCTACGACGATAGCCAATGGAGCGACGTCGCGATTCTTCCGGCGCCAAAGGGTCGGTTGATAAGTCAAACAGTCCCGCCCATGAAGGTCCAGAACACTTTCAAGCCGATCAAGATCACCAAACACAAGAGCGGCGGATGGATGTTTGAATTCGACCGGTACTTCGGCGGCTGGGTGCGTCTGAAAACCAAGGGCAAACCCGGTGCTAAGATCACGATCCACTATGAGTCGATAGCCGCAGGCTGGACGGTGGGCGAGAAGGACACCTATATCCTCAAAGGCGACCGGGAGGGTGAAATATATGAACCGCGTTTCACATTTCACCCTGTCCGCTACGTGCGGGTGGAGGGGCTTGAAGGAAGACCCTCGCTCGATACATTGCAGGGTCGGGAGGTCTACTCCGATGTGGACCTGCACGGTCGGTTCACCTGCAGCAACGAGCTTCTGAACCGGATCCACGGAAACATTCAACGTTCACTGAAGGTCGCCCTGAAGGGCATCATCATCGACTGCGTGCACAGGGAGCCCATCGCCTACAATGAGCCGTGCGGCATCTTCGGAACCCTTGCAATACGCAAATTCATGCCTGAGCTATGGACCAGGTTTGCCCGTGACATTCAGCTCGGGAGTTCAGACAGCGGCGACCTTTCAGATATCGTACCCGTTCTGCCGGGCATGAAGCGGAAGAGCGATGTTTCCCAGAATGCCTCTTATCCAATGCTGATCTGGTATCTATACGAATGCCATGGCGACCAGCGACTGTTGGAGCAGCATTACGGGAAGGTAAAGGCCTGGGTTGATTTCATAGGACGGGAATTAGCCGATTCCACTCATGTTGTAAAAAAAGGCTGGCTTGGTGAGCACATGCTGCCTAAGACCGGAAGCGTCCCTGGCTGGAGTTTCTCCACCAAAGTAACACCAAGGGAGTATATCTGGACCTGCTACTACTATCAGAACGCCAGGGTGCTCGCTGACATGAGCAGGGTGTTGGGCAAGAAGGCCCAAGAGGAACGTTACGCGAAGCTGGCCCGGAATATCCATGCCGCCATCAACAAGACCTGGCTTGATCCCAAGACGGGGCACTATGCGACAAGATCGCAAACTTCCGAAATCCTGGCGCTTGGGCTCGATATTGTTCCTCAAAAGGACGAGCAGCAGCTCATCGAGAACATTGCCGCAACTATCAGCAAGAACGGCGGTAGAATGCGTGTGGGGCACGTGGGCCTGCCCGGCTTCATGGAGTCGCTGGTTGACCACGGTCTTGGCGATGTGGTCTACAAAGCGGTGAACACCACCGAATTCCCCGGATGGGGTTACATGATTTCCAAGGGTGCGACCACGGTGTGGGAAGGCTGGAGTCTAAGCACGAAGGTGGAAGAATGGAATAATCACGTCTATCACGCCGAAGAGAGCATGATCTTTCTGGCCGGTGTCAGCAGATTCTTCTATGACAGTATCGTTGGCATACAGGAGCCCGGTTTCTATGGCACACGAAAGTTCAAGCCGGGTTACGGTCATATTCGCATCAAGCCCCATGTGCTCGGAGACCTGACCCACGCCAGCGCTTCGATAAAGACTGTCAGAGGCGTTATATCATCGAGCTGGAAGAAGACGGATGCTTCCCTTACTCTGGAAGTCACGATACCCGCCAACGCAACGGCCCGGGTAAGTGTGCCTGCGCTCGGTCTGAAGAAGTTTACAATTACCGAAGGCCGGAAGGTTGTCTGGAAGGACGGTTCGTACGTTAAAGG
>JASLPY010000277.1 GCA_030744755.1 Kiritimatiellia bacterium | reverse complement strand
TCTTCAGAGCGAAGTAGTCGAAGTCTCTGAAGCCAAAGGCGATGCGCTTGATGACTTTGATCTTGTTGTTCATGCCTTCAATAATGCTTGTGTGTCCAGCGCCTTAGGGTTTTCTTGGACACTCCAATGACCGATAGTTGGTCAGAGAGGAGGGTCCGGCATGAGCAAGCAGAGAGGGGTGCGATTGGGTGAGGCGGAGCGAGCGGGAGCGAGCGCAGCCTCACCCAATCGAAGCGCGTCTCCCGTCGGTCGGTTTTCGGTCCAGAAGAAGATACAGGCCGTCCTGCGAGTGCTCCACGGTGAGAGTCTCGAGAGCGTATCTCGAGACGTTGGCGTGACGGCCGCGAAGCTCAGCCAGTGGCGAGACCAGTTCTTGGGCGGCGCCCAGGGTGCACTGCGGTCGCGTCCCCAGGATGATCGGGACGAGGCGGTCAAGGACTTGCAGGCAAAGATCGGAGAGCTGACGATGGCGAACGAGCTCCTGGAAGAGAAGATCGATCACCTGGAAGCCAACCGCCCTTGGGTGCGCCGGAGGTCGCGCAGATGAGTGAACGCAAGTCGCCCTCCACGGGAAGACGCTACAGCATTCAGCGCGTGTGCGCTTTGTGGCAGATTTCTCGTTCCACGGTGCACGAGCAGCTTCGGCGTCAAGTTCTGGATATTCTCTACGCGCCGCGCAAACGAGGACCGGTCGGGGCTGCAACCGATGAAGATCTCGTGGACGATATCAAGAAAGAGATCGAAGCCTCTCCCTTCCACGGGGAGGGCTACCGCAAGATCTGGGCGAAGCTGCGCTTCAATGGCGTTCGGACTTCCAGGGAACGGGTCCGACGGCTGATGCGCGAGAACGGACTTCAGGCACGTCCGGGTAGACGGCAGGACTCCCGGATCCACGACGGCACGATCATCACCGACAAACCCGATCAGATGTGGGGTACCGACTTGACCCAGACACGCACCGTGGATGAGGGAGTGGCCTCCGTCTTCGTGACGATCGACCACTGCACGTGCGAATGTGTGGGCATTCACGCTGCGGCTTCTGCCAACCGCTTCGAGGCCCTTGAGCCCGTCCGCCAGGGCGTCCAGGAACACTTCGGCGGCTTCGAGGAGGGTATCGCCGCAGGCTTGTCTCTACGGCACGACAACGGTATGCAATACGTCTCCAACGACTTCCAGAACGAGATCGCATTCCTGGGCATCCAGGCTTCCCCCAGCTTCGTGCGTGCCCCCGAAGGCAACGGATGTGCGGAACGGTTCATCCGCACACTCAAGGAGAACCTGCTCTGGGTGAGGCACTTCTACAACGTCGAACAACTCAGGTTTGCCCTCCTGGAGTTCCGGGATCAATACAACCAACTGTGGATCATCCAGCGCCACGGATACAAGACACCAGCACAGGTCAGAGCTGGCACGCAGGCCGCCCGAAAGGCCGCCTGATTACAACCACCAGAGTGTCCAGTCAACTTAGGGCTTTACAATATCTGGGGGTATCGTTCGCATCGAGCGCGACACTGAACTACGTCTCATACCCGTGGATCAGCGGAAGAGGCACAGGATCGACTGAACTATGCTGAACGGTTCCGTTCAGGGGAGTAGACGATTAGAGCAGAAACCGGCTCATATGCGCCAGGAGTGGGGTTTGGGATTCCTCCGTTGTGCTTGAACTTCCAAAAGTACAGGGAGTTACGGGACTTGCCGCCAGGGCTGCGGAACTGATGATAATATTCTATGTAAACTTGTAAAGCTTTATATCAAGTTGTCGGCGGCTGGGTGATCAACCCCCATATCTTGTATGTCCATACCGCTGATGTTCCCGCTCCTCGCTTCTTCTTATGCGCTTAAGAGTATTCCGTCACGACAAAGCAGCCGGCGGCAG
>JASLPY010000276.1 GCA_030744755.1 Kiritimatiellia bacterium | reverse complement strand
ATATGTGCAGGATGCGCTCTGTGTTCCCGAAGAGAAGGTTGACAGGGTTAGCTGGTGCATCATTTGAAGCGAATCAAGGATCGGTCAGTGAATGCAAAGAAATGGCTAACAAGTGCATGAACCTGATGGGATAACCCGTCACGGTCCGTTCGTGCGCACGGTTCGCGCCAGATCGCCCCGCAGGTTATGCATGCGTTCCAGGTGGCTGCACCGCGTTCAGCGTGTCAGTAGGAGCATTGCCGACTGTGGGCCACGAAAACGGCCCCGCCCACAAAGCCGCACGCAACGCATTCTTTTCGGCGCCCGGAACATGATTCAGGTGTTCAATAATCCTGGCTGGTAACTCGTAGCGATCTCCAGGCCCACCCGGACCCCGTGACAACGCGGAGCCAACCGGGGACATAAGGACGTCAATCCATTCCTGTGTTCCCAAAACCGGTCCCCACGTACTGAAAACGGGTACATCGGGACCTCTTTCCGGTTCGCTCGTCCACATTTCCCTTCTCGCCAGGGCGAACCCGACACCCCACGTCACACCTGTTACCGCTCCGTCCCTCGGTGGACTGCGGCGCAGGTGGGGCATCTTCCAGATTTCAAAAACTTCACATGACGCAATTGAAACACGAAAGGAAGGAATATGAGTCATTTCACATCAATACAAACCCAGGTCCGGGACATTTTGGCATTGCGTGAAGCATGCCGGGAACTGGGGCTGACAGTTGAAGAGAAGGCCGAGGCCCGGGGCTACGGCGACAATAAGCGTAAAGGCGAGTTCGTGATAAGGCTCAAGGGGCCCTACGACATCGCATTGAACGAACAGCAGGACGGGTCCTATGGCCTGACCACGGACTGGTGGCAGGGACACGTCGCAAAGGAGGTAGGCGAGAAGTACGGAACACTCCTGCAACTGTACGGGGTTTACAAGGCACAGGCCGAAGCCAAGCGCAAGGGTTACACAACGCGCCGGCAGAATCTCAAGGATGGGGCTATCAAGCTGACGATTGGAGGTGTCCGATGAGCAGGACCATTGAAGTAATCGTCGATACCGCCGGCCAGATCAAGATCGATGCCGTGGGTTTCCAGGGTGCCGATTGCGAGAAAGCCACTGCCTTCCTTGAGGAGGCGCTGGGGCAGACTACGGCAAGGCAGAAGAAGCCAGAGTATTACCGGCAGGTGCGCCGGCAGCAGAGGCTCGGACGATGAACGGGGCTGCCATCACATTCGCACCCGATGGTCTGGGTCGATGCCTCTACACGGAGGCCATCGACCTTAGCCGCATCGGGCAGTTATCTATTAGCCGGGCGACAACCATCGAGTTCGACAACCGAGCTCAGTACTGGCGAGTCAAGGATCCCACGGGATTCGCCATGTTCAACAGCCCCAGCAGGCAGGAATGCCTGGACTGGGAGCGTCACCACTTGGAATCACAGGAGGATATGAAGCATGAGCAGTTTTCAGACAGCGCTGGTGCAGTTGCCGCTGGTGCGTGAATCGAGCGGCGAACATGTGCGAACACCCGAGGACGTGTATCGCGTCTGCGGTGACATCGCCAACCTGGCACAGGAAGCATTTACAGTCCTCGCACTCGATGTGAAGAACCGGCTGATTAACCGACACCTGGTGAGCTTAGGTCTGGCCGATGCCAGCCTCGTGCATCCGCGTGAGGTATTCAGAGCGGCGATAGGGGAAGACGGCGGTGCCTGTTGCGCACTGCTGTTGACACACAACCATCCATCGGGCGATCCGACGCCAAGTGCCGAGGATCTCAGGATCACCCGCCAGCTTATCCAAGCCGGTCGAATCATCGACATCAAGGTGCTGGACCACGTGGTCATCGGTCGACCGCGCAACGGTAGTCCCGCGTTCCTGTCCATGCGCGA
>JASLPY010000275.1 GCA_030744755.1 Kiritimatiellia bacterium | reverse complement strand
GTTGATGGAACACTTCGGCAGGGGTTTTGTAGTTGAGGTATTTTCTCGGACGATTATTAAGTTTCGCGAATTCACATCTGAAGTGCAACGGTGCGGTAAATAAACAGGGACATCGCAGCAGCAATCTTGTAGGTTGGGGCAAACGACGGAGTTCCAGACGAAGAATGGTTCAATCAGAGGAGAACAGATGATGCAGCGAACAGCATGGATGATGGTGGTTGGCGCGGCTATGCTGGCCAGGGGAGCGGAATTGACGGCTGGCACGCCTACACCGGAAGAAGTACTGGCCGGATTCCCGAAGCGCGCTGATGCGGTCATCCGAGCCGAGGCGGGCAGACCACTGAAACGCGCCAGGAAGCGACCGCCATTGAGCAAGGGGCGCGGCCCATACGTGCGGGGTTACTCCTATTCCATCATGGCGTTTGCGGCGCGCTGTCTGTACCTGAACGAGAAACTCAACGAGGCGAACGCCGCTCTTGTGGAGAACACGCAATACTACCTGGATAACCCTCTGGCCATCTGCGACCGCGACAGCTTCCACTGGCACGCAGAGATCGTCCTGCGCCTGCTCGAGATGTATGGCCCGAAAGGCAGCGTTCATGCCGGCCGAATCACCAGGGACACCGAGTCAGCCGTACTCAAGTACATGTGGATCTACACAAAGAAATGCTCCTGGCTTGGTAAGGCTGAATACAGGAAGTCCAAGACATGGCACATTTACAGTTCCGAGAACCATCACGCCATGGATTTCACTTGCCATTGGCACTTCGCAAAGTACGCGAAGGACATTCCGGAGTATCGCGGTAAGAAGTGCGATGACGGCGCAACACTGTCGGAGCATTTCAAAGCCTGGAATGAGTACTTCGTCGAGTATTGTCGCCAGCGCGCCCGCAGGGGCATCTGCGTTGAGATGAGAAGTGATGGATACAACAGCACGCTCATCAAGGGGTTCTACAACTTCTACGATTTCGGGGATGAGAACGTAAAACGCGCCGCCGGGATGATTCTCGATCTCTATTTCGCGTACTGGGCCGAAGAGCAGATCATGGGACACATGGGCGGCGGCGGCTCGCGCATCAAGGGCAATAACGCGTTCACCCAGAGCCGGAAGCACGGAAACGCAGTGCTTGCATGGCTCTATTTCGCTATCGGTGAAAAGCCGGAGTTGAGCGGTCATGACGTAGGCGCTCTTCTCAGCGGGTATCGTCCGCCTGCGGTTGTCGCCGACATCGCGCGCGACACTGCGGGACGGGGCACGTACGAGATTCGCCAACGGGTGCAGGGCCTGGGAAAACAGGGACACACATTCCGGCATATGGATCGTCCCGACCAGCAGCCAAACAAGTTCCGCACGGATGGCGGGGGCATACTGCGATACAGCTACTGCGATCCGGCGTTTATCCTTGGCACACCGATGACTGAGGCCAGGCCCCTGGCCGATTGGGTCATGATCAGCAGTCAGAGCCGCTGGCAGGGCGTGATCTTCGCCGGTGAGCACGATCCGCGGATCGTTCCTGTCCCCCGCGCAAAGGACAATCGCGTAGCCTTCAATCAGTTCTGGTCAGTGCAAAGCAAGGGCAGTCTGGTCACCCAGAAACTAAAGCACAACAAGGGCGCTGCAGAGATGATGGTCTGGATGTCGACCAGCGGCTTGGGCAAACCTGTTTCCCAGGACGGTATTGTCTTCGTCGAAGCCCCGGGAGCTTACGCTGCTGTCCGCGTCGGCAAGGGAGGCTTCGCACTTGCTGATCATGTCTTCAAGGGAACCAAGGAGGAAGGAACGAAGTACCGAACACCGCCCGGTTGGGTCATGACACCCGAGAATGAATACGCGCCGGTAGTCCTGGAGGTGATGGCGAAGCGCGACGTGAAGAACTTCGATGCGTT
>JASLPY010000274.1 GCA_030744755.1 Kiritimatiellia bacterium | reverse complement strand
ATTCTTTTAAAAAGCTAAATTTCCATAAATAATCTTTGAAGCACCATATTTTCTTATATCTAATATTTTGAAGTTGTTTGGATAATTATCCTTCGATTTTTTATTTCTATGAAGCTTCACCCTGCCCTCCATTATCCTATTGATATTAAAGGGTTAAATATCTATAATTTGGATATGTGTATCGAGAAGGACTTCCTCATTCTAGGCAGTGGCGTCGCGGGTTTGACCTTTGCCCTCAAGGCCTCCCAATTCGGTTCGGTGGCAATCATCACCAAAGGCGAGCTTGAAGAATCCACCACCCGCTACGCTCAGGGCGGAATCGCCTCCGTCATGACCGATGACGATTCCTTCGAACTGCATACCGAAGATACGCTGGAAGCGGGACGCGGATTGTGTCGTGAGGATGTTGTGCGCATCATCTGCAGGGAAGGGCCAGCCTGTGTGCGCGAATTGATCGGCCTAGGCGCCGAGTTCACCCGTATTCATGGCGAGGATTACCACCTCAGTCGCGAAGGAGGGCACTCTAGGGATCGTATCCTTCACGCCAACGATCTCACCGGAAAAGAAATCGAACGCACGCTTATCGAAGCAGTTATAAGCAAAGACAACATCGAAATCTTCTCGCACCACATGCTGATCGACTTCATTACCCTGGCCCGACTCGATACCAAGGTCGAACCAGGAAGTGCACGCGATGAAGCACTGGGACTCTATGCACTCAATGTAGCCTCAAACCAAGTTAAAACGTTCGTAGGGAAAATCACCCTCCTTGCCACCGGCGGAGCAGGCAAGGTGTACCTCTACACCTCTAATCCGGACATAGCCACAGGCGACGGCATAGCTGCGGCCCACCGGGCCGGAGCCCGAATTGCCAATATGGAGTTCATTCAATTTCACCCGACCTGCCTTTACCATCCTCAGGCAAAATCGTTTCTGATTTCCGAAACGGTGCGGGGCGAAGGAGGAATTCTGCGGCTGAAGGATGGAAGCACGTTCATGGAAAACCACCATTCCCTGGGATGCCTCGCGCCAAGGGACATCGTAGCCCGCGCCATCGACTATGAAATGAAAAAAAGCGGAGACGATTGTGTCTATCTGGACACCACTCATATTGAAGGGTATCGCACACGTGAGCGGTTCCCCAATATCTACCAGACCTGCCTGCAATTCGGGTTCGATATGGAGCGGGAACCCGTCCCCGTGGTTCCGGCCGCACATTATACGTGCGGCGGAGTTGTTGTGGATCCCGACGGGCAAACCAATATCCGCAATCTCTTTGCCAGCGGGGAAGTTTGTTATTCCGGGCTGCACGGAGCCAACCGATTAGCGTCTAATTCACTTCTGGAGGGGTTGGTATTGTCCCGCAGGGCCGTTGCAAAAGCGGCTTCGTTGCTTAAAAAGAAGCATGTCAACTTCTCTGCTGCCCATGACATCCCGGCATGGAACAGTGGAAGCGCCGTCGATAGTGACGAATCGGTCGTCGTCTCGCACAACTGGGATGAAATACGACGGCTCATGTGGAACTACGTAGGAATCGTACGCTCTGATAAGCGACTCTACCGCGCCGAACGGCGCATTCAGTTACTTCTGGACGAAATCAAGGAATACTACTGGAACTTCACCATCACAAAAGACACCTTGGAACTAAGAAACATTGCGCTCACAGCGCAGTTGATTATACAGGGAGCCCTGAAACGAAAAGAAAGCCGCGGACTCCACTTCACTCTGGATTACCCGCATTTAGACGACGAAAACTGGAAAAAGGATACCGTGCTTCAAGACACCACACGGCGATTGATAACTCAACCCTCATCTAGGACCACACCCCATGAATGAAAAAATCTCCATCCTGGTCCGCGATTTCCTAGGAATTGCAACCTTGGCCTTCACCTTGTTC
>JASLPY010000273.1 GCA_030744755.1 Kiritimatiellia bacterium | reverse complement strand
CCGCCGAGCCGGTAGGTCAATTTGTCGATGCGAAACATGGCCCGGCGTTTAGCACGGCTGGGTGCAGAGTGGAATCGTCCTAATCGCCAATTAAATAGTAATTAAATAGTGACAGTCACTATTTAATTAAGGGAGGCCCCTGGGAATCGACGCCTTTCACTATCAAAAATAGTGACTGTCACTATTTAATTGGTAACGAACAACAAAATCGCCTGTCCAACGTCAGCGCCTATGGAACAGATTAGCGGTATTGCATAAGAGAGGATTTCTAGCTCATCGTAGTGACCGAAGGGAACGAAGATGAGACAGAAATCGCAAACACGACAGACGGGTGCCGCGAAGGCGATCAAGGACATCCGCCGGGCGACGCGCAAACAGTATTCAGCCGAAGAGAAGATCCGCATTGTGCTGGATGGCTTGCGTGGCGAAGAAACTATTGCCGAGCTATGTCGGCGCGAAGGCATTGCCCAGAGTATCTATTACAAATGGTCGAAGGAGTTCCTGGAAGCTGGCAAGCGCCGGCTTGCCGGCGATACGGCCCGGGCGGCTTCTACGGGTGAGGTGACCGCTCTTCGCCGTGAGGCGCGTGAACTGAAAGAGGTCGTTGCCGAGCAAACCCTGGAACTCCGGCTTCTTAAAAAAAGCATGATCGCGGATGGGGGAGACGACGCATGAGATACCCCGCATCAGAAAAGGTTGAGATCATTCACCTTGTTGAGCGATCGCATCTGCCCGTCAAACAGACACTTGATACGCTGGGCATTCCTCGCACCACGTTTTACCGCTGGTACGACCGTTACCAGATTGGTGGACCAGAGGCCCTAGAAGATCAATCTCCTAGGCCGTCTCGGGTCTGGAACCGTATTCCCGATGATGTCCGTCAGCGCATTGTTGACCTGGCACTGGATGTGCCTGAATTATCCCCACGGGAACTGGCGGTGCGCTTTATTGATACAGAAAAGTACTTTGTCTCAGAAGCTTCCGTCTATCGCCTGCTTAAATCCCTTGATCTAATTACCAGCCCGGCCTTCATCGTCATCAAGGCTGCCGATGAGTTCAGGGACAAGACGACAGCCATTAATCAGCTGTGGCAGACAGACTTCACGTACCTCAAGGTCATTGGCTGGGGCTGGATGTACTTGTCGACGATCCTCGATGATTACTCGCGCTATATCATTGCCTGGAGGCTGTGCGCGACCATGAAGACAAGTGATGTAACGGACACGCTGGACCTTGCCCTGCAGGCGTCAGGCTGCGATCAGGCCCATGTTGTTCACAAGCCCAGACTGCTATCGGACAATGGCTCCAGCTACGTCTCTGGCGAGTTGGCTGAATGGCTGGGTGACAAGAACATGGGCCACGTCAGGGGAGCGCCATATCACCCTCAAACACAGGGCAAGATCGAACGCTGGCATCAAACCCTGAAGAACCGCATCCTGCTGGACAACTACTTCTTCCCGGCAGACTTGGAAGCGCAGATCGAAGCATTCGTCGACCATTACAATCATCAGCGATACCATGAGAGCATCAACAACCTCACCCCTGCAGACGTCTACTTCGGGCGTGGGCAAGCTATTTTAAAACAACGAGAAAGGATCAAACGGAAAACCATGGAAACCCGGCGCTTGCAATACCGCAAACACGCCGCTTAATATTATCAACCAGATGAGCCAGGTCCTCTCTTAGATCAGGCCCCCATCTGTTCCAATTTATATGACGACGGACACCTGTGACAACAGTCGAACGGTTAAGCGACAGGAAATCGAGGAGCGCATCCTCTCCGGTCTAAAAGACAAACTCATGGCGCCCGAGCTCATTGAGGAATTCATTCGAGAGTTCCAGGTTGAAGCTAATCGCCTGGCGGCCGAACAGGAAACGATGTCCTCAAGTTTGACCAAGGAGCTCGGCGGC